>OY969813.1:3892500-4468144 GCA_963703355.1 uncultured Bacteroidota bacterium
TCACTGGTCGAGGGTTCAGGCACGGAAAATAATCGGGCATCAAACTGTGAACCGAAGTTCTAAGATCCCCACTACGTGGGTGATCGGTAGGGGAGCATTCTGATCTGCAGTGAAGGTGTGCGGCGACGCATGCTGGAGCGTTCAGAAACGAAAATGTAGGTATAAGTAACGATAAATAGAGTGAAAAACTCTATCGCCGTAAGTCCAAGGTTTCCTGATCAACGTTAATCGGATCAGGGTTAGTCTGGTCCTTAGTCAAACCCGAAAGGGGTAGATGATGGCAAACTGGTTAATATTCCAGTACCTGCTTTAATTTCGATGGGGCGACGCGGAAGTGACCCACTCACGATGGAAACGGAATTCCACGTTTAAGTATCTAGTTATAGCTTTTACAGGCAAATCCGTAAGAGTTGACGAAGTACGAAAGTATATGAGGGCTTCGGCCTGATTGAGAGTGCTAATAGCCGCCAAGAAAAACCTCTAAGGTTAGGTTAAAGCAGCCAGTACCGCAATCCGACACAGGTGGACGAGAAGAATATTCTAAGGCGCTCGGGTGAGCCGTGGAGAAGGAACTCGGCAAATTGATGCTGTAACTTCGGGATAAAGCATGCCCACTTCGGTGGGCCTCAGCAAAATGGTTCAACCAACTGTTTAACAAAAACACAGGGCCCTGCAAAATCGTAAGATGACGTATAGAGCCTGATACCTGCCCGGTGCTGGAAGGTTAAGGAAGGATGTTCGGCGCAAGCCAAAGCTTCTGACTGAAGCCCCAGTAAACGGCGGCCGTAACTATAACGGTCCTAAGGTAGCGAAATTCCTTGTCGGGTAAGTTCCGACCTGCACGAATGGTCTAATGAGTTGAACACTGTCTCCTCCACGAGCCCGGTGAAATTGTAGTATCGGTGAAGATGCCGGTTACCCGTCACGGGACGGAAAGACCCCGTGAACCTTCACTACAACTTTGCATTGATTTTGAATTACGGATGTGTAGAATAGTTGGGACGCTACGAAGCCTTGCCGCCAGGTGAGGTGGAGCGGTCGGTGAAATACCAACCTTCTTTGATTTAGAATCTAATCCCTCACGGGAAACAGTGCATGGTGGGTAGTTTGACTGGGGTGGTCGCCTCCTAAAGTGTAACGGAGGCTTGCAAAGGTACCCTCAGTACGGTTGGTAATCGTACGAAGAGCGCATTAGTATAAGGGTGCTTGACTGTGAGACATACATGTCGAGCAGGAGCGAAAGCTGGCTAAAGTGATCCGGCGGTTCTGTATGGAAGGGCCGTCGCTCAAAGGATAAAAGGTACTCCGGGGATAACAGGCTGATCTCCCCCAAGAGCTCATATCGACGGGGAGGTTTGGCACCTCGATGTCGGTTCGTCACATCCTGGGGCTGGAGAAGGTCCCAAGGGTTCGGCTGTTCGCCGATTAAAGTGGCACGTGAACTGGGTTCAGAACGTCGCAAGACAGTTCGGTCCCTATCTGTGATGGGCGTAAGAAAATTGAGTGGACATGACCTTAGTACGAGAGGACCGGGTCGTACGTACCGCTGGTGTATCTGTTGTGCCGCCAGGTGCAGTGCAGAGTAGCTATGTACGGACAGGATAAACGCTGAAAGCATCTAAGCGTGAAACCTACCACGAGATGAGTTTTCTTTTAAGGGTCGTCAAAGACTATGACGTTGATAGGCTATAGGTATAAAACTGGTAACAGTAAAGCCGAGTAGTACTAATTGCCCGTATGCTTTAATTTTTTTTATTTTTCTGTTTCGTACAGTTAAATGAAAATTCAATAATATTCCTGTTACAACTCCCAATATGCAATTTTTTACGCGTAACGCTTAACGCAAAACGCTTAACGCCTTTCCGGCCTTGAGCTTTAAGCCTTAAGCCTTCAGCGTTTAACTTTTTATGGTGGTTTTTCCAAGGGTGTTCACCTCTTCCCATTCCGAACAGAGAAGTTAAGCCCCTTATGGCCGATGGTACTGCACCACAATGCGGGAGAGTAGGTAGCTGCCATATTTATTGAAGCCTCGTCTTTTATTAGACGGGGCTTTTTTTTTGTGCAGTGTCTCCGATTACATCATCAATTAATGTGGTGAATGCGTCATGGTGATAACGGGAGAATGTGGAAATGGAATGCGGGAATGATAATTTGAAAACTAAAAATTCATTTTCAAAATCGCTTTCAGCCTTACGCTTTACGCCTTACGCTTTACGCCTTAAGCTTTACGCCTTAAGCTTACGCCTTTTCCAAATGCTTCCTCATCGCAACCGGATAATCCGCCAGCGCAATCTGCGGATCCAGAATTTCAGGATGCCATAATTTTTCCCATTCGAAACTGTAATATCCCGGATAGTTATTTTTATACAAAAGATCGATTGCCTGAAAGATCGGAACGATGCCTGTTCCCAACAATACATATTCTTCTTTCCCATCTATTAGTTTCAAATCTTTGATATGTGTGTGGCGGATATAAGGTTTTAAAGCCGCATATACTTCATCCGGCGGTTCTTTCGTGGCTATCCACATATTACAGATATCCCATACCAGTCCCACATGCGGACTCGCTGCTCCTTCCATAACGGTTACCAAGTCTTTTTTATAAATAAGCTCCCCATGTGATTCCAGCAATACGACAACGTTTTTATCGGATGCATAATCACCTAATTCCCGAAGTCCCTCAATAATCAAATTCAAAGATTCCTGCCGGTCACGATCTTTAGGAAGCTGATTGGGAAATACTCTTATGTAAGGGCATTTTAATTTCTGCGCCAGATCTATGAATCTTTTTGCTTCGTCCAGATTTTTAGATCTTTCATCACCCTTGGGTAAATGCATTGCGGCCGAAGAACCCAGGTCTACAAATACCAAACCATGTTCCTCCATTTTTTTCAGGGTTGCCGCAATCGCATCGTTATCCGAAAACTCGGGAACTTTCGTCAGATCCATTTCCCTCAGGATTCCTCTTACTTCTATTCCCTTATAATCATTCGCTTTCGCGAAATCGATAATCTTATCAAAAGACCAATCGGGGCAGCCCAATGTAGAGAAAGATATTTTATAGAATTTTCCTATTTTCAATTTATTGAAGATGCCGGGCAATAGGGTTACAAAAGGTATACTGGCAATAAAACGTTTTCTCGATATACTAGTATGTAGTCCCATGTCCAGATTTGAATTTCATGAATGTCAAAAATAATGACAAGATCAAACTATACAAACAGACAGACAACTTCCTTGAGATTTTAAATCTGATGAAAAAATTGAACTGACCGTAGGCTTTAAATCTACATGCGCTTACCTGGATCAAATGGTTACACCAATCAACGAATGATCCCTGGTTTCGAGAAGAGAGTTCCCCATGAGAAATTCATCCACTTTGCGCGCGCATTCCCTGCCTTCACTTATGGCCCATACTACCAGCGACTGACCGCGGCGAAGATCACCTGCAGCAAATATTTTATCGATACTTGTCTTGTAAAATTTTTCGGACGCCTTCACATTACCACGTTCATCCAAATCTACGCCCAGGTCGTTTACCAATCCTTCCTGCTGCGGATGTAAAAATCCCATGGCAAGTAATGCGAGCTCACAGGGAATAATCTCTTCCGTTCCAGCTACTTCTATGAATCTCGCGGGGCGGCCATCGTCAGTTAGTTTCCATTCCAGCTGCACAATTTTCAATGCCTTTAAATTTCCATTCTCATCTCCAATAAATTCTTTGGTCGCCATAGCCCATTGTCTTTCACATCCTTCTTCGTGGGAAGAAGTCGTTTTCATAATCATTGGATAAGTAGGCCATGGCATGAATGAAGTTCTTTCTTTGGGGGGCTGGGGAAGCAATTCAAACTGCGTTATTTGTTTTGCACCATGGCGATTGGAAGTGCCAACACAGTCACTGCCGGTATCACCACCACCTATTACAATTACATTTTTCCCGGTTGCAAAAACATCTTCCGCATTTACCGGCAAACCACTGACTCTTTTATTTTGTTGCTTTAAAAAATCCATTGCAAAATAAATCCCCTTCAGGTCGCGGCCCGGTACCGGGAGATCCCTTGGAATCGTAGAACCGCCAGTCAACACAATCGCGTGATAGTCGCGCATGAGCTCGTCAGTACTTATGTCCACACCCACATTTATGTTACAGCGGAAAATGATGCCTTCCTGTACCAGCAGATTGACTCTCCTGTCGATGATCCATTTTTCCAGTTTAAAATCCGGAATACCATATCTTAATAAACCGCCCGGTGAATCGTCTCTCTCGAAAACGGTAACGGTGTGCCCCGCAGAATTTAACTGCGCTGCCGTTGCGAGTCCCGCAGGACCGGAACCTACTACAGCTACATTTTTCCCGGTACGTACATTGGGCTGTTTGGCTTTTACAAATCCCTTTTCAAATGCAATTTCTATAATATGTTTTTCGATTTCCTCAATGGCTACTGCCGGCTGATTGATTCCCAAAACACAACTTGTTTCACAAGGTGCCGGACAAATTCTGCCAGTAAACTCGGGGAAATTATTTGTTGTAACCAGGATGTCATAAGCGTCCTGCCAGGCCTTGCGATAAACTGCATCATTAAATTCAGGAATTACATTTCCCAGAGGACATCCATTGTGACAAAAAGGAATGCCACAGTTCATGCAACGTGCCGCCTGTTTATTTAATTGTTCCGGCTCGTATTGATTTACAAATTCCTTGTAATCCTTTCTTCTTTCCTGTATTGGTCGTTTGGACGGAAGTTCGCGTTTAAATTCCAGAAACCCGGTTGGTTTACCCATTGCTTAATTCTTAATAATAATAGTTAATCAGGAATTGATACGTACGTGTGCTTTTTTTTCAGACAATACTTTTTTGTAGTCTTTAGGAAACACTTTGACGAAATTCCGCAGTTGATTTTCAAAGTCCTCCAATACAAATTTTGCCACTGAACTGCCGGTATATCTGTAATGCCGGGAAATCATTTCTTTCATTTCGAGTATATCTTCTTCATTCAGTGGATCCAGATCTATCATATCCAAATTACACAGGGAAGAAAATTTTCCATCCACATTGTATATATAGGCAATTCCTCCACTCATGCCGGCAGCGAAGTTCCTGCCAGTAGATCCGAGAATCACCACTCTTCCTCCGGTCATATATTCGCAACCGTGATCGCCAATGCCTTCTACCACTGCATTTGCTCCGGAATTTCGAACCGCAAAACGCTCTCCGGCTTTTCCTCTTATATAAGCTTCGCCTGAAGTGGCACCATAAAATGCAACGTTTCCTATGATAAAATTTTCCTCTGGTATAAATCCTGCATCCTGAGCAGGATAAACGATCAAACGTGCGCCGGACAATCCTTTACCAAAATAGTCGTTTGCATCTCCTTCCAGTTCCAGCGTCACACCACTTGTGTTGAAGGCACCGAAACTTTGTCCGGCTGTCCCGGTGAGTTTGAAATGAATACTGTCAGGCGGCAAACCTTTGGCTTTGAATATTTTTGATATTTCGTTGGAAAGAATGGTGCCGATGGTGCGGTCGGTATTTTTAACTTTAAATGCCGCTGAAATTTTTTGACCAAATTCAATCGCAGGCTTGGCAGCCTCCAATAATTTCCAATCCAATACGTCAGCTAGTCCGTGGTCCTGGTCTTCCATATGATATATACCAGTATACATCGAGGTAGGTTCCTTGAAAAGAATGGGCGATAGATTTAACTTTTTTGTTTTCCAATGTTTGTGACGATCATTTACTTCAAGACATTCAACCTGTCCTACCATTTCTTCTATGGTACGAAATCCGAGTTCTGCCATGATCTCACGTAATTCTCTGGTAAGGAATTTAAAAAGGTTAACTACATGATCTGCGTTTCCTGTAAACCGTTTCCTAAGTTCAGGATCCTGTGTGGCAACGCCGACAGGGCAGGTATTCAAATGACATTTCCGCATCATAATACATCCTTCCACCACCAGTGCGGCTGTGGCCACACCCCATTCTTCCGCGCCCAGCAAAGTGGCAATTGCTACGTCTCTGCCTGTTTTTAACTGACCGTCAGTTTGAAGTACTACGCGGCTTCGTAATTTATTTTTCACCAAAGTCTGATGGGATTCGGCAAGCCCCAATTCCCATGGAAGTCCTGTA
Source organism: uncultured Bacteroidota bacterium (assembly GCA_963703355.1). Taxonomy (GTDB): domain Bacteria; phylum Bacteroidota; class Bacteroidia; order Chitinophagales; family Chitinophagaceae; genus Puia. The sequence goes on from OY969813.1 coordinate 3,898,628, forward strand.
TGCCGGATCGAACTGATGGGCGACGCCCCGGTACCGCCGTCATGACCTGAAATCAGGATCACATCCGATTTTGCCTTGGCTACGCCTGCGGCAATGGTTCCTACGCCTGCTTTGGAAACAAGTTTCACATTTATCCTGGCGGCGCGATTTGCATTTTTGAGATCAAATATCAACTGTGCAAGATCTTCGATTGAATATATATCGTGATGTGGAGGAGGTGAAATCAGACCCACACCCGGTGTGGAGTGTCTTACTTTCCCAATCCAATCGTCTACTTTATGACCGGGTAATTGTCCTCCTTCACCAGGTTTCGCTCCCTGAGCCATTTTTATCTGCAGTTCGTCAGCCTGTGTCAGATAGTAACTCGTAACTCCAAACCTTGCAGATGCGACCTGCTTAATTGCAGAACGCATAGAGTCGCCATTTTCAAGTTTATCAAAACGGAACTCGTCTTCTCCTCCTTCACCGGTGTTGCTTTTTGCGCCTATTCTGTTCATTGCTATCGCCAGTGTTGAGTGAGCTTCATGGGAAATAGATCCGAAACTCATCGCACCCGTTGCAAATCTCCTCAGAATACTTTCTTCCGGTTCTACTTCATCCAAAGAAATAGAGGGACGATTTCTTCTGAATTGAAACATTCCCCTGATGGTCGCAGATTTTTCCATCTGATCGTTTACCAGTTTGGAATATTTCTTGAACGAAGCATAATCGTTCATATGAGTTGAATACTGAAGAAAATGAATCGTATTCGGATTAAAAAGATGGAATTCTCCTTTGCGTTTCCATTGATATACTCCGCCGGTTGGCAGGCGTTCTACCGGAATGTCCTTGCGGCTGAATGCAAATAAATGTTTCGCCAGTGTCTCCCTTGCGATTTCATCCAGTCCCATTCCTTCAATTCGTGATGTGGCTCCGGTGAAATATTTATCCACAACCGAATGATTCAATCCGATGATCTCAAATATCTGAGCACCCTGATAAGACTGCAGTGTGGAAATGCCCATCTTGGAGAACACTTTCAACAAACCTTCGTTGACTGCTTTTATATAATTTTTTTTGAGATACTCCGCTTCGAGATTCGTTTGTAATTTTCCGGTAACACGAGCATCATGAATAGTGGCAAACGCGAGATATGGGTTGATGGCAGTAGCGCCGAATCCGATAAGACATGCATAATGATGTACTTCCCAAACATCACCCGCTTCCACAATAATTCCTACCTGCCCACGTAACCCTTTTCTTATTAAGTGATGATGAACAGCAGCCGTCGCCAGCAGCGTTGGAATCGGCGCGTGATCTGAATCAATGGCGCGATCAGATAAAATCAGTACTTCAAATCCATCGTTGGCTGCATCTGCGGCGTATCTGCATAGTCTTTCCACACCGGCCTGGAGAGAACCAGGTTTTTCATCGGCTCTGAAATACAACTGCAAAGTTTTCGCCTGAAAAATTCCCGTATCGATACTGCGAATCTTTTCCAACTCGTGATTGGTAAGCACCGGATGTTTCAATGCTACACAATGGCAGTCCAGCGGATCTTCAACCAAAAGATTGCCGTTGTTTCCCGCAAAGGTTGCCAGCGACATGACCAATCTTTCCCTTATGGGATCAATAGGAGGATTCGTTACCTGAGCGAATAATTGTTTGAAATAACTGCTGAGATGCTGAGGTTCATCACTGAGTACTGCGAGTGGAATATCTGAACCCATAGAACCTATCGGCTCCTTGCCTTCCAGCGCCATGGGCGTGATGATGGATTCCACATCTTCCGTCGTGTAACCAAATGCTTTTTGATATTTGAATATCTGATCGTGATGTAATTCAGTAAATGCAACACGCGGTTCTGGCAACTCTTCGAGTCTTATTTTGTATTTGTTGAGCCATTCAGCATATGGTTTTGAAGAACAGATTTTATTCTTCAGTTCATCATCACTGATGATTCTTCCCTGTTCCATATCAACCACGAACATTTTGCCGGGTTGCAACCTGCCTTTTTCGCGAATGAGTTTCTGGTCAATGGGAAGTACACCTGTTTCGGAAGCCATGATCACACGATCGTCAGTTGTCACACAGTAACGTGAAGGACGGAGGCCATTCCTGTCGAGGGTGGCGCCGATCATTTTCCCATCTGTAAATGAAATGGAAGCCGGACCATCCCATGGCTCCATGAGTGAGGCATGAAATTCGTAAAATGCTTTCTTAACGGGATCCATCTGATCATTTCCATCCCATGCTTCGGGAATCAGCATCATCATCACGTGTGGTAATGATCTGCCGCAAAGCAGCAGCAGTTCGATCATATTGTCCAGGCAGGCAGAATCCGATTGTCCGTCAACAATTAGTGGCAACAGCATTTCCATTTCCTCTTTTGAAAAGAATGGAGATTCAAAAGCATTTTCACTTGTCTTCAGCCAATTGAGATTTCCCTGCACCGTGTTTATTTCTCCATTATGGGCTATATAACGAAATGGCTGGGCCAGTTTCCAGGAAGGAAATGTGTTTGTGGCAAATCTTGAATGAATCAGTCCGAATGCAGATACAATCCTGTTATTATTCAAATCGGGAAAATAATTTCTTACCTGCAGACTGGTCAACTGTCCTTTATAAACTACTGTTTTATAGGAAAGTGATGCGAGATAAAAGCCGATTGGATCTTTCTTTACCGAATTTTGAATGGTATGACTTGAATAATTCCGAAGAATAAACAACTTGCGTTCAAATTCTTCGGGATCATTGATATGATCAGGGCTTGCAATAAAAACCTGTTCGATGTCGGGCTCAACTGAAAGGGCAGTCGGTCCGATTCCATCCGGATTAACCGGCACTTTACGATATCCCAACACTTCAAGCCCCAGCTTATCCGCCGCCCGATTGAATATATCGCGGCATTCTTCCTTCAGCATCGGGTCTCTGGGGAAAAATATCATACCCACTCCATATCTTCCATAAGCAGGCAGGTGGAAACCGAGCTTTATACATTCGTCAAAAAAGAACTCATGCGGAGTCTGGATCATAATACCCGCACCGTCGCCGGTATTGCTTTCACAGCCACATGCGCCCCGGTGTTCCATATTCTCGAGAATCGTCAGTGCGTCGGAAATGATCTGGTGTGACTTATACCCTTTGATGTTGGCGACAAAGCCGATGCCACAAGCATCCCGCTCAAAAGAAGGATGATATAATCCTTGATTTTGTTCCATTTATTTCGGTTAAGCAGTGAATGGCATCAACGAACAATCGTTATTCTGTGTATTTTTCTAAGGAAGGGTGTGATTCGTTTAAAAATATGTAAAAAAACTGATATTTCACTTAGAAAAAACGCGAAAAGTGCAGGGCTCAAAACTTAACATAAAAAGGCCGTCCCTTGTTCTGCTTTTCTTCATTTATTTTCATGTCCGGGCACTCATGTCAGGCTTGCCTTTTAGACCAATAAGCTGAAAAGGGTATCGTTTTTATTTATTTCTGTGTAATCTATCTGATATTTCTTCATGTTTTCAAGCAGAACCTGATAGTCAGCTTTTGTTACCAGTTCGATTCCCACCACAGCGGGACCCGATTCCTTATCCGTTTTTTGCATATACTCAAAACGGGTGATATCGTCATTCGGTCCGAGTACATTACTCACAAATTCCTTGAGAGCACCAGGACGCTGTGCAAAACGTATCAGGAAATAGTGTTTGAGTCCTTCATATTGCAGCGATCGTTCTTTAATCTCCGGCATTCTGTCAATATCATTGTTGCTTCCGCTGACTATACAGACTACATTTTTACCCTTGATTTCTTCCGCTCTTTTTTCCAACCCCGCAATCGATAAAGCTCCAGCTGGTTCAACTACAATCGCTTCTTCATTATAAAGCTTAAGAATGGTGGTGCAAATACGTCCTTCCGGAACCAGGTCAAGTGCGTCCAGCATTTCCCTGCAAATTGAAAAAGTAAGATCGCCAGTTCTTTTTACGGCAGCTCCGTCTACAAAACGGTCAATCTTTTCAAGAGTTACCGGATGTCCCGCTTTAAATGCTGCTTCCATAGAAGGCGCACCTTCGGGTTCGAGACCTATGATCTTAGTTTTGGGAGAATAGGTTTTAAAATACGTGCCCACGCCGGATGCCAGGCCGCCACCGCCAACCGGTACAAAAAGCATATCGATATCCGACAGATCTTCCAGGATCTCAAGTCCCACGGTTGCCTGCCCTTCAATAATCCGCAGATCTTCAAACGGAGGTACGAAAATCATTTGATTTTCTGCTGTATATTTTTTTGCAGCAACAGCACAATCATCGAATGTGTCCCCGACAAGTTTAATTTCGACAAAATGTTCACCAAACATACGTGTCTGATCCACTTTTTGTTTAGGTGTAATGATGGGCATAAATACTACACCCTTCACATTCAGTTTTTTGCAGGAGTATGCGAAACCCTGGGCATGATTTCCAGCGCTGGCACATACAACGCCCTTCAGGAGCACTTCTTCAGAAAGACTACTCATCATATTGAATGCGCCTCTTATTTTATAGGAGCGAACCACCTGAAGGTCTTCACGTTTTAGATAAACATTACAATGATATCTCCGTGAGAGATTCTGATTTAAAACCAAGGGTGTTCTTACGACTATTTTTTTTAATCTTTCTGCTGCTCCCGCCACATCCAATTTTACGGACCGTGCTGTCGTTTCCATATTTAAACTTTTTCGACGATCTTCTTATCTGATTTAGGAACCGGTGCCGCCTGATTTTCAGGACGTAAACTTCTTACTGTTTTTCCTGCCTGCCACATTTCGCTATCACGTAATTCTTTGAGTTCAACTTCCAGTTTTTCGCGATAGTCTGATTTGCTATTGCTGTCAATTGAACGCTGGGATTCCTTTCCTGAAGCGACACTTTCATAAAGCTCTTTGAAAACAGGAGCAGTAGCGTCCCGGAATTTTTTCCACCAGTCAAGCGCACCGCGCTGTGCGGTAGTGGAACAATTGGCATACATCCAATCCATGCCATTTTCGGCAACCAGTGGCATCAGACTTTGTGTTAGTTCTTCAACTGTTTCATTAAAAGCTTCTGAAGGCGAATGTCCTTTGTCGCGAAGCACCTGATATTGTGCAGCGAATATGCCCTGGATAGCGCCCATTAAAGTACCGCGCTCACCTGTCAGATCGCTGTAAACTTCTTTCTTAAAATTAGTTTCAAAAAGATAACCACTGCCAACAGCAATGCCCAGTGCAATCACCCGGTCTTTTGCTTTCCCTGTGGCATCCTGGAATATAGCGTAGCTGCTGTTCAATCCACGCCCCTGTAAAAACATTCTTCTTAAAGAGGTTCCTGACCCTTTTGGAGCCACGAGGAAAACATCCACATCAGCCGGTGGGACAATGCCGGTTTGTTCTTTGAACGTGATACCGAATCCATGGGAAAAATATAGCGCCTTACCTTTCGTCAGGTGTTTTTTAACAGTGGGCCACAATTCTATCTGTGCGGCATCACTTAAAAGATAACAAATGATGGTGCCTTTCTCCAACGCTTCCTCAATTTCAAACAATGAAACGCCAGGCACAAATCCGTCACGTACCGCTTTATCCCAGGTTTTTGAATTTTTACGCTGTCCAACGATTACGTTGATACCATTATCTTTTTGATTCAGCGCCTGACCGGGACCCTGTACGCCATATCCGATCACTGCGATTACTTCGTCTTTCAATACCTGCTGGGCTTTCGAAAGTGGAAATTCATCACGGGTTACAACCGTTTCTTCTGTTCCACCGAAATTTAATTTAGCCATTTGTTTAATTATTAAATGTGAATTGTTGTTTTTTTAAGCTCAAAGCTTAAAGCCCAAGGCCTAAAGCTTTTTGTATTTTAATTAGAATATAAATATGTTTTCAAATGTCAATTTCCAACTTCAAAATTGAACGTCTGCCTATTACCAAATTGCCTCATTTTTTACATAAGTGTTCCGCTTTGGGCTTTCGGCTTTAAGTTTTTTACATGCTGAAAACCTCATCCTGTTTATCCAGAAATTCATTTTCTATTACCTGTTCTCCGGGTTCTGTTTGTTCAAATTCTTTGAGCTTTTCATGGAAGCCTCTGCTGGCATTAATAATGGCCACTCGCGCACTGCGAACAAATTCGATGACGCCATACGGTTCCAAAGCTGAAAGCAGCCCATCCGTCTCTTCGCGATGACCCGTGGTTTCGAATACGGTGTAATCTTTTCGGATCACAACCGCCCTTGCGCCAAATCTTCTGAGCAGACGCTCCACTTTTACTTTCTCTGCTATCTGGTCGGTAGATACTTTATACAATGCAAGTTCCTGCCATACAATTTCATCATTGCGGTTATAATAGGCTTTCAATACTTCTACCTGTTTTTCTATCTGACGGCAAAGTTTTTTTACAACCTCTTCGAATTCGTTGATGACGATGGTGAAACGATGAATACCTTCAATTTCTGAAGGCGATGTATTCATACTCTCTATGTTGATCTTTCTTCGGGAGAAAATAATGGCAATCCGATTGAGTAACCCGATCTGATTTTCCGTATATACTGTAATAGTGAATTCTTGTTTTATCATGACTATTTATTTCAGGTTAACTCAATCTGATTTCACTTACACTGCAACCCTGCGGAACCATAGGAAACACATTGTTTTCTTTGCCAACCATAATTTCCAACAGATATGCCCCATCGTTATCCAGCATTTCTTTTAAAGCAGCTTTTAATTTTTCGCGCACCGTCACTTTTTGACCTTTGATTCGATACGATTTAGCGAGCTCAACAAAATCCGGACTCTGTATATCTACAAATGAATACCTTCTCTCGTTAAAGAGTTCCTGCCATTGTCTTACCATGCCAAGAAAATTGTTATTCAATACGATGATCTTAACATTCAGTTCGGTTTGCATAATGGTTCCCAATTCCTGTAAAGTCATTTGAAAACCGCCGTCACCTGCGATGGCAATTACTGTCCGATGTGGAGCTCCGAATTTTGCACCTATGGCTGCAGGAAGTGCGAATCCCATGGTTCCAAGACCTCCGGAAGTGATATTGCTATTCGACTGATTATATTTTGCGTAGCGACAGGTTACCATTTGGTGTTGTCCAACATCCGTAACTAAAATCGCATTTCCACCTGTTAATTCATTCAGTGTATCAATTACTTCACCCATCGATAGCACGTCGGAGGTTGGATGCATTTCCGGGTAGATGCATTTTTCGTCCTCCTGTTTTTGGTAATCCCTGAATTTCTGGCGCCATTCAGGATATGTTTTTTTGTCTATCAGCTGCGTTAACAAGGGCAACGTTTCTTTGCAGTCTCCCCACACAGGAACTGCTGACTTTACATTTTTATCAATCTCTGCCGGATCAATATCCAGATGAATAATTTTTGCCTGTTTTGCGTATTTGTCCAGGCGGCCTGTTACCCTGTCATCGAAACGCATGCCGATTGCAATCAGCACATCACAATCATTGGTAAGGACATTCGGACCATAATTTCCATGCATGCCCAACATTCCAACAGCCAGTGGATGATCTGTGGGTATTGCGCTCATGCCCAGAATTGTCCATGCAGCGGGAATGCCGGACTTTTCAATAAAGGCTTTAAATTCATTCTCGGCCCTTCCCAACAGTACGCCCTGACCAAAAATAATAAATGGTTTTTTCGCTTCATTAATCAGCCTGGCTGCTTCTTCAATATATTCTTTTCTTACGATAGGTTTTGGGCGATAACTCCGGATATGTTCACAGGAGGCGTATTCATCGAATTCGAATTCCTGTATCTGGGCATTTTTCGTGATGTCAATCAGCACTGGACCAGGTCTTCCGCTTGCGGCAAGATAGAACGCTTTTGCAAGCACCGAAGGAATCTCCGTGGCGTCCGTAATTTGATAATTCCATTTAGTAACAGGAGTGGTGATATTGATGACATCTGTTTCCTGAAACGCATCCGTTCCGAGTAAATGCGCAAACACCTGGCCTGTAATACAAACCAGTGGTGTACTGTCAATCATTGCGTCAGCCAGGCCGGTCACCAGATTGGTTGCTCCGGGTCCGCTTGTCGCAAATACAATTCCAGTTTTCCCCGATGATCTTGCATATCCCTGAGCGGCATGGATAGCGCCTTGTTCATGACGGACGAGCACATGATTTAATTTCTGCTGATAATCGTACAATGCATCATATATCGGCATGATCGCTCCTCCTGGATATCCAAAAATGGTATCTACTCCTTCCGAAAGAAATATTTCCAGGAGTGCCGCTGAACCTGATAATTTACGCGTTTTATGTTTTGATGCAGGATTGTCTTTTTTTAATTCCAGCGTTTCCATATTTTCTAATTTAATACTGACTTTATCATTTAACCATATTCTCACACTCTCACACTCTCACACTCTCACACTTTTTTCTAAGCCTCATCCGTCACGCAACCCTCACTTGCATCTTTTACGACCTGGGCGTATTTAAATAATACCCCTTTGGTCGCTTTCAACGCCGGCTGTTTGTATTTTTTTCTTCTTTCTTTAATGACGTCTTCACTCACTTTTAATGTCAATGAGTTTTTAGTCGCGTCTATTTCGATGATATCGTTGTCTTCAACCAAACCAAGCAGACCGCCAACAAACGCTTCCGGTGTAATATGTCCTACAACAAAACCATGTGTACCCCCGCTAAACCGTCCGTCCGTAATCAGTGCAACAGTCTTACCCAGACCAGCGCCGATTATTGCGCCGGTTGGTTTTAACATCTCGGGCATTCCAGGCGCTCCTTTCGGACCAATATTTCTGATTACCACCACGTCGCCGGCGTGCACTTTGCCCGACTGAATACCTTTGATCAGATCACTCTCTCCGTCAAAAACACGAGCAGTACCTTCGAATCTTTCACCTTCCTTACCGGTAATTTTTGCTACGCTTCCTTTTTCAGCCAGGTTACCATACAATATTTGAAGATGACCCGACGCTTTAATGGGATGTTCAAGGGGCATTATTACTTTCTGTTCTACAAAATCCAGATCCGGTGCGCTTGCCAGGTTCTCAGCAATGGTTTTTCCTGTAACGGTTATACAATCTCCGTGCAGCATTCCATTTTTCAGCAGGTACTTCATTACTGCCGGTGTACCCCCATACTGATGAAGATCTTCCATCAGATATTTTCCACTTGGTTTAAAATCTGCCAGCATCGGAACTTTGTTGCTGATTACCTGAAAATCGTCCTGCGTCAACGGAACATCCACACTTTTTGCCATTGCTATTAAATGCAGAACAGCATTTGTAGATCCACTTAATACCATCACGACAGTTATCGCATTTTCAAATGCATTTCTGGTCATGATATCTCTTGGCTTAATATCTTTTTCGAGCAATAGTTTTATGGCGGGCCCAATGGCAGAACACTCTTTTTGTTTGTCGGCACTCAATGCCGGATTTGAAGAGGAGTACGGCAGACTCATTCCCAACGCTTCAATCGCACAGGCCATGGTATTGGCGGTGTACATCCCACCACACGCGCCTGCTCCGGGACAACTGTGACGAACAATGGCTTTGAAATCTGTTTCCGTCATGTTGCCGGCGATCTTTTGTCCCAACGCTTCAAAATTCGAGACAATATTCAGATCCTGACCATTGTAATGACCGGGAGCTATGGTACCTCCATATAACATGATTCCAGGCCGGTTCAGTCTGCCCATCGCCATGATCGATCCTGGCATATTTTTATCACAACCCGGGATAGACACAATGGCATCGTAATACTGTGCGCCTGCATTGGTCTCTATACTGTCTGCAATAACATCGCGACTGACGAGCGAATACCGCATGCCGTCTGTGCCCATACTGATTCCATCACTTACGCCAATCGTATGAAAAACAAGGCCCAGCAAATCAGTTTTATTTACACTTTCCTTTACCAATTTTGCCAGATCGTTCAGATGCATATTACAAGGATTTCCATCCCATCCCATGCTGGCAATTCCTACCTGCGCCTTTTTAAAATCAGCTTCAGAAAATCCAATGGCATAATACATCGCTTGTGCGCCTGGAAGATTTTCATCCTGAGTCAGTGTCCTGGAATATCTGTTTAGTTCAGCCATAATAAAAAAAAGAAACCCGCCTTTCGGAGGCGGGTCGTATTAAAAATTATTTTTTTAAATGATCAACTGCCTCCATGAAGGACGGATACAATAATAATAATGACCACCAGAAAACGGGTAGCCACTACTTTATTATAAACGCTGATTAACTTCATTTGCAGAGTTGAATTGCGAATATACGAACCGCGAATAAAAAAACAAAGAACTTTAAATTATATTATTGTCGATTTTCTCAAAGCGATATTTTCCTGATTCAGTTCCGTACCGGAAATTTTTCCAACGAGATAGTCGCTGATCAATTCACCGATTGTAGTTGTGAAATAGAAGTTTACCGGATCGATATCTTTTGTTACAAATCCATTAATTAGTGTCCATTCTACGGCTTCACGTACCAGGTCGGCTTCCTTATGTAATTCAAAATGATCCAGCATCATCGCTGCGGAAAGAATGGAACCCAGCGGGTTCGCTATGTCTTTTCCGGCGGCCTGCGGATACGATCCGTGTATGGGTTCAAATAGTGCGGGCCCTTTCCCAACTGATGCAGAGGGCAGAAGTCCAAGCGAGCCGCTGATTACGCTGGCTTCATCACTGAGGATATCGCCAAACATATTTTCAGTGAGTATGACGTCGAATTGTTTTGGATTAACAATAATCTGCATTGCTGCATTGTCTACAAAAAGAAAATCCAAACTCACATCCGGGTAACCTGCAGCAATTTCCTGAACTACTTTACGCCATAAGCGGGAGGTCTCGAGTACATTTGCTTTATCAACCAGCGTGAGTTTTTTTCTTCGCGTCAAGGCGTGTTTAAAAGCCAGATGAGCGATGCGTTCAATTTCCTCTCTGCTATAACTGCATTCATCAAAAGCAGTTTTTTGATCCGCACTTGTTTCCTTTTTCCCAAAATAGATGCCTCCAGTAAGTTCCCTGTATATGATAAAATCAACGTCTTCTATATTCTTTGACTTTAACGGGGAAAGATGATGCAAAGAAGGATATGTGCTTACGGGTCGGATGTTTGCAAACAATTGCAGCGACTTTCTCAATTTTAAAAGACCCTGCTCAGGGCGCACTTTGGCGGTTGGGTCATTGTCGTATTTTGGATGACCAATAGCTCCGAAAAGAATGGCGCTACTTTCTAATGCCAGTTCAATCGTTTCATCAGGAAGTGGATTACCTGTTTTGTCGATCGCAACTGCTCCCATCAGGCAATATCTATATTCAAATTCATGATGGAAGCATTCGGCAATTGAATTAAGAACTTTAACCGCCTGACGGGTCACTTCGGGCCCAATCCCATCTCCCTCAATTACAACTATATTTTTTTTCATACAATATTCAGATGAACGGGGTGTTTGTTTTCGAATTCAGTTATTTCCTCTTTCATGCTCAACAGATAATCGATATCGTCATACCCATTGAGCAGACAGGTTTTCTTATACTGACTTATGTCAAATTTCTCTTTGATGTCCTTTCCGTTTTTGTCTGTGAGACTAATAGTCTGGCTTTCCAGATCCACGGTGACCGGCGTGGAAACGTCCTGGTTAACAGCGTCGAATATGGCCTTCAGAAAATTTTCAGTCACTGTAACGGGCAGGCAGAAATTGTTGAGTGCATTGTTTTTGAAAATATCTGCAAAAAAACTACTGACTACAATGTCAAATCCATAATCCTTGATTGCCCAGGCGGCGTGTTCACGTGATGAACCGCATCCGAAATTTTTACCTGCAACCAGTATTTTGCCCTTGTATGTTGGATCGTTCAAAGCAAATCCGGGTATGGGTTTATTTTCATCGTCATTTTCATAGCGCCAATCACGGAAAAGATTTTTTCCAAAACCGTCGCGGTTTGTTGCTTTCAAAAAACGGGCAGGTATGATCTGGTCCGTATCAATATTTTCGATATTGATTGGCACTACTGTACTGACTATTTTATTAATTGCTTTCATCTTGAAAATAATGAGAGTATGGAAGTATGGGAGTATGCAAGCATAACGTTTGAGATATGATTAAAATCTTCAGCACAAACTCTCTTTTCCAAAACTTCTAAATAAACCATTTTTATATTTTAAAAAATTTCTTACATAATTTTCTTCTCTCCCATACTCCCATACTCCCATACTCCCATACTTTCAAATGAGTTCCCTCACGTCCGTTACCCTGCCAGTGATTGCAGCGGCTGCAGCACTCAGGGGGCTTGTCAGAAATGTTCTTGAATTTGGTCCCTGGCGTCCCTCAAAATTCCGGTTACTCGTAGAAATGCAATACTTACCTGCGGGAATTTTATCTTCATTCATGCCAAGACAGGCTGAACACCCAGGTTGGCGAAGAAGAAAACCCGCTTCTTCAAATATTTTATCTATCCCTTCCTCCTGTGCTTGTTTTTCAACCTGTTTACTTCCCGGAACGATCCAAACCTGTACGTCTTTCGCTTTTTGTTTGCCTTTTACAAATGATGCAACCAGTCGAAGATCCTCTATCCGGCTGTTGGTACAGCTCCCGATAAACACGTAGTCGACTTTCTTGCCCTTAATTCCCATACCGGGCTCGAGACCCATATACGATAGTGATTTTTCAAACGAACGAATTTCCTGTTCTTCCACATCCCGAAGATTAGGAACATGTCCTGTTATGCCGATGCCCATCCCCGGGTTGGTTCCATAAGTTATCATTGGTTCTATGTCCGACGCTTTGATATGGATCTCTGAATCAAAAGCAGCACCTTTATCCGTGTAAAGCGTTTTCCAATAGGATAAAGATTCATCCCAGGCCTTGCCCTGCGGCGCGAATTTTCTTCCTTTAATGTAGGCAAAAGTTGTTTCGTCAGGAGCAATCATGCCACACCTTGCACCCATCTCAATACTCATATTGCAGATTGTCATTCTGGCTTCCATGGACAAATCACGAATGGCAGAACCTGCATATTCTACTGCATATCCTGTAGCTCCACTGGCGGATATTTTTGCAATGATGTAAAGAATAATATCTTTTGACAATACACCTTTATTAAGCTTTCCCTCCACATTAATTCGCATGAGTTTGGGACGCGACTGCAGTAGACACTGGGTGGCCATCACCATTTCAACCTCGCTCGTTCCAATGCCAAACGCGATGGTTCCGAATGCGCCGTGTGTGGACGTATGACTGTCCCCACAAACGATGGTCATCCCCGGCAATGTAATCCCAAGTTCGGGGCCGATGACATGAACGATGCCCTGATAAGGGTGTCCCAATCCGTAAAGTTCTATCCCAAATTTTTTACAATTTTTCTCCAGCGTTTCCACCTGCAAACGGGATAGCGCTTCTTTGATAGGCAGGTGCTGGTTCTCGGTTGGAACATTGTGATCAGCCGTCGCAACAATTTGTTTTGGACGAAATACAGGCAGACCTCTGTCCTCAAGTCCTTTGAATGCCTGGGGACTTGTGACTTCATGAATAAGATGTTTATCAATATATAAAACGGACGGACCATCCGTTATGGTTCTAATTACATGTGTGTCCCAGATTTTTTCGAAAAGTGTTTTGGATTTCATACCCAGATTATATTATTTAACCGATGATCTGCTGAAATAACCTAAACGCTAACAGCTACTTTAGCAAGTCCATGCAGGTCTTCTTCGCTGACTTCCTTTTTCGTATCTGCCAGACGAAGAAATTCGACATACAGTGTATCAATTTCATTCCTTGTAAATTCATATCCGATGATCCGGAACCGGTGAGCCAATGCACTTCGCCCGCTGCGGGCCGTAAGCACAATCTTTGAACCGTCGGCACCTACTTCATCCGGATTGATGATCTCATAGGTTTGAGTGTCTTTAAGAAATCCGTCCTGATGAATTCCCGAGGAGTGAGAAAAGGCATTCGCACCAACAATTGCTTTGTTGGGCTGTACTTGCATACGCATGGTGTCGGCTACCAGACGGCTCATCGGATTTAATAACTTCGTTTTGATGCCGGTGGTGAAGCCCAAATCTGCATGTTGGCGGATCACCATAACAACTTCCTCCAGAGCGGTATTGCCGGCCCTTTCACCCAATCCATTCATAGTACATTCTATCTGACGCGCACCGGCGATGATTCCTGCTATGGAATTCGCTGTTGCGAGTCCCAGGTCATTGTGACAATGACAGGATATCACAGCTCTTTCAATATTTTTCACGTTATTTTTAAGGTAGGCAATTTTTTCTCCGTATTGGTGGGGTAAGCAATAGCCCGTGGTATCCGGAATATTGACTACTGTAGCGCCTGCTTTAATAACAGCTTCCACAACGCGGGCCAGGTATACATTATCGGTCCTTCCTGCATCTTCGGCGTAGAACTCAACGTCTTCCACCAGATTTTTAGCCCACTTAACAGCCTGAACCGCCCTTTCAAGAATTTCTTCACGATTTGAATTGAACTTCGATTTGATATGGAAATCCGACGTGCCAATTCCGGTATGTATTCTGGGATGTTTGGCTTTTTTTATAGCGCTGGCGGCCATTTCTATGTCTGCTTTAACAGCGCGACTCAGTGCACAAACGCTCGCATGCTGAATTACTTTTGATATTTCTTCTACTGAATGGAAATCTCCAGGACTGGAGACTGGAAAACCGGCTTCGATAATGTCCACACCCAGGTGTTCAAGCTCCAAAGCCAGTTCGAGCTTCTCTTTTGCGTTCAATTTACAGCCCGGAACCTGCTCTCCGTCACGAAGGGTAGTGTCGAAAATGTATATTTTGTCCGATTTCATAACGTTTTGGGAAATGAGTTGTTTCGAAGTTATTTTTGTTTGATTCGCTATGCAAATCAAAATATAGTTTGAATTACAGGCCGGAAAAGCTGGTTTATCCGCTGAAACCCGCCACTGGCCTCAATTTAAACCTTTCAAATTACGATGCCCAACCGTTCATCAGATACCTTGTTTCAACTTGTTAAATCTCTCAAAAAGTCTGAGAAACGGAACTTTAAGCTGTATGTCAAGCGGAATACATCTTCTGAAAACCTGAAAATCATCCATTTGTTCGATGCTTTGGACAAAATGGATGCTTATGATGAGTCGGTTCTCCTCAATAAAAATAAGCATCTCAGCAAACAGCAGCTCTCCAACGTAAAAGCACATTTGTATAAGCAAATATTGTCAAGTTTACGCGTGATCAGGGGTGAGCATAATGTCTTCTTACAACTACATGAACAACTGGATAATGCTGAGATTTTATATAATCAGGGTCTATATCTGCAAAGCCTGAAAGTGCTCGATCGAATAAAGGAAACGGGAACTTTATATCATCAATACAGTTCGGTTTTGGAAGCCCTTTTTTTCGAACAGAAAATTGAGGCACTGCACATTACCCGCAGCATGCAGGACCGGGCAGAAAAGCTCGCTGTTGAAATGCAATCCGTTAATGAGCAAATTCTGCTGACAGGTAAATTATCGAGCCTCGCCCTCCAGCTTTACGGGTGGTACATTCAGCACGGCGTAGCAAGGAATGAAAAAGACGAAATTGCCGTGAAAGAATTTTTCGAATCCAGACTACCTGGTAATCTCGTTGCGGTCAATGGATTTTATGAAAGCCTTTATCTCTATCAGAGTTATAGTTGGTATGCGTTTATCGGACAGGATTTTCTTTCTTATTATCGCTATACTTACCGATGGGTAGAACTGTTTGACAAAGAGCCCGCAATGATTTTTATCGAATCGGCGCACTACATTAAAGGAATGCACAACTTATTGAGTGCACACTTTGATCTGTTGAATTACCCAAAGTTTCTGGAGACACTGCGTAAGTTTGAACTTTATTTCCATTCTGAATCAGTACAGGAAAATGACAACAGCAGGATTCAGACTTTTGTTTACCTGCATATAGGAAAAATCAATCTCCATTTTATTGACGGCACATTTTCCGAAGGGTTGAAACTGGTTCCTTATATAGAAGAAAAACTGAAGGAGTACGAAATATATCTCGACAGGCATCGTATCCTCGTATTCTATTACAAATTTGCCAGTTTGTATTTTGGAAGCGGCGACTACGAACATACCATCAAGTATCTCAATAAAATTATTAACTGGAAGATGGATTTGCGCACTGATTTACAATGTTATTCGAGATTACTCCATCTGATTGCACACTATGAACTGGGTAACGACAGTTTGCTGGAATACCTTATAAAATCAGTGTATCGGTTTATGGCAAAAATGGAAAACCTGAGTAAAGTAGAAGAAGAAATATTTCGCTTTCTGAAGAAGTCTTTTAAGCTGGAAACGAAAAAATTAAAACCTGAATTTCCGAAACTTTTGGAGCGGCTGAAAACCTATGAAAAAAATCGTTTTGAAACGAGGGCTTTTGTGTATCTGGATATTATTTCATGGCTTGAAAGCAAGATTCGTGATGTTCCCGTACAGCAGATCATCCGGGAAAAGTTTCTGGAAAGAAATGGCAGATTGTTGAAACAGGAAATGAGCACACCGTTGCCGCAAAGTTGAAAAATATGTTTTCAAGAAATGCATTTCTTCTTTACATCGTTTTTATTTCAGCGGCCACTTTTTGTCTTTCAAAATTTCCGGGACATAACGGTGATATGCCTTTTTATATGGCCCTGGTTGTTGAAAAAGAAAAAGGCACCATGGACGGCGTTGTTGAAGAAACAAAGCAAATTCTACGAAAAGAACTTCCCTCGAAAGAATATCAGGATCACGCAGATCGTATCACAGAGGCTGATCCCATGATTTTTGAAAGATACAGGATCAAGCCTTTGTATGTGCTGCTGGTATTCGCTTTTCAGAAACTGGGATTTTCCTTTATTCATGCAACACTGGTTTCCTCCCTTATTTGTTATTTCCTTATAGGATTAACGGTATGGCGGATTTTAATAACGCGTTTGGAACCATTTAAGACCTTATTGGTAAGTGTTGTTTGTATGTTGATTTTACCGGTTCTGATACTTGCGAGACTTTCAACTCCCGACGCAATTTCCTGTTTGTTATTATTGAATGCCATTTCCTTTATTTATTCCGGAGGAAGTAAAGCTGTCTGGTATAGCTTGTTGATCCTGGCAATCTGCACAAGACTTGACAATGTGGTTTCTGAATTGATTATACTTTTCTCTTTGTGGAAGTGGCCCACCGTTCATTTTTCAAATAAACTTTCAACACGCGAATTTTTTATCATGTCGGGAGTTTTGATGACGATGGCGATGTTGGTTAATCTTACCTCCACGCATCAATTTCTCTGGTTTATGGATCACAACTTTTCTGTTCCCAGGAGCGAGTATTTGAAAAGTCTGACCCTCTATTTTTATGTTTTGCCCGGATCTTTCTTTATGTACCTTCTGATCATGTTTGTGATATCAGGTTTAAAGAGAGGTTACGGCTGGAAACAGGAAATAAACTATTTTTTCTATACTGTTTGTACCGTGGTTTTTGTCCGTTTCGTTCTCTATCCTTACTACGAAGAACGCTACCTAACGCCCTACCTCCTTTTTTCTGTTCTAATCCTTTGTTTTGACTCCGGTACCTTAGGTATCAGTGAAAAAGAGGTGGTTTTTAATAAGGGCCAAAATACCTGAGCCAGGTGCCGCAGATGTTGGTAAATTAATACAAAGCACGTACCTTTGCCCTCCTTATGCTGGCATTTTCAGAAACAATTTCTCTGTAAATTATTGATTTTCAACAAAGTAAGTTGCAAAAAGGGATTATAAATCCTGGTGTAAACTGCTTTGTAAACGCATGGGTGGTAACTTATCTTTTAAAAACCTGATATTAATATATGGCTATTAAAAAAGAAAATCGTCCAAAAGCCACTTTCTCTAAAATTACCATCGGGCTTGCTTCACCCGATTCAATTCTTGAAAGATCATATGGGGAGGTTTTGAAGCCTGAAACAATTAACTACAGAACATATAAGCCTGAAAGGGATGGTTTGTTCTGTGAGCGCATATTTGGACCTGTAAAGGACTACGAATGTGCGTGTGGAAAATATAAAAGAATTCGATATAAAGGAATCGTATGTGACCGTTGTGGAGTTGAAGTAACGGAGAAGAAAGTACGCAGAGAACGCATGGGACATATCAAACTGGTTGTTCCCGTTGTGCATATATGGTATTTCAAAAGTCTTCCGAACAAAACCGGGTATTTACTTGGCATGAGTTCAAAGAAACTGGAAAGTATCGTGTATTATGAAAGATATGTGGTGATTCAGTCTGGCATTCGTGCTGACAAAAACCAGAACCAGGGTGACCTGCTTACGGAAGAAGAATATCTCGAAATTCTTGAAACCCTTCCAAAGGATAATCAATACTTACCCGACGATGATCCTACAAAATTCATCGCCAAGATGGGTGCCGAAGCTGTGCATGATCTGTTGCAGCGTATTGACCTAGATCAGCTAAGTTTTGACCTTCGTGCAGCTGCGGCCAATGAAACTTCACAGCAACGTAAGGCAGATGCTTTAAAGAGATTGAGTGTTGTTGAAAGTTTCCGCGACGCAAATACAAGAATCACTAACCGTCCGGAATGGATGGTAATGCAATATATTCCTGTTATTCCACCGGAACTGCGACCACTGGTTCCTCTGGATGGTGGCAGGTTTGCGTCTTCAGATCTGAATGATCTGTATCGCCGGGTAATTATCCGTAACAACCGCCTTAAAAGATTACTGGAAATTAAAGCTCCTGAAGTGATCCTGCGCAACGAAAAAAGAATGTTGCAGGAAGCCATCGATTCTCTTTTTGATAACAGTCGTAAATCCAACGCCGTGAAAGCGGAAGGTGGCAGAGCCCTGAAGTCACTGAGTGATGTGTTGAAAGGAAAACAAGGACGTTTCCGTCAGAATCTTTTGGGAAAACGCGTTGACTATTCAGGCCGTTCGGTAATTGTGGTGGGTCCTGAATTGAAATTACACGAGTGTGGTTTGCCGAAAGATATGGCTGCTGAACTTTTCAAGCCGTTTATCATTCGTAAACTGATAGAAAGAGGGATCGTTAAAACAGTAAAATCAGCAAGAAAACTGGTCGACAGAAAGGAAGCCATCGTTTGGGACATTCTTGAAAATATTCTGAAAGGTCACCCAGTAATGCTGAATCGTGCGCCAACACTTCACCGGCTTTCAATACAGGCATTTCAGCCGAAGCTGATTGAAGGGAAAGCAATTCAGCTTCATCCCCTCGTATGTACAGCGTTCAACGCCGACTTCGATGGAGACCAGATGGCGGTGCATGTTCCGTTAAGCAGTGCTGCAGTTCTGGAAGCACAGTTGTTAATGTTGTCCAGTCATAACATACTCAATCCTCAAAATGGTACACCGATCACCCTTCCTTCACAGGACATGGTACTTGGTTTGTATTACATCACAAAAGGAAAGAAATCAACTCCCACTGAAAAAGTTAAAGGAGAAGGAAAAGCTTTTTACAGTCCTGAAGAAGTGATCATCGCTTATAACGAAGGACAACTTGATTTGCACGCATACATCAAAGTGAAGGTGAATGTTAGAAATGAGAATGATGTATTGGAGAAGAAATTGCTGGAGACTACCGTTGGCCGTGTTCTGTTTAATCAGTTTACTCCGGTTGAAGTGGGATTTGTAAATCAACTGCTCACCAAAAAATCTCTTAGGGAAATCATTGGTAATATCATCAAATGGACAAACGTTCCAAAAACCGCGAAATTCCTTGACGATATCAAAACGCTTGGATTCCGTATGGCATTCCGCGGCGGTTTATCATTCAGCATCAATGACCTTATCATCCCGGATACAAAAGAAGAGTTGCTGGTAAATGCCAAAGTGGAAGTGGATGAAGTTTGGGACAACTACAATACTGGTTTGATTACTAATAATGAAAGATATAACCAGATCGTTGACATCTGGTCACGTGTGGATACCCGAATTACTGAAACGCTGATTCGTGAACTGAGTTCCGACAAACAGGGATTTAACTCAGTTTATATGATGCTTGATTCCGGTGCCCGTGGTTCTAAACAGCAGATTAAACAGCTGGCCGGTATTCGCGGATTGATGGCAAAACCAAGAAAATCAGGATCCACTGGAAGTGAAATTATCGAGAATCCGATTCTTTCTAACTTCAAGGGGGGTCTGAATGTATTGGATTATTTTATCTCTACGCATGGTGCAAGAAAAGGTCTTGCCGATACCGCTCTTAAAACAGCCGATGCCGGTTACCTGACACGTCGTCTCGTAGACGTTGCACAGGATGTTGTAATTAAAGAAGAAGACTGCGGTACTTTAAGAGGTATTGCAACTACCGCTTTGAAGGATAATGAAGATATCGTTGAACCTTTATATGATCGTATTCTCGGTCGTGTTTCTCTGCATGATATTTACGATCCTGCAACAGATAAAATCATTGCCAACGGTGGTATCGAGATTACAGAAGAAGTCGCAAAGAAAATTGAAGAAGCCGGAATTGAAACGGTTGAAATACGTTCTGTACTTACCTGCGAAAGCAAGAGAGGTGTTTGCGTAAAATGTTACGGAAAGAATCTTGCTACGGGTTACACAGCCCAGAAAGGCGACGCAGTGGGAATCATCGCAGCTCAATCAATAGGTGAGCCGGGCACACAGCTTACCCTGCGTACATTCCACGTGGGTGGTGTTGCGGGTTCTGCTTCGGTAGAATCATCTTTGATGGCAAAATTCGACGGAACGATCCAGTTCGATGGATTGAGAACCGTATTGGCTGAAAATAACGACGGCACGAAAGTACCGGTAGTTATTGGTCGTACGGGTGAAGTCAGAATCATGGATGTGAAGAATGACCGCCTGTTGATTACAAATAACGTTCCTTATGGCGCAACGCTGACGGTAAAAGACGGACAGAAAGTAACAAAAGGAGAAGTTATCTGTACCTGGGATCCGTTCAATAATGTGGTCATCAGTGAAATTACCGGTAAACTGAAATTCGAAAATGTAATTGAAGGCATTACCTATCGCGAAGAAGCAGATGAACAAACTGGACATCGTGAGAAAGTGGTAATAGATACGAAGGATAAAACGAAAATTCCAGGAATCGTTGTAGAAGGTGGAAAAGAAATAAAGAATTATAATCTTCCTGTAGGAAGCCATATCATTATGGAAGAAGGGGAAGATGTAAGAGGCGGACAGGTAATTGTAAAAATTCCACGTGTTCTTGGTAAGCTGCGAGACATCACCGGAGGTCTTCCACGTGTAACAGAATTATTTGAAGCAAGAAATCCTGGTAACCCAGCGGTCGTTTCTGAAATTGACGGTGTGGTTACTTTTGGAAATATAAAAAGAGGAAACCGCGAAATTATTGTGGAAGCGAAAGATGGTATCGTAAAGAAATACCTGGTTCCGCTCACCCGCCAGATTCTCGCGCAGGATGGTGACTTTATCAAAGCCGGCGCCCAGCTATCCGATGGTCAGGTTGCACCTGCTGATATACTTGCTATTAAAGGGCCGTTTGCGGTTCAGGAATACGTGGTAAATGAGATCCAGGAAGTATATCGTTTGCAGGGTGTTAAAATCAATGACAAACACATTGAAGTGATCGTAAGGCAGATGATGCGTAAACTGAATATAGTTGATCCGGGAGATACCCGTTTCCTGGAAGATGAAACAGTTGACAAAATTGAATTCCTCGACGAAAATGACTGGATATTCGATAAGAAAGTAGTGATTGAGGCCGGTGAGTCAACAAAACTTAAACCAGGACAGATCGTTAGTCTGCGTGAAGTAAGGGAAGAAAATTCCATACTACGCCGGAACGACAAGAAACTGGCAGAATTCAGAGACGCCCATTCAGCAACCTCGGCACCTATGTTGCTGGGAATTACGAAGGCATCTCTTGGAACACAAAGCTGGATTTCTGCAGCATCTTTCCAGGAAACTACCAAAGTGCTGTCTTCTGCAGCCATTCAGGGTAAAACCGATGATATGATGGGTCTGAAGGAGAATGTAATTACAGGTCATCCGATCCCGGCTGGTACTGGTTTACGCGAATTTGAAAACATGATCGTGGGCAGTAAGGAAGAATATGAATTGCTTCAGAACACCCGCGAAGCCATGCAATTCGACGAAGATGAATAAGCTCAAAATTTAAGATTTAATAAGCAGTAGGAAGCAGAAATGCTTCCTACTTTTATATCCGGTACATCGTAAACGACCGATTATTTTATATCAAATTGTATGAGAAATATTGCCATGCTCCCGGGACTGCTCGCTTTACTGCTGACAGGTGTATTATTTTATGTTATATACCATAAGCCAGCTGCCGTCATCAGCCAACCGTCAGCCGTCAACACAAATAGTACGACCGGCAATAATTTCAGAATGGCATATTTCAACACGGATTCACTGGAAGCGCATTATCAGTATTTCAAAGACGTGCTGGAACAGGTGAAGGGAAAGGAAAATGAAATGAATGCCGAGTTGAGTGGTATGGAAAAAAGTTATCAGAAAAAAATATCCGAATGGCAGAAGAACGCAACTACGATGTCTAAAGCAGAAGGCGAGCAGGCGCAACAGGAATATGCGCAGATGCAGCAAAATTATCAGGTGCGCAAACAATCCCTTCAGGAGTCATTGCTAAAACATAATGAAGACCTGAAAGCGGATATCAGAAAAAAAATCGAAGACTATCTGAAGGAATACAATAAAACGAAAGGGTTTAACTACATCATTTCCTACGAAGCCAATTCTTTTATTTACATCCGGGATACTGCCTATAATATCACCGACGACCTGGTCAACGGGCTGAATGCAGAGTATAAGAAAAAGTAATACTATCTTCCGGGTCAAATTATCTTATGCCCGCAGAGAGCCATTCGTTTAAACCGACACTGGGATTAATGGACGCGACGATGATCGTTGCGGGATCCATGATTGGTTCAGGAATTTTCATCGTAAGTGCTGATATCGTTAGAAATGTTGGCGGAGCTGGATGGTTGATACTCGTTTGGCTGATCACCGGATTTATGACGTTGACAGCAGCCGTGAGCTATGGCGAACTGAGTGGTATGTTTCCGAAAGCTGGCGGCCAATATGTATATCTTAAAGAAGCTTACAATCCCCTCGTCAGTTTTTTATATGGATGGAGTTTATTCTCAGTAATACAAACCGGAACTATTGCTGCGGTAGGAGTGGCTTTTTCCAAATATGCCGCCTATATCATTCCGGCGTTCAGTGACGACAATCACATTTTTCGATTTCAAACCGGAACGAATGCTTGTGGGAATCCAACTTATTTTACCATCAATGCAGCTCAGATCGTTTCCATATTGCTGATTGGTTTTTTAACCTATACCAATACCCGTGGAGTTAAGGGAAGTAAATGGATACAGAATATATTTACTACCACTAAACTGCTTGCTTTATTTGGACTTATCATAGCAGGATTTATTGCATTTCATCCAGAAGTATGGCATGCCAACTGGTCAGACGCCTGGACAGCAACCAAAACAACCCTGAAAGACGCCTGCAATCCTTCTTTAGGTTTTAATGTCACTTCAATAGGAGGCGCTGCACTGCTGGGCGGAATTGCTGCAGCCATGGTAGGATCAGTTTTTAGCAGCGATGCCTGGAATAATGTGACTTTTATAGCGGGTGAAATAAAAAATCCACAAAAAAATATTGGTCTTTCTCTCTTTCTCGGTACACTCATTGTAACTGTTATTTATGTTTGCGCAAATCTCATGTACGTTGCCGTACTTCCTTTGGATGGAATCGCACATGCGGAAAAAGACAGAATTGCTGTTTCAGCTTCTCAGGTAATTTTCGGAAAATCAGGCACCTATATTATTGCCCTGCTTATCATGGTGGCAACTTTTGGATGCAATAACGGATTGATACTTTCAGGTGCCAGGGTGTATTACACGATGGCGAAGGATAAATTATTTTTTCGAAAAGCGGGAACACTTAACAAGAATGCTGTTCCACAATGGGCATTGTGGGCGCAGTTCCTGGTAGCATCTGTATTATGTTTAAGTGGCAAGTATGGCGACCTGCTTGATATGATTTCTTTTGTGGTGGTAATTTTCTATGTTCTTACAATTCTCGGTATTTTTATCCTGAGGAAAAAGAAGCCGGATCTGCCCAGACCATACAAGGCCTTCGGTTATCCTTTTCTGCCGATGCTTTACATATTCATGGGTACTGGTTTTTGCGTGCTGCTTATCATATATAAACCGGAATTTACCTGGCCCGGACTAATTATTGCGTTGCTGGGAATACCACTGTATTTTTTGGCGAATTCCAGCGGTAGAAAAAAATCAGCGGAATAATATGCCTGTTACGATTGACTATAAAGAATTATTCAAATCATTTTCATCCGTCAGGATCGGAGTTGTAGGTGACGTCATGCTGGATACTTACTGGTGGGGTATAGTCGAAAGGATATCACCCGAAGCGCCCGTCCCTGTTGTTACGGTTAACAAAAAAGAATATCGGATTGGAGGAGCAGCAAATGTCGCATTGAATCTGGCATCACTTGGAACACCAGTGTCTGTTTTTTCGGTAATTGGTGACGACGATGACGGTCAGATCTTAACGGATCTGCTTGGAGAAAAGAAAATCGATACGGATTATCTGCTTAAAACTTCTGATCGCATAACAACAAATAAAATGCGTGTGATCAGCCGCAACCAGCAAATGATGCGGCTCGATTCAGAGACTCTTTTACCCCTGAACACAAAGCAGGAAAATGATTTGATTGAGCGGGTTGAAAAATTTGTAAAAGAACAGGCCCCGGCAGCCTTTATTTTTGAAGATTACAATAAAGGAGTCCTCACGGAAAAAGTTATTCGAAAGCTGATTGAAATTTGCAAAAAAAATGGAGTAATTACTGCCGTAGATCCGAAGAGAAAGCAATTTTTTGAATATCGGGGGGTAGATATTTTCAAGCCCAATTTAAAAGAGGCCAGAGAAGCACTAAACCTGTTGGTTGATGAAGTAAATGATACAACATTAAAATTAATACATCAGAAGCTTAAAGAAGTGTTGAACCATAATATTTCATTTATTACTTTATCTGAGAAAGGAGTTTATTACGAAAATGAAGAGGAATCCCATCTCGTGCCTTCCCATATCAGAAATGTAGCCGATGTTTCGGGCGCGGGTGATACAGTGATTGCGGTTGCTACACTTGTTTATTCTCTGACACGCGACACAAGACTGATGGCGGAAATAGCAAACCTTGCCGGAGGACTGGTTTGCGAATCAGTTGGAACAGTAGCTATAGATAAAATAAGACTTCAAAAGGAAACGATGCGACTGTTAGTTGAAAAATGATCTGCCGGTGAAAAAATACGCCGTTATTGTTGCAGGAGGTTACGGACTACGTATGGGAAGCGATTTGCCCAAACAATTTCTTTTGATCCATAACAAGCCGATTATTTGGTATACGCTGCATACCTTTCTTAAATCTTATAAGGATATTCATATTATTCTTGTATTACCGGCAGATTATTACGATGCCGGTCGGGTTATCAGTGATGAAATGAATTCATTAAATCCAATCCAGACGATTGTTGGAGGTGATTCCCGGTTTCATTCTGTACAAAAAGGACTTTCACTGATTAATGAACAATCCGTTGTATTTGTCCATGATGGAGTTCGATGCCTGTTAACACCCTCACTCATTCACCTGTGTTTTGAAGAAACACTGAAATTCGGTTCGGCAATTCCGTGTATTGATTCGAAAGATAGTATACGAATCGTTCATGAATCCGGAAGTAAAGCTGTTAAAAGAAGAGAAGTTAAGCTGGTACAAACACCTCAGACATTTTTAAGTGAAATCATACTGCCTGCATATCAGAAATCTTTTCAGGATTCATTTACCGATGATGCATCTGTTGTAGAAGCGGATAATCATCCAATTCATCTGGTTCAGGGTGAGGAAGACAATATTAAAATTACGACACCTCTTGACCTTTCAATTGCTGAAGAACTACTTGATCCGCCACAGTTTACGGTCTGAAGAGTCATTCATTATGACCGTATAATTTGTCTGGAGGTATTTTTGCCATTGTGCGACGTACAATTCATTTCTCAATCCCTTTCTTGCATCGGAACAATCCAGTATAAAGCGTGTTTTATGGATTCCAAGATCATAAACAATACTGTTAAAAATGTTTAAATCCTTATCCCAATCAGGACTCCAGTTCCAGAAAAAATCATATATCCATGGAGAGGGTGAAAGTATCTTATACTTATTATAGAGATAGATCAGGTTGGAATCATCTATAACATATAACTCGTAGTCACTCAGGTTTTGCGAATCCAGATATCTAATCTCAGGTACTTCGGAAAAGATTTCTCCATTAACGGTGTTCCAGCGAAAACCCGCGGCGTATCTGATCGTCCCCAGGATTAACGTCAGGCTCAATATTACATAAAATGTTTTTTGCGCTTTGTCATCCTGAAGAAAGGAGACGGGAGATTCAGAAAAGACAACATAAATCAAAATGGGTATTGTAGCTGAGAACGGGAGCAAATAATAAATAAATGCATTTCCGGGTGCCATTCTTCCGCTGATCAATTCACCTGCGAAAGAGAGCATCAGAGATAAAAGCGCCATGTACAACAAAAATGGTTTTCTGTTTCTCAGCAAAATCGACGCCACGCCGAGAATGACTGACGTGTAAAAGGCCATTTCAAATTCAGATTCATGAAGTGCGTGTTTAATGGATTTTATTTTTTCAGGCAAACCAACCGTATTTCCCGGCGGATTCAAATTGAATAAAAAAGCGTCTTTCCACAAATAGGGTAGCGCGTGATGCGACTCAAAATAAAAAAGTAGTGGTAAGGTGACTGCCAGAAAGCCGGAACTGATAGATAATAATCTTTTACCAATTTCAAATTTGAAAGTATTTTCCTTTACCAGAGCAGCGTATATCAAAAAAGGTCCCAACGTAAGCATCGCATCCTGTTGCATCCAGAAAGTAAGTGCACTAAGAACGCCAAGTATGAAATATTTATACCTGGCATTTCCTTCCATCACACAAAAGAAAATCAAAAGGAAAACCGTCGTATACTCCCGGGTCATACCGTTCCCGAAAGAAACAAGACTGTATCTCAATAACAGGTTAAATATAACCGGCAAAAACCAGGGACATCCCAATTTGTTTTTTCTGCACAACCAGTAAAATAACAAACTGGCAAAAACTACAAGAATCGTATCCAGCAACCAGGTAATCCAGGGACTTGCCAGCCAATCGAAAAGGTGCAGAAAATATATTAATGGTGGTTTATGATCAAAGACATCTCTGTACGGAACGCCGCCTTTATAAATGACCAGGCCTACGTACTTATATATTTGTTTGTCGTCGGAAAATATATCCGACGGGGGACAATTCAACAAATTAAGGGCGATCGATCCCAAAATGATTAATAATAAAAAGGTATATTCTCTTCTGATCATAACCTTTTTTTAAAGTATCTGAAGGGGAAAGGGAGTTTGTTGACTGTCAGATGCTGATACATCTTTTTTACCGGTCCAAATAATGAGTCAAAGAACGCAATCCCCGGAATATCAGAACCTTCAAACCGAAATGTTTTCTTCGACGCAGCATGATCTTTTATAATGGTGTCTGTTAACAGATAAAAGGCGCCATATTTCTTTCCTTCGGGTATACTGCCTCCAAGCAAAGAATACACAAATTTTTCATCTTTTAATATAATGTAATAAGCAATGATTTCGCCAGCAGTATTTTTGGCAATATATGTTTCTGCCAATTCATTTTTAATTGCAACCGATATACACTTTCCCAGTTTATCATAAATGATTTTTCCGATATCGGGATGCCTGTAATGGTAATGCTTTTGATATAATTCAATAATCTGCAAAGGGTTTTCTCCTTTTATTACGCGAATCTCACTTTTTACCGCTCTGTTCTTCATTCTGATGGCGAGACGCTTATATTGGTGCTGCAATTGAGAATGATTTTTTTCAAGAGACAATAGATAATTGGTTCTTGCGCAGGAGCACAGGCTGGAATTATGATCGTTGATTACAAAATTGAATTCATTGAGATCGATATCCCAGTATTTATATTTGTCAGGTATTTCTTGCAGAAAATGTGAAATATCAAAGGGGATATCACTTTCGCCAAAAACACCGAGGGCTTTTGTAAAATATGGTTGATATAAATAATTGAAACCATATTTTTTATTCCAGGTCAGGGGCATCACATAGCGATAAGGACCTTTTACCAATGCACACCAGTTTTCCGCCATGGCATCCAAATAGAAAGATCGTGCGTAAATCAGGCCATTGGGTGCATTCATAATGCACCGATCCCATTCGTCGGTATCGATTTCGTTTCTGCGCAAAAACCTGATTTCATCGGCTGATTCATTCATGATCGGCTGCCCTTCGTATTATTTTTTTATAGTTGATATTTTGTACATCGATACTAAAAGTAATTCTATTGCCGAAGCTGGTAGTTCCCAGGGCTTCCTTAAAATCACTGCTGTAAATCAATGGCGCATAAATATTCAGGAGATTGTGAAAAAGACTAAGCTGAATACCTCCTGTATATAAAAAGCGACTCGTAGGCGGATTGTTTTCCCAGGCCTCCGCATAGGTTCCCACATCGAAAAATATTCTTATTGGCACAGGAAACGGAAATAGATGTGCGGGTAGTGTCGTGTTAAAATTTAGTGAACTGACCCAGTTGGACGACTTTCCCTGCACAAAGTCGAAATCGTCGATCCTTAACTTCAATCCTCCATCCCGATTCATAATTTGTTGTGCGGCGATTCCGGCGTTAGAGACCGACGATTTTTCAATGGCATATGAAGCAGATCGGCCGATAAAATAATCCTCATACAGATAGTCCTCGTTCCCATTTACACCAAGTAATTTGGGCTCATATCTTGATACATCAACGTGGTTATTTTCATTCCAGACACCAAATTTGGCTGCAAACAAACGTACCTGTAAACCTCCGCCTTCAGGATAGTTTAAAAAGTAGTTTGCCTGCAGATTGATCCTGTAGAATAGCGCAGATTGCTGAAGCTCTACACGAAGGTTGTAGGGATAAAGTACCCGATTGTCTTCAAGATTAAAACTAAGCTGGTTCAGATAACGGAAATTATTACTTACAGCATTTGGGTGTATGAGCGAGTCCTGTGAAGAAACATCAAAGTCATCGTAATTCAATTCATTAATAAGATATGTTTTAAGATCCATCCATTTACTAATACTACTTCTTGGAGTTGCTGGTTTAAAATCTACCCGTATATAAGGAACGAGTTTGGAATAATTCTCGTAAAGCAGTTTGCCGGTACTGTCTGTGGCCTTGTTGGTATTAAAATGAGCACCATTGATACCTAAGGTAATTCGACTGAATTTGCTATCAGGAAACCACGTATAGGATAGCCTCCCAATTCCCACGAATTTTTGTGAACCGAATGCAAACATGGGTGTGAGAAGAAATTCAAATTTATTTTGCGGCACGTTAATGTTATGGATGGTAGCTCCAAGCATGAATCCATCATATTGATTATATCCGGGCACAGGTGCCAAACCTATGTAATTATATTTCTCACTGTTTCTTGCGGAAAAAACAAATGCCGGTTTGATTTTTCTTTTTAACGTGTCGTAGAAAAGTGACTGATTATTATCCAGCAAGCCAAAGAAAGTCTGCATATTTTTTTTTGACGCTGAATCCACTATATTTTTAAAATCCTGCGGATAAGGATGCGAGAATTGCCAGTTGGAAATAAAGCGCCGCATCACCTCATCAAAACGCTGTTCGCCCAACGTGTCTTTTAATTCTTCCAGCCATAAGGCTGCTTTAGTGGAAGCGATGAGCGAGTCGTTTTGTACACTGAATTCGGGTGCGGTTGTATGAATGGCCTGTGTTGTTTTTTCATGTTCTGCTACTCTCAGCCAGAGATCATTTTTCGCCATGGTAACAGCATTTTCAGGACCGGAAGTACTGGCCAGTTGTTGATTATAGTAGTGTATGAATCCCTTCGAAAACCAGGGTTGTATTCGTTCATTCGTTAGCAGCGTCGTCTCGAACCACTGACCTATTAAGTTCATACGAAGAACATTCTCCCAATTCTTATTCGAATTTAAATAAACCAGCCCCGTAAAGCGCTGATCTTTCAATGGAGTTGATTGTACAATGCTGATGTTTGATTGCTGATAGGGACCCAGCAATCGCGAAAGCTGTATCAGATCGTCCTTGACTGCCGTCAGCAATTTGTTGAAGTCAACGGCATCGACGGGAAGGTAAAAATACTGAATAGAAATATGTTTACCGGCAATGTCAATCAGACTGTCTGTTTTTAAATGATACTGATTGTCTGCAATCCAGGCAAAAGAATTTGCATTATTTAAGATAAAATGCTGCACATTGTTTGTATCAGTATGCCGGATCGGATATTCAGCCGACCCCGAAGCAATCTGATAGGCAGGAGGTGCTTCGATTTCTACATCGAAATCTCCTGCTTCATGGTATGCGCCTCCCTGTGTAAGAAAAGTCATCGGGTGCCAGCCGTATTGATCATATACCGCAGGCTCGGGATACCAGTTTTTTAAATCAAAATGGTGTGCATTGTATCCATTTCCGTTAAAATTGTACGGTATCCGAACATGAAAGGAAGAAGATATGGAAATACTGTCTCCCGGAAGAAGTTTTTTGGGTAGCAGTAGTTTTACAACATCAATAAATTCAGGATGATCTTCAATGACTGCAAGAGTTCCGTTAACCCGGAAATTAAGTCTGTTGAGATAACCTTTTTGATCACGCGAAGAAAAATAATAGCGGGTGTCGCCATTCTCCAGCAACTGTTCGCTGTAATCCGTTCTGTCGTTACGATAGGCATTCGGCCATACATGAAACCAGATATAGGAAATGCTGTCGGGCGAATGGTTGATATACTGCAATTTCATCAAACCATCCAGTGATTTTTCTGCGGGATTGAATTTGATGTGAAGATTATAACGGAGTGTTTGTTTCCAGACAGGCTGGGCGCCGGCATGAAGAATAAATAAGAGAACGGGTAAGGTGAGAATTTTTTTCAAATAAGCGTCGTTGAATTCCTAACGCCCCTTTCCTTTAAAAATCGTTATTAATGTAAACATCATGATCTTAAAATCGAGGGCAAGAGAAATATTTTCAATATAAATCAGGTCATATTTCATCCTTTCTATCATCTCTTCAACGTTTTCTGCGTATCCGAATTGCACCATTCCCCAGGAAGTAATTCCTGGTTTTACTTTCAGCAGGTATTTAAAATAAGGAGAAATCTGCAGGATCTGGTCGATATAAAACAGTCTTTCAGGCCGTGGGCCAACCAGACTCATTTCACCCCTGATTACATTGAACAGTTGGGGTAATTCGTCAATACGCCATTTCCTCATGATCTTTCCCCACTTCGTGACCCTGTCGTCCTTCCCGGAAGATAACCAGGGTCCATTTAATTCGGCATCTTCAATCATCGAACGGAACTTGTGTATCATGAATCTTTTCCCCTTATAACCAATTCTTTCCTGTGAGTAAATGACAGGACCATCAGAATTTAATTTTACCCGAATGGCCGCATAGATCATCAGTGGAGACAGAAGTATCAAAGCGAAAGCTGAAAACAATACATCAATCAGCCTTTTTATATGCATTTGCCAATCGGGCATCAGTCCGGTATGAATATCAGTCAGCATTGCCCCATAGATGTTGCTGGTTCTTACAGTACCCGACAGGATATCAATGATGTCCGGAATAATTTTAATCTCAACATCTTTGTCACTCAATCGCTGAATCATCATAGCGGCTTCTTCATGATCCGTCAGCGCGATAACGACAAGATGAATGTCTTCATGGTCAATCAGCTTTTCGATTTGATTGGCGCTTCCCAAACAGGTTAGCGGGATATTCATGGTATCCTTATCTGAATTCGGTTGCACATAACCGGTATACTGATAACCGTTCGCACCCAAACCGTTGACTGTTTCTTCATAAGTTTTTTTGCCGAGACTGCCAGTCCCTACTAAAAGACTATTAAAGACGACTTCTCCCTTGCGGATCTGCATTTTTGTAATGGATAATAGGATCCATCTCATGGCCCACGTGATCAGGAAATGCATGATCAGGAATGTGAAATAAGCCTTATAGTAATAGCGGTAGTCTGTTTGAGGGTCATTGATTACAATGGCAAAGAACAGTACGGTACAGCCGATCAGACTGGAAAGAGCTGTAATGGAGAATTCGTTTAAACGGGACTTTTTATATAAAGAGTGATAAGTGCCGGTTAACGCATAAAATACAAGCCATCCGGCGGGAATAAGAGCAAGGCCAAGCCAGAATCGATTGTTTAGAAAGATTCTGCCATACACGTAAATAGGTTCATGCAACAGTGTTCGTCTGGTAAAATACAGGATCATCCAGGAAAGTATCGCTGAAATATAATCGTTCAACGCATACCAGATGATATGTATTTTTTTTCCAGCCTGCAACATGCATTAACTGTTGATGGAATTGTATTTTATTTTCTGTAGTATCTGATGCGCAATATCCATTGCCCGGTAACCATCCAGTTCTGAAACCTGCGTTGGTTTATTCTCCAGTATCGAGTGTGTAAATTGCTCCAGCTCCATACGTATTGCATTGACATCCGGTACTTCCGGATTTCGAACCAATATAGACTTCGTGCCATTCATCGTTTCGATATCAAAAGAAAATCCGTCGGTTGTATTGTCAGCATGAAGCAGACTGATGATCTCGGATTTTTTATTCAGGAAGTCTACTCCTATATAAGTGTCTTTTTGGAATATGCGCATTTTCCGCATTTTCTTCATGGATATTCTGCTCGAAGTAAGATTGGCAACGCATCCATTGTCGAATTCGATGCGTACGTTGGCAATATCTGGAGTATCCGTCATCACAGCCACCCCGCTGGCATAAATATTTTTCACTTCGCTGTTTACGATGTGTAATATGATATCGATATCGTGAATCATGAGATCAAGGATTACACTTACTTCCGTTCCCCTTGGGTTGAATTCGGCAAGCCGGTGTACCTCAATAAACATGGGGTGAAGCTCCATGTCTGAAAGTGCCAGAAAAGCCGGGTTGAATCTCTCAACATGACCCACCTGCAATTTGACATTGGATTCTTTTACAAGCTTTAAAATTGTTTTTGCCTCCTGCATGTTATTGGCCAGTGGTTTTTCCACGAAAACATGTTTACCTTTTCGAATGGCCATTTCACATAAGTCAAAATGAAAAGTAGTGGGCGCGATAATGTCAGCGGCATCACATGCATCCAGTAATTCAAGCGCATCCGTATATCTTTTGATTTTGTATTTTTCTTCAACCTCCGCAGCCGTAACGTCACTGGGATCGAAAAATCCTACGACCTGTGCATTTTCGATGAGCTTCCAGTTATTTAAATGAAATTTTCCCAAATGTCCCGTTCCGAATACACCTACTTTAAGCATCCTGGTAGTTTAAGTGTCAAATATAAATAATGTGGGAGGATGTGTGGCCGAATGATATTTGGAAAGTCGGTGGCGGTCGACTTCAAGCCTGCCCGTGTTTAGGTAAATTTTTGTCGGGAAAACGAAGCCGTATGTATTTGTAAACATTCGAAAAGGTAACCGGAATGTTTTTTTGCGGAAAAACTTTCGCTTTGATAAGTCTTACAACGGTAAAGGAAAAAACGAGTATGAAAATGAAGAGTACCACGTCAAAACAGATATCATATTTGCGCAGGAAAAATGTCCTCATTGAGATGCCGTCTGCTTTTTCTTTTCCGAGCGTCAGATCCAGTAGTTTTTTAATCGCCGGCATTAGAACAGGTATTTTAGTCCAGTTGGAATACCTTACATCTTCATAGCGATACTGCATGTCGTATCCGGGTGGTAATTGTGACTTATAATATGCAAAGTTATTTTTAACGTCTTCGAAACTTGCCAGCTGGTTGGAGGGTTTCACAAAATAAACATCGTAAAGAGGATCCAGTACAACCCATCCATGAGCAGTTTTTACCTCAACAATATTATGCGCTGCGAATATCCCGTTGGATTTCATCTGTGCAATTCTCACCGGAAATTTATAGTCCTGCATTGTCCTTGCAAGTACAACGGCAAAACTTCCACAGGCTCCCTTTGCAGTCATCAGATCAATCGTAGTGGGTTCTAGTACCTCCGAAGTAAATCCCTCAAAATCCTTTCCTTCAAAAACATTACCTCTGCCCGCCAAAAGGTTATGGCAGGCATGCATAATTTTTACCGCAACTGAATCTTCCGAGTCGGTTATTTTTATCTTACTGCTGATGTCCGCATGGATAGCCTGGAAAAGCTCATTTTCGTAGTTGGCTTCCATCTTAAAATAAAACAGGGAGGCCAGAAGGAAGCCATTCAGGAATGTTAGAAAATATAAATTTCCGAAAACGCGTCTGATCATTATTTTTAATCCTTATAAGAAAAACACGTTAAGTCGTTGTTGGAAAAAGGTCTAAAACTGGTAAATATCCCCGTTGTTTTCCATAGGAAGGAGCGTGGGCGATAAGGCTAAGATACAAACTTGACCATGCGAATCTAGTTAAAAAACGGTGTACACCTGCCTCAAAGCCGTGTAAATGGTGCAATTTTTATACCAGTAAAGGAGAAGTTCTGAATAATCAGGCTGAGTTTCTCGCAGCATTAATGATCCCAAAAGAGCAGCGGATAATCAGTTTTTCATAAATCTTCTTCATTTCGGATCCAGTGTTTTCAGCTTCCCGATATTTTACAATGGCATACTGCTGGATCGTACTGAGGGGTAATACAATCCTTTCCCGCATTTGAATGGACAGTTGTTCTATCGGATAATCCGACATAAGTTCCTGTTTACCAGATAGTTTGAAGATGTATTTTTTTGTCAGTTCAAATTCATTAAAAATCAGCATCCAGATCTTGCCGTATTTTTCATGGCGTGAAAATGTTTCTGTAAGCGGGAAAAAACATTTTTTCATGGCCATTTCACTGTTATCCAGCAGTGTCTTAAAATAGGGAGAGTTGTTGTATAAATTTTTCACCTGCTTCCATTTGCCCTTTTTTTCCATTTCCTGTAAAGCAGCACCTACACCGTAATAACCTGTAACATTTTGTTTAAGCTGACTGAAGGCACCCACGAAAGGAATAGCCCTCAGGTCTTTGAGTTCCAGTTTTCCCGTGTTCTTCCTCTTACTTGGCCGGCTACCGATATTGGTTTCACCGTAAAACTGAAGAGGGCTTACCTCCACCAGATATTCAGCAAAATAGTCGTGATTTCTAAGTCCGGAATATGCCTGGTAACTGATGCTGGCCATTTCTGTTAACAGTTCTTCTTCTTCTTCAGTGAGCGTCACTTTGCGGGCTGAAAATAAGTCGTTGGCAATACCCGCGTGAACAAGCTGTTCAATATTGAATTGCGCAGAATCGATCGTTCCAAAATTCGAACTAACCGTCTGCCCCTGTATCGTCAGTTGTATTTCTTTATTGGCAATATTTCTTCCCAGGGAAGAATAAAACTTATGTGTTTTTCCACCCCCTCTTGCAGGAGGGCCACCACGTCCATCAAAGAAAACCACCCGAATGCCGTATTCCTCAGAAATCCTGGTAAGTTCTTCCTTGGCTTTATAAATGCTCCAGTTAGCCATTAAATAACCGCCGTCTTTTGTTCCGTCGGAAAAGCCAACCATGATCGTTTGGCTTTCATTTCTTCTTTTCAGATGTGCCCGGTACTCAGGAGTTGTGTACAGCGTTTCCATGATTCCGGATGCATTCTGCAGATCGTCCACCGTTTCAAATAAGGGCACAATGTCAACCGAGATTTGTTCTTTCTTTATTCCGGCCAATAAAAACAGCGCGTACACTTCCATTACATTTCGGGCTTTGTTACACTGGCTGATGATATATCTGTTACATCCCGATTCGCCATTTTTTTCCTGAATCGTTTTTATCGCACGAACACTGGCTAGCGTGTCGTTGGTAATGTCATCTGTAAAAGCGGTCTTTGCAACGGCTTTCACATGTGCAAGTATTTTAATTCTTTCTTTTTCATCCAGCGATTCATAGTCGTCCGGAAATATGTTTTCCCGCTCGTTCACAATTTTGAGCACTTTTTCATGCACCGAACTTTCCTGCCGCAGATCCAATGTCGCAAAATGAAGTCCGAAAATCCGCATCTTACTGATGAAATTTTCTAGCATCGTTAGAAACAATCCATTATTTTGGAAGATGAGCACTTCACGGATCTTCAGCATGGATTTAAGCATGTCTGAATAATCCAGCGGTTTGGACGGATCCGGTGTAAATAATTCCTGGTACAACCTCTCTTCCCAATTTGCAATGATAACATCTACTTCTTTGAACGTAAGTCTGCGTTTCAAACGACGAACGTCAAAATAATAACAACGCAGCAGCGCAGTCCGAAGAGATTCCGCAACTCTGATAGTGGTCTCCGTTTTTACAAAGGGATTTCCATCCCGGTCTCCACCTGGCCAAAAACCCATCTGAATTACCGGATTTTTATCGCTTACTGCATCGGGGAATTGTGATTTCAGTGAGCTGAGAATTTTTCCACTGGCATGATAGAAAACGTTCTCCAGATACCAGATCAGACTGATCGCTTCATCATAAGGGGTCGGTTTTATTTTTTTGAAGAATGGAGTCTTTCCAAGCTGCTGCATGAACGTATTGATCTCAGCTGCGTTGTTTTGGATCACTGCACGTGAGAGATCATTGATGATTCCTAACACCGGTCCCGGATAAAATTGCGTAGGATGAGCAGTCAGCACAAGTCGAACGTCGTAGTCGATTAGTTTTTCTTTCAGCTCTTTCTCCTTGTCATATTGTATGATCTCCGATGAAAGATGCTTGAGTGTGCCGGGGCCGCCCATATCATTTACACTCGTAAAGGCAGCGTCTTCCAATGCGTCAAAAAGTACAACCTGCCGCTCTACATATTGCACAAAACGAAAAAGGATATCCGATTTTTCACGGTCTGTCCCATCGGGGAAATGTTTGTTGAAAAATTCCTCCAATATCTGAACCGGACTCATTTTTTTGTGATACCCGTCCTCACAATATGTCAGTAGAAGGGATAGAAAAACACCTGTTTTTTCTATCCTGTGAAATGGAAGTGAAGTAAAAAGACTATTGTAAAGCTGGAACTTGATACCCACCAGGTTTTTAAATTCCTGCAATCCCGAGGACTGGTTATTCATAAGCGAATTTAAAATTCATTCAACAAATCGAACAATTAATAAGTAGAAAATCAAAACAAATGGAGAAATTCATTTGATATAGTATAAATTATCATGATTTGTTTCAATTTCATTAATATAATTCGTTAGCTTTGTTGCTCTTTATAAATGAGTCATCCGGTCAATCATATTAACAATATTTCTGTTTTTACCCTCGCCACCGGTGGTATCATTTCAATTATTACAACGACCCTTTAAGGGTTGTACAATTTCATATCATCCCCGGGCACAGGCTTTTTATAAAAAGGCCTTCTATTTTCAACTTTTTCTTTTATCAATTCTATTATATGCAGGTTTTAAAGTTTGGAGGCTCATCGGTTGCCAATGCAGTGAATATGGGCAAATGCATGGCAATTATCAGTGGGGTCAGGGATCGTGATAAGACAATCGTGGTGGTTTCCGCCCTGGGTGGTGTTACGGACACGCTATTGCATTGCGCTTCGGCCGCAGCAGCGGGTGATGAAAACTACGCAGAATCTTTGAAGGCAATAGAACAGAGACATTTGGACGCAGTGAGGGAACTGATTCCCGTTACCAGTCAGAGCAGTATCCTAAGTATGGTAAAAAAAACCTGCAATGAGCTGGAAGATCTTTTCAAAGGTATCTTTTTATTAAGGGAACTTTCAGCCCGTACCAAAGATGCCGTACTGAGTTTCGGTGAATTGTTGTCGTCGAGGATTCTTGCTGCAAGCCTGGCCGCAAAGGAGATTCCAAACTGCTGGAAAGATTCACGCGAACTGATCATTACCGATTCCAGATTTGGACATGCCATGGTGGATTTTCCGGCAACACAGAAAAAAATAGACGCCTGGTTCCAACATAACGGGGTTATGCTTTTCATCGTGCCGGGTTTCATTGCTTCAGATGCACTGGGTATAACAACTACACTGGGGAGGGGTGGGTCGGATTATACCGCAGCGATATTTGGAAATGCGTTAAATAGTAACAGAATCGAAATATGGACCGATGTTTCCGGTATGATGACCGCTGATCCGCGACTTGTAAGCAATGCGAGGGTAATACCCGATATTTCTTATCAGGAAGCCATGGAACTTTCGCATTTCGGCGCCAAGGTAATCTATCCACCAACATTGCAACCGGTCATGAATAAAGGAATTCCGGTCTGGATAAAAAACACCTTCGCACCAGACGATCCCGGAACGCTCATCGAGAAAGTTTCTACTACTCCTGGCAACAGCATCCGCGGCATTTCAAGCATACACAGAATCGCGTTACTTAGTCTGGAAGGTAGCGGCATGATTGGCATTCCGGGATTCTCAAAAAGATTATTTGAGTCCCTTTCAAGACAACAGATCAATGTGATCCTAATAACTCAGGCATCGTCGGAACATTCCATTTGTGTTGGAGTAGACAGCTCGCAGGCTGCGATAGCAAAAGTTTCTATTGACGATGCGTTTGCTCAGGAAATAAATGCAGGTACGGTGTTGCCGTTGATAGTGGAAGAAGAACTGGCCATAGTGGCGTTGGTAGGGGACAATATGAAGAGTCATCCGGGAATCAGCGGAAAACTATTTGGTGTATTGGGCCGGAACGGAATAAATGTGCGCGCGATTGCACAGGGATCCTCTGAAAGAAATATCTCTGCGGTTATATCCACTAAAGACGTCAAAAAAGCCGTCAACTCTTTACACGAAGAATTTTTTGAAGCAACCTATAAACAATTGAATTTGTTCATTACCGGCACTGGTAATGTGGGAAAAAGACTGATTGCGCAATTACTTCAACAAAAACATTTTCTGCTGGACCAGCTTCGGTTACAGGTGCGCGTTACAGGGCTTGCCAACAGTCGTCAGATGCTGATCCAGGAAGAAGGCATCGATCTGAACAACTGGCAGCAGGAATTGGAGCGAGGTAATACCATGCATCTCAGAGATTACATAAAGAACATACAAACCAAGAATCTTCGCAATTCGGTATTTGTGGATGTTACTGCAAACAAAGAAGTCGCGCTCGGATATGAACATTTGCTGCAGAAAAGTATTGCAGTGGTTGCCTGCAATAAAATAGCAAGTTCTTCACCTTATGTTTACTATCGCAGACTGAAAGACCTTTCCAAGGAGTTCAATGCCGCTTATTATTTTGAAACCAATGTAGGAGCGGGTTTGCCAGTGATCGGCACACTCAATGACCTGTTACGAAGCGGGGATAAAATAAGAAAGATCGAAGCCGTTCTGAGTGGTACGCTTAATTTCGTTTTCAATCATTATGACGGAAAGTCAAAATTTGCAGATGTGGTGAAACAGGCTCAGGATGAAGGATACACGGAACCCGATCCAAGGCTTGACCTCAGCGGTACCGACGTGATGCGCAAGATTATGATCCTGGCACGTGAAGCCGGCAATGCTATTGAAATGGAAGATATCAGCAATAAACTGTTTCTGCCGGCTTCCTGTATGGAAGGTTCAGTTGAAGATTTCTATAAGGCCATGGCAAAGGAAGAAATACATTTTAAAAAATTATATGATGCCGCCCACGCAGAGGGGAAGAAATTAAAATTTGTAGCGCGATACGAAAATGGAAAAGCTTCGGTGGGATTGCAGCATGTAGGGCCCTCACATGATTTTTACCATCTTTATGGAAAGGATAATATTGTATTGTTTTATACCGATCGCTATCCTGAACAGCCTCTGGTGATCAAAGGCGCGGGCGCAGGTGCGGATGTAACTGCCTCAGGTGTTTTTGCCGATATCATTC
This sequence comes from uncultured Bacteroidota bacterium, assembly GCA_963703355.1. GTDB lineage: Bacteria > Bacteroidota > Bacteroidia > Chitinophagales > Chitinophagaceae > Puia. The sequence goes on from OY969813.1 coordinate 3,938,611, forward strand.
GCGCTGCCAATGCGTAAATTATTGCTATGAATGAAATTACTGTGCACGCCCCGGCCACTGTAGCAAACCTGGTTTGTGGATTTGATGTTCTTGGATTATGTCTGGCAGAACCGTTTGACATTATGAAGGTTCGACTGCTCGACAAAAAAGAAATAATTATTCGCACAACAGATAATTTTCCGCTTCCCTCAGATCCTTCCCTGAATACTGCAGGAGCACCGCTGTTGGAAATGCTTTCGGTATTAGATAGGAACGTTGGCTTTGAAGTTATCATTACCAAACAAATAAAGCCAGGCAGCGGCATTGGTTCCAGCGCGGCCAGTGCAGCGGGTGCTGTGTTTGCTGCAAATGAACTTCTGGGAAATATATTTTCGAAAGAAGAATTGGTAAGGTTTGCCATGTTTGGAGAAAAAGTAGCCTCGGGAGTTAAGCATGCCGACAATATAGCACCCTGTATATACGGAGGTGTGACGCTCATCAGGTCCATTTTTCCCTTAGATATCATTCCCATTTCGTCTCCGCCATTATTTGTATCTGTGTTACACCCGCAGATAGAAGTAAGAACTTCAGATGCAAGAGAAATATTAAGAAAGGAAGTGTTGCTTAAAGATGCCATCAGGCAATGGGGAAATATCGGCGGACTTGTAGCCGGATTGATGAAAGGCGACTATGAACTGATCGGCAGATCCCTTGAAGACGTGATCATTGAACCGGTACGATCTATTCTGATTCCGGGATTTGATAAAATCAAATCAGAATGTAAATGGGCAGGTGCTATCGGTGGGGGTATCTCTGGTTCGGGGCCTTCCATTTTTATGCTCAGTAAAGATGAAGCGACCGCGCAATTGGTTGCCGAAGTAATGAAATCCATTTATGAGAATATCGGGGTGAGCTATCATACTTATGTTACAACGGTGAATCACCAGGGGGTGAAAAAGCAGAAGGCTTAAAGCCTAAAGCCTAAAGCTTAAAGCTTAAAGCCCAAAGCATTGCGCTTTACGCCTTACGCCTTAAGCCTTACGCCTTACGCGTAACAAAATGCTATGATAAAAAAATGAATAAATCATCATGTTATTTTATAATTTAAACAAGCCTTCAGAAAAAGTAGATTTCAGAACAGCAACCATTCAGGGCCTTGGTTCAGAGAAAGGATTATTTTTTCCCGAGCGTATTCCTGCATTTTCTTCTTCATGGATTAACAACCTGGAAAATATTTCGAATGAAGAAATTGCCTGGTATGTTATTAATGAATATGTGGGCGATGCCATTCCTGAAAAAATATTAAGACAGATAGTCGCTGAAACGATTGCCTTCGACATCCCGCTTGTTCAGATTTCCGAAAATATTTTTACGCTTGAATTGTTTCATGGCCCTACATTGGCCTTCAAAGACATTGGTGCACGATTTATGAGTCGTTGTCTGGCTTATTTCATGAAGGATGAACAACGACCGGTGACTGTTTTGGTAGCCACTTCCGGAGACACGGGAGGAGCCGTTGCCAGTGGTTTTTTCGAAGTGAAGGGGGTTGATGTGGTTATCCTATATCCATCCGGGAAAGTGAGTACCGTACAGGAATTGCAACTCACAACGCCTGGAAAAAATATATCCGCGTTCGAAGTACAGGGAAGCTTTGACGATTGTCAGGCGCTGGTAAAACAGGCTTTCTCTGACAAAGAATTAAATGAGAAAATCTTTTTAACCTCGGCGAATTCGATCAACGTAGCTCGCTGGCTACCGCAACAGATTTATTATTTTCTGGCATGGAAACAATGGAAAAATAAATCCAGGCCACCCGTCATATCCGTGCCAAGTGGCAATTTTGGAAATATCTGCGCGGGTTTGCTGGCTTATCATTCGGGACTTCCTGTAAAACATTTTATTGCAGCCTGCAATATAAATGCAGTGATTCCGAATTATCTGAAAACAGGTGTTTATCGTCCGGTAAAAGCAGTGGCCAGTTTTTCGAATGCGATGGACGTGGGCGATCCCAGTAATTTTGTACGTATTCTCGAATTGTTCCACGATGAAATGGAACCGCTGAAAAACATGATGAGCAGTGAAAGCATTTCAGATAAAGAAACAGGAGCTGCCATACAAACTCTTCATCACGAATATCATTATCAGGCGGATCCACACGGAGCGGTTGGATGGCTTGCTTTGCAGCGTTGGCTCGCCAATCACCCTGATCAGCAAGGAATATTCCTTGAAACTGCGCACCCTGTTAAATTCCCCGAAACGGTAGAAAAATTCTCGGGCGAAGCGGTCAAAATTCCCGAAGCGGTTAGAACGCTTTTCAATAAAAAAAGAACTTCCCGGAAAATACCGGCTGATTATGCTGTATTCAGGAACGAATTATTAGGAATCTAAGGCTGGCCCATTTTATCCCTGAAGATTTTTCAGCCGTTTTTCAAGAGCGTTTCTTTATTTTTATAGCCTTAAACCTTAAAAATAAAATATGAAAAAGCTGAAACAACTTTTCCTGCTTACCTGTATATCGTTCATGGCTACCCGTGGATTTGCACAGAAAGTGAAACTTGAAGAAGGAGATTTATCCCCGCTGAAATCTGAAAAAACACTGGCTTTTGCGTTTACTTATGATAGCATGATGATAGGTAGTAGTGGGCACGGACATCCGCCCGGACCTCCGCACCCTCCGGGACCACATTCACATAGCCAACAGACAGAGGCGGAATACGTTGCAAAACACACGGAAGACTATAATAAAAAATCACCCGGAAAAGGAGATGAATGGGCAAAGGCCTGGAAAGACGATCGGGAAACGTTATATGAACCCGGCTTCACCAAGGAATTCGAAAAGTATGGCGGACTTCAGCCCGATCCAAAGGCGAAGTATACCCTGATATTCAAAACCACCAATACGGAACCTGGATTTAACGTCGGCTTTATGCGCCACAATGCCGAAATCAGCGGAGTAGCCTGGATTGTTGAATCTGGCAATCAATCGCACGTGATTGCTAAAATAAGTGTAGTAAATTCTCCGGGGGGCAGCTTTTTTGAAAACGATTATGCCACGGATGAACGAATTTCGACGGCTTATAGTGAAGCGGGCAGGGCATTGGGATATTTCATAAAAGGCAAACTCTGACTTTTCACGTATAATCTTATTTTATATACGTCCTAACATAGGGTGGATTGATTCAGGTTTACACCTGACCCGCCGGGGACCCGCTCAGGGGTTGCTCAGGGGGTGCTGGGGGGTAGGCCCCAGCATACTCCCGGTAAATTCCAAGAAGTTGCTCAAAATATTAGAATAAAACCGTATTTATTCTGTGTGGAATGTCTGACAAAGTCCTTTTGGAAATTTCTTTAGAGCCGCGAAACGAAAAAACCCTCCCAGAACTGTCTGGGAGGGTTTGTATTTTATAAGCATTAGGCTTTACGCTTTGAGCTTTAAGCTATTAGCTTGACTAGTCAAACCGCAGATCAAGACCCAGTCCGCGCAATTCATGAACCAATACATTGAATGACTCCGGTATGCCAGCTCTTGGGATACTATCACCTTTCACGATTGCTTCATAAGTTTTCGCACGGCCGATGATATCATCGGATTTGAGCGTGAGCAATTCCTGCAGAATATTGGAAGCACCATAAGCTTCTAGAGCCCATACTTCCATTTCTCCAAAACGCTGTCCTCCGAACTGCGCCTTACCACCTAATGGTTGCTGCGTGATCAGACTGTATGGTCCGATACTACGGGCGTGCATCTTATCATCCACCATGTGGTGAAGTTTAATGATATAGATGATACCTACGGTCGCTTTTTGGTCAAAGCGGTCGCCTGTTTCTCCATCATACAGATACGTATGGCCGAATACCGGTAAACCTGCCTTGTCGATATGTTCTGCAATTTCTTCAACGCTCGCTCCATCGAAAATCGGCGTTGAGAATTTCAAGCCTAATTTTTCACCAGCCCAACCGAGAACGGTTTCATAAATCTGACCGAGGTTCATACGGGAAGGCACACCTAATGGATTCAGTACGATATCTACTGGGGTTCCGTCTTCAAGGAACGGCATGTCTTCAGCACGAACGATCTTGGCAACGATACCTTTGTTACCATGCCGGCCTGCCATTTTATCGCCTACTTTCAATTTACGTTTAACAGCCAGATAAACCTTGGCGAGTTTCAATACACCAGCCGGTAATTCATCACCGATAGAAATATTGAATTTCTCTCTTTTGTATCTGCCGAGTTCTTCGTTGTACTTGATATTGTAGTTGTGCAACAAAACGTTTACGAGTTCGTCGGATTTCGGATCTCCTGTCCATCCCAAAGGATTTACATTGAGATAGTCGATACCACTCAGATTCTTCTGTGTGAACTTGGCACCTTTTCCAATCTGCACTTCACCGAAGTTATTGTTTACTCCGGTTGAACTATGATCCTTCAGTAGTACACCCAGTTTGGAAATCAGCACTTCCAGGAGATCTGATTCGTTCTTCTCATGTACTTTTTCAATCTTATCCAACACTGCTTTCTCACGCACTTTTGCATTCTTGTCTTTCTTTGCGCGTTGGAAAAGTTTTTTGCTGATTACAACACCTTCTGTACCACTCGGTGCCTTTAAAGAAGCATCTTTTGCATCTCCGGCTTTGTCGCCGAAGATAGCACGGAGCAGTTTTTCCTCTGGTGTAGGATCACTTTCACCCTTAGGTGTGATCTTACCAATCAGGATATCGCCTTCTTTTATTTGTGCTCCTACACGAATGATACCATTTTCATCCAGATCCTTTGTGGCTTCTTCTGAAACGTTGGGAATATCCGGAGTTAATTCTTCTTCACCCAGTTTTGTATCTCTTACTTCCAGCTCATATTCAGAAATATGAACAGAAGTAAATAAATCTTCACGTACTACTTTTTCACTGATTACAATGGCATCTTCGAAGTTGTAACCTTTCCATGGCATGAACGCCACTTTCAGATTTCTTCCAAGTGCCATTTCACCTGCCTGTACAGCGTATCCTTCTGTAAGGAAATCACCCTCTTTAACGCGCTGTCCTTTTCTGACAGCCGGTTTCAGATTGATACAGGTTTCCTGGTTCGTTTTAATGAACTTGGTGAGTTTGTATATTTTCAGATCATCCTCAAAACTTACGAGTTTCTGGATTTCATTTCTTTCGTAACGAACATGGATTTCATTGGCATCCACAAATTCAACCACACCTTCTCCTTCAGAGTGAATCTGAATACGCGCATCGCGGGCAGCTTTTGCTTCCAGACCTGTTCCAACGATTGGCCTTTCAGGAAGTATCAATGGTACAGCCTGACGTTGCATGTTTGATCCCATCAAGGCACGGTTGGCATCATCATGTTCGAGGAAAGGAATAAGTGAAGCACTCAGACCAACAATCTGGTTTGGTGCCACGTCCATATATTCAACATCGTTTCTGTCGAGGATCGGGAAGTCACCTGTCTGGCGCGACACAATTTTATCTTCAACGAAATTACCTTTATCATCCAGCGCGATATTCGCCTGTGCGATTTTAGCAATATCTTCTTCTTCTGCACTCAGGTAAGTAAGTTTTTTCATGTCTACTTTACCTTCGTTCACTTTGCGGTAAGGCGTTTCAATGAACCCCATTTCGTTGATCTTCGCGTGAACGCAAAGGGTCGAAATGAGTCCGATATTCGGTCCTTCCGGAGTTTCAATGGTACACAGACGGCCATAATGAGAATAATGTACATCACGTACTTCAAATCCTGCTCTTTCACGGCTCAGACCTCCGGGCCCGAGGGCGGAGATGCGGCGTTTGTGCGTTATTTCACTTAATGGATTTGTTTGATCGAGGAACTGTGACAACTGCGATGTTCCAAAGAAGGAATTTATCACAGAAGAAAGTGTTCTTGCGTTAATCAGATCCACTGGTGTGAATACTTCATTATCACGAACGTTCATACGTTCACGGATGGTACGGGCCATACGGGCCAGGCCTACTCCGAATTGAGCGTATAGTTGTTCTCCCACGGTACGCACACGACGGTTGCTCAGGTGATCGATATCATCGATTTCTGCTTTACCGTTTGTGAGGCGTACGAGGTATTTGATAATCTCAATCATATCACCCTTAGTCAGTGTTTTCTGAGTCAGTGGCAGATTCAGATTGAGTTTGCGATTTATTTTATAACGGCCTACTTCGCCGAGGTCATAACGCTTGTCGCTGAAAAATAATTTGTCGATGATACCCCGTGCCGTTTCATCATCAGGTGCATCGGCTCCGCGAAGCTGGCGGTAGATATGCTGAACTGCTTCCAGTTCGCTGTTGGAGGTATCTTTATTCAGCGTGTTATAGATGATGGCGTAATCTCCACCTACATCTTCTTTCTGAATAAATACACTTTTCACATCCATTTCGATGACCATATCGATGGCTTCTTCATCAAGAACAGTGTCACGTTCCAACACGATTTCATTTCTTTCGATAGAAACCACTTCACCGGTATCTTCATCCACAAAATCCTCCACCCATGTTCTGAGAACCCGGGCGGCGAGTTTCTTGCCGATGTATTTATGCAACGTTTTTTTATCCACTTTTACCTCATCAGCCATTCCAAAGAGAGCGAGTATATCTTTATCGGTTTCGTAACCGATGGAACGCAGAAGGGTAGTTACCGGGAATTTCTTTTTACGATCGATATACGCAAACATCACGTTATTGATATCGGTCGCAAATTCCATCCATGCTCCTTTAAAAGGAATTACACGGGCAGAATATATTTTGGTTCCGTTCGGATGAATGGATTGACCAAAGAACACTCCGGGTGATCTGTGCAGTTGTGATACAACTACGCGTTCAGCACCGTTTATGACAAAGGTTCCGCGTGGAGTCATGTAAGGAATATTCCCCAGGAATACGTCCTGCACGATGGTTTGAAAATCCACGTGCTCTTCGTCGTTACAGCTGAGGCGGAGTTTCGCTTTCAGTGGTACGGCGTACGTGAGCCCGCGTTCCATACATTCTTCGATGGTATAACGGGGTGGGTCGATGAAATAATCAAGGAACTCCAGCATGAAAATGTTCCTCGTATCAGTGATCGGGAAATTTTCCTTGAATACCTTGAACAATCCTTCGATATTACGCTTGTCTGGAGTTGTTTCCAACTGGAAAAACTCTTTAAAAGACTGGATCTGAACTTCGAGAAGATCAGGTGTTTCCGCAAGGTGTTTAATCTTGCCGAAATTGATCCTTGGTGTGAGCTTTGTTGAAGACATAATGGTATATATCCTTTTTTAAATGTTCAAACTACAGTACGCGGGAAAACAAAACAATGCCCTGTGAATTCAATGAATTCGCAATGCATTGATTAATAACATGTTATCTTGTGCTGAATATTTATAACTTAATTGGTAATACAAACGGACGGCAAAGTTAAGGATTTTGTGGCAATTTTTTGGCATTCCTGAAATAAATCGTTGACCGTTGATCGTTGGCTGTTGGCAGTTGATGATTGGCGGTCAACGGTCATCTGTCAACGGCCAACGAAAAGAAAATGGTGAACAGATCAGATCCATTCACCATTTTCCATAAACTATTTACGAGAATCTTACTGAATCTCAACTTCAGCACCAGCTTCTTTCAGTTTTGCAACCAGACCTTCAGCGTCTGCCTTGCTCACACCTTCTTTAACTGGTTTTGGAGCACCGTCTACCAGATCCTTAGCTTCTTTGAGTCCAAGTCCTGTAAGGTCCTTAACGATCTTCACAACGTTCAGCTTATTGGCTCCTGCGGCCTTCAGAATAACTGTGAAAGCAGTTTTTTCTTCAGCTGCTGCTGCTGCACCACCGGCAGCAGGACCTGCAACTGCAACAGCCGCTGCAGCGGGTTCGATACCGTATTCTTCTTTCAGAATTTTTGCGAGTTCATTAACTTCTTTTACAGTCAGGGATACTAACTGTTCTGCGAATGATTTTAAATCTGCCATTTTGTTTGATTTTTTCCCCCTTCATGGTTAGTTTTTGCCAACTCCGGAGGATGGTTATTAAAAAAGCTTAAAGCTTAAGGCCTAACGCCTAACGTCAAGCGCTTAATTGCAATGATTGTTTTATTTAAAGAACTTTTTTTCTGATTTCGCGTTCCACGTTAAGCGTTAAGCGTTAAGCGTTCCGCGTTAAGCGTTCCGCGTTAAGCGTTCCGCGTTAAACTTTCTACGCTTGTGCCCTTGCTTCCAATGCCTGCACCAGACCCGCCAGCTTTGCACCAGCATTCAATCCGCTGATTACATTCTTAGCAGGTGATTGTAACAGACTGATGATTTCCCCGATAAGATCGTGTTTACTCTTCAGTGTTGTCAGCGTTTTCAACTGATTATCTCCTTCGAAAACGTCACCGTCGATGAAAGCTGCTTTCAACACGGGTTTTTCAAGATTTGCATCCTTACGGAAGCTGCTGATGATAAGAGCCGGTTCTTTTGCACTTTCAGAGAAAAGTAAAGCCGTTACTCCGTTCAATGAGTTATACATGCCGGAAAACCTTTTGGAATCCAGATTTTCCAGCGCTTTTTTAATCAGTGTATTCTTGGCAACTTTCATTTCTACTTTTTTATTAAAGCAGATTCTGCGGAGCTTACCAACCTGTTCCACTGTAAGGGATTCTGTATTGGTTACATAGAAATTGTTGTATTGAGAGAATTTACCTTTCAACACTTCAATTACTTCATTTTTTTGATCTTTAGTCATAACCTTTTTTTAATAATGTTTTATTGAGCAAAAGCCCTGGTGTCAATTGAAATAGAAGGACTCATCGTGCTGGCCATAAATACGCTCTTCACATAAGTACCTTTTGATGTGGCCGGTTTCGCACGGATCACCGCATTAATCAGCTCCTGGCTGTTTTGGGTAATTTTATCAGGAGTGAAACTCACGCGTCCAATGGATGCATGAATAATTCCTGCTTTGTCTACTTTAAATGCAATTTTACCACCCTTTACTTCATTCACAGCGCTTGCAACATCATTTGTTACAGTTCCGGTTTTAGGATTCGGCATCAGGTTTCGTGGTCCAAGCACTTTACCCAGCTTACCAATTTTCGGCATCACAGATGGTGTGGCGATTACGACATCAAAATCCACCCATCCGCTTTCAATTTTTTGAATAAATTCATCCAATCCAACATAATCAGCACCGGCGTTTTTTGCGTCGTTCTCTTTGTCGGGAGTGCACAATACCAGTACACGTTTTGTTTTTCCGGTACCATGTGGCAGACTTACCGTGCCACGCACAGACTGGTCTGCTTTCTTTGGATCCACACCCAGACGGATATGAAGATCTACGGAAGCGTCAAACTTTGCAATGTTGACTTCCTTTACCAGTGAAGACGCGTCTTTCAGTGTGTATGCTTTATTTTTGTCGACTTTTGTCGCAACAGATTTTCTTTTTTTAGAGATAGCCATATCTTAATTTTTTTAAGTGTTCAGAATCAATTGTCCCACGGAGCTTTGCCTTCCACATTGACGCCCATGCTGCGTGCCGTTCCGGCAACCATACGCATGGCGCTTTCAACGGTGAAACAATTCAGGTCGGGCATTTTGTCTTTTGCAATAGCCTCTACCTGGGTCCAGTTGACCTTACCCACTTTGTTACGATTTGGCTCTTTGGATCCGCTCTGTAATTTTGCTGCTTCCAGAATTTGTACAGCAGCAGGCGGTGTTTTGATGATAAAGTCGAAGGATTTGTCGGAATAAACTGTGATCAACACCGGAAGAACTTTACCAATCCTGTCCTGGGTTCTGGCATTGAATTGCTTACAGAACTCCATAATGTTAATACCTTTTGATCCTAATGCAGGTCCTATCGGGGGTGCGGGATTCGCCTGACCGCCCTTTACCTGTAGTTTTACGTACCCGGAAATTTGCTTTGCCATAGTTACTTTTTTTGGTGTTAACGTCCCGGACTTAGCCGAAACTCCCAAACCACATTAATTAAATACTAAGAACTTTCGATTGGGGTCGCAAAATTAAGATTTATTTATTGAATATTCAAAAAAAGCCTAAAGCCTAAAGCCTAAAGCCTAAAGCCTAAAGCGTAAAGCCTAAAGCCTAAAGCCTAAAGCGTAAAGCCTAAAGCCTAAAGCCTAAAGACTAAAGCGTAAAGCGTAAAGCCTAAAGCCTAAAGCCTAAAGCCTAAAGCCTAAAGCCTAAAGCCTAAAGCCTAAAGCCTAAAGCCTAAAGCCTAAAGCCTAAAGCCTAAAGCCTAAAGCCTAAAGCCTAAAGCCTAAAGCCTAAAGCCTAAAGCCTAAAGCCTAAAGCCTAAAGCCTAAAGCCTAAAGCCAATAATTTTGGCCGAATAAGTTACAATAATATTTGAGCACCATGGGTGCTTTTTTTGTAACATTTCAATCTCCGAATTCTTATTGTATATTTTGTAAACGGTATTTGGCTTTCCGCGTTCCGCGTTAAGCGTTCCGCGTTAAGCGTTCCGCGTTAAGCGTTCCGCGTTCCGCGTTCCGCGTTAAGCGTTCCGCGTTAAGCGTTCAGCGTTCAGCGTTCCGCGTTCCGCTTTAGGCTTTGGGCTTCAAAAGGAATTGTTTTCTAATTAAGTGCGTTCATTTTTTTCTATGTGAGGATTTCTGATTAACTTTTTGCCACAAACATCCATAGCATTCAAATCATTTAAAATTGTCTTCAAATTATGGCAAAGTCAAAGAAGAAAGCGGCAAAGAAAAAAGCAGCGCCGAAAAAGAAATCTGCTTCCAAGAAATCTGCAAAAAAGTCACCCGCAAAAAAGAAGGTAGCTAAGAAAAAATCAGCTCCTAAAAAGAAAGCGGCCCCAAAGAAAAAAGCAGCTCCTAAAAAGAAATCTGCACCAAAGAAAAAAGCGGCACCGAAGAAGGCTGCACCAAAAAAAGCGGCACCAAAGAAGAAGGTTGTTCGTAAAGCCAGTCCGGCACCTGTGATCAGCTTGCCGTCAGCGCCAGAAGTGCCAACTGGAAGTTCGGATAATTCAAACGGATCAGGATCTACGGATTTGGGTGGTAGTTCTTTCTAGATTTGGTTTTGCAGTTTGAGGATAGCGATATTTAATGACCGAATAAAAAAAAGACGTCTCTTATTATGAATGAGACGTCTTTTTTATTTAATTAAGCAACTATATGAAACTATGCGATTTTCTCAACCTGCATATAATTTAATTCTACAGGAGTAGATCGCCCAAATATCTTAACGGTCACTTTTAATTTCTTCTTCTCGTCGTTGACTTCCTCGATGATACCGTTGAAATCATTAAAGGGTCCTTCAATGATCTTAATGGTTTCTCCAATGATGAATGGCTCGCTCATGCTCATTCCTCCTGCCTCAGCCATTTCATCCATCTTGCCGAGCATCTTATTCACTTCAGCTTTGCGCAGTGCTATCGGATTTTCCTTACCCAGAAAATGTATAACACTGGGTGTGTTCTTAACAGCGTCGCGCAAATCGTCTCCCAGCTTGCCTTCTACAACTTCTACCATCACATAACCGGGATAATAGTTTCTTTCGCGCATTACTTTTTTCCCGTTCTGTACTTTATATACCTTTTCGATCGGCAGAAAAATCTGCTTTACTACTTCACTCCAGCCACCCCTGGAAATTTCCTTGTCCAGATATTCTTTTACTTTTCTTTCCTTACCGCTTACAACACGAAGTACATACCACTTAGTTTCTTTGCCTGGAGCATGCTCAGCAGAATCAGGAGTAACAGTTTGATTAATAGTTTCCATCAGGATAATAATGAATAAATGAATTTTAAGATTCCGTTAGAAAACAGATCCATCACACTTACGAGTAGTGTTATCAGGATGGTTGCTACCAGGACGATTACTGTTGACTGCTGTAATTCCGACCATGTTGGCCAGGTTACTTTTTCCATCAGTTCCCGGTAAGATTCTTTGAAATAATTGGTGACTTTGTTCACGTAAATAATTTGAAAATTTGAAGATTTGGAAATTTGAAAGTTCCGGAAATCTGAAATTCTATAATGGGTTTATCCATTTTCAAATCTCCATATTTCCCTATTTCCATATTTCCTTCGCACGGGAACAAGGATTCGAACCCTGATCAAAGGTTTTGGAGACCTCTATTCTAACCGTTGAACTATTCCCGTAGAAAGCTAAAAGCTATCCCGTTTTACCGAGACAGCTTTTAGTTCCTGCAAATATAATAAAATCTGATGTATTAAATCTACACCGTATAAGGCGTGGAAACCTCCTGACTATTTCAGGATTTCAGTTACCTGGCCAGCACCTACAGTACGGCCACCTTCACGGATCGCAAATTTCAGACCTTTTTCCATTGCGATCGGCTGGATGAGTTTTACAGTCAGCGCACTGTTATCACCAGGCATTACCATTTCTGTTCCTGCAGGCAATTCCACTTCACCCGTTACATCAGTAGTGCGGAAGTAAAACTGTGGGCGATATTTATTGAAGAAAGGAGTATGGCGTCCGCCTTCTTCCTTACTTAATACGTACACTTCACATTTGAATTCGGTATGTGGTGTGATAGACCCTGGTTTGCAGAGTACCATTCCACGACGTATCTGATTTTTTTCAATACCGCGGAGTAGCAAACCTGCATTGTCCCCTGCTTCACCTGCATCCAGCAATTTGCGGAACATTTCCACGCCTGTAACAGTTGATGCAAGTGGTGCTTCCATCAAACCTACGATTTCAATCGCTTCACCCACTTTAATACGACCTCTTTCAATACGGCCTGTGGCAACTGTACCACGACCCGTAATGGAGAATACGTCTTCCACGGACATCAGGAACGGCTGGTCAACCGGGCGCGGAGGCAGAGGAATGTAACTGTCTACAGCATCCATGAGTTCATCGATTGCTTTAACCCATTTAGCTTCACCAGCAAGTGCACCTGTAGCAGAACCCTGTATAATAGGAGTGTTGTCGCCATCAAATCCATAAAATGTAAGCAATTCACGGATTTCCATTTCAACAAGTTCAAGCAATTCAGGATCGTCAACAAGGTCAACCTTATTCATGAATACAACCATGCGCGGAACGCCTACCTGACGTGCCAGAAGAATGTGTTCTTTGGTCTGAGGCATGGGTCCATCAGTTGCTGCAACCACGAGAATTGCTCCATCCATCTGGGCAGCACCCGTAATCATATTTTTAACATAGTCAGCATGACCAGGACAATCCACGTGAGCATAATGACGATTTGCTGTCTGATATTCTACGTGTGCAGTGTTGATCGTAATCCCGCGCTCTTTTTCTTCAGGAGCAGCATCGATTTCGTCGTACTTTTTTGCCGTTGCCAACCCTTTTGAAGATAAAATGGTGGTAATAGCGGCAGTTAAAGTGGTTTTACCATGGTCAATATGACCAATGGTTCCAACATTAACGTGGGGTTTATCCCTTTTGAAGGTCTCTTTTGACATTGGTATCTGGTTTTTAGTTGTGTTTTTAAATAATTGATTCTATTTTCTTTAGTCCTGCTTTCCTTTTATCCTTTCAACCACTCTTTAATTTGAGCCGTTGAAGAGAATTGAACTCTTGACCTCTTCCTTACCAAGGAAGTGCTCTACCACTGAGCTACAACGGCATCGCTATAGCTTTAGAATATCTCCAAACCGGAAAAACGGTCATGAAGAACTGCCTGCGCTAAAGCTCCGGCAGGTAAGAGTAGCCTTCGCTAAAGCTCCGGTTACTGAGAGCGGAAGACGAGGTTCGAACCCGCGACCTACAGCTTGGAAGGCTGTCGCTCTACCAACTGAGCTACTTCCGCAAAATACAAGTGTGAAAGTATGGGAGTATGGGAATATGAAAGTGCGATTTAACTTTCATACTCTGTACAGCCCTATTTCAACTCAAAGAACTTTTTAACAAACCACTCGTATACTCCTACACTCTTATACTCCTATACTTCACAGTGGGTGGGCAAGGATGGATTCGAACCACCGAACTCCGAAGAGAACAGATTTACAGTCTGTTGTCGTTGGCCACTTGACTACTTGCCCAATGGTGACTGCCAGCCTACAGAAACCCGTTTCAATTTCAATCCACCTTTCTTGCCGGTGAGCCTGAGAGGGGGATCGAACCCGCGACCTGCTGATTACAAATCAGCTGCTCTACCAACTGAGCTACTCAGGCTTGATTTTATTAGCAATTTAAAACTGACCTTCCTGCAAAGAACTAAAACAGACGCAATTAACCCCCTGTTTTTTTTGGAAGGCAAAGGTAAGCGATTTTGTTAAATGGAAAAATTTTGAAGTATTTTTTCTCCCGATATCTCCAGAAACTTCAACGGTAGATATTTCAGTCAGAAAACTGGCTGTTGGAACTTAGCTAAGCAGCTTGTTTATCTTTTTTCCTTTTTATTAAATTGATCAGCGAGCCCATTGCTTTGTCGAAGGATTCTTCAAATGATTTTGAAGAACATTTCACAAAATAATCCTGATGCGGCACGTGCACTTTAATTTCTGCTATTTTATCTTTTATCGTATGAACAACATTGTCAAGTTTGAGATATACTTCCACATTTACTATTCTGTCATGGAAAGTGTCCAGCCGTAATAATTTTTTGTTTACATATTCTACCAGTTTGTTATCGGCTTCGAATCGGACAGTCTGAATATTTATGGTCATATCAACACTTTTTAGCAATGAAACAATAAATTCAGGAGCATTCTTCAGTAGGTATTTTTGAAGATACCAACAGAATGAAATTAACTCGTTAGGGGAGCTTTTCCAAATTTTTCGTCCTATAAATTCCCTGTTTTTTAACGGTAAAGTTATCCCCTGGGATGGGTTTTTTTGTGTACTTCCCTGAGCTTCTCAATACTGTTATGTGTGTATAACTGAGTGGCCGCTAAACTGGAATGTCCTAACAGTTCTTTAACTGAGTTCAGGTCTGCCCCATGATTCATGAGATGTGTTGCAAAGCTGTGTCTTAACACATGCGGACTTTTTTTGTCAACAGTTGTTACTTTGGAAAGCCATTTTTTTACTGCCAGATACGCGTATTTTGTATATAGCGGTTTTCCCGCTTCGTTCACCAGCAGGGTTTGAGCTGAATCGATACCAGCGGAATGTTTTCCTTCCTGATAAATATTGATTTCATTTGTGAGCGAAGTACTTAGCGGGATAATTCTTTCCTTATTCCCTTTTCCAAGAACCCTGATGGTTGCAGCGTGTAAATCCACCTGGTTGTTTTTAAGTGTAACAAGTTCGGTAAGTCTGACGCCAGTATTGTAAAATATGAGTATCAGCATCCTGTCAGTTCTTCCCGCCCAGTTATCAGGAAACTCGATATGGTTGTTCAGTAAAAACATATCCTTTTCTTCTATGTAAACCGGGAGTCTTTTCCCCACTTTTGGGCTTATAATGCCGGTCATGGGAGAGCTATTCAACTTACCGGTACGGAGGAGGTATTTAAAAAAGGACTTCAGGGATGAAATCTTGCGATTGATCGACTTGGAACTGATTTTTTGTTCTTTCAGGCTGGCCAGCCAGGAGCGGACATAAGTAGCCGTGATCGATTCAATGGGGGCATCGCCGAAAGCAGATTCTGTGTACAAAAAGAATTGTTCCAAATCGTCCCTGTATGCACTGACCGTATGGATGGAATATCTTTTCTCAAATTTTAAGTAGTCGATGAAGGTCTGACTGAACGTATGCAAAGCGTAATCATTGGTACATTCAAATTTAAAATTTTAATAGTGAATGGTAAAAACTAAAAAACCCTTCAGACTAAACTGAAGGGTTGGTATAATTTATTTTAAGAAGTAGTTTAGGCGTCGAACTTACCCGTGGCAAGCTGCTGTTTGTAGACAGCTTTTAACACTTCACCTCTTCTTTTAATAGAAGGTTTTGTAAACGACTGGCGACTGCGCAGTTGAATCAACACTTTGGCTTTTTCAAATTTCTTTTTGTACTTCTTTAAAGCCTTGTCAATGTTCTCGCAATCTTTTGAATCTATAATCAACATGCAAATACTGTTTTTAAAATTGAATTTCGGTTTGCAAAGATAAGGAGTTTTTTAAAATTATACACTAAAAAGCGTGAAAATCACGATTTTTGCACGATGTTCACAGGCATTATTGAAGCGACGGGCAGCATTTCTTCTGTTTCGACTAAGGGGACAAACCGGACCTTTAAGATTTCATCACCGTTGGCCCATGAACTGAAAGTGGATCAGAGTCTTTCGCATGACGGTGTTTGCCTTACTGTGGAGTCCGTTTTTGCAGACAGTTACCAGGTTACCGCGGTAAACGAAACCTTGTCAAAAACCTGTTTATCTCATTGGAAACCAGGCAACAAGGTCAATCTTGAGCGATGTCTGACGATGAATGGGCGTTTGGACGGTCATATGGTGCAGGGACATGTGGATGCTACCGCCTTTTGTACCATTCGTGAAGACAAAAAAGGAAGCTGGCTGTTCCGCTTCAAATTTCCCGAACATTTCAAAAATCTGATAATCGAAAAGGGGTCTGTCGCGGTAAATGGTATCAGTCTCACCTGTTTTGATGTTACAAATGCGGAATTCTCGGTGGCTATAATTCCTTATACATTCGAAAACACCAATGTCGGCAATTTGGTTCCCGGATCGATAGTCAATATTGAATTCGATCTGATTGGAAAGTATATCGACAAAATGGTAAGAAATGGAATAAAGTAATTACTTCTTTGTATTCAAAAAGGCTGTAGAAGTTCGAGGCGACCTGTACTGCAAATATAAATCTCATCACCAGGTCGGCTAATATACGCTGGCTGACCCTGTTTAATTATCGTATAACGTTCGAAACCGCTCTTTTTTATTTCAATATCCGGCGGCAATGAAATTTCGGTTTTTTCAGTATTTGTTTTTCTTTCTTCAGTGCTATTTGCCATTTCGATTCTCGAAACATAATTTACCGCGATAAAACGAGTACTGTCGAGGCCATATAATTTCAATGCATCATTAAACCCCATTCTGAATACATATGCGCCTTCAATCTCATTGGGAATATTCACGAAATAAAGGGCGCTTGTATCATGTACGCTTTTCGCATTTTCCATCGTTTGAAGTGCGGTCGAGGTGAAAGAAGATGCTTTTTTCCAGTTAAAATTATTTAATTCGAGAAAAAACAGAAAGTATATAATCGTGGCGAATATTAACATTCGCTGAAGACTTTGTTGGCGCACAAGAAAAATAATGATCAATGCCCATATCATACAAACAAACACTGAAGGGAGATATAGCAGTCGGTCTGATTCCGAAGTCTGGGTGCTCACGCCGGCTATAATTGGAATGATACTCGAAATGAATAACATTCCGGATAAAAATTTTATGCTTCTCCAATATTTATTTTGACTTATTTCTTTGATATGTATGAAAAAATAAATTGCAAAAAGTATTATTAAAAAAATAAAAACTGATGTTAATAATAGGGCATTGTTTGATGGAGGAAGTATAAGTCGGCCTGCCGTTTTAGCGATGTTTAATAAATATAACTTCATGCCTGTATGGAAAAACCCGTTTCCATAAGAACCAAGAATAGATCCCGATAACAAAAACCGGCATATCAGGTGTATGCAGAAAGTAAAACAACATGCAAATGTCCATTGTCGGTTAGTTTCCAGGCTTTGATTTTCAAAAAACAACAAAAGCAATATGATAAGCGGGAAAAGTATTGCAGATTCAAAGGCTGTCATGCTAATAAAATAACATAAACAGCATGTGGTGATTTTGGGAACAGTTCTCTTTATCTCATAATAACACAAAAATCCCGAAAGCGTGAACAGGCATGCCATTCCCGCACCTCTGCCCAGCATCCAAACGATTGCTTCATTGTGAAAGGGATAACAAATGAAAAAAATCGACGATAAGAGCGCGAAGTAGACGGCGTTGTTTTTATTCTGAATAGAGCCGGCTATTCGAAAACTAAAAAGAAACAGAAGAAAACTGTTTATTCCATGGACCAGCACATTGAAAGAATTGTACCAAACAGGATTTAAACCACCGACAAGATAGTTAGCAAAAATAGTAAGATCCGAAAGTGGTCTGAAGAATCCATGGATGAAAAAAACCCGTTGATCACAAACCCGGAATAATACTTCGAAATCGTCAGAAACGAAGAAGCGGTTGAGAACCGGAAAGTAAATAAAGAATGCAGCTAATATGAATAGAGGCAGAAGAAATAGATATTTTCTTAACGGCACGCCTGCATTTGAATAGCCGGATTCTTTTAAGGTCATTTCATCAAATACATTTTACCATATCCTTTATTGAAATATTGATCCGTATTATCGCTTTGCGATGTATACTTGTCAAGTGATTTCCCATTGAGATTTGTAACAACATGATAAAGGTAAACACCATTTGCCAGTCGTGCGTGATACATATCTGTTCCGTCCCACTTAAATTCGGTGATATTCTGACCCACATGTAGAGGGCCAAGTTCCTCTTTCGTGATTTCTCTCACAACTTTACCTGTTATTGTGAGAATTTGGATCTTTATGTTCTGTGGAACATCACTGCCGGTAATGGTGAAAACGAAAGCTGTTGAAGTGGTAAATGGATTGGGATAGTTTAGCATATTTGAAATCATCGCTTTCGTTATGATTTTAAACGTCACCTGATAAGGTATCGTACCGGATGGATTACCACTCTGATCAGATCCGGTAACAATGAGTGTATAGTCGTCTCCCTGAGGATTAATCTGATTTGTAAAAACGGGATTGAATTCCACGCTCGCTGTATTATCTGCACTACTTGTTGCAGGAGTAAATTTCAACGTGTCTGTATTAAAATAATACGGGTGCAAGGATCCATCCGGATAACGTAGTTGAACTCTGATATCTGATGTATCATTAAGAAGCAGGAATTGAGATTCGTCTTTTAATTTTATGACAATATGAGGTTTCGCTGAAACAATATCTTCGTTGAGAATATGAACATTGTCAAAAGTTACGTCCAGCAATGGATTCAGTACATCCACTTTGACATAGAAATTTTTATATAGAAAATTATTGAAGTGGAATTGTTCAGGTTGTGCATTATTTGGGTTCACTTCAACATTAATCGTATTTAGACCGGGATACAGTTTGCTGTCAATTTGATAAACTATACGTACCGTATCTCCTGACACAAGTGGTTTCGTATTGGGATAAGGAATAATATGGGTTACATTATTTTTATCGATAATCTTGAATGAAATCTTCAGGCTGTCGAAGGCCGACAAACTGATGTTCTTAAATGCTACACCAAATTGGATTATTTCGCCCAGCTCAACAGAATCCTTTCCTGTCAGGTATATATTGGGTGCTATAGCACCTTCCGGAACCGGTACATAGTTAAGCCTCCAGTAATTTAACTGGTATGGAGTCGCGTGAACTGAATCAGTTGAAGTAAGTTTTAATTGGAGATAAGGGAATTGCTGGACATTTACGCCAGATATATCGTAGTCCTGCGTTGCTGCATTCAGATTATAAATTATACTTTGATTACCCAATGTATCAACCCCAATAACCTGCACACCAATGCTGTCGGTAGAAGGAGATTCCAGACTATGACCCCGCCAGTGCAATTGTTTCCATTGTTTGGCCGGTCCGAAGAGTGGGGAAATCATGTTGGCAGTCAGATTCGGCAAGGGTACGTCCGTTGAAAGAATAATTTTATCATAGAGTCCTTGGGAATATTTATAAACAGGGGTGTAACCATTGTTTCCTTTTTTGTAAACGAGTGTCCAGCAGCGTGGTTGATTGATTGAATCAATCATGGTAAAGCCGGCCGCAAGAAGATAATGGTACAAAGATTTCTGATGCCCATATATGGCAGTGTCAGCTTCCCAAGTAGCAGGATACGAGAGATTGTTATTATAATCGATACTTCTTACAACAACGTAATCTCCTATAGGAATCGAATCCATAAAGTCCATCATAAGTTTCCGGCTGGCTGCTGTTGTATAAGAAAACTCAAAATTGTAGTGTGTGCTGGTTTTGCAGTTTGCACTACCGCTCCCAAATCGATAGAGGTTATTTCCCGCTGCATTTACATTCAGCCATGGCGAAAAAGTTGCAGAATCGAAAACATTATAAATCAGAGATTGACCAACACAGGCACTCGCTATGTTTCCGGCTCCATTTACGAGCACGGAGAAATCCGCATCGTTTACACCGCTGGTTGGATAAATTGCCTGGCTGATGTATAAATTGCCGGTATGTTGACCATAATGCCAATTTCTGTCTGTCAAAAGGCTCATGCCATTACCCGTAGCCTGAAGTTGTTGATAGTAATGCGATTGGTTAAATCCTACGGTACTTCGCAGGGAATCAATATAGATAAAAGAAAATTCAGTCCAGTGATAAGCTGCATTCTGGGCGGGCACAATAGAAGTTCTCCAATAATAAACGGTGCTGTCAGTATATCTTATGCCCGGATCAAATTCAAATACACCCCCCACAGAACTAATATTTTTGGTCACCAGTTTGGGTGAATTGTAAGCCTCCGTGGTGTCGATTTCCATTACATATTGGGTTATAGGTGCAAAAGGATTGGCTGTTGACGCGTATAATTTCTGTGCAGGAGTAGTGATGATGGCATAGTTGTAAGGATAAATTGGTGTTAGCTCATCCTGATATATAAATATGGGAATCGTTACTGAATTATTTGCCAATGTAATTTCCGGCACATCGTTGTCCGCATTAATGGTAACAGTAATGTAATTCTGTCCTTCGTCTGTAGTAGCAACTATGGGAATCTGCAGCTGAACGGAATCTGAAAAACGTATACCACGTATCCTTTTTCTCAATACAGTAGCTGTAGAGCCATTAGGGTATCTTCTGGTGACCAATACAGTAATGGAGTCTGACACTGCTTTACCCAAATTATAAAACGTTGCAGCCAAACTGAAGCTGCGATCTGCTACCGAAATAAAAGTTGGACTGATCAAAACTCCGGACGCTTCCACGTCATAGTCCGCTAATTTATCATCACTAAGGGTAATTGACGGGTCTCCATGAATATTCATTTCCTCCGTCTGACACCTTGCAATAAAATCTGTTGGCAACAAACTGAGTAACCCCCTTCCTGCATCTGATTCGATCGTTCCAATCGCTTTGCCATAATCACTGCCCCCCAACAAAGTATACATGTTGGTCAATAGCAGATTCAGATAATTGACAACACCATAGTGAGAGCTCGCAACATACGCAATGGCGCCTTTATTTTTTATCAGAACGTAATTTTCAGATAAGGTTTTACCCGTAGAGAGACGTCCCGGATCAAACGTATAGTAGTTACCTGCATAACAACCGTTGACATACATTACCGGATATTTCGACTGATTTGTGTAAATGCTCGGGTCATCGAGATTAAATCCCAATGTAGAAGAAGAGGAATGTCCGAAATAATCAAGCATGCCGAGACCATTATTAAATAACTGTGGAATCTGTGTACTGGACGACTGATTGTTCTGGTCGACCGTAGAGCTGCAGAAGCGAATTACATTAGCGCCAAATAGTGTATCTGAAATTATTTGCTGATAATACACCATATAGTTACAAAGCACACTTTCAAGAAATGGATCTGTTGCTCCCGTAACATGCATTATATTTTTCCGCCAGCCCCTTCCCGCAAACGTATTGGGAGCCGTTTGTTGAACTTGTTCATAATCCTGAATTTTTTGAAGATAGTCTTCCACCTCCGACCCTTTTACGGCTCCCAATCGTCCTATCGGAATCAGGTTTACATCTCCAGCTCCGTTTGCAGATGCAAGCATGACGTCAGATGCGGGGTAACCAAATGTTGGAACGAGGTTTAGTAGCTCGGTGGCAGGATTACCCTGATTCTGGCGGTATTCCATATAAGTTACGCCGCGTCCGATAAGGAATACATTTGCTGGTTTCTGACCATAATTATTTCTTGCGTAGTTAATAAAATTCTTTACTGCCAGTGGATGTTTTTGAATTCCAAAAGCAAATTGATCGGTGAGTTCTGTTATGTCCATCACCTGCGCATTATAAGACCCACCGGCTGCTGAAGAACGGTACGACATATAATCTGTAACCGGATTATTCCCATGCGTACCGGTATATAATACTGGATTGCTTATGATGAGATAATTTCCCTGGTTCAACGGATCTGCATAAGGGACAAAATTCTTTTTGGTTAGCGAAGTAACACTGTTAATGTTTGAAGGATCCTCGCTAACCAGCACCAGATTTCTTGCTAAACCTGATCCTGGTAATAAGAATGTGAGCGTTCCTGAAGATGAGATAGCTACAAATCGTTGGCCGGTTGTCTGGTCATAGAGAACCGGAACGGCTCCCCCCTGATTAAAATTTGTAATTTTTAAGAAATATCCTGTGACACTCGCGGAAAGCTGGAATGGAAAATTCGCTTGACCGTTGAAATTAAATTGACGGGGGTAAGTCAGTTCGTAAAATGATATCACAAGTCGGTCTGCATAAGTAAGTGCCTGCGAATTATTGATAAATTGAAAATTAGTAGAACTTGTATTTAAAGATGACAATGGAACAGTTACGTTGGTCACGATGTCGTCGAAGTTATTCAGCACTGTATCTTTGAAGAGCGTATTGTTTACTTTAACCTGTATTGTTCGCAGCGTATCTGAACATCCGGCAGCTCCAAATTTTAAATTCGCTGCTGGTCCTCCATTATATATATAAAGGTTCGTTTGGTTATCAGAAATGGGAGCACCCTGTGATGAAAAATCTGAGCTCCAGAATTCTCCTACATCGTAAGAAGAAGAGTATATGTATTGTTCCAGAACATAAGCCAGTCCGGGATTCAACTGGAAATGAAAATAAGTGCCCGCAGTATACATAAAATAAGGCTCGACAGGTAACACATTGCCCGTGGTGTCGTTGTTCAGCGTATTATAGTGAAAAGGGGAGGCGGTGGTATTAACCGTTAAAAAATATACGGATGTATCTGATTGAAGACTCCACTTGGTAGTGTGCTGATAAGCAGGATTTCTATAGAGTGGTTTATCTGGTTTTCCATCATTCATTTGTCCCCAGAATTCAATATAATCTGTAGCAGACAATGGCCCGCTCGGTACGGACGTGTAAATAGGCACTTCCACACCGTTTCGAAAAAGCTGAAAATCTTTTGCATCAGTGGCAGACAAACCAGCGCCGGCAAGTACCGATTCAGGAATTCTGTAAAGACCGTCGGCAGTAATTTTGAATTTGAAATATGTTTTGCTGAAATCGATCCATTCGTTGTTGTACGGTTGTGCTATTGCAGTTCCGCCAATCAGGATCAATATCAGTGTTAAAATTTTTCTCATATTCAGTTTCGTTTGTCTTCGACGGGTATTTATTTTTTTACAGGCTTTTTCTTAACGTCCACCAGATCAACTTTTAATGAAAATACATTTGTGTATAAAGGGTTGGACTGATTTGCCAGATTTGTAAATGCATAATCAATTTCTACATCACCTACTTTAAAACCAGCACCTATAGATGGCTGATAAATCCAGATTTTCTTTTGGTTAGTTGTATCTCTGTCATCCAGTGTTTGCTGCAAATTATTAATCCCAGCTCTTACAAAGAATACATTGTTATATGACAATTCCAATCCCATTTTCGGATCTATACTGATGGGATTGGAACTTACGACAGTATTCCTTTTGCCATCAAATGTGATATCGAAATCCGCTTCAACAAGTAAACTTATCTTCTTATTGACCGGGAAATTATAGCTAAAACCAGGAATCAATTGGGGAGCAGTAAGCTCAATAGAGTTGGAAGGAATATCATTTGAAGTTGCATAAAACACTTCCCTCCACTCCTGACTAATATTATACGACCAGGCATTGAAAGTGGTTGTCACGTCTTTGGCAACGATTCCAAGTTTCCAACGATCACCAACAATTTGCATGGCGGCATCAAAGCCAAATCCCCAGGAAGTCGTAAAGTCGCCCGCCAAACGGTGTATAATTTTAGCGTTTATCCCAAAGTTTGTTTTTGTATTTTTTATCCAATCAACTTGCTGCGCCAAAGAAATAAGAAACGCATAATCTGCGGATGAAAATGTAGTGATATTGCTGAAATCTATCGTTCCGTCAGGTTGTACCAGGAAAACCGTGTTTGGAATATCGTCTACAGCAAAACGTAACAAAGTAAGTCCAAGCGTACGCTTGTTATCTTTTAGCGGTAATACCAGACTGGCAAAATCATATTTCCCGATCCCTGCATAGTATTCTGCGTGCATAATATCAAGTTGTGGACTGGTCCTGATGTCGGCTAGTGCCGCGGGATTCCAATAACCACCCGTGCCGTCAGTGACCGAAGCCACTTGTGCATTTCCCATTGCCATGCCCCGGGCACCGGCACCGATATTTAAAAATTCATTTGAGTATTTGGCAAACTGGCCCAAGGACCGGTTGCAGATTAGTAGGAGCAACAGTAGGAATAGGGGGCAACAGGTTCTGAGTCTTCGGGTTACTGAAGTCGATACCATAAACTAATTCTAACGTCTTTTTATTCAGAATATTGCGACGTTTTCAGGATGCGAATATCCCTTACTTTTGCCGAAATTCCAGATATCAGTTATGTCGTTAATAGGGGAATTAAAATGGCGGGGACTAGTTCAGGACATTATACCTGGCACCGAGGAGTTACTTTCCCGGGAAAAAACCGCAGGATATATCGGATTTGATCCAACAGCAGATAGTCTGCACATCGGCAGTCTTGTGCCTATTTTGCTGCTTGTTCATCTGCAAAAAGCAGGTCACAAACCTTTCGCATTACTGGGCGGCGCCACGGGCATGGTGGGTGATCCCAGCGGTAAATCTGAAGAAAGAAATTTGCTGGATGAAGCGACGTTAAAACATAATCTCGAAAGCATACGCAAACAGCTTGGAAAATTTCTTGATTTCAATCAAGCAAATCCTAATGCAGCAGAGATGGTAAATAACTTCGATTGGTTCAGGAATATGAGCTTTTTAGAATTCATAAGAGATGTGGGGAAACATATTACTGTTAACTACATGACTGCAAAGGATAGTGTAAAGAAAAGACTCGACGGTTCTTCTGGTATGAGCTTCACCGAATTTACTTATCAGCTTGTTCAGGGATATGATTTTTATTGGCTGTATGAAAACCGTAATTGTAAATTACAAATGGGAGGTAGTGATCAATGGGGTAACATTACAACCGGAACGGAATTGATTCGTCGGAAAATCGGTGGCGAAGCATTTGCTTTTACCTGCCCTTTATTAACCAAATCAGATGGGGGGAAATTTGGGAAAACAGAAAAAGGCAATATATGGTTGGATGCAGACAAAACATCTCCATTTCAATTTTATCAGTTTTGGTTAAACGCTTCCGATGAAGATGCTGTTAAATGGATAAAAATTTTTACTTTTTTGAATCGCGAAGAGATTGAATCATTGCTTGGCAGGCATTCCCAAAATCCCGCCGAAAGAATAGTTCAAAAAGTCCTGGCCAAAGAGGTCACTGTTTTTATACATGGGAATCTTGAATATGAACAGGCTGTTATCACTACTGAAAAATTGTTTAACCAGTCTCTCCCGATCGAACATTTAAGCGAACAGGATTTACACGCCATGGAAGGAATAGTAAAGTCTACTTATTCTCTGGCAGAAATAAAGAAGGGTGTCGATGTAGTACGCTTTCTGGCAGAAACGGGAACTTTGCCGAGTAAAGGTGAAGCAAGGAAATTAATACAAAATGGCGGCGTGAGTATCAATCGAAAGAGAATTGAAAATGCGCTGTTCAATATATCACCCGATTGGCTGTTGTTTGAAAAATACATTCTCATTCAAAAAGGTAAAAAGAATTTTTACTTGGTTGAGGTTATATAGTTTTTTGAATATATGTAATGAGTTAAATAAGTTTTAAAAACCCTATTTTTGCGGCGTTAGTTTATTTTGCCCGATAGTATAATGGCAGTACGACAGATTTTGATTCTGTTTGTCGAGGTTCGAATCCTCGTCGGGCAACCACCCCTTTTAAATCAAAAAGGGGTTTTTCATTTCCTCTCTTACAGTCGCTGCTTTTTTTGCTCCCAGACTAACTCATATTTCATCTTAAAAAAGCAATCAAAGCATTGTCTCATTACGCTGTTCATATTTTTAGAAAATGCTATTTTACCTAAGGGTTTTTATGTAGGCCTTACATTTATTTCATGAAATAAAAATGACATTTTCCTGAGGAATATTTTCCTCTTTGATACTTACTCGTCCCATTTTGGGAATGCAAATAAAATTGAAATATATACTCTTATTTTTCGTTTCCCTTTATAATTAACGGTAAGAATTTCCTTTATCCTAAAAACCGATAGATGCCCCTGAGAAATATTTCAGGTAGAAGATCATACTATCTGCTTGCAATTCTTTTTTTGTTTGCAGGCGTTACTCCTGTCATGGCACAGCTCACTGCAGATTTTACACCAAGTGTAAATTCCGGATGCTCGCCTTTAACTGTAAGTTTTGTAAATAATTCCACCGGCACGAGTGCCGCAGCATCATACACATGGATATTCGGAAATGGAAATGGAATTACCACCAACGTAAAAAATAATCCGGTATCAGCTACATATTTTGTTGGGCAAATCTACACGGTAACGTTAACGATAAACGATGCTGGCAAGACAGCTACAGTGTCCAAGGACATAACCGTTTATAAAAAACCGGCGATTAATTTCTCTGCCGATCACACGGTTGGATGTTCTCCGTTACTGGTTGATTTTTCAAGTGCGCTCAGTGCGGGCGATGGTACAATCACCGGAGCGATCTGGAATTTCGGAGATGGTAATTCACAGAGTACCACATCGGGTTCCGTGTCCAATATTTATCAATTTCCAGGTACGTACTCTGTCAGTCTTACAGCTACCAACAGTTTTGGTTGTATAAACACGTACAAGATTCAGGATATGGTGACGGTATATCCGGCATTGTCCCCTTCATTTTTTGTTGATACAGCTGCCATCTGCAGTTTAAACCAGCCGGTAGTTTTTCATAATACGTCAACAGGTGCCGGAGCTTTAAGTTATGCCTGGTCGTTTGGTGATGGTGATTCAAGTACATTAACCAATCCTACGCATCTCTATGCTGCAAAGGGAAATTATGATATCAGTCTGGTCGTTTCAAACACTTATGGTTGTTCTTCTACAGTTACAAAACCTGCACTGATCAACGCAGCGAATTACAGCGCAGACTTTACAACCAATTCCGCCTATTGTCCTGGGAATAACATCGTTTTTATTAACAAAAGTACGCCGGCACCGAGCACTACTCCAATCTGGAAATTTGGCGACGGCGGAAGCGGTATAGGCATTACCTATGGTCATACTTATACTACTTCAGGCGCTTATACGGTAACGATGTATGAAAACTTTGGAACATGTCCTGATTCAGTAACTAAAATTATTAATGTTTTAGCTGCACCCAATATCAGTCCGTTTATACTTAACAAAGGAACCAGTTGTTCTTCACCTATGACGGTTAGTTTCCAGGATACCAGTCTGGGTGCAACGAATTGGCATTGGAATTTTACAGGTAATCCGGGTGATACTTCAGACTTACAAAACCCCAGTTTTACTTATCTGACAAATAATTCCTTTTCGCCGACTCTTACAATAAATAATTCGAATGGATGCTCTTCAACCATCTCTGAAACTTTTAATACCGCTTTGCCAACAGCCAGGATTCATGCAGATACAACGTTGATCCCTGATCCAGTTTATTGCGCAGATGTACAGGCAACATTTACCGCCAAATCGAGCGATACGCTGGCAACTTATTTCTGGTCTTTTGGCGACGGTACTACGTCTACAAGTGCAAGTCCCGTGCATGTTTTTTCTACTCCGGGCACTTATATCATCAATTTAAGTTTTACCACCATTCACGGCTGTTCAGGTGGAGCGTTTCCGTCCGATACCATTATTGTCTACCCGAAACCCCACGCAATATTTACAGCACAGGATTCTTTGCCTTGTACAACGAACCAGCTGGAAACTTTTCACAATCTGGACGACAGCGCTGCCCAATTCACATGGTATTACGGAGATACGAAATCTGATATCAACAATAATATTTATCACACACATCTTTATCAGAATTCCGGATCCTACAATATGACCCTGATTGCTTCGAGTCCCGGTTGTAAAAGTGATACATCCACCATTACACGTTTTGTAAAAACCACACCCATACCTACACTTTCGGTTGTGAATAATTGCGACAGCGACCGATTAAGTGTTGCGCTTACCGTTGTTCCTTCAGGGGGCTCACAGTATGTTTGGAGTTATGGTGACGGCTCTCCTAACGATACGGATTTGGTTTATATCCCTACAAAAAATCACCAATATCCTCAGGGAGGTGTTTATACTGTTACCGTTACTGTCACTTATGGATCCTGTATACAGACAACTGGCCCTGTTCCTGTATATGTGCTGGCAAATCAAAAGCCAGTGTTGGCTTCGACAAAAGACACCATTTGCGCAAGTTCTACACTTCCGGTGACCATTAATGTATTGGATACAAACTATCAACGAAAAGTATCGGGGTCAAATACGTATTACAATATTTACAAATGGCAATACAACGATGGCACAACATTTAATCCTTCAGGTAATACTTCTATAAAAACATCTTTCGCGGGAAACGTTTCTGGTCTCGTCGCTGGTAAGGATAGTATCCGGGTTATTTTAAAATCTGCTTTTTTTGGTTGCTATGATACGAGCAATTATATACCTATACACATCATTGGGCCGGTTGCCAAGTTTGGTGACGAAAGCCAGTTGTGCTATCATGCTCCTGTGATCTTTACTGATTCTTCCCAACCAGTAAACGGAGTACCGATTATTTCATGGCAGTGGAATTTTGGTGATGGAAATTCCGTCACCAGACTAACAGGTGATACGGTTCAACACCTGTATGCTTTTCCAGGAACATATAATCCGCAACTAACCGTCACCGATTCCAACGGTTGCAAGGCTACGGCCAACATAATGCTTACACAGGTTCTGATATATGGTGCAAAAGCAAACTTTTATTGGAAACCGACTGCTATTACCCCAGGCTTCCCTATCGAATTTTATAATACCTCGATAAAAAATACCGGGGTAACATATCTCTGGAAAGTTTCCGGTAGTGGCGCCACATTTACAAACCCCGATTCAGTCTCTATTACTTTTCCAAATGTGGGGACTGATACTGTAACACTGATTGCCTACCCGACCAAGGCCGGAACTTGTATTGATACATTGGTTGAGCCTTTGCAAATTCAAACAATTTCTGCTCCATTTACGGATTCCTCATATTACTACAATAACTCAAGTTGTCCTCCATTGTTTGTAAATTTTACAGCATATCCTGTAAATACTACGGGACTTCATTGGGATTTCGGTGATGGCAAAGGGACAGCGGATAATAAAGTGACGCCAAAATATGAATACGACATTCCAGGAACCTATATAGTGTCTTTAACCGGATATGGTGCAAACGGTATTTCTGTAATTTCTTATGACACGATAACGGTAAAAGGGCCTTTTGCTAAACTTTACTCCACGTTAGATCAGGCATGCGTTCCTGCTACGGATACGCTCCATGCCACAGCAAGTTATATCGGATCTTATACGTGGGATTTTGGAGATGGAACTGTAATGACCACACAGGATTCCATTGCAGTTCATACATATATATTGCCCGGTTTATTTACACCGGCACTCATTCTGACGGATTCAACCGGTTGTCAGATGTCCTACAAATCTGATCACCAAATTCTCATGGATACTTTATTTGCTGCGCTTGGGCCGCCCGTAACACTTTGTGGAACCGGTTCCATATCCTACGGGCCGCACGTTGTAAGTTTTGTTGCCGATACGCTTGGCTATCCACTTACATATCATTGGGATTTCGGTACCGGTGCGCCGGCTGATACTTCTAATTTATTGAATCCAACTTTTGATTATACAACTCCTGGTGACTACATAACAGCTTTTCAGGTTGCTTCGCCGGTCGGTTGTACGGCAATGGCCTATGATTCAGTACATGTAATAGGTCCATTTCCGATGCTTCATTCACCCGACACGACTATCTGTATAGGAGGGCTGGCTATTCTTCAGGCAAGTGGTGCATTTACATACGATTGGTCGCCAGCCAGCACGTTGAATAAAACAACCGGAGACAGTGTAATAGCGCGACCCCTTTCCACTACCAGTTACATGGTGATAGGAGAAGATAGTTTCAAATGTTTCCTGGACACTGCACATATTAGAGTAACAGTCGATTCATTGCCGGCCGTATCAATTCCAACACCTGATCCGGTATTGGCTGGCTCCGATGTTCAGCTGGACCCTACGGTAAGTGCAGACGTAGTGTCATGGGATTGGACGCCGCCACTTTATTTAAGTTGTACCGATTGTGCCGCTCCTGTAAGTACACCGCTGGCACCCACTACATATACTTTAACTGTTCGGACTGCCGCCGGTTGTATTTCATCGACATCCGTAACGATTAAACTGTTGTGTTTACAAAGCGGCGTCTATATGGCCAATGCTTTCAGTCCGAATAATGATGGAAACAATGATTATTTCTATCCAACAGGCAGCGGAGTTAAAATGGTAAAATCATTTCAGGTTTATTCAAGATGGGGCCAGCTTCTTTATTCCAGAACTGATTTTCCACCGAATGATAAAAAATATGGATGGGACGGAAACCTGAATGGTATGCCCCAACCCCCAGACACATATGTATATGTTACCGAGATGATTTGTTTCTCAGGAGAAAATTTTGTTTTGAAAGGAACAGTTGAATTAATAAGATAAGCGCAATCAAAATGACTATGAAAAAGATATTTCATATTTTCATTTTACTGGTTTTATTGGATGACGTAGTTACTGCGCAGGATCCACATTTTTCCCAATTCTTTGCATCACCACTCACTTTGAATCCCGCGTTGACTGGTAAATTTAATGGAGATCTTCGCGTGGCCGGGAATTACAGAGATCAGTGGCCTACAGTTAACCAGGCATATGTTACTTCTACGATATCTGTGGATCTGCCCATTATGCAGAGTAGCCTTCGTGAAGGTGATCGATGGGGGATTGGAATGATGGCAATGACCGACAAAACTGCCAACGGTATTTTAACGAGTGACTACTTTGCACTGTCAACAGCTTATCATAAAACGATCGACGAAAACGGATTACACACGATTGGAGTTGGTTTCCAGGGAACTTATGCAAACAGAACACTGGATGGGCCAAGACTACATTTTCTGGACGGTCTTCAAATAGACGGAACCTGGCTTCCGTCTGCAACTGAACCTGTCAATCTACAAGTGGTTACAGCAAATTATTTTGACATGAATGCGGGTGCATTGTATAATGGTTCATTAGACGGCAACAACGAAGTCTATTTTGGTGTCGCAATGTATCATCTCAATCAGCCGAAGGAGTCATTTCTTGGACTTGATAACATTACAGTGCCTACACGACTTACTGTACATGGTGGCGGGTATTTTCCGTCATCCAGTACTGGTAAAACTTGGTATGTTAGTGCACTTTATAACAAACAGTCTACCGCCAGCGAATTTGTTTTCGGAGGTGCTTTGGAATTGAGCGCAACTTCAGAGGATAATAAAGTCGTTAACGTTTATTTTGGCGCTTGGGCACGGGCGAATAATGTATCTGACGCAATTATACCCTACGTTGGGATGGATTATGGAAGTTTCAATCTGGGTATGACGTATGATGTAAATATCTCCGGATTTAAAGTTGCTTCACAAAGCCAGGGTGGCTTCGAAATCTCTCTGATATATATATTTAAAAAGCCTACTGATGGAAGCACAAGAAGCGAAGTGCAATGTCCTCGTTTTTAAATCTAAAAATGGGAATAATATTCAAAACGGGACAGGAATCACCCTGTAACTTCTACGCTTTTCACTTTCATTTTTTACGGGAAAACACTTGTATCTGCAGGGTTTTCCGACTATCTTGGTCTTCTTAAACCAGATCCCTATACCCATGAAACTAAGTCTATACAAAGGTTCAGTGTTCCTTGTTGTGATGTTATTTTTTTCTTTTGCATGCAAGAAATCATTCGAGACACCAAACCAGAATAGTTCTATAATTCCTCCTGCAGATTCGACCTTGGCAACTGTTGCTGTGCCATATCCGCTAAGTCCTACGCAGGAATGTGATTTCGCACCGAATTACGGCGATACAGTAGTGTATCCGGAACCAACTACTAATGGAGATTATTATGTCTATCCTCAGAATAACCAAGGCACACAGGGTACCTATTTATCATGGCCAGGAGGTCTGAGCTTAAATCCAAATACGGGGGCTATTGACCTTACAAAATCACAAACCGGAGAACGATATTCAATAGCATTTGTAAAGAAAGGAACCACTGATACCTGTTTGTCTGAACTGATAGTAGCCGGTGCAGCATATATGGATAGTGTTTATGTGCTCTCCCAAAGCGACACTACGTCGATACCTTATTATAACGCCAACCCATTTGGTCCTCAACCTTGTACTGGCAACCAGGGACAGGGTTGTCAGTTTGACTATAACAATTTCGCCCATAATCAGGGGATTGAAATAGATCAAAAAACCGGTTTTATTGATTTGCAGAAAACAATGCAGAAAAGTCCATTTGGCATTTTGCCGATAGACGGAACTACGGTATATACAACAATCTATTACAAATTGAATGATAACAGCAACTATGCACCACAGAGTATTCAATTGCAGATGGTGTATTATAATCACAGATCTTCGATTCCCACAGGTATTCTGGCATCAGTTACAAACAAACTGATCAACACCCTGGGCGATCTGTTATTGAGTAAAGGACCTTCACCCAGGCCGCCATTGATTCTTATCGTACGCGACAATCAATAACCATCTTTGCATCCGACAATAATGAGCTTTCCCGGACGTTAAAACAGTGCTTTAAAAACTGTTTATGTTCGGGAAAGTTTTTTTTGTGGTTCTTTCTCTCCTGCTTTTAAGTTCTTACGAGCGATGTTATTCCGAAACTCCCAACTTCAATAAAATAATTTCCGCCTTTGATCATGCGGACAAATTGTTTAACTCACCTATTAATTCTGTTAGCAATGACAGCGCCTGCTTAAGTGAGTTTACCAGGGTTATAACTGATTTGGGGCGTATGAACAGGGAACGAAGAACTGATAGTCTGATGTATGAGAGCCTGTATAAAGTTGGCGTATTGCAAGAAGTAGGTCAAAACTATGTAAAGGCAGTTGGTTCTTATGTTCGGGCCATATTATATTCTATTAATCCGGACCAAAAATTCAGAATGTATGTGTATGCCGGTGCGGGATATTATAATCTAAACAACTTTGATTCAGCTACGTACTTTTTGTTGATTGCTGCAGACAATGCCGAAAAAATGGGTTCGTCTGAAGATCATGTAAGACTGTTTAATACACTGGGGGTTTTATACAACGACAACGGAAATTATCTGCAGAGTAAAAACTATTTCACGCAGGCTTTACAAATAATCGAATCCAATAACCTCATGAAAGACCTGGGCATCTATACCCGGTTGAATCTTGCAGCCAGTTATTTTAAACTGGGTCAGAATGCAAAAGCAATAGAGATATACCAAAAAATGACGGGTTATCATTTAGTTCCGGACTTGTTGAATATGAACATGGGCAGAGCATATGCAGGACTACATCAATATACTCCTGCAATGAAATATTACAAAAAAGTGAGGGCTTCTGTAATGCCTGGCGTTTTAAATGAAATGGCAAAATCCGAACTGGAAGTAGGAAACTTCGATTCAGCATTAATGTGGTTGGAAATATATCGAAATAGTAAAAAATCATTTCATACTAACGTGCTTGACGATGGCGTAAATCAACTTTATCATAGTGATCTTAACTTGTTAAGGAAAGAACCCGATTCGGCGCTTAGATATCTGCAACAGGCGCTCATAGTTTTCTCCGGAGATTTTAAGGTTCAAGATATTCGAAAAAACCCGGAGAATTTTACAGGTTCCTTTGCATACTATCGTTTATTCGACGTGTTATACAACAAGGCCAGGGCCTGGGAAATGTTATATAAAAAGACTGCCCATCCTGCGGACCTGTTATCGGCATATGATAGCTACCAGGCCACCATATCCTTCCTTCATTATATTGAAAGAAGTTATGAAATGGACGATGCAAAGATTCTTCTCAAACAGAAAAGTGGGGAAGTTTACAAGAATGCATTACGTGTGTGCCTCGAATTAAATAAAATATTCCCCGATGCTGGATTTCTCAAATCCGCATTTTTTATAACCGAAAAAAATAAAGCTTCGATAATGAATTCCCAGTTGAATGAAAAAAGTATTTTGAATTCAACCGGATCGGGTGATGATTTGGAGGGTGAAGAGAGGAATATCAAATTTAATATTGCCCGATTAATTTCAAAAGCAGACGGAAATTTGGATTCTAAGCAATTGTCAGAAATAGGTAATGAGAAATCTTCATACGAAACACAACTCGTTAACCTGCACAGAAAAATGGAAGGGGATAAAAGATTTTATCAGCTAAAATATTCAGACAATTTTCCCACAATTGAGCAACTGCAAAACGCGATGAAGTCTGACCAGGCATTGATAAGTTTCTCCAATACATCAGACAAGATTGAAGTGTTTATTCTCAAAAAATCTTCACTTGAACTTATTGAGCTCGATAGTGGAATAGAAATTCGCCGAAATGTACTTTCATGGATACAAAATCTTCAGAGTTTGGGAAGTGGCAGACATGAAAATAAAACATACCTCAAAAAATACTTGTATTCGCAATTTATGAAGCCGATAGTCGATAAGGCAGGGGATAAAGAAGAGTGGATTATAGTTCCCGATGGAGAGTTTTTTCAGCTCCCTTTTGAATCTCTTCCCTGTGACGCGATGGGAACCTTAGTTATTCAAAATCATCCCGTCAGCTATGAGTTTTCAGCTTCATTTATCATGACGGATAAAAGCAGTGAAGGACAAAATGGACAACGAAAGGAGATTCTTTCATTTGCCCCATTTTCCAGTAAGGCCGCTGACTTGAAAACGGAGGGCACGGGTTGGTTGGAGAGATTGCCATATTCGAAAGATGAAATTGCTGCTTTAAAAGGGAAACATTTCGAAGATGCCGCCGCAACAAAAAAACAATTCCTCCATTATTTAGATCAATATGCAGTAATACACCTCGCAACGCACGCTATTACAGATTTGGATAACCCGTCGGCTTCATATATTGCTTTCTATCCTGAAACCCGACTGAAATCTGAAGACTTTCTTTTTCTGGACGAGATTTATTCCTTGAAACTGGATAGCTGTAATATGATAGTCATTAGTGCCTGCGAAACGGGGAGAGGAGAACTTGTGGAAAACGAAGGCGTAATGAGTTTTGCCCGGGCATTCCTTTATGCTGGCTGTCCCAGTACAATCAATACACTTTGGAAAGCGGATGACAGATCAACATCAGAAATATTCAAATCATTTTATGGTTATTTGGAAGCCGGGTATTCTAAGTCACGCGCATTACAAAAAGCCAAAATGGACTTTATTAAAAAGAATCCGATATGCCGTGACCCGGCATTTTGGTCTCATATTGTGCTTACAGGTAATTCCTCGAGTTTATATCGAGCCAGGCGACCGTGGATTTGGATTTTTCTCGTTGTAGGTGGTATAACGATATTATTTATTTGGATATCAGTTCGTTTATGTTTTGTTTTATCAAAGGATTTTGCTTCATTTTTTCGGTTAGCTGATTGAGGCATTTATATTTCTTATTTCTTACGACTTGTTCATTTTCGTAATGTAAATGCGCTACAATTTCCTTCATTGATAAATTTTCATAATAAAATAATTCAAGAATTTTTCTGCAAGATTCACCCAATTCCTGAAGCATTTGATTCAGCTCGCGTTTCATTTCCCGGAATTGAATGGTTTCGATAACAGCGACTTCTTCCTGATCACGGTTCATTTCAAATATTTTTTCTCTGTTTTCCGATCTTTGTCTTTTTCTGATTTCGTTATACCAGAGGTTTTTAGAAATTGAAATTATGAAAGTTCTGATGCCGGAATCCTGCCTGAATTTTTTCTTCTGAACGGAGTCTATAAATGCTACTATAGTCTCCTGGAAAATATCGTCTGCATCCTGTTCAGTGCCGCCTTTACTTAAAATAAAAGCTTTTGCGACTTCTGAATGATCCTCATAAAGTTGCAATATGGCCTGCTCTAACAAATCTTTTTGCTCAATCGCCTCTAAAAGAGAATCATCGGAAAATCTGTTTTTCTTATGCATAGTTTAGTGGCTGCCTGATCCGGATTCCTACCCGTGAAAGACTAATTTATATAAAACTAATTTGTAAACCTATAAATAGTTGATATTCATCGCCCTGTGTTCTTTTGTTATTCTGTGAGATCATGATATTTTTTCAACTTGCTAAGTTATCTTTGCAGCCGAAAATAAAGGAAAATAATATGCATTTTCCAACCTGCCTGATAGTATAACGGTAGTACGACAGACTCTGACTCTGTTTGTCTTGGTTCGAATCCAGGTCAGGCAACAAAGCAGGCCGAGGCCCTATTTCATTTATTTGAAGTAGGGCATTTTGTTTTTTGAATTATTTCCTTGCTCCAAATTTGTTTGACTCCACAATTGCCCTGGGCACAGTAGTGATATAAGGCCCGGTTAGCGAGCTTTTGGAAGCGTCGCTTTAAGTACCTGATATTTAATGTATTAAGCAATTTCGCCTTAAACAGGAAACGGGGATAAGTAAAAATACGGTAAATAAACGGGGTGTTTTTGCGTTGTAGATATGGCTTTCGAAAGCTACTTTTAAAGTGTATTTAATCCAATCCTGTTTAAAATTAAATTTATGGAAACTGTTATCGATTTGCTAAGGGCCATACAACTAAATATGTTGGATGTTGTGATCGCCGGTCTTTTCATTTTTTCAATAGGTTATTTTATAGGAATGAAAAAAGTAAAAAGGCTTACCCACGAGATATATGGACTGCAAAAGGATGTTTTAGAATTAAATGAAGAATTGCTTTATGGCGTTCACGAAAATGAAAGCGAAACACCAGTCATTGGGTTGAAACCTGATAGTTTAAAGCAAACAAAATTTGCTAAATAATTAAACGAATAGATATAGCAAACTTTACACTTCTCTTTTTTTTATTAAATCGATACAGCAGGCCAGACTGGTTTTCCAGTCGGGGATTTTCAGATTGAATTCTCTTTTTATTTTGGACGTATCCAACAAGGAATATGCGGGCCGTCTGGCAGGAGTAGGGTATCCGGAGGTTGGTATCGGCAGGATTTGACAATTACTCCCTGCTAATTTTTTTATTTCCAAGGCGAAGTCGAACCAGGATGTTTCCCCCTCATTACTATAATGATAAATGCCTGGCGCTGAATGAGTGTTTTCAACCATTTTTAATATAACCCTTGCCAGGTCCCCAGCATATGTGGGTGAACCTTTCTGATCCTGCACAACACTCAGGGAATGCTTCTCTTTCATTAGCCGCAACACAGTTTTCACGAAATTATTTCCAAACTCGGAATATACCCAGGAAGTGCGTACGATCTGGGTATTCGGATTATTTCGGAGCACCAGACGTTCGCCTTCCAGTTTTGCGGCCCCATAAATATTTACGGGATTCGTCGGTGCTTCCTCTTTCAAGGCACTGGCCGAAGAACCATCAAAAACATAATCGGTGGAAATATAAAGAAGTCGCGTTCCTGCTTTAGATAGCGCTGCAGCAATTTGTCCTGGTGCTACTGCATTTACTCTGAAAACTTTGTCCTTCTCCGATTCTGCTTTGTCCACAGCCGTAAAGGCAGCGCAGTGAATAAAAACATCGCTGTTATTTTGATTCAACCATTTTGCCATTTTATCAGCGTCCTCCAGCGGAAAATCTTTGTGCGACAAAAAAGTAAAATGAAAGTCGGGATATTCCCCTGAAATCTTCGCAATTTCACTTCCAAGCTGTCCGTTGCTACCGGTTAAAACAATTCGATAAATTGGGTTTTTCGATTGCATATCAGTAAATAAAATCAGTCAGCGAAGAATGGAATTCCGGAAGCAGGTTGTCTTTTTCTGAGATAAGAATTTTATCTGTTGGAATCCGCCAATCGATATTCAGCAGTGGATCATTATAACGAATCCCGGACTCGCTCTGTTTATTATAAAACTGATCACATTTATAGGATATCGTTGCCGTTTCACTCAACACGGAGAAACCGTGCGCAAATCCCTTAGGAATGAAAATTTGTTTTTTGTTTTCTTCCGATAAAAGAATACTGTAAGATTTTCCAAATCCAGGTGATCCCACCCGAATATCAAGTACCACGTCCAAAATGCTGCCCTGCAGAACCCTTACAAGTTTAGATTGGGCATGGGGTTCCCGTTGATAGTGAAGTCCCCGAATTACTCCGTATACTGAGAAGGATTGATTGTCTTGTACGAATTCACATAAAATTCCGTTGGCATGGAATAACTTTTTATTGTAGGATTCAAAAAAAAAGCCGCGGTCATCAGGAATAATCGAAGGATCAAAAATGATAACTCCTGGCAATGAACTGGTAGTAAATGGCATTACTTATGGTATTGTTTATCGTAGTATTTTTGATATTCGCCTGAAGTTACCTGTTCAATCCATTTTTTATTTGACAGATACCAATCTACCGTTTTTTCCAATCCTTCTTCGAATTGAAGAGAAGGTTTCCAGCCCAACTCCTTGTTCAATTTACTGGCATCTATAGCATAGCGCATGTCATGTCCCGGTCTGTCTTTCACAAAACTGATAAGCTTCGCAGAATCTCCGGGTGGGCGTCCGAGTTTCTTATCCATAATATCGCAAAGAAGGTATACAAGGTCTATATTTTTCCACTCGTTAAAACCTCCGATATTATATTTTTGACCAATTTTACCTTCATGAAATATGATATCAATCGCTCTGGCATGGTCATCCACGTACAACCAATCCCGAATATTTTCTCCTTTACCATAGACCGGCAGCGGACGATTATTTTGAATATTTATAATCATCAGCGGAATCAACTTTTCCGGAAAATGGTGGG
The DNA here is from genome assembly GCA_963703355.1 of uncultured Bacteroidota bacterium. Classification (GTDB taxonomy): domain Bacteria; phylum Bacteroidota; class Bacteroidia; order Chitinophagales; family Chitinophagaceae; genus Puia. The sequence continues at coordinate 3,977,653 of OY969813.1, forward strand.
AACCATAATTATTTGAACAATTTGAAACAATAACAGGTAAGCCATATGTATGGTAATAGGCCATTACAAAATGATCGGAAGAAGCCTTTGAGGCAGAATAAGGGGAACGTGGGTCATAAGGTGTTGTTTCCGTGAAATATCCTTTTTTACCCAGAGAGCCATACACTTCGTCTGTTGAGACATGATAAAAAAGCTTGTTTTCCAAATGTTGTTTCCACTTATTTCGACAAACGTTCAACAGATTGCAGGTTCCCAAAACATTCGTTTTAACAAAAGCAAGCGGGTCCGTGATGGAACGGTCCACGTGACTTTCCGCAGCCAGGTGAATTACTGCATCGAATGCATATTTGTCAAAAAGAGCACTCATCGAATCCTGATTCGTGATATCTCCTTTCTCAAAAGTATAGTTAGGGAGGTTTTCTATATCCCTTAGATTTTCAAGATTCCCCGCATAGGTAAGTGCATCCAGGTTGACAATTTGATAATCTGGATATTTATTTACATACAATCTCACAACGTGAGATCCGATAAATCCAGCACCACCGGTTATCAATAGTTTTTTAATATTTGAACTCATAATTTTTGAAAGTGAGAAATTCAAAAGTCAGGCAGTGAAGCGGATTGCGCTAAATACTCTTAAATTCTTTCGGCTGTTTGAACCACTCTTCAGCAGGGAGGGATTTGAAATACTCATATGTAATTTTAAGTCCTTCCTTACGACCTATTTTTGGTTCCCAGCCGAGAATTGTTTTTGCCTTGGTGATATCCGGCTTACGCTGTTTTGGATCGTCGGCCGGTAACGGTTTATAAATAATTTTACGATCTGTGCCGGTAATGTTAATCACTTCTTCTGCGAACTCTTTTAGCGTTATTTCAGAAGGATTTCCAATATTAACGGGAAGGGCGTAATCGCTCAGCAACAAACGATAGATACCTTCAATCAGATCATCTACAAAACAAAATGAACGCGTTTGACTGCCATCTCCGAATACAGTGAGATCCTCTCCACGGAGTGCCTGGCCAATAAAAGCGGGGAGAGCTCTTCCATCGTTGAGCCTCATACGTGGTCCATACGTGTTAAATATGCGAACAATTCGAGTCTCCAGTTTGTGAAAACTATGATAAGCCATCGTAATAGCCTCCTGAAATCTTTTTGCTTCGTCATACACTCCTCTGGGTCCTACCGGATTTACATTTCCCCAGTACTCTTCAGTCTGCGGATGTACCAGAGGATCACCATATATCTCTGAAGTAGATGCCACCAAAATACGTGCGCCTTTTGCTTTGGCGAGTCCAAGACAGTGATGCGTTCCCAGGGAGCCTACTTTCAGCGTCTGAATAGGAATTTTTAAATAATCTATTGGACTTGCAGGGGATGCAAAATGTAAAATGAAGTGAAGCGGTCCTGGTACATGAATGTATTTACTAACGTCCTGATGATAAAATTCAAATTGTTCCAGTTTGAAAAGGTGGTTTATATTTTGAAGGTCTCCTGTAATTAAATTATCCATACCAACAACATGGTATCCTTCTTTTATGAATCTGTCACAGAGATGAGAGCCTAGAAATCCTGCTGCGCCGGTAATGAGTACCCTCTTTTTATTCATATGGACTTTTTAAATTGATTATGATTGTCAGGTATTGCAGCATCCCGACCTACACTTTCATAGTAAAATCCTAATTTACTGATAGCGTTCACATCAAATAAGTTTCTTCCGTCAAAAATTACATTATTTTTCATGGAGGTCACCATTTTCAGGAAATTGGGAGTTCTGAATTCGTTCCATTCTGTGGCGATTATCAAAGCATCAGCTTTATCAAGCACCTCATATTGGTTCTCACCATATTTAACAATGTCGCCAATCACGCCTTTTACATTATTCATTGCTTCGGGATCATATACTGAAAGCGTACATCCTTCTTTTTTCAAAGCATCAATGATATATAAAGCCGGCGCTTCACGAATGTCGTCGGTATTCGGTTTGAAAGCAAGTCCCCATAAGGCAAAATGTCTCCCTTTAAGTTGACCATTGAAGTATTTCCTGATTTTCGAAACCAGGTGAATTTTCTGTTTCTCATTGACTTCCATCACGGCATTAAGTATCCTGAATTCATAACCCGCTTCATTGGAAGATCTGACAAGTGCCTGAACGTCTTTAGGAAAACAGCTTCCGCCATAACCAATGCCTGGGAAAAGAAATCGTTTTCCGATACGTTCGTCACTACCTATTCCACGTCTAACCATATCAACGTCAGCACCCAATCTTTCACAGATTTGTGCTATTTCGTTCATAAAGGTAATTTTAGTTGCCAGGAAAGAATTTGCTGCATATTTTGTGAGTTCAGCAGATCTTTCATTCATAAATATGATAGGATTTCCCTGGCGCACAAAAGGATTGTACAGTTCTTCCATAACTTTACGAACACGCTCGGAAGATGTTCCTATGACTACCCGGTCGGGTTTCATAAAATCGTCAACTGCCACGCCTTCTCTTAAAAATTCGGGATTCGATACTACATCAAATTCTCCTTTATAATTTTTGGAAATCGCATCTCTCACTTTTTCTGATGTTCCAACCGGAACAGTACTTTTATCGATTATGATTTTATAGTCCGTAAAAAGTTTTCCTAAATCTTCAGCTACATTCAGAACGAATCTAAGATCGGCCGAGCCGTCTGCTCCCGGTGGTGTGGGAAGCGCAAGGAAGATGATAGCAGCTTCTCTGATGCCATCAGCTAAATTTGTCGTAAACGTTAATCGCTCTTCCTTAAGATTTCTAAGAAATAATTTATTTAATCCGGGTTCATATATGGTGATTTCTCCTTTATTAAGTTTTTCTATTTTATTTCTGTCAATATCAATACAAACTACATCATTACCGGTTTCTGCAAAACAAGTTCCGGTTACAAGTCCCACGTAACCGGTTCCAACAATAGCAATTTTCATAGTAAAAGTTGTTTTAAGGTTTAATTTTAAGGTTTAATAATTAGTTTAGAAATTCAAGCACGCTGTTACATATGTAACCTAATTGCTCTTCATCCAGTTCAGTGTGCATTGGTAATGAAATTACCCGATCAGTAAGCCAATCAGTAACTTCAAGATGCTGCGAGGCAGACTGAAATGATGCAAACATATTTTGTTTATGCGCGGGAACAGGGTAGTAGATCATGGAGGGAATATTCTTTGCAGCCAGATGTTCGTTTAATTTATTCCTGTCAACCCCTTCCAATAAAATAGTATACTGATGAAAAACATGTTTTGTATAAGCTGCCCTAAAAGGCGTAGTTATTTTATGATGGCCCTTAAAAGACTTATCATAAAAATCAGCGGCCAGCCTGCGTTTGCTAATATATTCGTCGAGATGAGATAGTTTCACATTAAGAATTGCCGCCTGAATGGTATCGAGCCTGCTGTTACATCCCACTATTTCATGGTAATACCTTTTCTTTTGTCCATGATTGGCAATCATTTTAAAAGTCTCTGCAAGAGCTGCATCATGAGTACATAATGCACCTCCGTCTCCATACGCCCCTAAATTTTTGGAAGGGAAAAATGACGTAGTACCCGCATCGCCAATAGTTCCAGTTTTGAATTTCCGTCCGTCTGGAAATAAATAATCGCCACCGATTGCCTGAGCGTTGTCTTCAACAACTTTCAAACCGTATTTTCCGGCAAGATCCATGATTTCCTTCATGGGAGCTGATTGCCCATACAAATGAACGGGAACAATCGCTTTCGTTTTTTTTGTAATCAATTTTTCAACAGACACGGGGTCAATGCAAAATGTTTTATTGTCGACATCTGCAAAAACTGGTTTTAAGTGAAGTAATGCAACTACTTCTGTTGTTGCAATAAAAGTAAAAGATGGAGTGATCACTTCATCGCCCGGCTCCAGACCCAATCCCATCAACGCAATTTGCAGGGCATCAGTACCGTTGGCGCATGGGATTACATTTTCAATTCCCAGATATAACGCCAGATTCTTTGAAAAATCAGTAACCTGTTTGCCATTAATAAATGCTGCGGTATCTAAAACTTCCTGAATCGCGAGATCAACTTCCTTTTTGATGTGTGTATATTGACCTTTCAGATCTACCATTTGAATTGGTCGCATAGGTTCTTTATTAGCGGCCACAAACCTACATTAAAATAATGGTAAATGCAATGACTCAATCAGTTATGAACGGTTAGCGGAAAGGACTACATTTGCTTGTTTAATCATTTAACGTACACATTTGACTATTCTTTTATATAATCTCTTTCTCCGGCTGTATCAGATTTGTATTAGGATAGTTTCGCCATGGAACGAAAAGGCAGCTCTTTGGATCAAAGGAAGAAAAGCAATATTTAATACGTTAAAGAATGCGGGTATATCAGGAAGGCAACGGTTGTGGATGCATTGCGCTTCGCTGGGAGAGTTTGAACAGGGAAGGCCTATTATAGAATCGATAAAAAGAATTTACCCGGAAACTACAATCATCATCAGCTTTTTTTCGCCTTCGGGTTATGAGATCCGAAAAAATGATGCGGCAGCCGATCATGTTTTTTATCTGCCGATGGATTCCGGTATCAACGCAAAAAAATGGCTTGATCTGATACATCCAACACTTGTAATTTGGGTTAAGTACGAGTATTGGTACTATTATCTGAACGAATTGAGAAAAAGAGGCATTCCGACACTTTTGATTTCCGCTCTATTTCGTAAGGATCAACCGTTTTTTAAATGGTATGGAAATATTCACCGTCTCATGCTGGATAGCTTTCATGCTTTTTTTGTTCAGAATGAAGATTCAAAACGGTTGCTCGCAACGTTGGGCATTGATAAATCAGTATTTGTAATTGGCGATACAAGATTCGACAGGGTAATTGATATTGCCGAAGCATTTGAACCACTTCCTTTGATTACCAGGTTCTGTTCAGAACATTTGGTAATCGTAGCGGGAAGTACCTGGGAGGAAGATGAAGAAGAACTGGATCACTATGCCAATACACATAAGGAAATAAAATTTATTATTGCTCCTCACGAAATCGATGAAGATCATTTAAAAGATATGGAACTTCTCTTTCGAAGTTCAATACGATATTCGGAGCTGGAAAACCATTTTTTATTGTCGGAAGATAAAATCCCGGCCGCAGTTAACCAGTTTAACGTACTGATTATTGATAATATCGGAATGCTCGCACGTCTTTATTCCTATGCCAAAATATGTTATGTGGGAGGGGGTTTCGGAGACGACGGTGTTCACAATGTGCTGGAGGCCGCCGTGTATGGAAAACCGGTAGTCACAGGCCCGGTAATAGAAAAATATGTTGAAGTAATGGAATTGGCAGATGTTGGCGGAGTCATTATCATTGACAACGCATTAGAGGCGGAATCAACTTTTAACCGATTATTTGAAAAAGAAGCAGAATATATATTTCACTGTAAGGCGGCGAAGGATTATGTGTATGCAAGGAAAGGAGCAACGGAAAAAGTTATCCGATACATTCAGGAGAATCGCCTTCTCACTAATTGATAGAAATGCTGTACTATTTCCCTGCTGTCGTCCCAGCCAATTTTAATCTTCAATTCCCTTTCCATCCAGTATTCAGCTTCCGGCAGGATTCGAAAATTATTGATGGTCTTGATGCTTCTCTCATACATGGCTTCGTCTCCACGAAATAATTCGTTTATGAATACAAACCGGTCGTTTACTCCGATCGCTTTTCTTAATTCTTTTACAGGGGATCCCTTTAACGTGGATGCCAGCTCCGAAGTTGCACCCACTTTAAGTTTGTCATTTAATGAAGTGCCTCCGTTCCCAATAAGATCATTGATTTCTTTTCCTATCGCCTGATGCGACAAAGTCGGAATTTCGACGAGCGGGTCTCCCATCCAGGGCTGATGGCCGGCAGGAATAACAAATGTTTCTTTAGTCTGCATGTTCACTTCAGATTCCTCAATCTCAGTCACTTTTTCAATCTGCTGAACATATTGTTCTGCTACCCGGTGAGAAAAACTTAAAGAAGGCATAACAACAGAAACACCGGGATTTTTTCTCCCTGTTACCGTTATGGTATGAATTTGCGTGAGCTCCGCTTCGATCTGCTTAAGCGTAACAAGCATCTGCAACGCACTTTCATTTTGTTCGCATTGTTCATTTAACTTGCTTATAAGTTCCTGCAATTTGTTCATTACACTTTAGGAGAGGTGATTGTTATATAAATTTAAAGCAAAAATTTATCCAAATTCAAACCGGCTATGTTTATAGAACCCGAAATTCAGTTTAACAAAAGGGGTTGGATCGAAGTAATTTGCGGTTCTATGTTCTCTGGAAAAACAGAAGAACTTATCAGAAGACTGCGTCGGGCACGGATTGCCAACCTTCGTGTAGGCATTTTTAAACCTGAAGCCGATAAAAGGTATCATGCCGAGAATATCATTTCCCACGATGAAAACAGCATTCAATCGATCGCAGTTTCCAACTCAAACTCCATACTGGAGCAGGTTTCAACCGTAGACGTGGTCGGCATTGATGAAGCTCAATTCTTTGACGACGGGCTTCCACACGTATGTGATGTACTGGCATTGCTGGGTACCCGGGTAATCGTTGCTGGGCTCGATATGGATTATCTTGGGAATCCTTTCGGGCAAATTCCTGCCCTTCTTTCAAAAGCAGAATACATAACCAAGTTGCATGCCATTTGTATGCAGTGTGGCAATATTGCGAACTATTCCTATAGAAAAACAGGAAATGCCGCGCAATTATTGATAGGAAGTAAAGATTTGTATGAACCCAGATGCAGAATTTGTTATGAAAAGGGGGATTTGTTAAAATAAGTTTAAAGAAAAATGAAGCCGGCTTTGCATTTAATTTTCAGCCTGATAAAAAAAGATGTATTGCTGGAATTTCGTCAGCAATACAGTTTTTTCGGTGTTCTTCTGTATGTGGCTTCCACCATATTTGTACTCTTTTTGGCCATGGGTCAGCCCGAAAGTACCGTATGGAACGGGCTCTTCTGGATGATGCAATTATTTATATGCATAAATGCAATTGCCAAGTCTTTTTTGCAGGAGGGAAAGGGCAGACAATTATATTTTTATTCTTTGTGCAGCCCCGTCCACTTCATATTGGCAAGAATGATATTTAATGCTTTGCTTATGTTGTTGATGAATGTTATAAGCCTGACGATTTTTACATTTTTATTGGGATTTCCGATAGTTCATCCCTTTCTTTTTGTGTGTATTTCTTGCTTTGGGGCATGTAGCATAAGTCTCGTTTTTAGTTTTTTAGCAGCAATTGCAGCGAGAGCGCAACAAAACGCTGCGCTGATGGCCATTTTGGGATTTCCACTTATAATCCCACAGTTGATGCTGATGATGCGACTATCGACCGTAGTTTTTTCAGACGTCCTTCAAAACGGTGTTCTTACCATTCTTTTACTGCTTGTTAGTTTTGATTTGCTCATCTTATTACTGTCGTCCATTCTGTTTCCTTTTCTATGGAAAGACTAAGACAAGTATGGGAGTATGGGAGTATGGGAGTATGGGAGTATAGGAGTGCGGGGAAGTTGTCAGATGCTTTGAACGTTTAGCCTTTGGCTTTTAGCGTTAAGCGTTAAGCGTTAAGCGTATTTCAGCGTTTGACCACCTTGTCCTATTTTTGCCTGCCGTTATGAACGGTAGCCTCTATCTTAAGTTTACCATATGCTTCGTAAGAACTGGTGGAAAATACTGAGTATTATTTTTCTGCTTTATACAATTACAGCCGGGTTTTTAGGAGGTGTTCCCGCCAAACCGATTCTAAATGAAACCATACGCAACCTGTATTTTCATGTTGCCATGTGGATGGCGATGATGATCTTTTTTATCATATCCCTGGTGTATTCAATTAAATATTTAAGGCATAATAATGCGGTCTTTGACATTTATGCTGTTGAATTTGCCCGAACAGGTATTGTTTTTGGGTTAATGGGTTTAATTACGGGATCTGTATGGGCCAAATATGCCTGGGGCGCTTTCTGGAGTAATGATCCGAAACAACTGGGAGCTGCAATCGCACTGCTGATTTACCTCGCTTATTTTGTTTTACGGAATTCTCTTACAGACACAGACAAGTCAGCTCGCATTAGTGCCGTCTACAACGTATTTGCTTTTTCGATGCTGTTTCCAACGATCTGGATAATACCGAGACTGGTGGAAAGTCTACATCCCGGTGGTATGGGTAATCCGGCATTTAATACCAAAGATATTGACAGCCGGATGCGGTTGATTTTTGATTTGGGCGCAATACCCGGCTGGACCTTGCTCGGTGTATGGATTTCCTCTCTCCGAATACGACTTAAACTTTTTTCTTTAAAACATGAGATCCATGAATAAGTTTGTCTTCCGTTTATTTTTAATATGGTGTGGTTTGACTACGGTGATTTTTGTGAGCGCCCAGGATACCCTTCAAAAAGAAAAACCTCAGATGGCCGAGCTCATGCGTTCCAACGGGAAAATCTATGTTGTGGTAGCTGTGTTGTTAATTATATTGGGAGGACTTTTCATCTATTTAATAAATCTCGACCGTAAAATCAGCAGATTGGAAAAAAAAGCTAATATATAATTCAAAAACAATTCTCTTCATAAAATAACGATGTATGGCTGCCAGGAATGAATATAAATTTTTCGAAGCTGTAGAAAAAAGTTTCGACAAAGCAACACCATTTACAAATTGGGACCCCGGAATTCTGGAACAAATCAAACAGTGTAATGCGGTGTATCGTATGTACTTCCCCGTTAAAATCGGTGATAAGGTTGAGGTAATAAAAGCCTATCGGGTGCAACATTCACATCATAAAACGCCCTGTAAAGGGGGTATCAGGTTTGCACTTTCGGTGAACCTGGACGAAGTAATGGCTTTAGCCGCTTTGATGACTTACAAATGCGCGATTGTAAACGTTCCATTCGGCGGAGCAAAGGGCGGAATAGCCATTGACCCCAAAAAATACTCTGCTTATGATTTGGAAAAGATAACCCGACGATATACTTCGGAACTTATCAAAAAGAATTTTATCGGACCCGGCACCGATGTGCCAGCGCCGGATTATGGTACCGGGGAAAGAGAAATGGCATGGATTCTCGATACATATATGAGTATGCGTCCTGGAGAAATCGATGCACTGGGATGCGTTACCGGAAAACCCGTAACGCAAGGCGGAGTCCGGGGGAGAAAAGAAGCAACCGGTCTCGGTGTTTATTATGGAGTCCGTGAAGTGTGTCACATTAAAGACGTTATGGACAGACTGGGTTTGCAAACGGGCGTGGAAGGAAAAAGGGTAGTGGTGCAAGGACTGGGAAATGTAGGATACCATGCCGCCAAATTTTTCAGGGAAGGAGGCGCTAAGGTTGTAGGCCTGGCAGAATTTGAAGGGGCGATAACAAATCCTGCGGGGCTCAATGAAGAAGAAGTATTTCAACATAGAAAAAAAACAGGATCAATACTCAATTTCCCGGGAGCTACCAATATTGAGAAATCTGTAGAATCATTGGAACTGGATTGTGACATTCTGATACCTGCGGCATTGGAAAATGTGATTAATGAAAAAAATGCTCCACGTATAAAGGCAAAAATTATCGGCGAGGCGGCCAACGGACCCTTGACTCCCGAAGCGGATGAGGTTTTTATCAAAAAAGGAGTGCTGGTAATTCCCGATATGTATTTAAATGCCGGCGGAGTTACCGTTTCTTATTTTGAATGGCTGAAGAACCTGAGTCATGTTCGTTATGGTCGTATGGAAAAAAGATTCACAGAAAACCTCAATACACATATACTGGGTCAATTGGAAGAGTTAACCGGTAAAATTGTCCGCTCCAAAGAACGGGAATTCATCATGCATGGTCCTGAGGAAGCAGATCTTGTGTACAGTGGGCTCGAAGAAACGATGATTACGGCAACTCATGAAATAATGAACTGCTGGAAGAGCAATCCGTCGATCCCGGACATGCGCACAGCCGCATACGTAGTGGCTATCAACAAAGTTGGAACCTCCTATGCTGAATTAGGAATATTTCCTTAGAAGGTCTAAAGCCTAAAGCTTAAAACTTCTTTTAGGGTTTGCGTTTTTTATCAATTACAAATTGATTTTCGACTGTAGGCTTATAAAGGTTTTACGCTTTAAGCTTTGGGCGTTTAGCTTTTTTATTCGTCGTATGAAGGCAACACGTTAATTTCTTCGAAATCCAGTACGGCTTTTTTATAAGCATGGCATTGTTGTCCATTGGTAACTACCAGGTATTTAACGGGAATAGCCAGATTATAATGAAGTGCCTGCCACAGCACGGTTTTATCAAGGGGTTTGTTCATCGCTTTGCATTCAATCATCATCCATGGTTTCGCAGCTTTATCAAATACCAGTATATCAAATCGTTTGTTCATCTCGCCAAGTTTCATTTTTTTTTCTATTGCTATATAACTCGCAGGATATTTTTTTATCTGCAAAAGATATTGAACGAGGTTTTGTCTCACCCACTCCTCTTCAGTAAGCCGAACCCAAATTTTTCTCAATTCGTCAAAAATGAATTCCTTAGAAGATTCTTCTTCTTTGATTTTGAAAGCATAATGAGGGTAATAGATTTTAATCATACCTCAACTATTTTGTAAATTACGGGATCTGGTCACACAGCAAATATTTTTAACATGAATCAAGAAATGAATTTATGAAAACAAAAGAAGAAATTGTAAGTAACTGGCTTCCGAGATATACCGGAGAAAAACTTGAGAATTTTGGTTCTTATATATTGCTTACAAATTTTTCTCATTATGTTCATTTGTTTGCTTCGATGCATAAGGTAAAGATAATTGGAGAAGACAAACCTATGCAATGTGCAACTGCAGGGGACATCAGTATAATAAACTTCGGAATGGGAAGTCCTTCTGCTGCAACTATTATGGATTTGTTAAGTGCGGTTTCTCCAAAAGCAGCTTTGTTCCTCGGGAAATGCGGTGGCTTGAAAAAACGGAATAAACTTGGTGACCTGGTCCTGCCAATTGCCGCGATAAGGGGGGAAGGAACGTCCAACGATTATTTTCCTGCGGAAGTACCTGCGTTACCGGCTTTTGCTTTGCAAAAGGCTATTTCAACTACCATTCGTGAATTTGGCGTGGACTATTGGACCGGAACTGTTTATACAACCAATAGAAGAGTTTGGGAACATGATGATGTTTTTAAAGAATATTTGAAACGTATACGGGCATACGCAGTGGATATGGAAACAGCTACTATTTTTTCTGTTGGATTCTATAATAAAATTCCTACCGGCGCCCTCTTACTCGTAAGCGACCAGCCCATGATTCCGGACGGTGTAAAAACCGCTGAGAGTGATCAGCGGGTAACGGGCGACTTTGTAGAAACGCATTTAAAAATTGGTATAGACTCTCTTAAACAACTCATAAACGGGGGAGTTACAGTGAGACACCTTCGCTTTTAATTTTACTCTTGCTTCCAATAATTCAAATAAAAAATTTAACAGTAGCATTTCCTGAAGTTGCAGGTCCTGTACTGGCGCTGGAGAATTTTTCGATGGAGGTGAACCGTGGTGAAATCATGGCAGTTGTGGGAGAATCCGGTTCAGGTAAATCCGTAATGTCACTTGCGCTCATGCAATTATTGAGTGAGTCAGCACGAGTAAAGTCAGGCTCCGTGTTGTTTTCTGCCGGGGGGGAAACTTCAGTGGATTTACTTGGTTTAAATGAGAAGGAATTCCAGTCTTATAGGGGAGGCAAACTGGCCATGATTTTCCAGGAACCCATGACTTCATTAAATCCGGTCATGACCTGTGGGGCTCAAATTTGCGAAGCGCTCAGGTTGCATAAAAAACTTCATAACAAGGAGGCAAAGTCCGCCGCATTGATATTGCTTCGCAAAGTACGCATTGACGATCCCCAGCAGGTTTATAAAAAATATCCGTATCAATTAAGTGGTGGCCAAAAACAACGTGTAATGATCGCAATGGCCGTTAGTTGCAATCCTTCATTGCTGATTTGTGATGAACCGACTACTGCCCTTGACGTGATAGTTCAGAAGGCAATTCTGGATTTACTGAAAGATTTGTGTGTGTCTGAACACATGAGTATGATTTTTATTACCCATGATTTGGGACTTGTGGCAGATATAGCCGACCGGGCCCTGGTTTTGTTAAAGGGTCGTGTGGTTGAACAAGGGCTGGTCAGGGAACTTTTCTTGTATCCTAAAAGTGCTTATACAAAAAGTCTCCTGATGTGCCGACCGGCCTTGCATCTGAAAGGAAACAGATTGCCGGTCGTCTCCGATTTCATGGGAAGTGAAAATCATGACGGAATCAAATCTAAAGAGTCGCAAATTGTTGAAAAATCTGATACTGCGCAGATGAAAGGCACTGATAAAACCTCTTCCGAAATCTTGGTAAGTGTAAAGGGGTTGTATCTGAAATACGCGTCGGCCAGAAGTTTTATGGGCATAAAAAAAAATTGGGTCTTTGCGGTCAAAGACGTCAGTTTTGAAATTTTCAAAGGTGAAACCTTAGGAATAGTAGGAGCGTCTGGCTCTGGTAAAACTTCGCTCGGAAGGGCTCTTCTGGGTTTGGTCAAACCTTCAGATGGAAGTATTTCATATGGCGATGCCGATTTGCTCCATATGAGTAAAAATGCCCTGCGTTCCTTTAGAAAAAATATTCAGATCGTATTCCAGGATCCATATTCTTCGTTAAACCCAAGACTCATGATCGGACCGGCGATATCAGAACCTATTAAAATTCATGGGTCGCTGGACGTCGAGGAAAGAAAAAAGCAGGTAATTGAGTTATTAAAAAAAGTCGATTTAAAACCAGAGCATTTCAATCGTTACCCACACGCGTTCTCCGGCGGTCAAAGACAAAGAATTGTAATCGCGCGTGCGTTGTCTTTAAATCCTGGATTTGTAGTATTTGATGAATCAGTCTCTGCCCTGGACGTTAGTGTGCAGGCGCAGGTATTAAATCTCATAAACGATCTGAAACAAAAACTGGGGTTTACTGCAGTATTCATTTCCCACGACTTATCTGTAATACGGTACTTATGCGATCGCGTGTTGGTTATGGAGAAAGGTAGTATAGTAGAGTCCGGAGAGGTAGAGTCTTTATACAAAAATCCGTCGACAGCATATACAAGATCACTTATTGACGCCATTCCTGGTAAAAGATTGAACATGTGACTACTGGCCGGCACACAACCATAATTTGGAACTGAAACTTTAATCCGGGAATTTTATTAAAAATTCGTAATTATTTATTACCTTTGCACACTTGTAAAATCATGCCGTAACATGACAGAATCGGGTGCCGTAAGACCTGGTCTGACCGACCAGATATTCTCAGCTTCATTCGAATCATGTACCGGGAACTATTTAAAATTTCATACTGAATGAAGCTTTCCCAGTTTAAATTCGACCTCCCCCTAAATCTGATCGCCCAACATCCCGCAAAAAGAAGAGAAGACAGTCGTATGATGGTTGTCCACCGCAAAACGGGACAAATAGAAAACAAGCATTTCCGTGATGTGATGGATTATTTCGACGACAAAGACGTTTTTGTTGTTAACAATACAAAGGTATTTCCTGCCAGAATGTATGGCCGGAAAGAGAAAACGGGAGCCAAGATCGAAGTATTTCTGCTTAGGGAACTCAATAAGCCAAACAGGCTTTGGGATGTAATCGTTGATCCCGCAAGAAAAATAAGAGTTGGTAATAAATTGTACTTCGGCGACAACGATGAACTGGTTGCTGAAGTCATAGACAATACGACAAGTCGGGGTCGTACCATCAGGTTTTTATGGGATGGTACAGATGATGAATTTCGACAGATGCTTGAGATATTGGGAGAAACACCGTTACCAAAATATATAAAAAGAAAACCTGACGAAGAAGATAAAGAAAGATATCAGACTGTTTATGCGAAACATGAAGGTGCAGTTGCTGCTCCGACTGCGGGATTACATTTCAGTAAGGAACTTATTAAAAGACTTGAAATAAAAGGAATTCGTTTTGCAGAAGCTACATTACATACGGGCTTGGGTACATTCCGCCCTATTGAAGTAGAAGATCTCAGCAAACACAAAATGGACGCTGAATATTACAGGGTAGATGACGAAGCGTGTAAAATTGTAAACAAAGCACGTCTCGGAGGGCATCGCATTTGTTCGGTTGGTACCACAACAATGCGTGCACTTGAATCTTCGTTCACTGCGGAAAAACTTTTGAAGCCTTCGGAAGGTTGGACGAACACATTTATTCATCCGCCTTACCAATTTAATATCGCGGATGCATTAATTACTAATTTTCATCTGCCCAAGACCAGTCTCCTGATTATGGTTTGTGCTTTTGCTGGTTATGACCTCACGATGGAAGCATATAAAAGGGCTATTAAAGACAAATACCGTTTTTTCAGTTACGGCGATGCTATGTTGCTGGTTTAATTTTAGAGGTCGCTTTAGGACGGACCTTTTGTTTTGAATTAATTCTTTGTAATTTCAAAGTAGCAGGAATAACAATGTAGTAATTGCCCGATATTGGCGATCTGTTATTGTTTGCCAATAAAGATCATGAAATTTGATTTCCCTAAAAAGATACGAAGCGGTTACCTGGCAGCATTTATTTTACTGCTACTCTGTTATTTCCTTTCACTTTCCTCATTCGTTCAACTGAGAAAACAGAATAAGTGGGTTGGTCACACGAGAGAAGTGATTAATAAACTGGCCATCCTTAATTCCAATTTAAAAGACGCTGAAATTAGTTGGAATGAATACATGCAAAAAAAGCAGGTAGCTTACCTGAAGGAATATGAAGAAAGTCAGGTCCTGGTCGATTCGGTTTTCCAGATCTTATCCTCGAGTGTAAACGACAACCCGGATGAAAAGAAAAGACTTGAATCGATGCACGACATTATTGTAAAGAAATACAATATACTCAATGAAGAACTTGGCATTTTGAACAGAAATCATTTTCAGATAAATGATTCCATACGTGTACGGGAACAATTGAATAACAGTCTTATCAATTCAATCGAACAGCTTTCTGATTCCATAACAGTTAATGAAAATAAATTACTCATTCAGAGAACCCAGAGAGTTGTTTTTTATAGTAAAATTGTTTTCTGGATCATCATTGGTGCGGGACTCGTATCCGGACTTCTGATCATTTATTCTCTTATTACTTTTAATATCGAAAGTCAGGCGAAGAAAAAAGCAACAAAACAGGCGGAATCGTATCACGACCAACTCGAAAAAAGAGTTATTGAACTGGCTACAGCAAACAGAGAATTGCTGGAATTAAGAAGCCTGGAACGATTTACCAGCATGGGTAGGGTGGCTCGCGTTATTGCCCATGAAATCAGAAATCCATTGACGAATATCGATCTTTCAGCAGGTCATTTGGAAAACGACGATCTTACCATTGACGATAAAAAACTATTTCTGGAAATTATCTCGAGAAATTCCCGACGTATAAATGAACTTATCAATGAACTGCTTTCCGCTACAAAATTTACTGATCTTCAATATGAACAGATTCTTGCAAACGATCTGCTGGATGAATCATTAAAAGAAGCTATGGATCGCGCACAACTCAGCCAGGTGAGTATCGAAAAAAAATATTCAGGTGAAAAAATCTGGTTGAACGTTGATAGGAGCAGGATGAAAATTGCACTTCTTAATGTAATTGTAAATGCAATAGAAGCCATGTCGGGCGAAAATGGTAAACTTACTCTTGAAACAAGTCTGGAAGGAAATTATTGTATTATCACCATTCAGGACAATGGTAACGGTATGGATCAGGAGACGATATCCAAAATATTTGATCCGTATTTTACTTCCAAAGCGAATGGAAACGGTTTAGGGATGACCAATACTCAAAACATTATACTTAATCACAAGGGCAATATTGAAGTATTTAGTGATGAAGGCAAGGGCACATCATTCATAATTACATTGAACGTGTTTAAAAAAAATTCAACCTAAATCAGTTTAAATAGAATGGATTGTCGAAGATTTTCTCTTTCTCCCGGAGCGGTTCCGTATTTTCAAATAATCCATGTAACTGTTCCATCCAGTCAGCGAGTTCCTGAACAAAGGGATCATTCGGTTTTAAAGAGTTGCTATTTCCTTCATTCTCCGTTATTTGTTTCCAAATCCTGATACCATTTTTAAATTCCTTTTCGTAGTGTAATATGACCTGAGTCAGAATCTCCGCGGAAACTGGCATGAATTTTTCCATCTCTTCGTTCTTCCAGGAAAGAACCCCATGAATGACTTTAAATTTATATTTTCTATTGCTGCGCATAATTATATTTCTAAAATATTACGACAGCTTTTACAAAGGAACTGGAATATGAAGTTAAGCGATTGTTTTAAAAAGAACTGTTATTTTGTATTTGTGCTATTTTTCCAGAAATGGGAAAAATTGCTGAATCAAGTTGATTTATTTTCAGATCATACTTCCTCTGCATCAGTTAGAATGACGAATGATATCAAATACTTCCGGCGTGTATCAAAAGGGTTTCCCCAAATTGTTTCTTTACGCTGTCTATAGCTTTGTAGAGGCTTAGCGTCTGATGGCTGTCGTCGAATAAATTGATCTGATAACTCCCGGTGATGAGATGGGAAAATCGAATTCCGATCAATCGAACCATTGATTGCTTATCATATAATTTGTCGAAAATCTCTTTGGCCTTCTGAATTAAGATGTTATCAAGCGACGTAAAAGGAATCGCGGACTGCATAGTAAATGTTTCAAAATTGCCATATCGGATTTTAACAGTAACACATCCGGTAATTTTATTATTGCGCCGAAGTTCAAAAGCGATTCTTTCCGTCATTCTGATAAGTTCCCTGCGTAAAAAATCTTTGCAATTGGTATCAGCTGGGAAGGTGTTTTCAGTTCCTATGCTTTTTTGTTCGTGATATGGAATTACCGGGGTCTCGTCCTCACCCATGGACCTCCTCCAGATGCCAACTCCGTTTTTTCCGAGCAAGGTAGTTAGCCTCTCAACTGGGACCTTGCTTAAATCAGCTAGTGTTTCAATACCTGATTCGCGTAAAACAGCTGCGGTCCTGCTGCCGATCATGGGCATTTTATCAACAGCTAACGGTGCAAGAAATGATCTTTCATTTCCTGGTTTGATTACAATCTGGCCGTTAGGCTTATATTCATTTGTAGCGATTTTGCTGACTAGTTTATTTGTAGCCAGGGCATAAGATATGCTGAGGCCTGTTTGACTGATTATTTTTCTCCTTATATCCTGAATAATGGAAACAACTCCGAAAAACCTGTCCATACCTGTCATGTCAATGTAAAATTCATCGATGCTCGATTTTTCGAATACGGGTACTTCCCTGCGAATAATATCAGTAACTAAATTCGAGTATTGAACATATCGATCCATATCTCCGCGAACAATGATCAGATCCGGACACAAACGTTTAGCTATTCTGGTGGCCATCGCAGAACGAACGCCGAATTTTCTTGCCTCGTAACTGCAGGACGTTATTACTCCGCGGTCACTATGTCCACCCACTGCTATGGCCTTTCCACGAAGCCGCGAGTCTCGTAAATATTCCACATGTACGTAAAAAGCGTCCAGGTCAAAATGTACGATGGATCGAACCGGAGATGACATTGCAGGCGTTGTTGTTTCGGTAAAAATACTAATATAATTAGTAAACCCGGAAATGAACCTTTTCCATTGCCTTATTCTTTGAGCATACTGTTTACAATTTCGTCGAATTCTTTCTTGAAAGCCTCGTAATGATCGCCAGTGCCCGGACCGTTAAAGCCAGTATGTATTTTTCTGACCATTCCCTTTTTATCGATAAAAATCGTAGTGGGAAATCCAACGATTTGCTGGAGCTCTGGTAGTGTTTTTTCTGTACGAAGCGTATCATTCACTGATACTCCTGTAGCAAGAATAGGATAGGTGACGTGAAATCTTAAAATAAAAGGTTGCAGGAGTTTCACAGTGTTAGAGAAGGATGTTGTTCTTTCGTACGCGAGACCCACAATTTCCACTCCCCTCGATTTATTTTTAATGTAGTAGGAACTTAAAAATCTCGTTTCATCCATACAGTTTGGGCACCAGGATCCTAATATTTGAACAATAACAACCTTATTTTTATATTCAGGATCGCTAAGTGAAATGGTACGATCTTTCAAATCCGGAAACCTGAAATGAAGTACTCCATTCGATGAATCTTTTAATTTCGTAAGGCTATATTCGTCCGGTAGTGAAGCGTTTTGATTTTTGTTTGCGACCCAGGTTTCTATATTTTTTGCGCCCGCATAAAAAACGCCGCTTCCCATAGTATTGGAATCAAGAATTTTACTTTTAAAGGCATAAGCATGACCCCCATCAAAAGTTGAAAGCATTAATGTATCCCCACTGACTTGTCCTTCAAGGAAACGATAGTCTCCGGTTGTTGTCAGGAACGTTCCTGTTACCTGTGATCCCGACTGTCTGTATTCGCCAATAGCTTCAGTAGAATCGGTAGTGCCTTTGAAATGTACCATCCACTTCCCGGATATATTGAATAAAGGTTTTTCTGAAACGGCATATCTGTTGACTTCATTAAAATCTGCACGGAATCCTGTAACAACAAGATGGTCTCCGTAATTCTTTATCCAGCTCCCCTCAAGTTTCTGATCTTTTGTAAGCCGCAAAGCAAAGTAAGAATCAAAAAAGGGCATAACGATAAAAATGGAATCCCCCTCCTGTTTGATATTATCTACTAAAAGACGTTCAGATCCGTTCATAATATAGACCACCATTTTTCCCGCTGTTTCCCTGGTCTGAAAATTAAAAGGAATTGTTTGTCCGTCTTCCCGAAGAATTTCTCCTCTCCAGGTACCTATTGGTAATTTAATTTCGGTCTGCAACAAGTTTACGGAAGCTGCTTTGCCTGGCAGAGAAAGGGAAAAACAAAAAATTGCAACACAGAATTTAACCTGAGAAAGCATATGGTATATTAATGGCGCAAAGTTAAGACCAATTGACTAACCTTAAATTCCTCTGTATACTTAACTTTATTCTTATGTTTAAAAAAGCGATATTACCTTTTTTTGTTTCTCTGATCGCCGCATTCCTTTTTTTCAAAATGAAGAACAAAAATGTAATTCCTTTATATGATGGTCCGATTCCAAATTCGCGCCAGACTGCAGATCATGAAACTTCGAGATATGAACCGGGAGAGATTTTGATCGTCAGTAAAGTGTCCCATCCTACACTTTCTATTTTTCTACCACAGAAAGAAAAGTCTACCGGAGATGCAGTGATCATTTGCCCGGGCGGAGGTTATGTAAATCTGGCCATGGGTTACGAAGGCGAAGACGTGGCGAAGCGTTTTTGTGAAGCGGGCATTGCCGCTTTTGTTTTGAAGTATAGAATTCCCGACGACAGTACCATGAATCATAAAGAGATTGGTCCGTTGCAGGATGCACAACGGGCAATTTTAGTTGTGCGGTCAAGAGCAGCTGAATGGGGTATCGATCAAAAAAGAATTGGCATTATGGGTTTCTCAGCTGGTGGACATCTTGCGTCAACAGCGGGTACCCATTTTGATAAAGATTATATAGATAATCCTGGAGGAATTAGTTTACGCCCTGATTTTTTGCTGCTTATCTATCCTGTAATCAGTTTCGACAGCAGTATCGGACATATGGGATCGATGCACAACCTGCTAGGATCAAACCCAGCCAGGGACCAAATAGCATTATTTTCGAATCAGACAATGGTAACAGATCAAACGCCCCCATCTTATCTGGTTCACGCAAAAGACGATAACACAGTACCTTATCAGAATAGTATGGTTTTTTCTGATTCCTTAAAAAAACATCATATTCCCGTTGAGGTTTTCTTATTTGAGAAGGGTGGCCATGGGTTTGGAATGAACAATAAGACCGACACCCGGCTGTGGATGGACTCTTGTATTCTCTGGATCAGGAACCTGAGACGGGAATAAAAATATCTATGCTCTTTTTCTTGGCACGGTTTTTTAACCAAACAGTGAAATACTTCAGATGCAAACGATTCAGAAGGATAAAGTAACTGATAGTCATTTTTCGGCCCTTACTTCCATAGGCACAAATATCCCAGTCAGGGTACATTTGGATCAAAAACTCAAACGGAGGGAATACGTGTCCTGGGCAATAAGCTTTGCCGTAATTTCTTTACTTACCGGTCTGTTAAAATTCCTGAAAGTGGGTGTTACCATGGACTCCGTTACTTCGGGGTTGTTTTATCTTTCAATCTTGGGTCTCGTATACTTCATCTATAAGATTTTCTCTTCTCCAAAAAGATATGCTGTCCAGAACCATTCCGGTGTTGACAGACTGAATTAGAGACATCAGGTTATCGGTTGTTTCCCATCTAAACTGATTTCGTCTGTTAGATCATGAGAAATGCGTTCATACACTCAAAACACGGGTGGGGTTAATATATGGAACTGAGCAAAATCCATAAAAATGGGTAAAATTGCAACTTCATGATACAATTTTGCATAAGACCAATCAGATTGGAAGACAATAGCCATATTGCTGCCATTATCCGGAAAGTGCTGATTGAATACCATGCCAATAAACCCGGAACAGTTTTTTTCGACCCCACGACCGACGCACTTTTCCAACTTTTTGCCAAACCCGACGCCGCGTATTTTATAGCTGAAGCAGACGGTGAAATGGTAGGGGGTTCGGGAATATACCCAACTCCCGGATTACCGGCGGACTATTGCGAACTGGTAAAGTTATACCTGTTACCGAAAATGAGAGGTTTTGGCCTCGGCCTGAAATTGATGGAACACTGTTTTAACAAAGCAAAGGAGCTGGGATTTACTAACATGTATCTGGAAACCATGCCAGAATTACACAATGCAATTGGTCTGTATGAAAAGGCAGGATTTAGTTATCTGTCAGGTCCCCTGGGTCAGTCGGGACATTTTGGATGCGATTTATGGATGACCAAAAATTTACAATGAATCGGGGTAACAAATCTTACATTTACGCGTTAATCTCAGAAGATGAAAAACCAAATCCAACACGCTATTTTGCAGAGAATAAAAGAACTGCATATCAAAATCCTGCAGTCCAACGACCTGCCTGAAATTGGAAATTATCTGCAGGAGATCCTGGACAGGGTTATGCCTGTTATTCCTGTATCGGCGGTTAAACAGCCCGATACCAACGTGAAAGAGATCACCAGATCTGGTATTATAAATATTATGAAGAGTGACATCAGATCAATTCTGGACGGCACGTATAGACGAGCTGAAATAGCCAAATATAAAGCTTCCCTTGATATCGCCTGGTTGAAAAAACTCTTTACGGACACTTCCGTTTTATAAATTTTATCTAAGTAAGTAGATCGCCCTCTCTTTTTACACTGCGTTTGAAGCCGATTCAGGTGAAATCCTTGTACTCAACCTGATCATGAACAATCCCATCACAGCTATTATTGCAAAAGAAATACGAAGGCTGCTGGCCTGAGCCACATACCCGATCATAGGGGGCACTAATAAAAATCCCAAATAGCCCAATGATGAAATGGAGGCCAATGCTGCTCCTGGATTTGACATGGGGATTTTTCCCGCAAGACTAAAAACAAAAGGTACTACACAGGATACACCAAAGCCTGTCAACAAATATCCGAGTAAAGTGAGTGCGATATAGGGTGATAAAACGGTTACAGTAAAACCGGTAAAAATTAAGATCCCACTGACCATCAAAACACGTTGTATTCCATATCGGTCTGCCATCCGGTCACCAAGCAACCTGCCGGTAGTCATGGCAATCATGTAAACCACAAACGCAACGGTAGCAACTGCTCTTGATCCATGCAGAACCTGACGAATGTAAATTCCGCTCCAGTCGTACATTGTATTCTCACAGGCCATGGAACTGAAACAAATCAGGGAGAAAACCAGCATGCTTTTCGGAGGAAGCGTAAATATGGATCTTTTTACCGAATGATCCGGACGTTGATCCAACGCATCTTTATAAAAATAGAGCGTCAATGCAGAAAGTAAAAGGCTAACACCAAATAAGTGCCAGGCCGGCAGAATATTTCTTGCCACCATGAGATATCCAAATGCCGCACCTGCAAAACCTGCCATACTCCACACCGCGTGGAATGAGCTCATAATGGATCTTTTGTACAAAGCCTGCACGCCTATAGCCTGTGCATTCATGGATAAATTCATGATGTTTCTCGAAGAACCAAATACAAACAGCGTGATGCCTAACACCCATGTATAACTGCAGAATCCGATACAGGCCAATACCGCATTATATAACATCGCACCGATAAGCATAATGGTTCGGCTCTTAAAATGATCCAATAACTTACCGGTAAATGGCATCGTCAGAATCAGTCCGACTGGCATCATAAAGAGCAGCGTGCCAAAATGTGCATCGTTAAGTTTTAGTGATTCTTTTATTCCCGGTATTCTGGAAGTCCAACTGGAATATCCGAATCCTGAAATGAAAAAATAAACGGCATTCGCACGACGTAGTCGGTGGATCGGGATTTCTTGCATTTAAGAAACAAATATAGGATATATGATTTGTGAACATATTACCTGCAACTTTGTTCTTTCACTATCAAACCACAAGTAATGAAAAAAGTATGGTTAATTACCGGATGCTCCACAGGATTTGGAAGGGAGCTGGCATTAGAAGTTTTGAGAAATGGGTATAACGCAATTGTAACTGCGAGAAAACTGGAAGACATCAAAGACATTGTCAAGGATTATTCGGAAAATTCAATTGCGCTGGAATTAGATGTAACAAAGCCCGGGCAGATTCGATCAGTAATTGACAAATCTATAGAACGTTTTGGTCAGATTGATATACTCGTAAATAATGCTGGCATTGGATATTTTGCGGCGATCGAAGAAAGTGAAGACGAAGAAGTGAGACGAATGTTTGAGATTAATTTCTTTGGACTTGCAAAAATGACGCAGGACGTTTTACCTTATATGCGTGCAAGGCGAAGTGGACATATTGTCAACATTGCTTCGATTGGAGGACTTGTCGGCTTTCCCTCAGTTGGTTTTTATAATGCAACCAAATTTGCTGTAGACGGTTTTTCCGAGTCCTTGTCAAAGGAAACGGCGCCATTGGGAATAAAAGTTACCATTGTGGCACCGAGTGGTTTTCGAACAGATTGGGCAGGCCGCTCCGCAAAAAATAGTTCGATAGTAATTGAAGACTATGGTTCGACGGCACATGCAAATCAGAGTACAATCCGTGGATATAGTGGTCAACAACCAGGTGACCCGGTGCGTGCTGCAAAAGCAATAATTAAAGTGGTCGAGTCCCCGGATCCGCCACTGCGTTTATTGCTTGGCAAAGCTGCTCTTCGTGGGGCTCTTGCAAAACTCGATGTACTTAGAAAAGATATAGATGACTGGAAAGAAACCACCACCGGTGCCGATTTCCCAGACAGTAAATAGGTAAAACGCTGAGTTAAGGAAAGACTATTTTAAGATGGCTGCTCCTGCAAAAGTTGCCAGTAGACCGAGTACAACACTTCCGACCACATATAACATGAAGTAAAGGAGAGCACCCTGCCTCATAAGAATCAAACCATCATATGAAAAAGTAGAGAAAGTTGTGTATCCACCGCAAATACCTGTAATAAGTAATAGACGCCATTCCGGATTGAATCCGGTATATTTAATTGAGAGGGAATAAAAGACACCGATCAGGAAACAACCGCTAATATTTACAAGAAAGGTACCTAATGGAAAAGACACAGGAACATGTCTGCTGATAAATAATGATAAAGTATAACGTATGATACTTCCAACTCCTCCGCCAATACCTACCAGTAATAATGGGCGCATACTGTTTTTATTTTTAGCTACAATTCATTTCTTATTTTGCCTTTGTAAAGGTATAGGGATCATATTCAACGAAAGGATTCTGCGGCGTAGTAATCGTCCTGACTGTACCACTGGAAATATCAAATTTCACCTTAAAGATTCCATAGAGTATATTATTGTAAGAAAGAAGCCATTCCCCACTGTCCATGTATTCAAGTGTTGCTGAAAGGTCGGGTTTGGTATCATAGTGTATAACCAGTTTGTCATTGGAGCGATTAATATTTATTTTTCCATACAAAGTATTGGTATAAATGCCTGTGTAAGAAGATAAAGGCAGCTCGGGTTTGTTTTTGGATTCTACTCTTGCCTTCCAGCCTTTAATTTCATTGATATCTGTTAGCGATCCATCCAGGAATTTCTGCAGATTCTGGCGACTCCTGTTCACATAAGGTACATTCAGATAGGCGTCCAGAATCTGATAACGAAGATCCTCATAAAACTCCTGATTGTCGTTGTTCGTTAAAATCGCAATACCCAGATTTTCTTCCGGCACAAAACAGACATTGCTGACCATACCGCCCGCACCGCCTGTATGCCAGTAAATTTGTCTGCCGGCATAATCAGACATAAACAACCCCAGGCCGTAACCTTCAAAATGAATGGGATAATCTATCGATTTAATACTTCTGACCCAGGAATTTGCAGTTCTTGTTTTTTGAATTGTCTGCCATGAAATAATTTCTTTTCCGTTATATCGGCCACTGTCCAGTTGCATAAGCAGCCAATGAGACAGATCATTTACATTACTTATAATAGCCGCAGCTGGTGCCAGATTGTTCCAATTGTCGTACGGAACCTTATTAAGTTTATCCGAATAAGAAGTTGTATAAGGCGTAGCTACATTGGGCTGATCCGCTACACCGGTCGATAGAACCATCGTATGCATCATTCCCAAAGGAATGATGAAATTTTTCTGAACGAATTGTTCCCAGGTTAAACCAGTTACTATGGGAATAATCTGTCCTGCCGTTAAAAAACAACTATTACAATATCCGAATTCCTGACGGAAATGATAAGGGGGCTTCAGGTAACGCATTCTCCTCATGATCTCGTCTCTGGTGAGCGACGTGTTCCAAAAAGTGAAATCCCCTTCGAATGTTTTGGTTCCAATATGATGAGAAAGCATATCTCTAATGGATACGAGTTTGGTTGAGGTAGAATCGTACAATCTGTATGTTGGGAAATATTTAGTAATTGGATCATCAAGAGAAAGTTTTCCTTGTGTCTCTAACATGGCAAGTGATGTTCCTGTAAATAATTTTGTATTACTTGCTATCATGAAAAGTGTGTTCTCATCAACAGGACTTTTTGATTCTGTATTTTTCACCCCATAACCTTTCATCAACACAACCTTTCCATCTTTCACAATCACTACGGCGATTCCTGGTAAATTCCAGTCTTTTAAACCCTGTTGAATAAAACTGTCTATGCTGTCACGAATAAAGGATGGCTCACCAGACTGAGCCTGCAGAAACTGAGTAAATAAGACGAACAGGAAAATGAATTGAAAAATCTTCTTCATAAAACCGTTGACTTTGATTTAATATTTCCGATCAGACTTTTAAAAAGACTTTTTTCAGATACAAAAAATATAAAAAGGCCCATTTCACTGCTACGTAACAAATGGCCATTATTACAGGCGCATACAAAACAGGGGTTAATTGCCCCAGCCATTTAAAAAAGCCATTTGTTGCAAATTCCCAATCGATGAAATGCCCAGACAGATATATTAATATAGAATTCATCCCGATCACCTTGAAGAAAAACGCCCATTTTTTATGCCCCTTTACATCAATGATGTAATGAAACGTAGAAAAGAACAGCAAGCTGATGCCGCCCGCAAGGCACACAAACGAGCTCGTCCAGAGATTTTTATTAATAGGAAAATTGAAGTTCCAGATTAAGGCAATGATGATGAACGTAACGCCTGCAACGGCCATCCAGGCAGATTTTCTTACACCGTTATGAGTGCCCTTCTTGATATACGTGCCGGTTAAAATACCGAGAAGACAGGTGCTGATAGCCGGAATGGTCGACATGAGTCCTTCCGGGTCGTGAATACCCAGATACAATTTTCCTGGCATGATCAGACGATCTATATAAGATGCGAAATTTCCTTGCATGGTCAGGTCGCCCGCAGAAAATCCTGGTGCGGAAGTAAATTTCAATAATAGCCAATATCCAATGATCAGAGCCCAGAACCAGATGATCTGTGTCGTTCTTTTGGAATATATAAATATGATATTGGCAAACATATATGCCAATCCGATTCTTCCAAGAACACTTCCAAAACGGATATCCGATATCGGACGCAGTTGCAAACCATTGTTGTGAAAAATTCCGAGTAGCACGAGTATCAGACCTCTTTTAATCACGCGCATTAAGACCTTTTCCTTCCCATTACCTTTTTCAAGTTCTCTTCCCACAGAAAACGGAGAAGACACACCCGCCATAAAAAGAAATAACGGGAAAATAAGATCATACATATGAAAACCATTCCAGGCTGGATGTGTAAGCTGGTTTGCGAAACCAGCCCAAAAAGGTGATCCCGTTGCCTGTGCAAGTGAGTTAACAATATCTTCGGCGCCCAGAATCCAGAACATGTCAAATCCTCTGAGAGCATCCAGCGAATAAAGACGTTGACCGCCTATCGGTCCTAGGGGAGAAGCGGGGGACTGAGACGAACTGATATGTTGGCTCATGTGGTAATTTATTGAATGAATATAGCCAAAATATGATTCTGTTTTTTTTTGATACCTTACTATTCGATGAATGGCAAACTCATAATCCTTTCTTCGGGTGTATGAGTAAATATATAATAAGAACCGTATCAGGAAATATTGAAAAATGAATTCAAAAATATTATTGGGCCTGCTTCTAATTTTTATACATACGCGGGTCTTTTCGCAGTTGAGGCTTTCTGCCATTTTTAGTGATCATATGATTTTACAAAGGGATAAACCACTTAAAATATGGGGTGGCGCAAAACCCGGTGAACTGGTTCAGGTAACATTAGGCAAAATGAACGGTTCCGCATCGACCGATAAAAATGGGAAGTGGATAGTAACACTGCCTGCTTTTTCGGTCGGAGGTCCTTTAGTACTGACGGTAAAAACTAAAAATGAATCAAAAGTTTTCTCCGATGTTTTAATAGGCGAAGTGTGGATTTGTTCTGGTCAGTCAAATATGCAATTCAAGGTCAAACAGGTCATTAACGCAAGCTACGAATTGCACAGAGCCACAAATGGTTTGATTCGTCAGGTAAGCATTCCTGATAAATTAAGTTTTAAGCCCGAAGCATTTGTCGATTCAACCCGGTGGATCGTTTCCACACCGCAAACAACCGGGGAATTTACGGCAGTTGGTTATTTCTTTGCGCGTGATCTGTTTGAGCGGCTGCATATTCCTATTGGATTGATTTATGATAATTGGGGAGGTTCACAAGTAGAAAGCTGGATTAGTGGTGAAGCCATGATGACTTCCGAAGACTTAAAGGCATATGTTAAACAGATGCCTGTCAACTGGGATCAATCAAATGCGAGAGTTGAAAAAAGTATTATTGAAAACCTTGTAAAACGTAATGGTGGGAAAATTCCGGCAACTGCTTTGGATAGTATCTTAACAGATGACTATAGTTATACCGGATGGATGCCGGCGGGCGCTCCCGGCAGTTGGGACTGGATCGGCCTTCCGGGATACCGTGGAGAGGGTTATATGATGAAAGAAATTTATCTCGATTCCACACAGGCTGCCCAGTCTTCCACGTTGAGTCTTGGTGAGAATGATATTCGATTTCGTTGGTTTTTGAATGGCAGTCCATTTCCCAAAACTTCCGATAAGATTTTTACGGTTTCCATTCCACCGTTCACCTGGAAAGCCGGGAAAAACGTCTTACTACTGCAGATTGGTCCGGAAACGGTTCCCGACTGGTGGGCTATAGGTATTCGCGGAGGTAATGAAATGATCTTTGCCGATTTTGACGGTGAAAAAATCGCATTGGCAGACAACAACTGGAAAATGATACCCGCGTTAAACAAACCTCATCACTTCATGCAGTGGATGAATAATGAAGGCACGATTATTTACAATGCTATGTTGCATCCGCTTGTTCCTTATACAATAAGGGGCGTATTGTGGTATCAGGGAGAATCCAATGCCGACCGCGCCGTGGAATATGGGAAAACATTCCCTCTCATGATTGAAAGCTGGAGAAAGGAATGGAATGATAACTTCCCGTTTCTGTACGTTCAACTCGCAAGTTTTGGATCCAATCAAAGCAGTAATGCCGGAAGTAACTGGGCTGAATTAAGAGAAGCTCAATCCAAAACACTTCGGTTATCCGGTACCGGTATGTCTGTAACAACGGATATAGGAGATCCAAAAGATATTCATCCGAAAAATAAACAGGTAGTAGGTCACCGGCTCGCCGCTATTGCGCTGAATGATGTATATGGATTTAAACAAATCTGCAACGGTCCTCAGTACGATTCAGTTTTGTTCTCTGCTGGAAAGGCCTTGTTGTTTTTCAGGTATGTTGGGAAAGGCCTTTTAGCAAAGGACAAAAACGGATATCTCCATGGTTTTGAAATCGCGGGATCAGACAGGAAATTTTATTATGCAAAGGCGTTTATTAAAGGAAGCCAAATTGTCGTGGGCTCGGATTCTGTCAACAACCCGGTAGCTGTCAGATACGGCTGGACTAATTCTCCCGATGATATTAATTTATATAATATCGATGGATTCCCCGCTTCACCTTTTCGAACAGATAACTGGCCGGCATTAACGGAATCTGTAAAATTCTATAACAAATGATTCTTGCAGGTTATGAATTATAAGTTATGAATCAAGTATCCATAACTCATAACCCTGTCACGTCCTAAAAAAAGTGGACAATTTACTTTTATTTATATTCAGACTTATTCATAGATTTTTAAGGTTTTTAAGCTGCCGTATGTATTTGAGAAGGTATTTTTAATCCCAGTGACCAGTGGGGTCGTTTTGTATTATAAGTTTCGATTGCCTGCTTTACAGCCTTTTTCGTTGTTTTAAAATCAGTCATCTCTTCATCGAGTAAAAATTCGTCTTTGAGGATTCCATTTACTCTTTCAGCCATTGCATTTTCATAACAATGATTTTCTTCAGTCATGCTGATCATCATTTGATTGTCGAGTAAAAGCTTTTCATATTTTGGACAACAATATTGGAAGCCACGGTCAGAATGGTGTATTACACTTTCCGTTTTTGGACATTGCCTGATAGCCATAGAAAGCGCTTCCATGGCGCTTTCTATGGCCAGACTATCTGATAACTTCCAGCCAACAATCATCCTGGAGTAGGCGTCTGTTATTAGAAAAAGATAGACGAACTTTTTTCTGGTTCTGATATAAGTTATATCG
The DNA here is from genome assembly GCA_963703355.1 of uncultured Bacteroidota bacterium. Classification (GTDB taxonomy): domain Bacteria; phylum Bacteroidota; class Bacteroidia; order Chitinophagales; family Chitinophagaceae; genus Puia. The sequence continues at coordinate 4,006,950 of OY969813.1, forward strand.
CTGACCCAGGCCTGGTGGGGAGCTGTAAGCTTTTTATCTTTAAAACAGTTTTTATACTTCCTAAACCGGTGATAGCTGTTCGTTGTCCGCTGGAACTTCTTTTTTCTCTTTACCAGCAAGTCTTTATTCCTTAAAATATCAAAGAACTTATCGCGGCCTATACTTCTTTGCAGCTGCTGTAAATCTTCGTTCAGCAGTTTAAATAATTTCTTTCCGCCCAGCCGCGGCTGGCATCTTCTCTGTCTGTGAACCAACTGAACAACAACACTTTCAGCAACCTCAACCTTTGTTTGTTCCTTTAGCGCTTTATAATATCCGGAACGGCCATAATGAAAGAATCTGCAAACTTTTTCTAAGGCGTACCTTTTTCGGGTTTGTCTGTTTTCCTGAATGGCTTGTGTCCGAAATTTTTTTTTAAATCCGTTTTATAGTGCCTGTTTGCAACCTCCACCAGGGTTCCCAGCAGATCCTTGGCCATGGTAGCGTCTGCCAGTGCTATCTTCAAGCGCTTTACTTCTTCTTCAAGTTCCTTTACCCTGTCTTTTTCCCCTTTCATTTCTATTCGTACTATCTGATTTAATAAATGGTTTTTCCCAAATTGCTTCACCCATTTTTGAATCGTACCGCCGCCTTTAATATCATAACGCCTGCGGATCTCTACAAAGCTCGCTCCTTTTTCAACTTCCCGGACTACTTTCTGCTTAAAGCTAATACTGTACCTAATCAGTACTTTTGATCTTGTTGTCATGGTTTGTGTCAGATTCTTGTTAAAAATCTGTCCACTTATTTCAGGACAAGACACCCATAACTCATAACCCATAACCCATAACCCATAACCATAACCCATAACTCATAACCCATAACTCATAACCCGGAATACGCTTCTTTCCCTCCAACCACTGTAAGTAATATTTTCGTGTCTCTTATTTTTTCAGGAGCTATGGAAAAAAGATCTTCCGATAAAACAGTAAAATCCGCCAGCATACCGGCTTTTAATTTACCTGTTTTATTTTCCTGAAAGCCTGCCCACGCATTGTTTACGGTATAACAGCGGAGTGCATCTTCTACGGAAATTTTTTGTTTGGGAAACCAGCCTTCCGGATTTTTATCATCGAGCGTTCTGCGGGTAACTGCAGCATAAATGCCCGCAATCGGATCAAGTGGCGCAACCGTCCAGTCAGAACCGAAGGTTAGATTGGCGCCTGTTTCAAGAAGTGATTTAAACACATACGTTCTCTCAAGTCTGTCGCTGTCCAATCGTTTCGCCGCCCATTTTCCATCATCAATTGCATGAAAGGGTTGCATGGATGGAATAACCTTCAATTTTGCAAATCGGCCGATATCATTCGATGTGAGATGTTGTGCATGTTCTACGCGGAATCTGTGATCTTGTGCAGGTCGTAGTTTTTCAGCCTCTTCATAAACATTCAATATCCAATTATTCGCCCGGTCCCCGATGGCGTGGCAGGCTATGTGAAGTCCGACGGAATCTGCGCCTAAAATCCATTTTTTTAACAGTATGGTGTCTGTAACCTGTAATCCGGTGGAATTGGGTGCATCGAGGTATGGACTAAAAAACCAGGCCGTTGTAGATCCCAGTGAGCCATCTACAAATCCTTTCAACCCCCCCCATCTCAATCGATCATCTCCCCAGCCGTTTTCTTTTACAAAAGAATCCAGTTTTTGCCAGGTACGAATGGCGACAAACGAATACATACGCATAGGTAGTTTGCCAGTCGCTTCAGCCCGGCGATATGTTGCCAGATCAATCCACCCCCCGAAACTTCCCATATCGTTTACCTGTGTCAAACCATGTGACAGTGCATGTTCGACTGCGTGACGAAGTGCATCGTCCAGTTCTTCTTCCGTTTGCGCAGGAATAATGCGATAGATCAGCTCTGTTGCTGCATCCCGTAATACACCGGTGGGTTCACCAGTATGAGGATCTTTTACAATTTCTCCGCCAGGTTGGCTAGGACTGTTTTTCGTGATACCCGCCAGTTTTAATGCTATGGAATTTGCCAATCCCATATGTCCGTCATATCGGGTCAGGAAAACCGGATGTTCGCCGCTTACACTATCTATCCATTCTTTATGAGGTAATTGGCCCCCCCAGGCTTCATGATCCCAGTTGCCATTTTTAATCCAGCTATTTCCTTTTGAAGAATCTGCAAAATGGCGGAAAGTAGAAATAAATTCCTGGACAGATTTTACCTGCCTTAGATTGATGGCACTTAGTGAAAAACCACCTTCCAGGAAATGTGTATGATTATCTATAAAGCCCGGCACCAGCATTTTGCCGTCAAGATTCTTCAATGCGGTACTACTCCCAACATATGATTGGTAATTGTCGCCAACATACAGAATAGTAGAATCCTTTATAGCAATCGCTTTGGCCCCCGGATTCGCTGAATCGCCCGTCCAGATTTTTGCATTCAGGTAGATCCTGTCTGCAACGGGATGGTGCGAACAGGAAATGAAAAACAGGGTAATACTAAATGTAATGATATGCAGGTAATTCTTCATGCACAGGAAATTAGAAATCTAATATAGGAATATTCGGGCGGTCGAAATTTCACTGCGCTGAAAGAAATAATTTTCCTTTTGCCGGCTGAATGATTTTATTTAACTTCATCCACCAACGATCTGCAGCTGTATTCAGCTGCATTTTCTATTTCTATACTCCAAAAGACTATTATGGTATCCGACGGATTATTGGATTCTTATGTGGGATCGCATGGATTTTGGGATGAAATGCGGGAAGGAGGTGAATTTCGGGATCTCTATCGAAATGTGGTCCATGCATTAAAGCAGCTGGATGTGCCAAGTCTCCAACAAAAAGAAAAACTTGCGAGTGAACTTTTCATGAACCAGGGTATCACCTTTACGGTTTACAACGACAATGCAGGCATCGAACGAATTTTTCCTTTTGATATCATACCACGTGTGCTATCAGGAATCGAGTGGAGGGTCGTTGAAGAAGGTCTCAAACAAAGGCTGAAAGCCCTGAATCTTTTTCTAAAAGATGTTTACTCAGAACAAAACATCATTCACGATAAGATCATTCCTGCTGAACTGATTGCTTCCTGTCCTCATTATATGCGCGAAGTAGCAGGCATTCAGGTGCCGCACGATATCTTTATTCATATATCAGGTATCGATCTGATCAGAGGAGATGACGGTGTGTTTTATGTGCTTGAGGATAACCTCAGAACACCATCCGGCGTATCGTATATGCTGGAAAACCGTGAGATTACAAAAAGACTTTTTCCCGAACTGGTGGCTGCTTCCCGTGTTCGTCGTGTGAGCAACTATCCACTCCTTTTGCATGAGATATTACTTTCACTGTCTCCTGCACAGATCTCCAACCCGCAGGTTGTTTTACTTACACCCGGTATTTATAATTCTGCTTATTACGAACATACATTCCTTGCGCGACAAATGGGAATTGCCCTGGTGGAAGGACGCGACCTGGTAGTGGACAATCATAAAGTGTATATGAAAACTACGCAGGGGCTGGAACAGGTTCATGTAATTTATCGCAGAGTGGATGATGATTATCTGGATCCCCTGATATTTAAGCCAGATAGCGCGTTGGGAGTTCCGGGGCTGATGTCCGCTTATCGCAAAGGAACCGTTGCCATTGTCAATGCCGTAGGAAATGGCGTGGCTGACGATAAAGCCATTTATGCTTTTGTCCCGGCGATGATAAGATATTACCTCAATGAAGAACCATTACTTCCCAATGTCGAAACGTATGAATTGAGTAATCCCGATCAGAGGAAACACGTTTTTGATAATTTAAACAGGATGGTAATCAAAAGGACAAATCAATCGGGTGGTTATGGAATGATAATGGGAAATTCCGTCACGGAACACGATTGGGTAAAAGCAAAAAAAGAAATTGAAGCCGACCCGAGAAGCTTTATCGCCCAACCCATAATAAATCTTTCCACCGCTCCCTGTTTCATAGATGGGAAATTTGAAGGACGTCACGTGGACCTTCGCCCCTATGCGCTTTGCGGACCATCGGGAATTCAGATCGTACCAGGCGGCTTGACAAGGGTTGCACTAAAAAAAGGTTCGCTGATCGTAAATTCTTCGCAGGGCGGAGGCAGCAAAGACACATGGGTAATAGATTAAACGAAAGATTCAAAAAAAGGTACATACATGCTTAGCAGAATTGCTGATTCGCTTTTTTGGCTGAATCGTTATATGGAAAGGTCTGACGGAATGCTTCGTCTCGTAGGAATTCACTATATTTTTTCACTTGACAAAGACGTAAGTGGAACAGGTTCCTGGAAACCAGTATTGGAAATTTTCACGGAATCCGACGAAGCTTATTTGAATACGATAGAAAATAATACTGAAGAAAGCCTCAAACATTTGCTCCTCGATACGGCCAATACCAATTGTCTGAAGACCCTAGTGAACAAGGCTAGAGAAAACGCAAGAGGAGTTCAGGATCATATCACCAAGGAGGTTTGGGAAGAAGTCAATCAGATGTACCATCTCATTAACCAGCCGGAATTGCTTTACAAAATAGATTCATTTCATGGGCTGGAAGTGATAGAACCCATGATCAAACACACGGTGATGTACACCGGCATTACCGATATCACTATGCCCCGTGGAACCGGATGGTGTTTTATGAATTTGGGCAAATACATCGAGAGATGTTTGCAAACGATAGCTTTTGCAGAAAAACAGATTGAAATCACCAATTTCCGGGAAGCCGATACCAACGATCTCCTTCAGTGGAAATATCTGTTGTTCAGCTTGTCTGGTTATGAGCTGCATGTCAAAACCTATCGCAGTTCGAATCACAATTATAATGTACTTCATCAGGTTTTGATAAACGAGAATTTCACACGATCTGTAATGTATTCAATGCAGCGAATCGAACTCTATCTGAACAAAATTATAGGGAAAGAAATCAATGAAGAAAGAGCTGCATTGATGCGTGATTTCGGCCGACTGTTTAGTAAGGTCAGATACATGGAACTTGATTCACTAAATAAAGAAACGGTTCCTGTTTTTTTTAAAGATATAAAAGAAGGACTGATCGAATTCAATCAGCGAGTGGTACAACATTTTTTCTCGTATTCATAAGATCGTTACTCATGCCCATATTCAAGATTCAGCACATTACCAGGTACGAGTACGACAGGCTGATTCAGGAGAGCATGAACGAAATAAAAATTTTCCCCATTCTTTCTTCGGAACAGGAAATCCTTCAACACGATCTGACGATCACCGGAAATCCTGATGTGCAAATATTTTTTGACTATTGGGGAAATAAAACCGGCGTATTCAATTTATTGCCACCTCATAAGGAACTTTCTATCAACAGCCGGCTGGTGGTTCGCACTACCGGAAGTTCGGATCTGAGCATGAATTTTATCAGTGCTTTTAATGAACTGAACGCTGAGATAGCAGGGGATTTAAAGATGCTTGAACTTTCGCGGCCGGATTATATTCAGCTACAATCTCAAATAGATGAAATCGTTCCACTGATTTATAGCTCTGATGACTCCGTGGCGATCAGCATCAAAAATTGCAGTGATTATATTTTTAAAAATTTTAACTACATAAAAGGAATCACAAATGTAGAGACCACGGTAGATGAGATTCTCAATCAGAAAGCAGGAGTATGCCAGGATTTCGCCCATATTATGTTACAGATACTTCGAACAATGAAAATTCCCAGTCGTTACGTAAGCGGTTATATTTGTCCGAATAAAAGTGGTCTGAGAGGCGAAGGTGCAACGCATGCCTGGGTCGAAGCATGGATTCCACGTTCTGGTTGGGCGGGTATTGATCCCACTAATAATGTATGGGTCACAAATACCCATGTGAAACTTGCTACAGGCCGGCATTTTACCGATTGCAGTCCGGTGAAGGGCGCATTCAAGGGGCCTGCCAATCAACATCTCACCGTATTTGTATCGGTAGATTATGAAGATGGTCAGATTTTTGAAGCATTGAATAAAGTCGATTTAAAAAGAGATAATGTAGTAACCGGGACTTCACATTTCTCACATGCTGCTCAACAATAAAATTGAATTGTACCTGCTTTCGCCGGATTCTTTTATTCACCATTTTTTGCCCCTCATGGTTATGGGCATTCATATATTCCATCTGACGGTGTCAAACGGTTGGTGAAAGCCTCAACTAACGTGGTTAATGATATTTGTAACTTTATTGTAAATCAGATTCGATGTCAAATCCCATTTTCAAGTCTGTTTATCCATTTACTCAGGAAGTTTTGGCTGAATATCCGCTTATGGACGATGTTGCTGTTGATAAAGCAATTTCGAACGCTTCGGTGATCTATAAATCCTGGAAGAAGTACAGTTTTCCGGAAAGAGCCAATATACTCAAAAACGTTGCAGTTATATTACGACGTGATCAGGAGAAGCTCGCAACACTGATAACGAGAGAAATGGGAAAGATCATTTCAGAAGCCAAAGCGGAAGTGGAAAAATGCGCAACGACAGCAATATACTATGCAGATCATGCAGAATACTTTTTGGAGGATGAACCGCTGGAGTCGGGATATTACAGGAGTTTTATTTCTTATCAGCCAATGGGTGTAATACTTGCCGTCATGCCTTGGAATTTTCCTTTCTGGCAGGTTTTCAGATATGCAGCACCTACGCTTATGGCTGGTAATACGACGTTGCTTAAACACGCACCAAACGTTTGCGGATGCGCACTGGCACTGGAGAAAATATTCCTGGAATCGGGTGCACCCCCTGGTGTATTTACGAGCCTGATCGTTGACACACCTGTAGTGGAAAGAATATTGGCATCTGATCGTGTACAGGCGGTAACACTTACAGGTAGTGAAAAAGCTGGCAGTTCCGTTGCGTCTATTGCCGGACGTTATATCAAAAAAACCGTTTTGGAACTCGGCGGCTCCGATGCGCTGATCGTATTGCCCGACGCCAACATGAAACAGGCAGTTGCAGTTGCGTTGAATTCCCGTATGCTAAATGCCGGACAATCCTGCATCGCCGCGAAACGGTTTATTGTAGTAGAAAGTTCGTTTAATGATTTCATGCATGAATTTCTGACATCATTGAAAAATTTAAAACAGGGCGACCCTTTTGATAAATCAATTACAACCGGACCGATGGCGAGAATAGATTTGGTTGAGAAATTGGAAAAGCAAATGAACATTTCTATAGAAAAAGGCGCCCGACTGGAATGGGGTGGTGAAATAAATGGCTGCAATTTCGAACCGGCACTCTTAACGAATGCCAGGAAAGGAATGCCGGCTTTAGACGAAGAAACCTTCGGTCCCATGGCAGTCGTTATCTCGACAAAAGATGAGAACGAAGCAGTGAAACTCGCCAACGATTCGTCTTACGGACTCTCCGGAAGTATATGGACCAGCGACATCGAAAAAGGTATTTCACTCGCAAAACAAATGGAAACGGGAGCTGTCTATATCAATACACTGGTAAAATCAGATCCTCATCTGCCATTTGGAGGAATTAAAAACTCCGGATATGGCCGGGAACTTGGCAGACACGGAATTCTTGAATTCGTGAATGCCAAAACCATCGTTGCCGATAAGTCACTTTGATGTTATCAAAATGGGCTGGAATAATTTCTTTTTGATCCTCGCCCTGCCTATAAACTGATTACCATTGATTCTCGAGAAATCTGCCGGGAATACCATAATATCTTCCTCCCTGGTATCGAATAATAATTCTTTGCTTACGTTGCCTGTCATATCTATTTTAGAAACCATAACCTGTCCGCCAAATCCGTCTACATGATATTTGGGAACTTCGTCTTCTCCAAGATTCATATTTTTTAGATTGTCCAGATACAGAAAGTAATAACCACTGGCATCATTTATTAATTTGAATCCCATGGTACCCCTGCCGTTGTCTCCTTTTTGCCTCTTGGGAATTTTACGCAGCCATTCCATCTGACCATTGGCATTGATGCGAGCTCCATAAATATCTTCGTAGTAATACATGTAATAACCACCATATTTATTCCACACATACTCATAATAATATTGTTCACAGGATATGAAAATACTTCCATCCGCATCTATAATTACATCTCTGACTTTTAAATTAGGTATTTCATAACTCTCGTTCTTTTCTATTTTGCGCTGTTTCCCCGCGGATTCAAATTTTTCAAGTTCGGCTTTCGGAAATTCATAATATCCATTTTTATAGTTGGCGATTTTCCCGTCCGCGTTCAGTATAGCAAGGAATATCCCGTCTGTACCATTACCTTTTGATTTCTTGCTGTATGTACAGGCAACCACCATTTCATGTTGGGCATTTTCTATCAGTGTCGTCTCATGCACATAGTAATCTGCGGAAGTGAGCGGAATTTTTATAAAGTCCTTGTGATTTGCAATAAACTTAAAGATCTCGAAATGATAAGCCGGTTTACCTGTTTCTTTATCTTTTTCTTTTCTGGAGTCTGAATCATATACTTTAACCAGCATGTAAGCATTGCCCTGGGCGTCTATTGAAAAATCGGAATTGTCCATGATTGCTTCAGTATAAGGCATGCGGAATTCTCCACCCCATAGTTTATTCAAACCCTCGTCGAAAACCTGTAATCCGATTGCATCATAATTCTTTTTATCATTACGCTCTTCCGGACTAAGCCGGTAACTCACCAGCAGTTTTTTTCTGTCTGCGTCGTAATCGAATTTATATTTTCCAACCAGTTTGAATGAATACAAACCACTTCCATTGGTAACTTTACCGGCCAGTCTGGTTGTTTCCAGCATTTGATGATTTGCTTCCGTGATTTTGCCCTTCACGATATCTATTTTATCGTAGAAAAGCATTTCCTTTTCACTGCCTTTATCCCAGTCGCTGTGGATCCAGAAATAATTGTTGGAATTAAAGTCAGTTACTGTTTCACTATTGAAGTTTTTTGTGACGTCCAGGTTGATTACCTGTTCCATGGTTTTACCTAAAGATTTAGGATTAAAACGGGTAATATTTAGTTCTTCTTTTTTAAGAGATAAATTAACTATACCGTCTTTTTCATTGCCGAAAAATGCCAGATCCTCAGTTTTGCGCGGCAGTTCATATTCATCGCCCAATTTGAATGTAAATTTTTTGCTTTGACCGTGCGTAAGGGTAATAATCAGCATCGCGCCAATAGTCAGAAGGTGCTTCATGTTGTTTTATTTGATCTATCTCAATCACTGTGATAAATGAACATTCATATGTCATTTGCCACTGTAAGGGTTCGCATAAAAACGCAGCGGTTTGAATTTTATTTAAGACGGGGCAAGAAAAATAATGGATAAGTAATTACCCTTAGAAGCCTGGTGGGGTCATCAATTAATAAATGAAAGGAATTAATCGCTTTACTTTTGATTTGTAAGCAGTAAATTTTTCGCCAAAAACTTCCTGCATAAATTGCTCTTCCTGGAATATTTTAATGGAGATACAAATGAGCAGGAAAATGATTCCGATATATCCTCTTACCTGGCCAAGACTCATGCTTGAACCCGCAAAAGCAAACAGGAATCCGGTATAAATAGGATTTCTTGTAACTGCATAAGGACCCGATTGAACGAGCTCATGATTTTCTTTAACCGTTATCCTTCCACTCCAGTTTTCTCCCAGCCAGATTCTTGCCAGCAGGGCAAAAACAAGTCCGATCGCGCACAGAACCAGTCCTGTTACCCGCCAGGCATCGTTCTGGGGAAGAATTTGCCTGCCCAAAAAGCCATATGACAGATAGTTGCTGAAAAGCAAACTGAAAGCAATTATTACGCAGAGTACATATACTACTCTTCCTGGTCCCGATTGTTTTTTGACCGACTTTTTAACAAAAAAAGAAGAAACCAGCCAGTAAATAAAAAGCGCAAACCACATTCCTTTTTCAACGGAAATAATATTCATCATTCAGGATTGAAAGAACTTTTAATTTTTAATTTAGCAAAGATCTAAAACGTTTTAGATCCTCCCTGTCTGAGGGAGAAAATAATTCGTTGTTATCATATTTTGCTTTCAAAAATAAAACCCTCTTATGTTGGGGATATTTTTTTAGAATTTCTTCAATCATTTGACCAGTAGCCTCCTCCTTCTCAAACAGTGGAGTCGATTCTGGCAATTCTGATTTGTATCTGGTCGGCATTCTTTTAATAATTGCTTCAATGGTTGCGAGTTTACCAGGTGGAAGTCCTTCTATTTTGGACGCTTTACCATATAAACCCTGTAATTGTTTTTTACTCAGTGAACCTCTTTGCTGGTACTGTTTATAAAGACTTATGATAAAGGACGAAATAGGATAGGCAAGAATGCATTCTTCCAGTACTTCGTTAATGATGTCCAGTCTTTCTTTTTGGGGGCGCATGCTGGTTAATAAGTCACGAATTTAATGCAGTATATTTTGATGATATGGATGTTGAAGAACTGACCGGCAGAAATCTATGCTTTCATTTAATTGATTTAGCAGACTGCATTTAACGGCCAATCTTGGTTTTTACCTGTGGGAATGTTGGTATATCGGAAGAAGACACAGAAAATAAATATCCGCGCCGTTTCACTGTTAAATGGAAAACGTGCGCGGATATCCTTGCCTGAAAAATAATTCCCACTAATCAATCACCAGTACCCTTACTAGCCGCTTCGGCCTGAGCCATCCTGGTGGCCATCTCTGCTTTTACTGCATCGAGATTGAAACTTGCGCCTCTTTGCATGGGCGGGTAATCCAGGAAGGTTTGAATTTCCTTGGCCATTAATTGCTGAACAAATACAAAGCGCCAAAACTGGAATTTGAACCAATCGAAATATTGCTGACCACCTTCTTTGGTCCCGTTGTTTGGCCAGCCCGTGCGTTCGAATGGATCAAGCCGCAGATTGATCAGATAAGGTACATCGACATGCGTTTTTTCTCCCAGCCAACCCTGGGGCTGGTCAATGAAACGAAATTTATAATCGTCAATACGAACCGCACCAACGGTGCTTTCGCCAAGGTAAAAGATTTCGTGACGTGCTGAAGGGCCCTTACCGGTTATCAGGGCCGTCTGATCATAACCATCCAGATGGTTTTTGTAAGTGCGGTCGCCCAGTTTCACCCCCTTTAGCAATTGATCGGTGATATTGGGATTACCCGCAGCTGCAAGAAAGGTGGGAAACCAATCCATACCTGAAAAAATGCCATTCTGCACTGAATTGGGAGCCACATGTCCGGGCCAGCGGAGAATACACGGTACCCGAAAGCCGCCTTCCAGAACAGTTCCTTTGCTTTGAGCAAACGGCGTCTGACCACCATCAGGCCAGGTGAAAACTTCAGTTCCATTGTCTGTAGTAAATACCACAATCGTATTATCATCCATACCCAGGTCTTTGATTTTTTGCATCACCAGACCGATATCGTCATCGAGCTGGGCCATGCCGGCTTCCTCTTCAGACCATCCGTTCTCTGCATTGCGCATGGCTTCATACTTGGGAGATAGATGTGTTACAATGTGCATGCGCGTAGGGTTAAGCCAGCAGAAAAACGGCTTTCCGTCTTTTTTGGATTTTTCAATAAAATTCAAAGCCATATCCCGGATCTCACCGTCCACTGTTTCCATGCGTTTGGGATAGAGTTGACCGGCATCTTCAATCTTTTGTTTTCCGATCTTTCCCCAGCGTGGCATCTCGGTCGCATCATCTTTATCTGTTGCCCATGAATGAACCATGTTGCGTGGGCCATATACATTGAGCAGGTTCTGCGGATAATTGGGATGAGCAGGGTCCTCCATGGCATCCAGGTGATATAGATAGCCAAAAAATTCGTCAAAGCCGTGTACAGTGGGAAGGAACTCATTGAGGTCTCCAAGGTGGTTCTTACCAAACTGACCAGTCTCATAGCCCAGGGCCTTGAGTGCAGTGGCAATGGTACAGGCCTCAGCGGGAATTCCGATTTTTGCGCCTGCCTGTCCCACGGTTGTCATGCCTGTGCGTATGGGCAATTCCCCCATGATAAAGTTTGCGCGACCGGCAGTACAGCTCGCTTCCGCATAATAGTCTGTGAAAATCATTCCCTCGCTGGCAATTTTGTCGAGATTGGGTGTTTTGCCTGCCATCAGACCCCGGTGGTAAGCGCCGATATTCCACATGCCGATGTCATCTCCCATAATCACCAGGATATTGGGTTTTTTGTCTTGCGCATTAGCCGTAAATGTCTGGCATAAAATCGCAACAGGGAGTACATATTCCGTGACTCTTTTAAATAAGAAACTGCTCAATTTCATTTTATTCAGTTTAATAATGAATGATGATCGTACATACAATAGTAGTAAGACTAAAATTTCTCCGGTTCATATATTGTTTTCAAATAAAATCGCTTTCACAAATAACCGGATTTGGATAATTTCAAAAATGGAATTACACGAAAGGAAAACCGCACTCCACTAGTAATACTTAAGTTGTAATCCAAATGACATTTGAGGAAATTAAATTTTAGATTCTGCTAAAAATGCCGGTGTTCGCAATATTTGATGAAGACCTCGTGAAGATATCGATAAAAACGGGATATTTGCCAGCTTTGCAGCAGAGCGAAGCGTTTAACAGTTAAACGAAAGGATTCGAAAATCAGCGTGTGAAAAAATGAATCCTGAAGGCGACAGCAGGAATTCAAGCGGTACAGCAAGGCCTTATTCTTTTTATATTGTAGCCAGATGAAACATGTATTTTTAATTCTTTCAACCTTTATTCTTTTTTCTGTTCACCTTTTTTCACAGGATCAGATCAAACTCAGGAAAAAAGACAGAAAAAGAGATATTGAAATGATTACGACAGATGGAACGATCATTCTCAGGTTATCGGATTCGACGCCTCTTCACAGGGATAATTTCCTCAGGCTCGTGAAAAGTCATTTTTATGACAGCACACTTTTTCATCGCGTGATTCAATATTTTATGATTCAGGGTGGAGATCCTTCAAGCAGGAATGCAGCTCCTGGAATTCCGCTTGGCGACTCCAGTCCTTCCTATACCATTCCCGCTGAATTCAGGGTAACACTTTTTCACAAAAGAGGCGTACTGGCGGCGGCAAGAGAAAGTGATGACGTGAATCCAACCAAAGCGAGCAGTTCCAGCCAGTTTTATATTGTTCAGGGAAAGAAGTTTTCTGATGCTGGTCTGGATTCCGTTGAGACAAGAAGATTGAAAAGAAAAATTCCGGAATACCAGCGGGAAGTGTACAGAACCCTGGGAGGAACGCCCCACCTGGATCAGAACTATACAATTTTCGGAGAAGTTGTAAGCGGGATGTCAACAGTTGATCTGATTGCTTCTGAACCTACCAGCAAAGGAGATGACAAGGACCGGCCCCTCAAGGACGTCAGAATTCTTTCCGTAAAACTTATCAAAAGGAAAAATTATTGAGGGAATAAAAAGGAAAAGCACCAAGCCTTTTTCAGTTTTCCGGCTTTCGCCTTATACTTACTGACCCGATGCTTCCTTGGGTTGTTAGTCTCCGATTATGGATTCCACTTCCCAATTGAGATTCTTTTTTCTTTTTATAGATTACCGTTTCTCAATTACAATTCTAAGATACAAATTCACCACACCTGTTTCCAAATTATTAAGGGTTCAGTTTTACACCTGTTTAGCACAAAGTTGTGCACATATGTATAATACATCGATTTCCAACAATCAAAATATCCCATGTTTGATCGGCGCGTAATTTTCATATTTTTAATTCCCGACTATATGATTAGCCAATCGTCAGAATATTCCTGCAAAAGGGTGTATCAACAGATGCGCTCGTATTTGATAAATAATAGTGGATGTAAACGATTTAAAAACTTATAAATGCGGCTTTGCTTTCAGGCGATATCTTTTCTGTTTGTTTTGATTTGTTTAACAGAGTGTAGTTATGCTCAGAAAAGCAAAACAGCACTTATTATGAAAATGAAGGACTATGATCGTTTGATCCTGAAAACAGACGCGGATTCTATTTCTCTTTTATTCAATCCTGATGGCAAATTGGGAGATGTCGCCAGGGGAAGAGATTCAATACGTAAATTTTTGTACAGGTTTAAAGATTTTAAAGTATTGTATCAGTTATCTACGGCAGATGCTGTTACTATAATCAACGACACTGCATATGTTTCAGGCAGCTATCATCAGCAAACAATCATTCCCCGAAGTGATACCATTTCCGTCCATGGAACATTTACCTCAATATGGGAATGGACATATAAGAATGGATGGTTAATTCAGCGAATAGATACGCATCCGATTCGCTAAGTTTTCTTTTTAACATTTCATATCATTAAAATGCCCGGCTGGCTGACCCTTGATTCATGTAATGGTTCGTTAATGGCTCAAATAATTAAAAGCTGGCACAAGGTTTTCAATGGTGAGGTGTACCTATGATTATAAAATAATCACCATGAAACGAATACGAGTAGCATTAGCGCTTACAGCAGCAATATTTATTTTATCAACCGCAACGTCCAAGGCTCAGGTGAGTGTAGGAATTAGCATTTCGGCGAATATTGCACCGCCACCACTGGTAGTATATACACAACCGCCCTGTCCCACAGACGGTTTTCTTTGGTGTCCGGGATATTGGGCATACGGAGACGCTGGATATTTTTGGGTTCCCGGCGTTTGGGTACGACCCCCTCAATACGGATATTTATGGACTCCCGCTTATTGGGGTTATGCCGGAGGTGTGTACGGTTTCCATCAGGGATACTGGGGTCCGCATATTGGATTTTATGGTGGGGTAAATTACGGTTATGGTTATGGCGGATCCGGATTTTATGGAGGAAGATGGGAAGGCAATTCATTCAGATATAATACAGCCGTTGTAAATGTAAACACAACGGTTGTTCATAACACGTATGTCGACAGGACTGTTATTGTAAACAACAACGTAAATAATCATACCAGTTTTAATGGTGGACCCGGTGGTTTAACTGCAAGACCCTCTGCACAGGAGCAATCTTTTGCCAGTGAAAGACATATTCAGGCCACTCCTGAGCAAACAACACATATGCAACACGCCATGCAAGACAGAAATCAGTTGGCGTCCGTTAATCACGGAAGACCTACAACTACGGCGATGAATAAACCCGGAGGCACAGCATATCATAATGTGCAGCCAAACAATACATCACATGTTGTGAATAATACGCCGAAACCTCAGCCGCATACACAGGTTTATAATAATCCGGCAACGCAGCAACACCCGCAAAACGCAAGTCATTCTGCGCAGCAGCAACACCCCGAAAACACCGCCCATAACCCGCCACAGCAACATCAACAGGCATATAATCATCCGGAACCTGCGCCCCAACAACATGCCAGTCATCCGCAACAACACAATCCTCCGTCTCAACAACCACATGGTGGAGAACCTCATGGTGGGGGTGCCGAACATCCAAAAGAACATTGATGATAATACGATTCATAAAATGATCACCAACGCGGTCATGTGCTGATCAAAAAGTTTGATTTGAAAATCAGGTGGAGATCATTTCCGCTTATCTTTAATAGGCGTTACAGGTTACCTGCCTTTCACTCAAACGATTGCTGCCATGAATCCATCTTGCTACTCAGGAGTCGCCCCTTTGCGATTATGTAATCTTTTTTTAGTCTGCATCTGTTTCATACTGTTTTCCTGTAATCAGAAAACAGACACTACTATATCTACTGTCACAGATACGGTTAAGCCCGATGATAATCGGTTCACACCAGTTACGCTTACTGCTGAAGGAGCCTTGGACGAACCCATGAATTTTGAAGTATTAAAAGATGGTAAAGTATTTATCAATGAACGCAAGGGTACGTTAAAACTTTACAATCCGATACTTAAAACAGTGAGTCTGGTAGGGACTATTCCGGTCAATACGAAATATACCAGTAAGGATGGAAAATCAACTGAAGCGGAGGAAGGATTTATCGGATTTACCGTAGATCCTCATTTCGAGGATAACCACTGGGCTTATCTCTATTATGCTCATCCAACCATAAGTAAACATGTTCTGGCCAGATGGGAAATCCGTGACGATAAACTGGTGCAGGGTTCCGAAAAAATAATGCTGGAAGTAAATACCCAGAGAGAAGTATGTTGCCATACTGGCGGAGGAATGACTTGGGACCAGTCAGGAAATCTCTATCTCGCCGTGGGAAATAATACCGGCAATGTTGCCGAGAAATCACAAACAGATGAACGTCCCGACAGAACCAGTTGGGATGACCAGCGTGGTTCGGGAAATACAAACGACTTACGAGGAAAAATATTGAGAATTCATCCCAATGCGGATGGTACTTATAGTATTCCCGACGGAAACCTTTTCCCTAAAGGAACGCCTAAAACCAGGCCTGAAATTTATATTATGGGCGACCGCAATCCCTGGCGCCCCTCCATAGATACAAAAACAGGTTGGCTTTATTGGGGAGAAGTAGGTCCCGATGCCAATGAAGATACCCGAACAACCAGAATGGGCATGGATGAACTAAACCAGGCAAGAGGACCGGGATTTTTCGGATGGCCTTATTTCATTGGAGAAAACGTGGCGTACCCCATGTATAATTATCTCAACGACTCCGTCTCCCCGGGGAAAGATCCTGCAAAACCAACAAATTTTTCCGTCAACAACACAGGGCTGAATGAATTACCTCCCGCACAGCCGGCATTTATATCCTATCCATACAGGAACTCTGAGAAATTTCCACTGGTTGGGTCAGGCGCACGATGCGCAGTAGGTGGTCCGATTTATCGACAGGCAAATTTTATGAATGCAAAACGTCCATGGCCCGCATACTATGAAGGGAAATGGATTGCTGCCGATCTTTCCCGCGGGTGGATTATGGCAATTAGTATGAAAGAGAATGGCGACTACAAATCCATGGAGAAGTTTCTTCCTTCCTATCAGCCAATAGAACCAATTGATATAAAGTATGGACCCAATGGAGATTTGTATGTACTCGAATACGGTAGTAACTGGTTCAGAAAAAGTGATAATTCCAAACTCGTAAGGATAGAATATAATTCCGGTAATCGTACACCTATTGTTCACGCATCTGCAAATAAAAGCGGAGGAACATTGCCTTTATCTGTCAATCTTTCATCGGCAGGTACCAAAGACTACGACGGAGATTCTTTGAAATACGAGTGGGTTGTTACAGGCGGAGTCAATAAGACTTCTGTAACATTTAATGAACCCAACCCGGTTGCAGGTTTCACCCAGCCAGGAGAATATATTGCCACACTAACGGTAACGGACCCCAGCGGCGCCAAAAACAGCCAGTCGGTCAAAATCATTGCTGGTAATTCTCCGCCTGATGTATCATTGAATCTTAGCGGTAATAAAACATTTTATTTCCCCGGCAAACCCTTTTCGTACGACATAGAAGTAACAGACAAGGAAGACGGAAAGGTAAATCCAAGTCAGGTAGCAGCGAGTATAGACTACACGTCTGAAGGATTCGATGTTGCAGAATTGGTCCAGGGCCAGCGAAGCGTCGACGCATCAACCCGTTTTGCGGTGGCTAAAGCGCTTATCAATAGTGTTGATTGCAATAACTGTCATCATCTGGATTCAAAATCTGTTGGTCCTGAATTTATTGAGATAGCGGAAAAATATAAATCGAAATATAACTGGGCAATGGATTCACTTCCCAGGAAATTAAGATCGGGTGGAAGTGGCGTGTGGGGAACCGTAAACATGCCGGCACATCCGTCTATTTCGATGAATGATGCAAGGATCATCGTAAACTATATCCTCAGTTCCGACCAAAAAACGATCAGTACACTTCCTTTAAAGGGAACATATACTCCGAAAATACCAACTGGCGATAACGGTAAAGGGTCTGTTGTGATCAGAGCTGCCTATACAGATAAGGGAGCAAAGGAATCTGATCCATTAACAACTGAAGTGATAAAAGTATTACGCAGTCCTCAAGTGAGTCCCGGCTCAGCAGATGTGGTGAGTCGTGCAGAAATCAGTTTGCAAACCATGTTTGCTGTTACGCTGAATGTTATTCCAAAATCAAAAGGTTATATCGGTTTCAAACAAATTGATCTGACTGGTATCAGGCAAATATCAGTGAGCGCTATTGCATTTCCCATGATGGGTTATGCAGGAGGCACGGTAGAAATAAGACTGGACAAACCTGACGGCGATTTACTGGGACAGGTAAACGTAACATCTATTAATCCCGACTTTGGGGGTTCAGCAGCTGATAAAGCACAAAATGCCGGAGGCTCTAAACCAAAATCAGCAAGGAATACCAGTCCTGCTGTAGTCAAACAACCGGCTAAAGCAAAAAAAGCAGTTGATCTGAGCAGTATATTCTCCGGTGTGGGTTTAAAATCGGAAATAAAAGAGACTGCGGGAACGCATGATATATATTTTGTTTTCAAAAACGAAACAGTGAAGGGGGATCAACCACTGATGTCGGTTTCGAATATTACATTCAATAATGAGATCTCACCGTAAATGATTTTAAGCGTTCCTGAGCCATTTAAACTATTCGTTTATACAAAATAAAGATTATGCAAAACAGAAGAAAATTCATTTTGAATTCCGGAGCTCTCGCAATCGGAGGGCTGATGATATCCAGAAAAGGTTATGCCTCCCTGTTAGATAGATATGCGATGCATGCCGTGGGCCTGCAGTTGTACACAATGGGAGGAACCATTGATGATGACGTTTCAGGTACATTGAAAAAAATCGCCGATATCGGATATAAAGATCTTGAATCTGCTTTTAGTGTGAAGGGCAGTTTTTATGGAATGACTTCCAAACAATTTGCTGCAATGACAAAAGATATGGGAATGTCCTGGTTATCGCACCATGTTGGAGGCGCTCCGTTTAAAATGCCTGCAGGAGGGTTTAAAGTGCCTCCTGGTATGGATACCACGAGACTTCACCAGTTACGAAGTATGCCACCCATGAAGAACCTGAAGGACAATTATCAGCAGATAGTGGATGAAGTGGCAGAAGGCGGATTAAAATATCTGGTTTGTGCATCCATTCCTTTAAGTACATCTGCCGAGATTAGTGAATCAATTGAAATATTAAATAAGTCGGGTGAAGCAGCCAAAAAAGCAGGCGTACAATTGTGTTATCATAATCATACACACGAATTTGAAAATGTAGATGGCAAAATTCCCTACGATCAACTACTACTGATTGATCCGGACTTACTAAAGATGGAACTTGATTTAGGTTGGGCCACAGTCGCAGGCGCAGATCCGGTGTTGCTTTTCAAACAACATCCCGGGCGTTTCCCGCTCTGGCATGTTAAGGATATCAATGCACAGAAAGCGCCAACAGAAGTAGGCAACGGAACCATAGATTTTAAAAGAATATTTGCTGCCTCAAAAGAATCGGGAATGAAATATTTCTTTGTCGAACAGGATGGAGCTACCAGGCCCTTCGAAAGTATTACAGCAAGTTATATTGACCTTACAACAAAGGTACTCGTATAGTAAAATGGAGTGTTATAAACCGATGATGGAAGCACGGTCCGTTTTGCCATCGTCCCCCCACAACCGAACTCAGGGTCTCCAGGATGTGCTCCCACACATACGATGCGAAGTTTTCTCTCATCCTTTTGATGATCTATCTCAAATGTTTCTTTTGTTGAACGAATGAGAGGCGCAAAGGCCATGCCGACCAAACCCAATGAAGATTGTTTAATAAAATTTCTCCTCGCTGAATTTTATTTCAAAGCACAGCGTGTTAACGCATTTTTTGTTATGATTAAGAAGCTGTTGCAGGAGTTGCCGCAGCCGCATCATTTCTGTGTGCGAATTTTTGTATCAGTCCCGGAAGCGATGCTGCAATCGCGCCTGTGATGGCCGGAGATAAACCAAATTTGCTTCCCAGGCTGCCTATTAAACCACCCGATACAGAACTGGTAAGCAAATTGCCGGAACTCAGACTGTTTTCGAACTGCGATAGAAGGCCTGCAGCTGTTCCCTGCGCCGCTGGCTCATTTTGTAGACCATTGGTTATATGAGTTGCAATTTCCTTGTGTACTTCGTCTGCCTGTTCAGCTGGAATATTTTGTGTAAGCTGAGGATTGGCATTCATGTGTTCTTTTACCAATTGTAAAATTTGATCAAACATAAAATGGTTTTGAATGTATTTATAAAATAAGGCTGACTGAAGTTAGAATTTTTAAAATAAAACAGCTTTAAATATATTTTCCCGTTCGCTTAACTTAACCTACTGATTCTGAACATCTAATAAGGTGATGTCACAAACATTCCCAGATAAAACGGGATTTCTTCGAACGGATAGTCCTTAAAAATAAAATGGGAAGCAACGCTTTGTTATAATACAGTGTCAGGTTAATAGCAAATGGATCAAAAAAAATTGCTTAGTGACTGCCTTAAGGGGAAGGCTTCTGCCCAGCGTGAGCTTTATAACCATTTTGCCCATACGATGCTTGGTGTTTGTTATCGTTACACCAAATCAATGACAGATGCTGAAGATGTACTTCAGGAAGGTTTCATAAAAGTATTCAGGAATCTGTATCAGTTTAATGGAAATGGCGAACTGGGAGCATGGATAAGGAGGATCATGGTTAACACTGCCATTAACTATTTGAAAAGTACAGAACGATACCAGTATGATCTGTCGTTTGCAGAAAAAAACCCGCATTCTGTTTCAGAAGACAATCCCGAACTGATGCTGAATGCCAAAGAACTGGCGGATCTGATTCGTCAGTTGCCTATAGGATATCAGACGATTTTCAATATGCACGCGGTGGAAGGATACAAACATACAGAGATCGGTAAGATACTGGGTATTCATGAGGGTACGTCAAAATCGCAATATGCACGTGCAAGGGCGCTGCTCATTGGCTGGATAACAAATAATTCGAAGGACAATAAAACGGGCATGTATGCACGAAAATAATTTTGAAAATCAGGTGCGGGACAAAATGCAGCAGCTGGGATTTGATCCCTCTGAAGCAGTTTGGTCTGCCGTTGATAAGGAAATCAATAAAGAAAGAAAACGCAGACCGTTGTTCTGGGTTTTCTTCTTCTCAGGTCTCCTACTCACCGGTGCTGGTTTTTATATAGGAACTCTTAATCAGAATTCAAATAAAGCGTTGATCACCCAAAAGGCGGTTTTGAAAAATGCCGCTTCTGATATTCATGGATCCGGTGAGCCGCAGAATAATCATCAGAAAACAGGTGATGAAATTGCTGGGAAACAATCAGCGTTTAACAGCACAGATATTTCCCGATCGAAGATTGGGCATAAACAGTTTGCTGATAACTCAATTGCTGCCAGCTCTGAAGAAGAACATCAGCATTCAATAATCTCTGGCCAAAGACCGTCTTCCACGAACCCAATAGACACAGAGGAACTTACTGCACAGGATGCTAATAGCAAGCCGCCCGCAGTTAAAGTAAACACGAAAAATGATCCCCAGGTATTAAAAAGGGATTCGGCTGAAGCACTTACGAAAACAAAAGGCCCGAAATCAAATACCAAAAAGAAACGCTGGTCGTTCGGCGTGAATATGGATGCCGGCGTATCAGCGGTTAATCAAACTTCATTCAGTCTGGCTAACATACCAGCACCTTATCTTTCGAATTCATCCGGTTATTTCGGGCCTTACGCGAACACGCTGTCTGCAACGAATTACAAGTCTTCAGGCATCAATCCCGGATTCTCTTACGGGGTCGGAATCGTCGTTGACAGATATTTGTCGGAACGTATATATATATCAGCAGGTATTGATTATCATTATTATTCAACCAGCATGCACACGGGTGATTTGAATGGTAGCACGCCGACAAGTTATCTAAACGGGAATACACATTCCTATACCAATAAATATCATTTTATGGAACTGCCCGTGCTGGCAGGTTTTCAAATTAATAAAAGCCAAAAGACTCCGATATGCTGGGAAGCTGGTGTATCCGTATCCTATTTATTAAACAGCACTTCGCTTCAATTTGATCCCTACACAAACTTCTACTATCAAAACACTGCTTCATTTAATAATTTCCAGTTGAATGGTATTACTTCCGTCAGGATAGGATTTCATTTGCATCAGACTGAACTTCAGTTCGGACCTGAATTTCAATATGGAATAACCGGACTGTTCAAACAAACTGCAACAGCACAGCAGGCGCATCTTTATTACGGAGGAGTCGCCATAACCATCATACCAAAACTGCGCGCAAAATAATACCCATTTGTCTTTTACAGGTATTGGCACAATTCTTTGAATAGTGTTTTATGGAATTAACAGACGGGTATCCTTTTTGGCTGATTAAGAATGGCCTTCCCTTTCAGTATCCGAAATTGAGAAGCGATAAGAAATCGCAGGTAGCCATTATCGGAGGAGGGATTTCAGGAGCTTTGGCAGCTTATTTTCTTACAGAAGCGGGTGTGGAATGTGTTTTACTGGATGGCCGCACCATTGGTTTGGGAAGTACCTGCGCAAGTACTTCCTTATTACAATATGAGCTGGATGAACCCCTTCATAAATTAAAAGATCAGATCGGTAAACAACATGCGACAAGAGCTTATCAGTTATGCGGCGCTTCCATCAACACGCTGACAGATATCATGGAAAATATTGGGTTCACGGAATATAATAAAAGAAAAAGCCTTTTTATCAGTTCCCATTCTTCACAAAAGTCGTTCATGCAAAAGGAACTTGAAGCACGCAGGGAAGCGGGTTTTGAGGTAGAACTACTGTCTGCAGAAGATATGAAAAAGGCATACGGATTAAAAGCGGAATATGGCATTCTTTCAGAACTGGGTGCAACTATAAACGCATATGCCCTGACGCACGCATTGTTACAATATAGTATCAAAAAAGGACTGGAGGTATTTGACAGGTCCAGAATTAATGAAATCTCTTATAACGAAGACGAAGTTAAATTGAAAACTGTAGATGGATTGCTTGTCACCGCGAAAAAACTGGTAAATGCGTCCGGATTCGAAATCGTCCATTTTATTTCTAAAGATATTGTGGATTTCTATTGCACGTACGCAGCCATTTCAGAAAACGCTTCCGAGAAGAATGAAATATGGAAAGATGGAATTATGATCTGGAATACCGACGATCCTTATTTGTACATGCGACTTACTAAGGACAACCGTATTTTAATTGGTGGCAGGGACGAACGTTTTAGCACGAAAACATTAAAAGGAATCTACCGGAAAAAAGCAGAGCAATTAAAAAAAGATTTTGAAAAGATATTTCCGGAAATTGAATTCAGGGGAGAATTTGCCTGGAGCGGTACTTTTGGTAAAACAAAAGATGCGTTGCCTTATATAGGCCCTTTTGCAAAAACTCCCAATGCCTATTATGCATTGGGTTTTGGAGGCAACGGAATTACTTTTAGCGTGATCGCAGCACAAATCATCACAGATCTGATTGGGGGAAAATTCAATAGCGATGCTGATATATTTTCATTTGAAAGAGAAAAAAGTTTGAGGTAATGGAACCGGGTAAGCAATATTATTCCGGTACAAGTGGATTGGTACTTCCGGTGCCGAATAAACTTCATTATCCTGAAGAATTTAAAAACAACAGCAGGCTGACCTATTATGCATCATTATTCAACAGTATTGAAATAAACAGTTCTTTTTATAAAGTGCCAAAGCCTTCGACAGTTGAAAAATGGGCGGCAACCGTCCCCGACGATTTTAAATTTACATTTAAACTCTTCAGAGAGATCACCCATCAAAAGGGATTGCTGTTCGATCCGAAGGAGATCGGTCGTTTCGTAAAGACAATTTCTTATGTTGGTGCAAAAAAAGGTTGCGTGCTGATACAACTGCCACCTGCAATCAAAGTCAATGGTAAAAAGCAATTGGAATTATTACTGACCACCTTGGTTAAATGTAATGATATGGAGCAATGGAACCTCGTTATCGAATTCAGGGATAATTCATGGTACACGGATGAAATCTATGAATGGTTAGGAAATCTCGGCATCGCAATAGTGATACAGGATATGCCAACGTCTGCTACCCCCTCTGATTTAGAATCTGAAAATATAATGTACATCCGCTTTCATGGAATGAATGGAGATTATCGCGGTTCTTATGCTACTGACTATTTACGGTCTTATGCCCGGAAAATTTGCGGGTGGCAGGAGGGAGGAAAACAGGTTTTTTTATATTTCAACAACACCATTGGAGGGGCAGTCCGCGATTTGATCAATATAAATAGTATGGTTGTCGGCTGCTACAATAAAATGGGAGAAGGGTTTGCATGAATATGGCCTGGAAATTGAAATTGTTATCAGGTGAATCTGCCAACAGCGTATATCGGGATTCGATCAATCCTTATGAATAATAAATCGTAACATTCATTGAGTAATATGTTCCTCATATGGTACATTCCGTAGAACAGTCTGAAAAATAATTATAGAAAACCCTGAAAGTTCACCATCCACGTTTAACTTCATTCCCAATACAAATCAAATTGTTCGTTTTATGATTAAGAAGTACCCGTTCTATATGAAAATCACAGTCATTATGCTCGGGCTGGTACTGTTTATTTACATACTGTGTAATCTGCGTGACATTCTTGTTCCTCTGTCATTTGCAGTCTTACTGGCGATATTATTGAATCCTGTTACGAAGCTCCTGGAAAAATGGCATTTTCCCAAAGTGCTTGCCATCACCGCTTCAATTATTGTTGCCATGGTAATCATAGCCGGCATTACGTATTTCTTTGTCGTTGAAGTGCGAAGTTTTTCTGATCAACTTCCGGCATTTAAAGAAAAATTTCAAACGCTGGCCGTCAAATTTCAACATTTCGCAAGAACTGATTTTGGAATCAACACTAAAAAACAAAACGAATATATCAGTCAGGCGGAGGATGGCCTTAAGCCGGTGCTGGCCTCTGCCATGGGAACCGCACTTGGCATTATGGCGATGTTTTTTTTATTGCCGGTGTATACGTTTCTTTTTTTATTTTATAAACGGCTTATTCTGAATTTTCTATTCGACATATTTGCCTCTGCCAATGAAAAGGAAGTTAGTGTGGTGTTGGAACAAACGAGAGGTGCCATTCAAAATTATATGTTCGGTCTTTTGCTGGAGGCGTTAATTGTAGCTTCGCTAAACACCGCGGCCCTCCTGATTCTCGGCGTGCAGTATGCTGTCCTGCTAGGTGTACTGGGGGCTTTATTGAATATTCTCCCTTTTATAGGTGGTATTCTGGCCGTATTGTTTCCCATTATCATAGCATTTGTAACTAAGGATGGATTTCAAACGCCAATCTGGATTACCATATCTTATATAGTGATTCAGTTTATAGATAACCATTTTCTCGTTCCATATATCGTAGCATCGCGGGTGAAGATCAACGCCCTGGTATCCATTGTAGTGGTCTTATTAGGAGGAGCACTCTGGGGAATTTCAGGAATGTTCTTATCCATTCCCTTTGTAGGGGTATTAAAAATTATTTTCGACAGAATGCCGGAGATGAAACCATGGGGCATGTTGCTGGGTGTCGAAATTCCAACCAAACGGCGGCGGCAATTAACGGTAGCCAAAAAAGCAGTAGTATAGTATTAATCTACCAGGATTTGGACGCTTTTTTAGCCCGGGCAGTGAGGTCTTTGCCTTTCTCCACAAGATGATTCATTTCGTCTACTGCCTTGTCTTTAATATCATCGAGCCCGTCAACCAGTTTTTTAATTGTTTTCGTTCCTTTTTCGGGTGCAATCAATAATCCAACAGCTACGCCGGCAAGTAATAACAGTAATACCTTTTTCATTATATATATTTTAAATATGACCGTTTAAAACGGACGCTATTACTTTGTTGTAAAATCGTGCCAGATACTTTATTTCCATGATGAACCGTTATAACTTACGCAGTTTTGGAAATAGGGGCATTACTGACTAAGGTTGTTATGAGCAAAAAGAAGCATAAATCCAGGACGGGATCTGTTGTTGTCGATTTTGAAATCGACGCAGAGATGGTTTTTATTGTCATCAAAAATTTAGGACTTTCACCACTGCAGCACCTTAAAATTAAGCCTTCGGCGCCCATTCTCGGATTAGAAGGTAAAACGGATATTGGCAAGCTTTCCATTTTTGAAGAGATTAGTTATCTCGCGCCAATGAAGGAAATAAAAATATTTGTCGACAGCTATGAATCATTTTTTCGGCATCTGAAAGACTGGCTCATTGTTTTTAATATCCGGTATACAGACGAAAAAGACCGGTTGCATAAATTAAAAATTACCCACAACCTCGAAATGTACTCCGACCTCATTTTTTTTATAGATAAATCATCATTATGATAGACCCAACAAAGACATATCCGCTGCCCGGCTTTCATTTTGAAGCAGACATGGGCTTTTCAAGAATGGGCTTTACCAAAATCAGTGGACTGGAAGTGGCTACTTCGGTTATTGAGTACCGTGAGGGAAATGCTGTTCGATATAACACCATTAAACAACCAGGAAGGACGGTATATGGCAATATTATTCTGCAAAGGGGGGTCTTTGCCTGGGATTTTGATTTTTATTTTTGGTGGCAGAATACTTATTATTTCCAGGAGCGATCTGCCCCGTTTAGACGCGACATAACGATCAAATTACTAGATGAATACCATAACCCCGTCATCACCTGGCTGGTGAAAAACGCATGGCCTTGCCGGGTCGTCTGGGGTGAACTCGACGCCCGCGAAAACAGGGTTTTAATGGAAGAATTAGAAATTACACACGAGGGCCTCCAAATACTCACCTGAGAAGAAAAATATCAACCCGGTAAAGCCTTCAACCGATTTCTTATTTGAAATATGAAAGCGGAATTTCTTTCCATAAACCATGGGAAAGATTTCCTGTTAATACTTCGTATACAAGGTATATCGGCCAGAATATCCAGTGAATTACCAGCCAGACAATCGAATGGTTATAATGCCAGCTGATTAACATCGCATAAATCCCAAGCAAAAAATAGAGTATACCTGTTTCGCGACTTCGCATACAAAGATATTTTAGTGAAAGATGAAGTATTTAAATCGTTTTTTCTAATCTACTCGCGTGCCATTCCTTTCTTTTTTTGCCGCTCCTATGACGCATCAACGGAAAACTATTTCTACATAAACACAAAACTGTGGAAATTGAGGAAAAAAATACTCATTTAACGAAATGTGGATTCTGGAATTTTTGGCACAAGATTTTAATTTATAAGCTTTCTGTTAACCATAGACTGTACAGTGCATTTGCAATGATGGCCATTTTCTTATACGAGTGCGGTTTGGTTAAGAAACAATTGGCCCCATATTCGTAGCATAGTTTTTTGTCTTTTTCTAAAGTTGATGTTGTAAGGACTGCAATCGGGATATATTTTAAGGTTTTATTATTTCGAATTTCTTTTAGCGCATGTAGACCCATAACACCAGGCATATTAAGATCAAGAATTATGAGATCGGGTATCTTAGAACCACCACTTCTTAAATCTGCGAGCAATTGCTCCGCACTGCCCATAGGGACGTATTCACAAGTCTTATCTATTTCCGTCAATGCATCCAGGATGAACTGTCTGTCATCTGGATCATCATCTACAATAAAAACAACCTTCCCGGATTTGCTGAGCATATTTGTTGGTGATGCTGATTTACACGCAAACTATCGATTGAACTCAAACTGTCATAATACGAATAAATATCTAAAAAATGTCTGTTACTAAAAATGGAACGGTAAAAAGGCACCCTCTGAAAGCCAATGCCTCGTCTAAAAACCAATCTTTAAAAAAAGGTAAAACCATTATCAATCGGAAGAATATTCGTGTAAATGGAAATTCAAAAGACTCATATAGTTCAATTGTAAATGAACATAGTTTATTTGAAGATAGGGAATTCCTGACAATTCTTACCGAAGTTAAGAATGGCAATTTTAAGGTCAGAATGCCGATCGACAAGGTCGGTATTCAGGGGAAAATCTGTGATACGCTGAACGACATTATTTCTTTGAATGAAGAAATGATGCTGGAGTTTATGCGTGCCGGAAACACCATCGGAAAACAGGGAAAATTAACACAGCGCATCGAGGTACCCAGCGTCAAGGGATCCTGGAGTACCGGAGTGGGATCTCTGAATGCACTGATAGCCGACCTTGTAACACCTACCATAGAAATTGCGCATGTTATCAGTTCTGTGGCTAAAGGAAATCTTTCACAGGAAATGCCACTCGAAATTGGCGGTCATGCATTACAGGGAGAATTCTCCAGAATCGCCAAAGAAGTAAATGACATGGTAAAACAGCTGAATCTTTTCTCCATGGAAGTAACCCGCGTTGCACGTGAAGTAGGATCAGAAGGAAAACTTGGCGGACAGGCAAAAGTGAAAGGTGTAGGTGGGGTATGGAAAGACCTTACGGATTCCGTGAACCAGATGGGAAGTAACCTTACTGCCCAGGTTCGAAATATTGCTGAAGTAACAACTGCGGTTGCAAAAGGTGATCTGTCAAAAAAAATTACGGTGGATGTGAAAGGTGAAATCCTTGAACTCAAGAACACGATCAACACGATGGTGGATCAGCTCAATTCTTTTTCATCAGAAGTTACCCGTGTTGCGTTGGAAGTAGGAACAGAAGGCAAACTGGGAGGTCAGGCTCAGGTGAAGGGTGTGGCGGGAACATGGAAAGATCTTACGGATTCCGTAAATCAGATGGCCAGCAACCTGACAGGACAGGTAAGAAATATTGCAGAAGTAACCACTGCCTTTGCAAAGGGTGATCTCTCCCGCCAGATTACCGTTGACGTGAAAGGAGAAATTCTCGAACTCAAAAACACCATCAATACGATGGTTGACCAGCTGAATTCTTTTTCTGGTGAAGTGACGCGTGTGGCACGTGAAGTAGGATCCGAAGGAAAACTCGGCGGTCAGGCTAAAGTAAAAGGAGTGGGTGGCGTATGGAAGGATCTGACGGATTCTGTGAATCAGATGGCCAGTAACCTCACCGGGCAGGTAAGAAATATTGCCGAAGTAACAACAGCCGTTGCAAAAGGAGACCTCTCCAGAAAAATCACCGTGGACGTTAAAGGAGAAATTCTCGAACTGAAAAATACCATCAACACGATGGTGGATCAGCTCAATTCTTTTTCTTCTGAGGTGACGCGGGTGGCGCTTGAAGTGGGAACGGAGGGCAAACTCGGTGGTCAGGCACAGGTGAAAGGCGTGGCGGGTACTTGGAAAGATTTAACGGATAGCGTAAATGGAATGGCCAGTAGTTTAACGGGCCAGGTAAGAAATATTGCAGAAGTTACCACGGCTGTGGCGAAAGGAGATTTATCCAGAAAAATTACCGTTGACGTGAAAGGTGAAATCCTGGAACTTAAAAACACCATCAATACGATGGTGGATCAGCTGAATTCTTTCGGATCGGAAGTTACCCGCGTGGCAAGGGAAGTAGGGTCGGAAGGAAAACTCGGAGGTCAGGCCGACGTACCCGGCGTAGGAGGAACCTGGAAAGACCTTACAGACAGTGTAAATAAAATGGCGAGTAATCTGACTTCACAGGTTAGAAATATTGCCGAAGTAACTACAGCCGTCGCAACGGGAGATTTATCGAGAAAGATTGACGTGGATGTAAAAGGAGAAATTCTGGAATTGAAAAATACGATCAATACGATGGTGGAACAGCTCCGGGGTTTCGCATCTGAAGTAACCCGTGTGGCAAGAGAAGTAGGATCGGAAGGAAAACTCGGGGGTCAGGCAGCAGTGGAAGGAGTAGGTGGGGTTTGGAAAGATCTGACTGATAGTGTGAACGGGATGGCAAGTAACCTCACTGGTCAGGTTAGAAATATTGCCGAGGTAACCACAGCCGTAGCCAAGGGAGATTTGTCCAGAAAAATCACCGTGGATGTAAAAGGCGAAATTCTCGAATTGAAAAATACCATCAATACAATGGTGGATCAGTTGAATTCATTTGGATCTGAAGTAACCCGCGTTGCGCGTGAAGTGGGTTCGGAAGGAAAACTCGGTGGTCAGGCCGATGTGCCGGGTGTAGGTGGAACATGGAAAGACCTTACGGATAGTGTAAATAAAATGGCGAGTAACCTGACTTCTCAGGTAAGAAATATTGCAGAAGTAACCACCGCGGTTGCAAACGGTGACTTGTCAAGAAAAATAACCGTGGATGTGCGTGGTGAAATTCTGGAATTGAAAAATACGATCAACACGATGGTGGATCAGCTGCGCGGATTTGCCTCTGAAGTAACCCGTGTTGCACGGGAAGTAGGTACGGAAGGAAAATTGGGTGGTCAGGCAAACGTACCCGGAGTTGCCGGAACCTGGAAAGATTTAACGGACTCAGTAAATCAGATGGCAGGCAACCTGACCGCACAGGTTCGAAACATTGCAGATGTGGCCATCGCGGTTGCAAATGGTGATATGTCGAAGAAGATCACAGTGGACGTTCGCGGCGAAATTCTTCAATTGAAAGAAACGCTGAACACGATGGTTGACCAGCTCCGCGCCTTCGCGTCAGAAGTAACCCGCGTGGCACGTGAAGTAGGAACAGACGGAAAATTAGGAGGACAGGCATTTGTACCCGGAGTTGCTGGTACCTGGAAAGATTTGACAGATAGTGTAAATCAAATGACAGGAAACCTCACTGCACAGGTTCGAAATATCGCAGAAGTAACAAAGGCAGTTGCGAGCGGCGACTTATCCAAAACAGTTGCCATCGACGTGAAAGGTGAAATCCTGGATCTTAAAAATACCATCAATACGATGGTTGAACAGTTGAATTCATTTGCATTTGAAGTTACCCGTGTTGCGCGTGAGGTGGGAACTGAAGGAAAATTAGGTGGACAGGCTGAAGTAAGAGGAGTTGCCGGAACCTGGAAAGATCTTACTGACAGTGTTAACATGATGGCTTCCAACTTAACCAATCAGGTACGCGGAATAGCGAAAGTAGTAACGGCCGTGGCTACCGGAAATCTAAAACAAAAACTAGCCATCGTTTCAAGAGGAGAAGTAGCGCAGTTGATCGATACCATCAATGAAATGATCGATACACTCGCGTTGTTTGCCGATCAGGTTACCACCGTAGCGAGAGAAGTGGGCGTCGATGGACGACTCGGCGGACAGGCCAGTGTGCCCGGCGCCTCCGGGATTTGGAAAAACCTTACGGAAAATGTGAATCAGCTGGCACAAAATCTTACAACACAGGTACGTTCCATTTCGGAAGTTGCCTCTGCGGTTACCAAAGGAGATTTAACAAGAACAATTCGCGTAGAAGCGAAGGGTGAAGTGGAAGCCTTGAAAGACACCATCAATCAGATGATTGCAAATCTGAAAGAGACAACACTGCGAAATCAGGAACAGGACTGGCTGAAATCCAATCTTGCGAAGTTTACACAAATGTTGCAGGGACAAAAAGATTTGAAGACGGTAACTCAAAGAATATTATCAGAACTGGCGCAGGTGGTCTCTGCTCATTACGGAGCCTTTTATATCCTGAAAGTGAATGAAGAAATTCAAACCGTCAGATTGAATTTGTTTGCGGCCTATGGATACAGAACTGAAAAAAACATACCCACTGATTTTGCGATTGGTGAGGGACTTGTCGGACAGGTTGCATTTGAAAAAGAGCGTATCATACTCTCCAATATTCCGGGTAATTATATCAAGATTAGCTCCGGTTTAGGAAGATCCAAACCAGCCAATCTGATCATTCTGCCTGTGTTATTTGAAAATCAGGTAAAAGCGGTTATCGAATTGGCCTCTCTCGATGAATTCAGTGAAACCCATCTGGACTTTTTAAGTCAGCTTACAGAAAGTATTGGTATCGTGTTAAATACCATTGAAGCAAATACAAGAACAGAAGAACTGCTGGAACAATCGCAATCACTGGCTGGCGAATTAAAAATTCAACAGGAAGAACTGAGTAGAACCAACGATGAATTGCAGGATAAGGCATTGCTGCTGGTGAAACAGAAAAATGAAGTGGAAGCAAAAAACAAGGAGGTTGAGGAAGCGAGAAAATCTTTAGAAGAAAAAGCAGAACAATTGACGCTGACTTCCAAATACAAATCTGAATTCCTGGCGAATATGTCGCATGAGCTAAGAACACCATTGAACAGTTTGTTAATTCTCGCCCAGCAATTATATGAAAACGCGGAAGGCAATCTGAACGACAAACAAATCAGGTACGCAAAAACAATTCATTCCTGTGGAGACGACCTGATTCAGCTGATCAATGATATCCTGGATCTTTCCAAAATCGAATCAGGATTTATTACAGCTAACATTTCATCTATTCGATTTGGAGAGATTGCTTCATTTGTTGAAACAACGTTTAAACCCATTTCTGAAGCCAGACATCTGAAGTTTACCATTGAAACCGATCCTGGTCTTCCTGAATCCATGGATACGGATCTTCAGCGTTTAAATCAGATTCTCAAAAACCTCCTGTCCAATTCTTTCAAATTCACAGAGAAAGGAGAAGTGAAACTCCGCATTTATGAAGCAAAAAATAACTGGCGAAATACAAATACCATTCTGGAGAACGCAAGCAAAGTAGTTGCCTTTGCAATCAGTGATACAGGCATCGGCATTCCACTGGAAAAACAAAACATCATTTTCGAGGCTTTCCAGCAGGCAGAAGGTTCCACCAGTCGCAAATACGGGGGCACCGGATTGGGATTGTCGATCAGTCGTGGACTTGCTGAATTGTTAGGAGGTACCATTGAACTGGAAAGCACTCCATCAACGGGCAGCACATTTACCCTGTTCCTGCCAATTGTAAATGTAACCGGCGTTCTCACAAAAGAGACAACAGAAAACTTAAGCGCCTTCCGCCAGCTTCATCTCGGAACAGACAGTGGAGAAATCGATACGTTGCTCAATTCCATCAGAGTGAGTTCCGGTGGGCTTGAGACTGAAAATATGCAACTGGTTAATGAAATGATTAATGAAGCAGGTGATGACCGGTCCCATTTTCAATCTAACGATCAGGTGGTCCTGATAGTAGAAGACGATTTGCGATTCGGCAAAATTCTGATCGAGAAAGCACACGGATTTGGACTCAAGGCAGTTGTAGCTACCAACTATATAGAAGTATTCGATTTCATTAACCGGTTTACTCCGATAGCCATAACACTCGATGTCAAACTTCCCGACACGAGTGGCTGGAAGGTATTGGATCTGTTAAGAAACGATCTTAACTACAGGCATATACCCATCCATCTCATTTCCGGTGAGGAAAATCAGGAACTGGCATTAAAAAGAGGGGCCCGGAGCTTTCAGCTAAAACCACTTGAGAATGATTCGCTGAACGAGCTTTTTGAAGACATACTTTCCTTCAGCAAAAAAGATTTGAAGAAAGTGTTGGTGGTTGAAGACAATGAAACCGATTCGTCTCAAATAATAAGAATGCTGGGGAACGGAATTCTGGAAGTCACGCTCGCGGAAACTGGCAAAAAAGCAATAGAGCAGGACAATTTTAAATCTTTTGATTGCATCATTCTGGACTATACGCTACCTGATATTTCCGGAGAAGACCTTCTTAGAAAAGTAGCAGACACAAAAAAGAAGTTAACGCCCGTAATCGTTTATTCAGCAAAGGACTTTAATAAAAAAGAGCTGGTTCAATTGAACAGAAATTCCAATTCTGTTTTGTTAAAAGGTGTAAACTCACTGGAAAATCTGCTGGAGGAAACTGTGTTGCAATTGCATATCAATCACAAGGACCTTCCGCCAGAAAAAAAGAAAGTAATTGAAAACATACGCATCAAGAGCGATATCCTTACGGGTAAAAATATATTGGTGGTGGACGATGATGTCAGGAATTTATTTGCGCTGACAACCGTTTTCGAAAGATACAATATAAATGTGATTACAGCCGAAAGCGGAAAAGAAGCCATCAGTATTATTAACGACGACAACCAGCATATCGATATGGTGCTGATGGATATCATGATGCCCGAGATGGATGGATATGAGACGACACAGAAAATTCGAAGGGAACATAAAAACAGTACGTTACCCATTATCGCAGTAACAGCAAAGGCGATGAAGGGCGACCGGCAGAAGTGTATTGAAGCAGGAGCTTCTGACTACATTACCAAGCCACTAAAAATCGATCAGTTATTGTCTTTAATGAGGGTTTGGTTTTATAAATAAGCAATGATGTTTCCAAAAATATTGTTGGTAGACGACCGCGACGACAATCTGCTTTCAGTGGAAAGCATTCTTGAATCTGACGGCTATCGATTTGTAAAAGCGGGTTCTGGTCGTCAGGCATTGAAGATTCTGTTGAATGAAATGGATTTTGCATTGATATTAATGGATGTGAACATGCCTAATCTCAATGGATTTGAAACAGCCGCATTGATTTATGAACGGGAGAAACTGAAACATATCCCAATCATTTTTATTACGGCGAATAACTACGGAGACGACAATATATTCAAGGGTTACAGGGCGGGTGCCGTAGACTATATTTACAAGCCCATAAATCCGGACCTGCTCAGAGCGAAGGTTTCTGTGTTTGTTGATCTGTATTTGAAAAATGCTCAGCTTGTTGCGCAGGAACAAAAACTGATTTCGATTAACAAAAACCTCGAACTTGAAATTAAAGACAGAAAAAATTCAGAGGAAAAAGTTTCCGAGCTGAACATACAGTTACTGCAAAATATATCGAGATTGGAAGCGGCAAATAAGGAACTGGATCTGTTTGCCTTCATGGCCTCTCACGACCTGCAGGCGCCCCTAAGGAAAATTCTTGTTTTTAGCGACCGGCTAAAAGAGGACTTTGCCGAAAAACTGGGAACAGATGGCAAAATGTACCTTACCCGAATTCAGAAAGGCTGCAATCAAATGCAATTGCTCATTAATAATATTCTGGAATTCTCAAAGATTTCAGTAAAAAAGGAATTGTTCACGGCGGTCGATCTCAATACACTTATCCCCGATATATTATTGGAGCTGAATGAAATGATTTTGGAAAAAAATGTACAGGTGACGATGGGCAAACTTCCCGTTTTTTGTGCGAACGCTATTCTGATTCACCAGTTATTTCTTAATCTGATCAGCAATGCGGTGAAGTACACGAATAAAACGGCGCAACCCGTAATCCATATTCATGCTGAAGAATTCAGTTTGAGTAAAGTGATAGGCGACGAACTGAGAGAAATAAAATATGGTAGGATATTTATTGAAGATAATGGGATAGGATTTGATCAGAAATATGCGGAAGAGATATTTGACATGTTCAGAAGATTACATCCTTCCGCAGAATATGAAGGAACCGGTATTGGATTGGCCCTCTGCAAAAAAATTATCGAGAAACACAATGGGTTTATTTCGGTAAAAAGTGAAACAGATAAAGGTTCCACATTTATCATCTCTCTGCCGCTTGAGAACTTAGAATGAAAAGAACAAAACATCTTCGGATATTCACCCTTTATTAGATCCTTTCGATATAAGAAAGGCGATCAGGGCAACAACACCCACTACGACTAATACGCCTACCCAAACACCGGCTTTAAAAATATCACCGATTGCCTGGCAACCGGACAGAAGCAGGAGAAATAAAACAGGAAAGAGATAAGATAAAAACTTTTTCATGCTGGTAGATTTTGAAAACAAAGCTGATCCGGACTTAATATAGATTTTGCTCTCGCAGAGACAATAAATCCAGGCCGGATCAGCTGATCGTTTAGTTTCTTTGCGACGTAATCAGGCCTCCCTGCGTATGAATTTCAGCAGGAACAACACGATAGCAATGACAAGTAGTACATGAATAATACCTCCTGCGGCATATCCAAAAAATCCAATTGCCCAGATGAGAACAAGAATGACTGCGACAACGTAAAGTAAATTTCCCATGATTGTTGATTCTTAAGATTAATGAAAATGTGTTTTTCTCTCTGACAGATTAACATATTATATTATCGTGCCATCAATAAAACATGGGTATTTTCACCTTCAGGGTGTGCCTCGCGCGCTGTTTTATGCTATTTCGTTGAATATTATCCCCAACAGGCATTAGATGAGTATTTATTGTTTGGAAAGGAAATTTCCAGGCAGCCGCATGCCTTGTTCGTCGCCCAATACTTTTGACATTACTTTTTGGAGTCCCTTGGGAATAACTTTCTTTTCTTCGGATGAAAGTATTTGTGTTAGCTCAAAAAACTCATCTTCATCATCATAGTATCCAAAATGCAATTCGTATTGATCATGGGCGTGCAACCGTAACGAGATTTCTTTATCCTCCTCATAGATATGCATGTTGATGACTGACCATTGATCGTCATCTTCAAATTCAAAACGAACTTCCACTACATCCTTGTTGATGACTTCAGTTACCAGTTTCTCGACAAGTTCACCCGCATGATTCTTTACCAGCTCTTCGTAAGTCATAAAGACACCTTAATATTTTTTCGAAGATACCGATTGTGAAATGATGTGATGATTAATTCTGCGGTAATTTAAATCCCTGCCGCGCGAGTAATTTCCAGTTGCCATCGGTTTTTTTCCAGATCATTAAAACGCCGATTTTAATATCCAGTGGTGCTCCTTTATTCGTGCCGGTGATTGAACTTACATTTCTGACGATCGCAATGTCGCCCGCGACATGTATAGTCTGATTGGTGATATCAATTTTCTGGTAAATGGTGGGACCCGTAAGAACGTCATTCATAAATTCCGACTTGTCCTGGATAACATTGGTCGAATGTCCGAAGCTTAGGTCTTCTGATGTCAGTTTATCCAGCACGGATTTGTCCTTTGCTATCAGGGCCGTATTCAGATTTCCAATACTGGTTTCAATTTCCTGCTGCTGGCAATATCCACCGGTAAAGCCAAACGTCAGGAAACAGGTAACGAGCAGGCATAGACGTATATTCATATGGCAATATTTGACAGTTTTATTAAAAGCGCCTGTTAAAAGGACAGGTTGGGTAGTGTAAAATACGTTAATAAATCGCTACCCGGGATGACCTTCCAATTTTTGGAAAATACCCAAAATGATCTTCAGTTTTTCGAAATATTCCTGCCCCTGACTGTATGAGTTTGACTCCGAAAAACGTTTAATAGAAGCATTATAATCCGTAATAACCGTAACCTTCAAAACACCCTATGAAACCCATAGATTATTTGTATTTTAATATTTATAATCATTTTTACCAGCGAAGTATCAGCTCGCAGGACTACCTCGCCCGCATGCAGGCCGTCTACTTGTTCTCATTTTCTGCAGGCGGCTGGGTGCTTTTCCTGGAAGCAGTGTACCTGCGCATCATCAAACATTCGTGGTTTACGACTAAACCAGGAGCTACCATTTTTGCAGCGACCGTATACATCCTTGCCGCAATCATACTCAATCATATTTTTGTTGTTAATGAACGCGACAGAATGATCTATGAGAAATATGAAGGTAGACTGGATAACGACCAAACCAAGAAAAGAGATTTCCTGATCTCGGTTTTTGTTATGGCCATACCGTATGTTTTACTGGTAACCCTTTCCATTTTATTTCCCAGACATTTATAAATCTAAGCAACAAGTTGACACGAGATGTTGATTTGCAGATGTGAATTTTTCTTACCTTGACTGTTTGAAAAAATACATCTACAAATATCTTATTCTTGTTGCGGTATTAACCATCCTCGGTTGCCATTTTTCATTTGGCCAAACAAAGAGTACCAATAAATTATTTCATGCGCTTGTTCTCACGGAAAGTGGTGGAATACATCAGGGGTTCGTTATTGCCGCGTTAGACTGGCTAAACAGTTATTCACTGGAACAGCATTTTGATTTTATCGTGATCAACAAAACCGATTCGATATCAGACGAATATCTGTCGCACTATCAGCTATTTATTCAGCTGAATTTTCCTCCTTATATGTGGAGTGATCAGTCGAAATCAGCCTTCATTAAATATATCGAAGAGGGAAGGGGTGGATGGATCGGATTTCACCATGCTTCACTACTCGGTGAATTTGACGGGTATCCAATGTGGGATTGGTTTTCACGATTTATGGGAGGTATTCGTTTTAAAAATTATATAGCTGCAAGAGCTACGGGTACCGTTCGTGTAGAGGATAAAAATCATCCCGTCATGAAAGGGCTGCCGGAAACATTTTCCCTGCCGGATGATGAATGGTACACGTACGATAAAGATCCCCGTCCGAATGTACATGTTATTGCCAATGTAGATGAATCAAGTTATCGACCTCCTTCCGACATAAAAATGGGTGATCACCCCGTTATCTGGACAAACGAGCAAATGAAAGCCCGGAATGTTTATTTTCAGATGGGGCATCATGCAAACTTGTTTAGCTCTCCCGATTTTAAGAAAATGTTTGGCAATGCCATTCTCTGGGCAGCCGGAATTGTTACCGATTAGTTATGGTAAAATATTGAGGCATCCAAAATTTATGTCATACGTTATGTTAGATATAAACAGTAGTAAACTATGAAAAAGTTAATGGTTATAACATGGTGTATGGGACTTGTGTTTGGTGCATCGGCACAGGGCCATTCAATAGGCGCATATCACGGAAGTGTGGGTTATGTTATTCAGCCAAGAATAAGTGTTGGAATAGGTTTCGCTCCTTATTACAGCCCATTCGGATATTATGGATTTCCCTACGCAATTCCTTATGGCGGATATTATCCTTATGGTCCTTACAGCAGACCAAGTACACTGCAGAGAAAAGAAGATGAAATCAGATCAGATTATGAGGACAAGATTTATTCGGTTCATCAGGACGAGACACTCACGGCAAAACAAAAACGTCAGGAGATCCGCAGTTTAAAAAAGCAGAGAAAGAAAGACATTCACGACCTGGTCGCGAATTATCACAAAGAACCCGTGACCAAATGATTTCGAAACAAATGATTTAACTGCAATATGCCCATACAATGGCACAAGATAGTTTTGTCAAATCGGTAATCATTTCGGTTCTGCCGAGATCAACATCACCTCTGCTGTATTGAATGGCCCTTACAAGCATCACTAATTCATTCATACTTTTAGATGTTTGCATGGAAAGAGCCGGAGGCTGGAATATTTTATCAGGAGGAAAACTAAACGTTGCTGTATCAGTAATCTCTGCTTTGCCCGTCTCAAGATTTCCTACGATAAGAATTAATTTCAAAGTCACCTGACTGGAAAAAAGGTGAGCACCTAAAGTTTGTCGTGGATCAAATGGAGGTTGAGTAACACTCAATAATCCCGGTTCATTGATTTCCGCCGAGACTTTCAGCGCGGGAATATTACTCAGGTCACATTGAGTATTGAATTGGAAGTCACTTATAAAAGGCAGGTTGGTTAATATTCCATTGACTGTGGAGGCATTTTTTGCTTTCCAACTTATGAACTTGTTCAAAGCGCCTGTAAGTCTGAACATCACAGTGATGTCCTTTTTACAAGGATTTACGAAAGCGATTTCTTCCCGGATTCCGCGGCTTAACATACTGGCCTTACCAAAACTCAACCCGCTTTTGACTGATGCTTCGGTTTGCTTAAATTTACGCGGCATGGATCGCATGCATTGTTTACCCTTCCATTCATAATGGATAACTTTTCCAAGGGCTCCCTGAACAGCATTATTTTTATTCTTGGCCATTAATCTTTCTTTATGATTGACTCCTTGCTTTTTGGGTCATATTTGGTATTTGCAAACTTAAACGCATATCAAATCTATATTAAATGCATAACAAATCCATAAAATAATGGACTTGATATGGACTTACTATGCATTTAGTATGGACTTATTATGGACTTCATTATTCAAATAATACCTTGGCGATAACCAAATTCTATCGGGGCAACAGTTGAGGGGTCATACCGGTTATCCAGTAATATTTAAATAAGAAAAAATATATACCAATATTTGCCAAGCAACCGGGTTGAGTACAATATGCCATCGTAAGTCCTTCATATATAATGTAATTGAAATGAGAATCCCTCGAATTTTGCCAGCAGCCTTCCTTATTTTAATTGTAAACATTTCTTCAGCCCAGACCATCCCGCTGGATACTGCTGTTCATTCAGGGGTCCTACCCAATGGGTTTACTTACTATATCCGGCACAATGAAGAACCTAAAAACAGGGTTTTCCTTTACCTGGTAAACAACGTCGGTTCTGTTCTGGAGGACAGCAATCAGCAGGGTCTCGCGCACTTCATGGAACACATGAATTTCAACGGCACTACCCATTTTCCTAAAAATGAGCTCATAAATTATCTTCAGAAATCGGGTGTTCGTTTCGGAGCCGATCTCAATGCCTATACTGATTTTAATGAAACTGTTTATCAGCTTCCATTACCGGCCGATGATTCGTCCATACTTCAAAACGGATTTCAGATCATGCGCGACTGGGCGCAAAACGCTACACTTGATTCTGTGGAGATCGACAAAGAAAGAGGCGTCGTATTGGAAGAAGAAAGGCTCGGCCGGGGCGCTTCGGAAAGAATGGAGAGAGTCTATTTGCCCGTACTGCTTAATCATTCGAGATATGCTGAAAGGAACCCGATCGGTAAAGTCAATATTCTCACCAGTTTCCCGCCTTCAGCCATCAGAAAATTTCATGCTGATTGGTACCGGCCTGACCTGCAGGCGTTGGTTGTTGTCGGGGATATCGATCCTGTAAAAACAGAGGCACTCGTAAAGCAGCTTTTTTCCGATTTGAAAACACCTGCCGATGAAAAAACGAGAACCCTATATACGGTTCCTCTTACGGGGCAGAATCATTTTTTGCAGGTTACAGACAAGGAAATGCCCCAGACTGTTTTGCAGGTTGTGATCAAACATGAAGAGGAAAAGCTGATTACGGAGGAAAATTATATTCATTCCATACAACGTGCACTTTTCAATGAGATGATCGGTGAAAGATTTGCCGAGCTTGCACAAATGCCGGGACTACCATATCTGGAAGCAGGTGCAGATATCAGTGGGTTTTTTGGCAGAATAGACGCTTTCTCCCTGGAAGTTGCTCTCAAGCAGGGGAAATTCAAGGAAGGATTTCAAACAGCCTGGGAACTCGTAGAGAAAGTAAAACGTTTTGGATTTACTCAATCCGAACTGGACAGGGCGCAAAAAAATTATCTGAGTTTTCTGGAAACCGCGTTTAAAGAAAAGTCTAAAACAAATTCAGAAAGTCTGGTGGGTGAATACCAGCGCCTTTATCTTAATCAGGAAGCTTCGCCGGGAATCGCCTGGGAATACGATTTTACCAAAAACCATATTGGACAGATTACGCTTGACCAAATCAATGCCATCGTAAAAGATTATATCCGCGATCAGGATCGGGATATTTTAGTTCTCGCGCCCGAAAAAGATAAAAATACGCTACCTGACTCTGCAACTGTATCAGGCTGGATGAATGATGTCAGTCTAAGAAAATTAAAAGCCGTTACAGATGAAGTGAATAAACAGCCCCTCCTTTCAGTTGTACCTGTATCTGGCAAAGTAGTTCAAATTAAAAACATACCTTCTATTGGAATATCTGAAGTTACATTGAGCAACGGTGTTAAAGTGATATTGAAACCAACCGACTTTAAAAATGATGAGATACGTTTTGCAGCATTTAGTCCGGGTGGCACGTCACTTTATTCTGACGCGAATTATGTGAATGCGTCGAATGCAGGGCTGATTGGAGGTTTTGGAGTCGGAAAGTTCAATCCGGTGCAACTGGATAAAATGCTGGCTGGGAAACTCTTTGAAGTGACAACATATATCGGCGAAAGAACGCAGGGTGTTCGTGGAAACGCTACGCCAAAGGATTTTGAAAGGGCTTTACAATTATTATATCTGAAATTTACGAAACCCAGAAAGGATTCCGTTTTATACAACAATATCATCAATAGCACAGCCGAAGAACTTGCAAACCGCTACAGTGACCCGAAGAATGTTTTTGCCGACACGGTGAACCGTATACTCGGTAACTACAATTACCGCCGCCAGCCTTTCAACGAAGCCAGATTAAAGCAATTAAATCTTGAAAAACTGTACAAAATCTAT
The DNA here is from genome assembly GCA_963703355.1 of uncultured Bacteroidota bacterium. GTDB lineage: Bacteria > Bacteroidota > Bacteroidia > Chitinophagales > Chitinophagaceae > Puia. The sequence goes on from OY969813.1 coordinate 4,048,893, forward strand.
AGTGAAAGATTTGCTGATGCGTCGGGATTTACATTTGTGATTGTCGGTAATTTTAATACGGATAGCATCCGGCCATTAATTGAGAAATATTTGGGAAGTTTACCTTCTCTTCACAAAAAGGAGATCGCCAGAGATCTGGGCATTCATATTCCTGCCGGGCAACTAACAAAAAAAGTATATAAGGGATCAGAAAATAAGGCCACTGTAAAAATGGTATTTAGTGGTGATTATGAATTCAGCGCCGAAAACAATATGGTTATGCAGGCAGTCAAGGAAGTTTTGGAAATCAAGACAACGCAGCATCTGCGGGAAGACGAAAGTGAAGTGTATTCCCCGAGTATACAGGTATCCTACAACAAATATCCCCGTGCGCGGTACACATTTACTGTTTCATTTGGTTGTGCACCCGCAAATGCGGATCATCTTATGAACGGCGTTCTTAAAGAAATGGATACGCTGAGAAAAAATGGACCGACGCCGGAAGATCTTAATAAATTCAAAGCTGAGTACAAACGAGTACATGAATTACAGATAACCGAAAATCCATCCTGGCTGAACTATTTATTAAGTCAGTACGAGAACCGGGAAGATCCTACGCAGATTTCAAATTATAACCAGCGGGTAGACAGTATTACATCAGCTATGGTTCAAAAAGCGGCACAAACTTATCTCAGCGGAGCAAATGATTTAAGATTTGTTTTACTTCCGGACCACGAAACGAAATAGAAGATATTATTCCGTTTTAAGTGTTTTTGCGGGGTTCGTCATGGCAGCTTTTGTTGAGTGAAACATAGCTGTTAGCGACGCCGTAATAACAATTACCAGAGCCGACAATATAAACGGTAGAATGGATAAACCCGCATTGTATGGAAATATCTCCAGCCAGTTATGCATGAAAATCCAGGCGACAGGAAAAGCTATGCAGGCTGCTATGAGTGAAAGCCACAAATAATTCCTTGTAATCAGTCCCACTACCGATACGATGCTGGCTCCCAACACACGGCGAATACTTATTTCCTTTTGTTTCTGCTGAGTGGTAAAAGCAGTGAGACCCAGTAGGCCGAGGCAGGTAATGATAATAGTGAGTATCGAAAATGCGGCGAATATTTTTCCCCGTTTCAAATCGGCGGCGTATTGAGAATTGAAATCTTCGTCCAGAAATTTATATTCAAAAGGAAGCTGGGTAAAATATTTTTTCCAAATGGCTTCAGCCTTTGCGATGGTCGTTTTGGCATCGCCCGGAGTTAATTTTACCTCGATTACATTGCTGTTAGGCGAAAAAAATAAAAGCAGCGGTTCAATCACATTATATAATGACTTCTGATTGAAATCTTTTATTACACCAACAACTTCCAGGTAGTGATTGGAAGTGTCACCCGGGAAAGTCACTCGTTTCCCAATAGCATTGTCCCAGCCAAAATGTTTGACCATGGCTTCATTAACGATGATTCCATGAGTTGTATCGGAAGCTGAAAAATTGCGTCCTTTCACAACGGGTATACTTAACGCCGCCAGGTAGTTGTCATCTATACTATAGCAATTGATTCCCTTGTCAACATGCCCTGTATTGGTTTGAACCGTGAAGAGATTCAGGCTAATATTCGAACTTCCGGGATAGGAATTGCCCGTACCAACTATCTTTACGCCCGGCAACGCACGCAATTCGTTGTTCATCGCCATAATTTTGCCGCGTTCATCTTCGCCCGTATTTACTGTTATTGTCATCACCTGATCCTTATTATAACCCACGTCTTTTTTTCGTAAATAGGAAAGCTGTGAATAAACGACCCAGGTGCAAATGAGCATAATCATCGAAATGGAGAACTGCAATACGACCAGCGTGCGTCGAAGATTCACATTACCCGATGCCTTGGAAAGAGCGCCTTTTAAAATATTTACAGGTTCAAAACTGGAAAGGTAAAATGCTGGATAACTGCCGCCCACCAAACCGGTGAAGAACATGATCGCGAAGAGAAGGAAAATATTGAACGGCTGAAAAATGGTTGCGATGGTAAATTCTTTTCCGGAGATACTGTTAAAAGCGGGCATCAGGAGAATAACAAATCCAAAACTTAATAACAGCGCCACAAACGCCGTTACCAGGGACTCGGTAAGAAACTGAAGTACAAGTTGTTTTTTTGTCGATCCCGCGACTTTTCTGATACCGATTTCTTTTGCCCTGCGCGCCGATCTCGCCGTTGTCAGATTCATATAATTGATACAGGCGATCAGCAACATAAAAAAAGCGACCGCCGAAAAAATCCAGATATAGCTCATATCACCCGTTTCTTCGGGTTCGCCTTCCAGTTTGGAATGCAGATGAATAAAAGTGATCGGCATGACGCCGTATTGAATTTTTACATTGTATTTTGAGAAAATCGCCGCCATATATTTATCATACATGGGCAGTAATTTTTTATTGAAAGCCTCAGCGGTTGTACCCGGTTTCAGTAGTACATAGGTGAAATTGTTGAAACTACCCCAGTTGTCGGCGCCATTATTCTGACCAGGCTTTAAAAGTGTACTCATGGAAATCAGCATGTCGAAACGCAGGTGAGAATTTCTCGGAATTTCCTCTATCACGCCGGTCACTTTATAAACATCATATACCGTTTTTAGTGTTTTGCCTACCACCTGCACATTCTTGCCGAAATATTTTTCAGCGAGTGTTTTGGTAATTACAATGGTGTTGGGTGCGTTTAAAGCAATGTCAGGATTGCCTTCCAGAAATTTGCAGGTGAATATTTTAAATATATTGCTGTCGGCCCAATAAATCTTGGTTTCATAAAAACCGTCATTTCCCCTCTTGAATAGTGTACGTTCCTTGCCAAGTAATCGGGTGGCTTCTTCTACTTCCGGAAAATCTTTTTTTAACGTGGCTGCCAGCGGCAATTGTGTTGAAGTCCAGTTTGTATTTTTATCACGCTCCTGTATATAAGAAACGATTCTGAAAATACGATCTGCTTTATCATTGAACCGATCGAAACTCAGTTCATCTTTAACATAAAAAATCAGAAAAAGGCTGAAAGTAATGCCCAGCGTAAGTCCAAGTACATTCAGAAGACTATACCATTTGTCTTTTTTGAAATTTCGCAGCGCGATGAGCAGCAGATTCTTGATCATGAGTTTATTGTTGTGATTTCCTTCCTGTTTTCCGTAAAACTTCCAAATAATTCTGGGTTAAGTACCTAAAGGATGCCAATTTTGCAAAGAGTTCAGATACAGGATTTTGTATTTATTCCCGCACCAAGTGATGTACGGTTTTGGTATCATGATCGTACGTTTTTTAAATTCCACACTGCTCTTTTGCGAGAATCCAGTGTTTTTAGCAAGCTTCTGTCTGACAGTCCGGATCAGCATAACGAGTCTATGACGCTCACGCTGAAGAAAAAGTTTCAGTAACGGATCGTTTTAATTCTTTTATTTCTCCTGAGGATCTGTATTGATGTCAATACGATTAATCTCCTCCTCTAACCAGTCGAGGTCTTTTTTTAAATTCTCTGTGAGAAGTGGATCGTAACCTGGTTTACCGGCGAGACTGAGCTGACGGTCGAAGGATGCCTGAATGGCAGAACGGCGTTTTTCGAGGGAATCTTTTGAAATGGGTAACACGGCCTGAAATTAATGAATATTTTGGATTCACTAAAATAAGTCGGTTGTTTCAACCCGAAAGTCTTTTTGATTCCCGGCGTTCGGTTACCATTCAAAAAAGAAATCACAAATTCGTGTTGCGGGGATAAGTCTGGCATTAATTTTAGCTATTATACAGAAACTGATAAACCGGAATATTATGAAAAATAAATTTTTAGTCACATTACTTCTGATTGGGAGTATGTTTCAGGGGAACAAGCTGTCAGCACAAACCGCTGTTCTTTATTCTTTGCCAGGTTCTTATCGCTTTGACTATGAAGTGGACCAATTGGTTACCGGAAGAAAAAATGCGACGGACACGAATACAATGCGATTTTATTATACAAAATCGGGAGATTATGCCGCGGTATCACTTCCTGCCAGGGATAAAATGAAGGGAAATAAATTTGTACTGTTAACACGCGATGGAATCCTGGTAGTGATGAATGAGCATAAAAAAAATATTACTATCGTTAGCCTGCGCAAGATGAGTTCCGATATGATGACGCTTGTTAAGTATATCAGAATGGATAGTCTCATGGCTAACATGCACAGAAATTCGGAGGGGAAGGAATTGAAGTCGGTGAAGACAGGCAACACCAAAACAATCGGAACCTATACCGCTGAAGAATATACAGTTTCCGGTAGGAGCAATGAGAAAGCTACGATCTGGTGTGCAAAAGTTGACTTCAATACCCTGGGTGACTATTTAAAGGATGTTATCGGTATGAATTTTATAGGCATGATGGGAGCAGGGCAGCAGCATGATCATGCACTCATGCAGACGCTGATGCAACCGAAAACGCTTGTCACTTCTATAGAAACAACCGATTCAACCGGTTTGAAAACAAATAATTTGCAAACAGTATATATAGGAAGCACACAGATGACGGTTGCGACTTCGGGTTATTCAGTGAATAATTACAGCGATAAAACACTTCCTGAAATCTTCCAGTCGGAAATGAAAAAAAGGGATAATTAATTATCCCTTTTTTAGATCAGATTTTCTGAATTAAAAGATGTCGCATCATTTCGGCATCAACACCCTGTCGATCACGAATATCACGCCGTTGCTTTGATAAACGTTTTTGATGGTTACGGTTGCCATATTTCCTTTTTCATCTTTCAGCATGATCTTACCGCCTTTCATCGTGGCCCATATCGTGCCACCCTGTACGGTAGTAAGCGCTGCAGTTCCCATACCTTCTTTAATTTTTGACATCAGCGCATTAGCGTCCCATTTGCCTGCTACAACATGGTACGTAAGAATGGATGTAAGCATGGCTTTGTTTTCAGGTTTCAGCAGGTTATCCACTGTGCCGGCGGGTAACATGGCAAAGGCTTCGTTTGTCGGAGCAAATACGGTGAAAGGACCGGGACCTTCCAGTGTCTCTACCAGTCCGGCAGCTTTTACGGCGGCAACGAGGGTAGTATGATCCTTTGAATTCATTGCATTTTCAATGATATTTTTAGTTGGATACATCAGCGCACCGCCGACGGTTACGGGTGCCTGTGCAAAACTGAAGCTGGTAAATATCATGCTGGCCACACCAGCGAATAGCATTCTAAGCTTTTTCATAATTGAGTTTATTGATTATTATTAATGCTGCCGTAGGGCAGCAAAAACACATACGGAATAAGGATACATTCCGGATTTATGTTTTATGAAAAAACTTTGGATGAGAAAGGAACCGCTAATTTGCACGGCATTTATCCAGTACGCTGAATTCGTAGGTACGGTCACTTTTCAGCACATCGAAGAATTCCTGTAAGTAATTTTTTATACTTTTTATTTCTTTATCAGAAAGATCCCCTTTTAGCTGATCAGGCACTGCCATTAGTTGCTGCTCCTTTGACAGAAATTCATTTCGCACATATTGCATTACAGGAACGGAGCGGCAATAACCCCTGTAAAGTCGTTCTGTTACATGACTTGCATCCAGCTGCTCACCGCCTACTTCTGAAACGACGGCATAGGGTGCATTGACCACGCCCGACATATCAAAATCGTAGGGAATGGAAAAAAAATGATTGTCAGGTTGAACGAATAGTTTCGAATTATGCTGGTAAACGACTGACCAGTCGGTATTGGAGATCAGGTATTCAAATAATTCAAATCGTGCTGCACTGGTATCGTTTAAGGCGCCCGGAACGATTTTTACGTTCTTCAAAGCTTTTGCATGCAACCTTTCTGCAGCTTTGTCAACATCTTCTATGAAAATCCCTTTCACCGAATTTGTTTTGCTTTTGTTTTTTCTTTGCTCAGTAATATCTACGTGCACTAACCTTGTCAAAAAAGCATTGGAAGTAATTACCTCGTAAAGTTTATAACACAGAAATTCCTTCAGGATTAAATCATTGCTACTTTCCCGGTTTTCGCAGGGCAAAACAAGTTTTAATTTTTTGTTGCCTTCAAATACGGTATTTTTTGCATCCTTCTTTTTTATTTTGATCCATAGGGGCGGAAAATAACATTCTCTCATGCGGTAATTGCCCCTGCCTTTTATGCCAACCTGTAGGGAATCAGATTTTCCGTCCGAATTTATATAATGTAATTTTCGGGTTATGTAAACAGAATCATCTTTTGAATCCCGAATTTCATTAAAAGGAATGGCAAATGATATGTGCATTGGAACACTGGGTGCGAAGAGATCATCGGCACCGGACTGACCAAAAAGTCCGGTGAATAGAAATAGTAAGAATATAAATAAAGAGGTCGACTTTCTTATATTCATTTTGGTTGTTCGTCAGACGGTGTGACGGTTTCTATTGTTTCGAGAATTACGGGATGAACTAATTTATTTTCCTCCATCAGTATTGACTCAAATTCACTGGTTGATTCAGGCAATCGGGCCAATTCTGTAAATTCAAAATCATCAAGTTTTACCCCATCTGCGCCATATTGATTGAAAGGATCGACCAGATGATCCTGCACATTATACAAACACATAAAAATAAAACCTTTGAAACAGGTCATCACAAATACATACCATAAGTCTACCTGAAAACCTGTGCGGCTAAGCAGAGAGGCAGGATAAAAAATAACAAAAAGGTACACACCCAACAGAATGATCAAACGAATCGCCCAGGGTGTGGGATGTCGTTTGGTTGCGATCAAAAACGTCAGACTTTCATTTATCCTAAACATGAAAAGTAACATTTTGACTGAGAATCCCTTTTTCAGATCTTTTTCATTTTCCTGAATAAATACATGTATCCGGTCTGCGATATTCCGGACCGACTCAAAGTCGCCTCCTTTGCCCGATAAATAGTTAATCAGTTGAGATGAGGTACTGGCTAAAATATTATTGATGGCCGTTTTTTTGGACCCATCGAGATCACTGTTTTCAAAACAATAATACAGGGATTGAAGGGACGCTTTGAATAAACTAATATATTCCAGTGCTTTTTCTCTTCTTCTGAATGCTTCCCGCATCGTAAATGAAATGGGGAAGGACACGATAACACCTATAACCAAAAAGTCAACATAGAATTTGAAATGAAAATAAAGAGCGGCCCAGGAACTTATGAGTGAAAGCAGCATAATGACGGGAGTATGGATGCTGAAGATGAAACTATACTTCTTCATGAACAATTGTATTATCCGGGTAATGGGGTTCGTCTGATGATTCAGGGTATCTAAATTATCAAATCCGGATAATATAATGGTCGATATCAGATGTTTTTTTACCGGTTAATTTTTAATCCTCTGCCCTGAGACTTTCCACCGGATTGCCATTGCAGCCTTTAGCCTGAAAATTTGACCAGTGTACAATTCATATTACGTACTTTCAGGATCGGAAAGGAATTAGCGTAATTTCCTTTTCTTATAATCTTCAGCCATGAGAAAACAAACAACGATTGTGAAATTATTTTTGTTCATCAGTTTCACCTGCTTTCTATACTCCTGTTCATCGCACACGGAGCAACAAAATATATTGTCAGATCAGGAAAAGAAAGATGGATGGGTGTTGTTGTTCGACGGACAAACCATGAACGGCTGGCATGTTTTTAACAGGGGAAATATTCCGTCTGCCTGGTCGGTCGATAGTGGTATGCTCGTTTGCAATCCCCATGCAAAAAATGTAAAACACGGAGATCTGATTACGGATAGGGAGTTTGAGAATTTTGATCTGCAGTTTGAATGGAAAATTTCAAAGGCAGGAAACAGCGGATTGTTTATCAATGTTCAGGAACGTCCTGATTTGGGGACTACTTTTTCGACAGGTCCTGAATACCAGTTACTGGATGACCGGAATATGGATTCGGATTATGTAAAAAATTTATCACATAAAGCTGCTTCTATTTTTGGTGTGATTCCTAATACAAGCAACACGGTTCCCAAATCGGGTGAATGGAACCTTTCGAGAATTCTGCAACAAAACGGCAAGGTAACATTCTGGTTAAATGGTGTGCAAACCGTGCAGGTTGATTTCAAAAGTGATGACTGGAAAAAACTGGTAGCTGCGAGTCCGATGGTAAAATTTCCCGAATTTGGCCTGGCGGTGAAAGGACATATTGCCGTTCAGGACTGGACAAACGGCGTGGCGTTCAGAAATTTTAAGATTAAAGAACTGTAAGTTATCTGCGGAATTATCATTTTTTTTCCTGATGAAAAGAGTTGTTGTATTATCTATTTCGGTTTTGATTTTATGGTCCTGCGGACAAAACAATTCCCCTAAGGCAAATCAAAAAGACAGCAATCAAATCGCGACCTCCACAGACACGCTGGAAATGATTCCAGGCATAGACAAAATAAATTTTTCTGATACTGTTGCAGTACAGGCAAATGAGAATATGCGATTTGATAAAGAACTTTTTAAAGTGAAGGCGGGGAAGAAAATCAAACTCATTTTAAAAAATACAGAAAAAAAATCGCCCATGTCCATGACGCATAATGTAGTCATACTGGCAAAAGGTACAGATATCGCTGATTTTGCAGACGCCGTAAAAAATGCGAAACAGGAACAGTATGTTCCTTCAACCGTAGATGCCCTCGTTATTGCACACACCAAGCTGGTTGCAGGTGGGGATACCGGGGAAGTTGATTTTATCATACCCCAAAAAGGCGTTTATGATTTCATTTGCAGTTTCCCGGGACATTGGGGTACCATGCAGGGAAAAATCGTAGCCGAATAAAGAAATTATTTTTTATGTCTGCGATAAAAATTGAACACATAGCGATCTGGGTTCAGAACCTTGAACTTATGAAGGATTTTTATATTCAATATTTTAATGCGCGGTCCGGATCTAAATACACTAATCCCAAAACCGGATTTGTTTCCTATTTTATTTCATTCGGAGAAAATGGTCCGCGGCTTGAGCTGATGAGCAAACCGGGAATCGAAATGTTTGAAGGGAAGCGGGGTTTGAATTTCGGTCTTGCTCATTTTGCCATTTCATTAGGCAGGAAAGAAAAAGTGGATGAACTAACAGAACGTTTTAGAAACGACAAATTCATCATCTGCAGCGAACCAAGAACTACAGGAGACGGGTACTACGAAAGCGTGGTACTGGATCCGGAAGGGAACTATCTGGAAATTACCGGGTAAAGGGCATCCATGCCGTCCATAAAAGAAATATTTTAACAATTCATATTTGAACGGTCGCCTTACCTGCGATTCTTTGGCATTTTCTTCACATGATTTTTCAACATATTTGTATAACCGAAAAGTACGGTACACTCATTTATAAAACTCATAAATAACTCAGGAATAATAGAATTCTACCAGACGCTTTAATTTTTTTAAAACTTAAAAGTCGTTATGAATGCTATTCCAAAAGTTATAGTCGGCTCACTGATTTTATTTGCCATTTCAGTCAACCAATCCAACGCTCAGTTTATTCCTTCAAAATGGGAAATTGGATTAAATCTGGGTACCTTAATTTATCAGGGAGATCTTTCCGCAGGTGATTTGGGATATACGTATAATCTGAAACCATCTGTTAGTGTTTGGGCCGCGAAGTCCATTGATGATTATTTTTCCATTCGTTACAGTTTGTTAAGAGGAGATATAGGAGCCGATGAATCCACTTATGCATCACCGGAATGGAGAAGGCATAGAAATTTTAAATTCAATTCATCAGTTACTGAATTCTCCACTTCATTTGTGTGGGATCTTTTTGGAAAGACTTATAGAGAAGGCATGCGAAGATTTTCTCCTTACTTCTTCGCCGGCGCCGGATTTAGCATATTGAACGTAAAGAGAGACTGGAGCCGGTTCGACACGACATATTTCAATTCAAAAACTTCGGCATCCGAAGGTCTTGCTATAGACAGCACTCATAAAACGCCATGGATCATTCCCGTGATCCCGGTAGGGGCGGGACTGAGATATATGATTTCTGATCATTTTTTCCTGAATGCAGAAGCCTCCTATCGCATTACCATGTCTGATGAAATTGACGGATTCAAATATTCCGGCAATCCTCAAAAAAACGACCATTATTATGGACTAACCATCGGGTTAAGTTATCGTTTTGGAAGCGACAGAACAGCCTGTCCGAAAATGTAGCTTATTATTTCACCAAACCGATATCCGTTCACTTTTAGGTTTATACATCTTATCTCCCTCTTTCACATTAAATGCATCATACCAGGGATCGAGATTACTCACCGGACCATTCGCCCGATACAGACCAGGTGAATGAGGGTCCGTAAGTATGGAGTTCGCAGCCATTTCGGGCAGGATATTATTTCTCCAAACCTGTGCCCAGTTTATAAAAAAGCGCTGTGCAGGTGTAAAACCGTCAATTTTTTTTCCTTCTTTGAATTGTGCTGTTTTAGTAAATGCTTCATAGGCGATCGTCAGACCACCAAGGTCGGCCAGATTTTCCCCCAGTGTTAATTTTCCATTTACGTGTAAGGTATCCAATATGGTGAACCCATTGTATTGCGTCACCACCTGATTGGCTCTTTTATTAAAACTGGTAGCGTCGTCTTTCGTCCACCAGTCTTTCAGATTTCCATCCGCGGCATATTTGCGGCCCTCATCATCAAATCCATGTGTCATTTCATGACCGATCACAGCAGCGATTCCTCCGTAGTTCACCGCATCATCCGCTTCGAAATCAAAAAACGGGTATTGAAGAATACCTGCAGGGAAAACGATTTCATTATAGGAAGGATTATAATAGGCATTGATAGTTGGTGGTGTCATGCCCCATACCGTTTTATCGACGGGCTTTCCAAACTTTGAAATTCTATCATTATAATTCCATGTATCGCTGCGATGCACATTTCCGAAATAATCGTTTTTGACAATGGTTACGCCGTCGTAGTCTTTCCATTTATCGGGAAAGGCAATCTTCTTTGTAATCGATTTTAATTTTTCCAACGCCTTTGCTTTCGTTTCCGCACTCATCCAGTCGAGTTTATTAATGCGTTCACCAAATGTTTCCATCAGATTATTCACCAGGTCCTGCATTCTTTGTTTGGCTTCCGGTTTGAAATATTTGGCCACGTAGAGTTGTCCGACCATATCGCCCAGATCTCCGTCCAATTCATTGCTGACCCGCTCAGCGCGTGGGAGCAACTGTTTTTGTCCGGTAAGTACATGTCTGAAAGAAAAATCCTCCTGCACAAATGCATTGCTGAGATAGGGGGAAGAGCTATTAATAATTTTCCATTTCAGATATGTTTTCCAGTCGTCGACACTGACAGCACTCAGCAACAGATCCACCGTTTTGAAAAATGCGGGATTGTTGGTGAGAATGCTGTCCGCCCCATTCACTTTAAATTTAATCAGGATATCTTTCCAGTCCATGGAAGGCGTCATCATTGAAAAATCCTTTACGGAATATTTATTGTAGGTCTTATCAGGATCGCGCAGTTCTACACGGGTGAGTTGTGCTTTTGCCAGCGCGGTTTCAATTCGCAAAACTGCATCAGCGTGTTTGGCGGCCACTGACTCGTTTTCACCAATCAGCATAAATGCGTTACCAAGATGTTTTATGTAAGCAGTGCGAATGGTTACACTTCGTTTATCTGATTTAATATAATAATCTCTGTCCGGCAGGGAAGTTCCACCCTGATTGAAATTAGGAATATACCGGGTCACGTTTTTGTCGTCCGGGCCTATGTTAAAATTAAACAGTGCTACGGTAGAATTATAGATTCTGTCGTACGTAATTTCATTCAAGAGTCCGGTGATTCCGGAAATGCTGTCGATACGCTGCAGGTCTGCTTTAATGGGATCATAACCCAGTTTTTCCAACGTAACCGAATCGATTCCACTCAGGTAAAAGTCGCCCACCATTTGATTGATTCTACTGACGGAGGTTGAAGCGGCTGCTTCTTCTAATATGCCCTGGATGCGATGGCTGCTTTGTTCGCGTAAAACATCAAAACTTCCCCATCGGGTTTTTGAAGCGGGAACGGGATTGTTCTTTAGCCAGTTTCCATTTACATACAAATAAAAATTATCGCCTGGTTTCACACTCAGGTCCATATTTGCCCCATCTATAAATTTAATTTTTGCCCGGGATGGCATAAAAGCCAGCGCACATAATACGACAACAACTGGAAGCAGGTATTTCTGCATTTTTCTCATAAAAAATTAATTATGAAATTAAGATACAGGATTCCTTTGAAAAATCATGATATCTGTGATGACCAGTCTCCGGGAGCTAAATCTTTTTTACCTTAGATCTATAATACAAAATATGACAAACAAGAATTCGCGTCGCCGCTTTATAAAAAATGGCATGCTTGCCGGTGCAGGATTTTATATTGTCCCACGTCATGTGTTGGGCAGAGGTTTTGTGGCGCCGAGCGACAAACTAACGATCGCCAGTGTAGGTGTGGGGGGCAAGGGTGCCGATGATATTAAACATTTTGCTGACAGTGGTAAGGCCAACATTGCTTTTTTGTGCGACGTGGATGATGTAAGTGCGGCGGACACAAGAAAAGCTTTTCCGAATGCCAAATATTATAAAGATTACCGGGAAATGCTTTCGAAGGAATTCAAATCCATCGATGCTGTGTCGGTGTCCACGCCCGATCATATGCATGCGGTGGCCGCGATGGCTGCGATGCAATTGAACAAACATGTATATGTTCAAAAGCCACTCACCCATGATATTTACGAAGCGCGTATGCTCACGGAAGCTGCTCATCGCTACAAAGTGGTTACGCAGATGGGAAATCAGGGAGCATCAGGTGATGGTGTAAGGCAATTGGTTGAATGGTTCCAGGCGGGTCTTATTGGTGATGTTACCACGGTGTATTGCTATACCGACCGGCCGATCTGGCCTCAGGGAATAGAACGCCCCGCAGCAGCATCACCGATTCCTGCAACACTTGATTATAATCTATGGCTGGGTACTGCCCCTGAGAAAAGTTATTTTGAAGGCATGCTTCCATTTAACTGGAGAGGCTGGTGGGATTACGGAACCGGTGCTCTCGGAGATATGGCCTGTCATATTATGGCTCCGGCTTTTGCGGTGCTTGGACTGGGTTATCCGGTTTCAGCCGAATGCAGTGTGGCCACACGATATATTCAAAACTGGAACGCTGCATATTTTCCTGACAGCGGTCCGATTTCATCTCATATTACCTTGGTATTTGAAGGAAAAAACGGGAAGCCGAACGTAGAGTTGCACTGGATGGACGGCGGTATTCAACCCACCAGGCCGGTTGAACTGGAATCCAACGAATTGATGGGCGATGGTGGCAACGGGGCCATATTTATTGGGACAAAAGGAAAAATGATGTGTGGAACCTATGGTGTTGATCCGCAACTTCTGCCCACCCGCAAAACGAAAACTGCGAATGTTCCGAAAACGCTCGCGCGCGTTCCCAATGGAGATGAAGGGCATTACGCCGCCTGGGTGGAAGCAGCAATGGCGGGATATGGCAGTGAAAAAGCAAAAAATCTGAGTTCTAATTTCGATATCGCCGGCCCGCTGACAGAATCTGTCCTCATGGGAAACCTCGCCATCAGGAGTACGAATATCCAGGTGAAAAAAGGAAACGATATTGAATATCCTGGACGCCATATCAAACTGTTGTGGGATGGGCCCGCTATGAAGATTACCAATTTTGATGATGCAAATCAGTTTGTAAAAAGAACCTATCGAAACGGCTGGAGCCTGGGCGTATAAAAAATACGCCGATTTGGCATCGTTATTTTCAAAATGGGTTGGTTTACCTGTCTGCCTGCATGGCATTGGAATAAACGCCAGCTTTTAAATCATTAGTAATCAATCTGCTTTCTCCTGAATGCTGCCGCATGCCAGTCTGGTAGGGCATTTGCATTAGCATAGGCATAAACATTTAAATTGATCTACAATGAAAAAGCTAATGAAAACATCCGGTTATTTACTGGCGACACTGACGTTGATATTGACGACTCAGTTTTCAGTATTTGCAGCTGGTGACAATACAGCCAATAGCTCATCTCTTTCCGGTATTCAGGTTATCGGTGGTTTGGCATTGTTGCTGCTGGTTATTTTTCTGCCACTGGTAAAAAGTGCAGCTAAGGAAAAAAGAATTTAAAAATATATTTAAGTATGCATATTCAAAAGACCGGGTTTCCGGTCTTTTTTTTTATTTATGGGCCGTTACACAACCATGAATGGCCTTTGTTTGGTCGCAGCAATCTCCCTGTTGGTCGCATAGCCCGAAGATGTTTTGTGTCTGCACGATACTTTCACACAGCGATCGAAAATATTAACAGCCACAACTAAATAGTTATACATTTTTATTTGTTCTTTTGGTTTAACAAGGGTTGTTTTTTCTAATTCAACCCTTCATTTCTTTACGCAGAACTTCGGGGTCCGGTAATTGATGGATTTATAAATTCGGTGAACGGATCTGAAAAAATAAAATCTTAATGGTTATGAAAAAAACAAATGGGATCACCAACAAATGGAGGACTTTTCATTTTTTATGTATAACAATGATTTGTTTTGTTGTAACATGCGCTGCGCAGTCTGTGCCACAACGAACCCTGCTGGCGCTTTCGAAAGCAGATCATATACTTGCCATTATAGATCCGGTTAGTTTTAAAATCCTTGCTAAGGTGCCGGTGGGAACCGATCCGCATGAAGTAATAGCTTCGGCAGATGGCAAAACAGCTTATGTTACCAACTATGGCGGAGGAAGTTTTCATGAGTTGAATGTGATTGACCTCGTAGCTCAAAAACCATTGGCTAATATTGATACAAGGCCCCTGATCGGCCCACACGGATTAACTTTTGCTGAAGGGAAAGTCTGGTTCAGTGCTGAAGGTTCGAAATCAGTAGGCCGGTATGATCCTGCAATTAAAATGATGGACTGGTCGATGGGCACGGGTCAGGATCGCACGCACATGATTTTCGTTACAGCAGACGGAAAAAATATTTACACCACGAATGTAAATTCGGGCACCGTAAGCATTTTAAAAGATACGCTGATTCAACAGGGTCCGCCACCAGGACCTCCGCCAGGAGGCCAGCCAGGTCCCATACCCGGCGGACAACCAGTTCCTGGTGCAAGATCCCGATTGGATTGGATTCAAACTGTCGTTCCGGTGTCCAGAGGGTCCGAGGGATTTGACGTATCTCCGGATGGCCGCGAATTGTGGACCGCTTCCGCAGATGATGGAAATATTTTCATTATTGATATAGCCAATAAAAAACTGATAGAAACAATTGATGCAAAAGTGCAGGGTGCTAACCGGGTCAAGTTCACACCTGATGGCAAGCAGGTACTGATTTCAAGTCTGAGATCGGGCGATCTGTTTTTCTATGATGCGACAACAAGAAAGGAAATAAAAAAATTAAATATTGGGCACGGTGGTGCCGGTATACTCATGGATGATGATGGATCACGCGCATTTATTGGTTGTACACCAGACAATAGCATTGTAGTTGTAAATCTCAGGACGATGCAGGTATCGGGACATATTGATCTCGGCGGTCCTGATGGGCTGGCATGGGCAGTAAGACCCTGATACTTCGGTTATACTAGATCGTTACTACGAGACGCTTGCCTCCCGGAATTTCCAGATTCCACAGGTCAGCGATATCTTTTAATTTCACTTCAATCGTTTCGATGATGAGTTTACCCTCTGCGGCCAGTTGAAACATTTCCGGCAATATTTCAGTAAACAGCCTGCGCACCTGTTGCCTGGACCAGCTGCCCAAACCAGAGCCTGTAATTTGCAAATCCGTACTTCGGATATTGGAAGCAGAGAGTTGGATAAGATCCCCTGTCATAGCGCCTATCGAAACGTATCTGGTTTTGTGGGTGAAAGAACCTTTACCCTTTAGCGACGCGAGGATAAGCTCTGCTGTATGTCCCCATAAATAATCTACAATCACATCGATTGGTGAACCAGCATGTACTTCTTTTAACCTGTTGAGAAGCTGTTCGTCGTTTTGATCCAGTGAAATGATTTCATCGGCCCCGAGGTGAATTAATTCCTGAAGCGAATTTGCATTTCTTCCTGTGACGATAATTTTTTTCGCTCCATAATGTTTGGCAATCTGAACGGCCACACGTCCTGTAAATCCCGTAGATCCGTTTATGAGCACTGTTTCGCCGGGTTGCAGATCTGCTTTAAATCGCAAACCCATCGCCGAGCCGACGACTGCGTTAGGGAGTGCTGCAGCTGCTGCATCCGATATCTTCGCTGGCAATACTACCATCCTGTCTTTCTCAATCGTAGCTTTCTCTGCGAGCATACCGCTTGCTCCCATAGCATATACTCGTGTACCATCACTCAATATACAAACACCGTCACCACCGATCACGCGGCCGGCTTCTTTCGGAGCATCACTTGAATAATGTGTACCGCTGGCTCTTCCTCTATCGAAATGTTTTATGGCTACCGCTTTCACGGATACCAATAATTCATCTTCGCTATGAACCGCGGGCTCTTCGAAGTCTGCATATTCCGGCAGGCTC
Organism: uncultured Bacteroidota bacterium; assembly: GCA_963703355.1. Taxonomy (GTDB): domain Bacteria; phylum Bacteroidota; class Bacteroidia; order Chitinophagales; family Chitinophagaceae; genus Puia. The sequence goes on from OY969813.1 coordinate 4,065,415, forward strand.
CCTTTTTGATACATCACTGCTGCTTTCATCTTATCTGATTTTTTATGATATAAATTGATAGCCTGACCTGACAAACGAAAAGAGTAGATTTAAATCATTCAAATATAAATCGATAACATCTATTTCATTCGGTGACTTCCAAAGGAAATTAATTTGTTGGGAAAATTGGTGCTGTTCAATACCTTCATTTATCTTTTTAACAATGAAACGATAGCTGCTTATGAATTTCTACAAAGTTTTATTCCCGATTATAATCGTCGCCACAGGGTTTGGTATACTTTCTTTTTCAAAAAAAAATGTGCAGAATAAATTGCCGGAAACTATATTGGCGCAGTCCGGCGTGATCAAAACGATCGGCAACTATACATTTCGTGATCTGAATAAAAATGGAAAGCTCGACGTATATGAAGATGTCAATCAGCCTATCGAAAAAAGGATTGCAGATTTACTGAAGCAGATGACGCTGGTAGAAAAAGCAGGTATGATGTTTTACTCACCTGTGCGTGTGAACGCCGACGGAACCATTGAAGAGGAGAAGGCCTCCGGTTTGCTCGCAACGATGTCGCCAGTGGGAGTAAAGGAAATCGACAGTCTTCATATTACTCATTTTAATTTGTTCGCTGTTCCTGCACCGGATACCCTGGCGATCTGGTACAACAGGATGCAACAGTATGAAGAAAAAACACGATTGGGTATTCCACTTACGATTGCCTCCGATCCACGTAATCAGGGTGGTGCGGGTATTTTTGCGATGTCGGCTAAAACTTTTTCCATGTGGCCCGATCCATTGGGCCTTGCAGCGATCGGTGATGAAAGTGTAACAAAAAAATTTGCCGATATATCGCGACAGGAATACCTGGCAGTTGGCATACGCCAGGCTTTACATCCACAGGTTGACTTATCTACGGAGCCGCGCTGGCCGCGTATTTCGGGAACTTTCGGAGAAGATGCTGAATTATCGTCACGAATGGCTACTGCCTATATCAAAGGATATCAGGGTGAAAGACTTAGTTCCCATAGTGTTGCTACGATGACTAAACATTTTCCTGGTGGTGGGCCTCAAAAAAATGGACTGGATCCTCACTTTTCATTTCAGAAAGGTCAGGTCTATCCCGGTAACAACTTCAAATATCATCTGATTCCTTTCGATGCTGCTTTCAAAGCGGGTACTGCAGCCATCATGCCTTATTATGGAGTTCCGATGGGGCAGAAGGATATTGAAGAAGTTGGATTTTCATATAATAGATCGATTATCACAGAGCTGCTTCGTAAAAAATATAAGTTTGACGGAGTGGTTTGTACTGACTGGGGACTTGTAACGGATGTTAAACTGGGAACGATTGATTTTCCGGCGAGAGCCTGGGGGGTTGAAAATCTCAGTAAAGAAGAACGTGTTTTAAAAATAATAAACGCGGGTGTTGATCAGTTTGGCGGTGAAAATCTGCCGGATGTGATTGTGAAACTGGTGAATGAAGGGAAAATAAGTCAGCAGCGAATAGATTCTTCTATTGTTAGATTGTTGCGTTTAAAATTTCAGCTGGGATTATTTGACAATCCTTTTGTGGATGAAAAAAAAGCCGCTGATATTGTAGGCAGTGCAGAATTTATGAAAGCCGGACAAGATGCGCAGCGCCGGTCACTCACGCTTCTGAAAAACGATCAGCACATCCTGCCGCTTAAATTGAAAAGTCTGAAGATATATGTGAAAAACCTGGATCCAAAAATTGCTGCCGCATACGGCACTATTGTTGCAGATCCCAGGCAGGCAGACATTGCGATCATCCGGTTGCAAACACCCAACTATCCAATTGCTGAAGCTAAGGGAAATTTTATTGCACAAATGTTCCACTGGGGCGATTTGGATTTTAAGGGACAACAACTGCAGGATATCCTTGATTTGGAAAAGTCCGTACCTACTATTGTGGACATTTATTTGGACCGTCCGGCTGTTATTCCGGAAATCAGTGCGAACGCAAAAGCGCTTATCGCCAACTTCGGATCAGGTGATGCCGCGTTACTGGACGTAGTTTTTGGGAAATCCAAACCGGGCGGGCATTTGCCGATCGAATTGCCTTCTTCCATGGAAGCTGTTCGAAATCAGAAAGAAGATATGCCCTATGACACGAAAAACCCGTTGTATAAATTTGGCTTTGGTTTGAGTTATTAATTATTGTTTACTACATTCAATGATCGTATTTAAAAAACAAATGTTTCTCATGAAAAAGTTAAGTCAGTTTTTTATCGGTTTTTGTTTCCTGTTATTTGCAGGTAATGTGAATGCTCAATCCACTATGGGAGCCGATTACTTCGCAGGCAAATGGAATGTTATGGTAAAAGGGTTGCCGAATGGCGATACAAGGATGTTTTTTGTGCTCGAAAAGAAAGATACTACGTTGATTGGCTTTGTTCAGGATTCCACAGGAACACAAATCGCAAAGATTGATAAATCAGAAGTGAGTAGTGCCTCAGCCACGGTATATTTCACAGCTCAGGGATATGATGTAAATCTGTTAATGAATAAAAAAGATGATGATCATATTACCGGGAGTTTAATGGGCATGTTCGATGCAGATGGCGAACGTGTAAAAGCGGGCAAATAACTTCATTCCGGAAAAGAATCAAAATGGACAAACTTCAGTCAATAGGAGCGCAATTTCAAAAATGGATCATCCTTTTTGGACCCCGTATTATTTCAGCCTTATTAATATTCATCATCGGGTTGACGGTTATTAACTGGGCGTCCAAACTCGCTTCAAAGTCTTTGAAACGGAAAAACGTCGATGCATCGTTGCAATCTTTTCTGGCGAGTATGGTTTCCGTGGGACTCAAAGTTTTATTACTGATAACCGTAGCCGGTATGATGGGCATTGAGACCACGTCATTTGTTGCCATCATTGGAGCACTCGGACTTGCTGTAGGTCTTGCGTTACAAGGGTCGCTGGCAAATTTCGCCGGGGGCGTCCTGATACTTGTTTTCAAACCTTTTAAGACGGGCGACCTGATTGAATCAAATGGTCAGACCGGTGTTGTAACGGAAATTCAGATTTTCAATACGATTCTTTTAACGGCGGAGAATAAAACTGTCATACTTGCAAATGGTGCCGTAAGTAATAACACTATCATTAATTACAGTAAGCACGGCAATATTCGTGTGGACATTACAATGGCTATTGCACCTGATGCAGATATTCAAAAGGCGAAAGGCATAGTTATGGAGGTATTGAAATCTACAGGTGAAATACTTGCTGAACCAGCACCATCAGTAAACGTAATAAAAGTGGGTGACGGAATGGTTACACTTGCAATCAGGCCATTTGCAAAACCGGAACATTACTGGGATGTATTTTTCGGTGTGCAGGAAAAAATGAAATATGCTTTCGACGCGAATGGTATTGCCGGACCAACGCCAACCAGGATAATTATAAACAAGTGACAGTACAATACAACTAGTTAAATACAGAAATGAAAAATGATTGCATGTCCTTCCACGATGCCGAATCTGCACTCGCACTGTAGGCGAGAGGCATGTTGAATTTTATTCCGAGAGCTGTTGCGTCTGGATTTGAGTATGCATGTTTGGCTCCCGGATAAATAATAAAGCTATAAAGTGCGCCTACGGAGTCCATGCTCTTGCGGAAAGCCAACTGATCGGACGTGGGAGCAAATTCATCGTCACCACCCTGACAAATCAGAATTCTTGCTTTCAACAAATTATTATTTGGCGGTACTCCTTTCAGTCTTCCATGAAAACTTACTACTCCTTTTAACGGAGCGCCGAGTTTTGCGGCGTTTACAACAACGAATCCGCCAAAGCAATATCCCATGGCTGCTATCTGTGACGCGTCTGCCTGAGGGTAAGTAGCTATTTTGGAAATGGCATCTTCTATAGGCTTCAATGTTCTTTCAGGATTTGAATAATAGGGTTTTGTCAAAGCCCGGGCTTCATCGGGATTATTTGCCAATTGTCCGTTTCCAAACAAATCGGCGACAAAAGCAAAGTATCCGAGTGCGGCAATCTGTCTGGCCCTTGATTTTGCGTAGTCATTTAATCCCCACCACTCATGTACAATGATAACTACAGGAAGTTTACCCTTCCTGGCTTCATCATACGCAATGTAACCTCTGGACTGCTGACCATTCGATGTATAATAAATTACTTCCGTTTTTATTGTTGAAAGTTGCATGGCATCTGCTATTAATTGATGATTAAAATTCTTTGTCATTGAATGGTCGTTTGAAAGAAGGGCAGCTATAAAAAAACCAGGTGCAGAAAAATGAGAGAGAAAAAATTTGTACATGATATAGTGTTTCGAAAAAGAGTGATTTAAGATAATTAACTAAGAGAAGGTAGTTAAATTGTCGACATAGGCATTTTAGCGTTATTTTCTCCCTTAGCATTCCATTTGGCAACATTCAGTCCCACGATTGCAAACCAAAGACTTATTAATCCTTCTCCCGGCAGGCAGGGATAAAGAATGCAGGGGTATAGTTTTGTATCCAGGGACGGCGCAAAAAAACCAAGAAAACCGTGGGTAAAATAACATAAGCCTGAAAGTGCCAGTAATACTCCCGGAATACGGGGTAAGAATCCGGATTTGAAAATCAGAAAACCGGTGCTTAATGCATCTACCCCATAAAAAACCAAGGATAGCAATAATCCGGCCCGTTGCATCTTTACTGAAAGATTAAACAATTCAATCAATTGGTCATGACTGAACGCCGTCTGGGAGCCACTTTCGATGGCAAGTTTCAACGGTAAATATGCATTGAGCAATCCGACCGATTCGATGGTAATTCCGATTATTCCGCAACTTAGTGCAATGAAAGCTAAAAGCACATTGACCCGTCTTAACAATAGAAATCCAATTACTTCGCCGAATACATTGATCACATCTCGAATAAATGAGCAGAAAATCCCAGACGAAAAAGATGCTGATGCGTTAAGATATTATTCAGCGTGACAGTCGCATTGTTTGTATCAATTAACGTGCTTTGAACGTAACCAATATCAAACGCGCCGGTCAGAATTCCCGCAATTCCGAGAAAGCCTGGTATTCTTGCCAGTAGACGTGGGGGAATTCCTCCTAATTCGGGATTGGCATAAGATCACCTTATTGATCTCAAGATAGTTTAAAAAAAATACGCTGACTGTTTTTGAAAACAGTCAGCGTATAATAGAAATTCTTAGAAATTAAAACTAGTCTGCGGTACCTCCGTTTTTTGGTGGATGTGCAGGATCCAACGCAGGCACCGGATTTGCCGGGTTTTGCAGGTTGGGCTGCAGGTCGTTTGATGCACCACCCGGGTATCTTTTAATACTCGGATATTTTATAATGGATTGATCGAATTCAATTACGGCCGGATATATCAGCGATAGAACCCAGCCATTATCCTGACCCGCATATCTTCCTGGTGAAGTTGTGGTATTTCGCATGGGGGCAGCGCCGTTGAATGTCATATCATATTTTTCGTAAGGATCCAGGGTAAGACAATATAATGAGCCGATCCCACCCAGGTTTTGTTGTGCGCCCAGCCAGGAATCTTTGGATGTCCAGAGATATTTCCAGGCAATTTTCAGGTCGGGATTATTTGGATCACCACCGATATCTACTCTGGCGCCATTAAAGGCTTCCCCATCGATATAGATCCAGCTGTTACGTGCCGAGTGATTGGATTTGCCGGTTACGTAGGCGCTGTTATCGATTCCGTCGAAATAAATGGGTTTACCATCATTTCCCTTCCATTCACCGTGTGGCGGAGGAGTGATTCCGGCAAGCGCAGCCAATGTAGGCCATGCGTCGATATGGGACATCATTTCGTCGTAATGAACTCCTGCAGGAATTTTTCCAGGCCACCACATAAGCCCCGGAACACGCCAACCGCCTTCGAAAGCAGAACCTTTTTCGCCACGGAATGGTACAGTTCCTGCATCCGGATACGCATCCTGCCAGGCACCGTTGTCTGCCGTTAATATTACTATTGTGTTGGGAGCAACCTGGCGAACCACTTCCATGATGCGTCCGATATTATCATCCAGTTCCATTTGCGCATCGGAATAATTTCCCAGATGTGATTTTCCCTGGAAAGCCTTGGCCGGATGATTGGGGTTGTGCATTTTCATGAAATTGACATCCATGAAGAATGGCTTATCGCTACCAGCATGTGCCTTTATATAATCAATGGCGGAATTCGCTTGACGTACATCAAACTCAGAAAGGTAGTCATAAGTAATTTCTGCAACTTTAGTTGCTGGTTTTCCTGCCACACCTTCCCATTCGAATCTGTTTACGACATCATTATAGGCCGCCAGATATTCAGGATTATAAGATGGGAACCAGGGATGCATGAAAAATTCCGTATTGCTGTACGAATATACCCCCGGGTAATAGGCAGCAAATTCCTTCATCTCGTCAAATCCATGTTCGATCGGATAAAATTTTGGTTGATCACCCAAATGCCATTTGCCGGAGAAATAAGTAGAGTAACCATTCTTCTTAAAAAACTCGGCAATAGTTGGTGTTTCTGCTTTAAGGCCGTTTTCATCTCCCGGGGCAACCACTACGGATAAGGCAGATCGAATCGGAATTCTTCCGGTGATAAATGAGCAGCGGCCGGCAGTGCAACTCGCCTGTCCATACCAGCTCGTGAATATCGCGCCTTCTTTTGCCAATCTGTCAATATTCGGTGTTGGATGACCTAGCGCTGCTCCGCCACCTGACATGTATCCAAAGTCTCCCCAACCTGTATCATCAGTCATAAGAATTAAAACGTTGGGTTTTTTTTGTGCCTGTGTGAACAGGCAGCAGATTAAAAAGAAAAGCACACTGACTTTTCTCATATGTCCATTGAATCTTCTTTTCTTCATACTGATAGTTTTTGATTTTATGGTTGGTTAATGATGGCTTTTTTTCAATTTTACGAAAGGGGATGAATAAAAATGGTTGTTATTTTGTTGTCGAATCCTATTTCAATTTTTTGCAGTACGCCCAATGCATCAAAGGCGCTTCTCACTAATTGATATTCTTCCGACTCAATAAATTTTCTCAGGGCTTCCTCAGTAATCCAGGATGTAAAAAAATAATACTTATCGCCAAAAAGCGATTCCATAGATAAACTTCTTTCAATGCATTCATCGGATACCAGTCCGCAGGCAAATTTTACTGTATTCTCCAATTCAAATTTTTTATGTTCATATGCCCACCCTGATATTTTCAAAAAATGAAGTCTTGATTCAACAGACATGTTTTATCATTTTTGCAGGGCCACGGGACTATTATGATGAGTCATCAACGGATGTCCCGTAATTACATATCTGTTTGATTGGAAAATGGGCACGTATCCTCCGCTGGGGATGTTTATAATTACGTCAATACCTACTGTTTCGGAGTTATAATAATCCTCTAATGTCCGCCTGAGTCTGCTTGCGTGTACGCGTACAATACCGCTTCTCTGGACATCAAATTTTTTTGATTTGTTCAATACATTCACTGCGATGGTATACTCCTTTATTCTGTTTGTATTACCTGTCAGCGTTTCGTGAACTACATAAAAAAGAAATTTACTGAGTATCGCGGAACGAGAGAATAAACGATGTGCCATGATCTTGTTCAGCTGCTGATAGATAAGTTCGTTACTCGGTGTTTCTTTAACGAGATGGCTTTCTGCCGGATTGAAGGGTACCAGTTTACCTCTGTTCATAGAAAAAGTTTGTGTATTTTACAGATGTTTTGTTTACGAAAAGATATGCCCGTAACCTGTCGGGAGGTTACCGATTTTCAAAAACAGGTCTATTGACAAGTGAAGTAATCAGGGGCAGGAATACATAAAGACGTGCTGATGGGAATAAAGTATTAGTCGGGCTGATGTTTTATTTAAATTCGTGTCGTGATTTTGGAACCTTTAGATAATGAGCGAGAATTGCTGTTAAGAATATCAGAAGGTGACAGCGTTGCTTTTAGTCATCTTTTTGACCGGTATTACGGCCTGATTTATTCCGTATCTTTTAAATATCTCAAAATACACGAGCTGGCAGAAGACACCGTGCAAACAAGTTTCCTGAAAATCTGGGAGAAGCGGAATACGTTAAACCGTATTGAACGATTTGATCATTTTTTGTTTCGAATTGCGCGCAATGAAATGACCGATCATTTCAGGAAGAATATTACACGTAACAAACACCAGCAACGCATACGGGAAATGTTTGAGGAAGAGTCCGGGAATCCTGAAGAGCAGTTGATCAGTAAACAAAACAGGAAACTGATTGCGGACGTTATCCGCGAATTGACCCCGCAGCAACAAACAGCCTACAGGCTCAGTCGTGATGAAGGCCTGAGTTACCAGGAGATCGCGGATAAAATGGGATTGTCCGTGAATACCGTTAAAGTTCATATCTCGCTTGCACTCAAAGCACTGCGTAGTTTCTTTTCCAGCCGTAAAAATGAATTGCTGATGCTGGCGTGCATTATTATTAAATGGTTATCAAATAACTGATATGGGACTAATACTTTTTTTGGGTGAAAACGTCTTATTAAAAGAGGTTGTAACCTATGGATAAACTGGAAGAACTGGATTTTAAAGTGCTTTTAAAAGGATATCTGGATGAATCGTTGAGTCCGGGGGATCTGGAGGCTTTTCTCCGAATGGCGGCAAAGCCTGAATATATACTGATGATGCAGTTATCCTTTGAAAAAGATTTGTTAACTGATGCACAAGATCTCACAAATGTGGAACAGTCAAAGGATTCCTGGTCGAGACTGGAAGCGAAACTGGAAACTCCCCAGCATTCCGTCAGGTCAGGACGTTTTAACCGGATTGTCGTTGCGGCTTCTGTATGTCTGCTCTGTGTTTTGGGGGCTTTGTATCTTGTTGGAAATGGGAAGCCTTCCGAACCGGCAAAAACGGCGGCAATAAGCAGCCTGCCATCCTGGTTGCAACCGGAACATATTGGCGCCACTTTATATACTGCGAATGGTGATTCCATTGTGTTGGATAATCAGGTTAAAGGAGTTATTGCAACTCAGGATGGTCTGCAGGTTTTCCAGTCTGCCGGTACCGTATCATATGCAGGATCCGGTGGTGAACATCTGTTTAATGAAGTAAGAACTGAGCGTGGTAAACTATTTCGCTGCATTCTGCCGGATCAGACGATTGCCTGGTTGAACGGCAAATCATCGATAAAATTTCCATTACATTTTGACGGCAGTTATCGTTCGGTAGAAATTACGGGCGAAGTATATTTTGAAGTAGTACACAATCCCGGACTTCCTTTTCGTGTAAAAGCAGGAGAACAATTAGTAGAAGATATCGGGACAGCCTTCAATGTCGATGCATCTGCAGAGCACAGGATATCAACCACACTCATCGAAGGTTCCGTTTCCGTTCTGTTCAATGATAAAAAAGAAATCATGAAGCCGGGTGAACAGGTTATAACATCCGGAGATAAAAATGATATTATTTTAGATCAGCACGCGAACATAGAAAAAATCATGGCATGGAAAAACGGTGTTTTTTATTTTCACCATGATGAACTGCCTGCCGTGATGAGCCAGCTTGCCGACTGGTATCATGTGGACGTCATGTATCAGGGTAATGAAACAAAGGCGCACTTCAGCGGACAGATCGATAAATCCCTCTCATTAACACAGGTGCTGCGGGGTTTGCAGCAACCCGGCGTAGCCTTTACGCTTAACGACGATCACCAGATTGTTGTAGTTCAGAAATAACTACTTTTAAGGTTGAATTAAACCTTACGCCGGCGGAGCGTATCTCAAAAGTGCCTGTGCATGAAACGGACTGCTTTGACTGTGCTGGTCATTGTGACACTATCGGGAATGCAGGTGGATGCACAACAGGTTAGTTTTTCGGGCAACCAAGCGCAACCGGAATCTTTTTTTTCGTCGGTATCAAAACAGACTGGTTATGTTTTCTTCTATAACTCGGCGATGATCAGTCATATTCCGCCATTGTCTATTAAGTTGAAAAATGTATCCCTCGACTCTGCGATACGGGCTATTTTAAAAAATCTTCCTTTTACTTACGACATTCAGGGGAAAACGGTTTTCATATCACCGGTCAAAGTATCTTCAGCAGCAATCTCTGCAACGAATGGTGCAGGGTTTCAAAGAATAAAGGGGCGGGTGATTGATCAGTCCGGCCTGCCGGTTCCTGGCGCCACTATTGTAAGTGCCAGTTCCAATACCTCAACCCTTACACATGAAAATGGTGATTTCCAGATCAACGCCCAAAAAGGAGGAAGTCTGATGATCACCTGTATCGGATACAATAAAATTATTATAAAACCAGACAGCAATTTTGCAGTCGTCATCATGGAATATAGTGCCAGTCCACTGGAACAGGTAGTTGTGGGAGGCAATTTATTCGCTACGAAAAGGAAATCAGATATCAGTTCGCTGACGGTTATTGACAGTAAGACATTACAGACATTACCGGTGACGGATATCGCCGAAATATACCGGGGACTGGTTCCCGGCACCAATAGTTTTTCCTATAGTGATCAGCCACAGGAGGTTCCCAGTCTTACCATTCGTGGCGCAACCAGTGAAAACTCTCTCGGTGAAATCGGCGTTTATGTTGACGGGGTGGAATGGGCCGGAGGATCCGGTTATCTATCTGCATTAAATAAAGAAAATATAGATCATATTGAAATACTCCGGGGTCCTGAATCTTCCACATTATATGGTACTGGCAGTAATGGAGGCATTGTACAGATTTTTACAAAAAAAGCGGTTCCGGGCGAAAACGATTTATATGCCATGGCTGGTGCAGGATTCATAGAAAGCAAATGGGTGCCCTCCAATGCCTTTCAGCAATATTATACGTTGGATAAACCATTCAGTTTCAAAAATACCAGCGTACTTGTTGGCGGTACATATCAGTCCAATGGGCCCTGGTTGCCGGGCGGCGGAGAAAAAACAGGTACAGCACATTTGAATATGAAATGGAGTCCGCTAAAGAAAATTTCCGTTGATTTAGCCGGATATTATGCGGGCACTGAACGTAATCTTTCCAGGTCGCCTGTTTACGATACCTGCACGCATCTTCCCGACTCGGTCTTGCAGCGCTTTGGTATAGAACCAACTAAACTAACAAATAAAAAAACCGACATCGCCAGTTATTTTGCCGGATTAAATGTCGTATATCAGGCCAACTTACACTGGACGCATCACTTCACGGCGGGATTTTCACAAAACGATAATCACCAGTCACCGTTGGCAACTATAAACAAGGACGGCCTGCCACCGGATAATTTTTATTATGCGACCAACCGAACAACCACGTTTCGTTACTCCAATATATTGAATCTGGGGAATCCCAAAGAAGGATGGGCTGCAAGTATTACGAGCGGTGCAGAGTACAAAAATATTTTTTATGTATCAGGGGTAAACGGCAGTCTGCCCGGTTATACTAGCAACGATCCGCCAAACGCAAATACTGGCATTTTTACGCAAGTTAATGGATCTTACAAAAATGTTTATCTGACGGCAGGACTTCGATACGATTATAATAAACTCTTTTCGGATAATCATTCCCTTAATCCGAGGATCGGACTGACCACCAATTTTTCGCTTTCTACATACATAATCAAGCCGCGCATTTCCTGGGGAAGCGGTATCACCGCACCATCTTACACTTATCGATATGGTATGCCATCAGACGGATATTCTATTACTATTCCCAACCCAGAAATAAAACCACAGCAACAGAGCGGTTTTGATTATGGGGTAGAAATGTATGACCGGCGGAATCGTTTTTCAGGAGAAGTTGTTTATTATGACAACGAACTTAAAAATATGTTTGCGATAAATACCCTTCCTCCTGCCCCCGGTGGGTTAAATGTTTATCAACATACGAACGTGGGAGAAGTGAACAACCGGGGCTGGGAATTTTCAGCCGGATACCGATTCAGTGGAAGACTATCCGCATACGGTTCTTTTTCTATCATGCATTCTTTTATTGAAGATTCAACCGGAGATTATATGAGTGCGCAATTGTCGGGTCATGCACCTGGATATCAGCTTAAATTTTTACCCCGCCATACGGCAGGTCTGTTTGTTTCCTATGATTTTTTGAAATTATTGCGTAAAAAGGATAAGGCGAGTTTAAGTGTAAATATCACGGAGGTGGATGGCGTATATGGACTGGACGGTGTTCGCTGGTTAATTGACATTGCTTATGGCAGAACACCACCATATAACGGAGCCATCCCTGCAAATTATTTTGTTACCACTGGAACTATTTTCAGAGTAGGTTTTCATTTCGAATATCATATTACAGGTGCATTACAATTTTTTGCACAGGGGTCCAATATCCTGAATCAACATAATGTTGAAGAGAACACACAATATCTGTCGTACGGTGCCAATTGGCTTTTTGGATTTAAATGGGCCATGCATTCAAAATAAAAGTCGCTCAACCCTTCTACCCCTGGCGGAAAAAAACCAGGTTCCTGGTTTTAAGTAATACGATTGGAAATGCCATTAATAAAGCTCCGATTAAAAATGCGCCTCCAATTTGCGCGCCAGGTACGTCGTTTTCGACTGCCTGATGGAAAGCATAGAACCCGATTGGAAAAAACAAAAGGATTGCAGTAAATAGTCCGGGTGAAAATTTCTTCGTACAGATTGCGGGTACTACATGAAAGAAAAAAGCATTGATCAGCATCAAAGCCGGAAAACTCAAAGCAAACCAGGCAACGCTCCAGGCAACGGAAGCGCAGGCGATGCCCAAAAATAAAACGGCTGTATTTGTTACATAGAACCCCGACCATTCGACCGGCAGGTGCAAGGTATTGTTGGCCCAGTTCTTCCAGTCGTAAAAAAATTCTTCCATCATATGGATGGCATAGGCTGCCATCGCTATCCAAAAAATATTCTGATTGTTCATGGTGCTAATTTTAAATGATTATTAATTAGTTACGTGTTTTTTGTGGATGCAAATGTACCAGCTCCCTCCGGCTGAAGCTATACTGCATGTTGCAATTCATATCAATATTGTGTTATCTGGAGAATAGTGAATTCCAATAGATAACTTCGGGTCTATCATGAAAAGAGTATTCAAAATCAGTTTACGTGTACTGGTTATCGGGATCGCGTTGCTGACAATCGCATTGACCGTCGTTTCTTTTTATGTAAAACAACACCAACGGCAGTTTATTTCCTTTTTAGAATCGGAAACAGAAAAAGGACTGAACGGGGCCACGCTTCATATTGGCGATATCCATATTGGTTTTAAAAGCAGTTTTCCGCTGATTGCACTGACCATTGACAGCATTTATCTGCGCGACAGCCTCTGGAGCCGTCACCATCATGATCTGCTTTCGGCAAACCAGGTGTATGCTACGATTAATTTCTGGGAGCTCTTCCACGGAAAAGTAAGTATCCAGCGTCTTGATCTGGACAAACCGGACATTTATTTCTATACTGATAGTACGGGTTATGCCAATACTGATGTGTTCAAAAAAAAGATCAGGTCGCGCAACGACAGTTCCGCCAGTCAACCATATCCCTTTATCGCAGTCAGTGATGCCCGGTTTATAATTGACGAAGGCGTAAAACATAAGTTCTTTAGTTTCCATATTCATGAGCTGACGGCTAACATTCAAAGAAAAAAGGGTAGTCCCGTGCTCGCGATCGATTTGAATCTGGATTGCGTTGTTCATGCCTTAACATTCAACCAGTCAAAGGGTCCATTCCTTGAAAACAAATCCGTGCAGGGGGTGTTTGGGATATCATACAACAGAGATTCCCGGGAACTTGATTTTGACAACATCCAACTGGCGATCGATCAGCAGCCTTTTGTACTTACGGGGAAATTTTTTTTTGCGGAAGAAGGAACTCCCTTTAATCTCTCCTGGCGGACCAGTAATCTGTCTTTCCGAAAAGCGGCGTCGCTGCTTTCGGGAAATATTCAAAAAAGACTGGAGACGTACGATATCGAAGATCCGATTGACAGTCTGACGGGTAGTCTGGATAATTCCGAAACCCAATACGCCACACCACTGATTCATCTCCGGGTGAAAGTGGAAAACAGGAATTTGAAAAGTCCTTTTCTCGCCGTAGATCACGCATCTTTTACGGCGACTTATAACAATGAATCCAGGCGATTGCGGGGACATGAAGATTCCAATACGGTAATACATTTTTCGGATTTTCGGGGCGACTGGGAAAATCTCCCTTTCCGGGCAGATTCCATTGTGCTCAGCAATCTCATTCATCCCAGAATAAAAGCGAACGTAATTTCTGAATTTAAGCTGGACACGATCAACAAATTTCTCAAAGAAAATGAACTCGCTTTCACTCAGGGTACGGGGAAAATAAACATTGCTTATAATGGATCGCTGGAGAAATTTCATGACAGTTCAAGGTTGTTGAACGGCACGATTTTACTGGAAGGCGCCGGGCTTCACTATATATCGAAAAACTTATTCTTTAGCCAGGTAGGTGGTATGATTCGGTTTACCGGTAGAAACATGGAAGTTGAAAATCTTACACTTCATTCAGGTAGTTCAGATCTGAAGATCAATGGCAAAGTGAAAAGCATCTTTTATTTTTTTAATCATCTCAACGACAAATATTCATTTGACTGGAGCATCATATCTAACAAACTGAATCTCGACGATTTCAATAGTTTTTTCAAGAAACAGACAAAAAAAGTAGTAACGGCTGATAATAAGTCTGCACCCGAGGCATCCGTATCCACGTTTATCAGTAAGATCACGTCGGCGGATTTTAATGTAAGTCTGAAAGTCAACAAACTGATCTATAAAAAAATCATCGCAGACAGTTTGCTTGCGAACGTGACGATCAAAAACGATGCATTGCAATTCAATAAGGTAAGCGTGCAACACGTCGGGCTCTCTATCGACGAAGGCGAAAAGCATAAATATTTTGGTTTCAGGGTGCACAATCTGGATTGTACTCTACAGCAAAAAGGAAATAGTCCTGTGATGATCTGCTATTTGAATCTGGATTGCATGGCTCAGGCGATGACGTTTAACCAGGCCAAGGGTCCATTTCTGGAAAACAAATCACTGCAGGGTGTATTCAGGCTTTTGTATAATAAAAAATTGCAGGAGTTGGATTTTGACAAGATCTCACTGGCAGTAGATCAACAGCCTTTCGTTTTTACAGGGAAATTTTTCTTCGCGAAGGAGGGTACTCCATTTCTTCTTTCCTGGGAGACCAGTAATTTATCCTTTCGGAAAGCAGTTTCTTTTCTTTCTTCAAATCTTCAGAAAACACTAAAGCCCTATGATATTGAAGACCCCATAACGAGCCTTACTGGTAGTATGGATAATTCGGAAACCCAATATTCAACGCCGCTGATCCATCTCTGGATGAATGTGGAAAACAGCAATGTAAAAAGTCCGTTTGTTTCTGTCGATCACGCATCCTTCATGGCGACGTTTAACAATGAAGCAGTAAGATTTCGCGGACATGAAGATTCCAATACCGTGATCCATTTTTCAGCATTTCAGGGCGACTGGGAGAATCTGCATTTCCATTCCGATTCTGTGGTGCTCAGTGATCTCATTCATCCCAGAGCAACATTAAATGTATTGTCCGATTTTAAACTGGGGCTGGTTAACGGCTTTCTGAAGGAAAACGAACTGACATTCAAAGGCGGCACGGGAAAGATAAACCTTGCTTATAGTGGGTCGCTCGATAAAGAATATGACAGTTCAAGGCTGTTAATGGGGACCATCGCACTGGCCGACGCAGACTTACATTACGCGCCACGAAATTTTCGGTTTGATCCGGTTAGTGGGGTGATCCGCTTTACAGGCAAGGACATGATTATCGAAAACCTGATACTTCATTCAGGCAGTTCGGACCTGACGATGAATGGTAAATTGAATAGTATCTTTTATTTTCTTAACCATCTCAACGAAAAATATTCATTTGACTGGAGCATCCGTTCCAACAGACTGAACCTGGACGATTTCAATAATTTTCTAAAACCACAAACAACAGCAGTTGAAGAAGAACAAAAGAAATCAGCTCCGGATAAAACGGTATCAAACTTTATCAGCCAGCTAACGACGTCTGATTATAATATCAGTCTGAAGGCAAACCAGGTGATTTATAAAAAATTTATTGTAGACAGTCTTCGGGCCAACATTATATTAAAAGAAAATCTGGTTCAGTTTAAAAATGTAGCATTAAAACACGGCGATGGCCATATGTACCTGAACGGCTTTATGCAAAATGATACGGCTTCCAATGCTTTTGGCCTGGAAACACAGCTGAATAATATTAATGTGAGCAGCCTGTTTTATGTTTTTGACAATTTCGGACTTCATACCATGACGGATAAAAACATCAAAGGCAATTTAACCGCGAATATTCATATGCGGGGTAGTCTGACGCCTAATGCACAGCTTATACAGAAGGAATTTAAAAGTTCGATTCATTTCAACTTAAAAAACGGACAGCTTTTAAATTTTCCTCCTTTAGAACAAATTCAGAATAAAATTCTGAAGAAACGAAATTTGTCAGACGTACGTTTTGCAGATTTATATGACTCCATAGAAGTTCGCGGCGACAACATCGTTGTTAACCGCATGGAGATACGGTCATCGGTTTTGACGCTGTTTGTGAATGGCATATATAATACTAGAACAGGACCGGACATGAGTATCCAGGTGCCGCTGAGTAACCTGAAAGCGAATAAGGATTCAGTGATCGTGAACAAAGGCACGCAGCGCAACCAGGGGATCAGTGTGCGTTTGCGTGTGCGGAGGAATGCCAAGGGCAAACTGGATGTGTCGTGGGATCCGTTTGACAAGGCGAATAAAGAAATGGATAAGAATGTAATACCCGGATTATAATCGACAAACACTCATGAAAACATAGTTGCTAAAACCAGCTTGATATGAGTTGCAGTTGTTTTATCTATTTTACCTAACTTTTTTGTAAGCCTTATCTTATCAACAGCCCTAATCTGGTCAAGAACGATCTCTCCGGGATCGGTGCCAAATTTCGTAGATACACGTGAGGGATAACCCTTCAAGCTATGTGTTAGCGGGGCTACAATAACCGTTTTCAGGTGTACATTCATTTGGTCCGGAGAAATAATCACTGCAGGTCTTATTTTTTTAATTTCTGATCCCTTTGTTGGATCAAAAACAACCGTATAAATATCAAACTGTTTCATCTTACCACTCTTTTACATCAAATTCATTTTTCAGACCTTCAAATAGATCCCTTTCTGGTTTTTTGCCTTTCTTCATCGACGCTTTAAATTGTTTATCCCAGGTAGAGAGGTCGGTATTGATACCGGTTTCTTTAAACTGTACAATCGTGATAACGCCTTCAGCAGCACGAATGACGATATCTATATCTGGATTTAGCTTGGCCTTTTCAATCGCCAGGCTATTCAAAATCACACCTTTAGAATTACCTATAGCCCGAAGACTGGAAATATAACTTACTGCAGGTTCTTCAATGAAGCCTGGGGTGGGATCAGCTGGTTTATATTTTTTGCGTACTGGAGGCATATATTAAAATTTATCTAAGTTATAACAATTGTTATAACTAAACAAACAATCCCAACTGACCGTCATTTTTATTTCGATTGTTGCTTGCTGGCTGTTCACCGAAATTTGAAATGCCCACACCAAGCAGTCTGATCAAGATATTTACAGGCTCTGTGCTATCGAGCAATTTCTTCGCTATTGTGGAAATGGTTTCTTCGTCATCAATAGCCTCTGATAAAGACTGGTTCCGCGTGATTTGTTTGAAGTCTGCGTACTTAATTTTGAGTGTGACGGTGCGACCTTTCAAATTATGGTGCTTTGTGCGTCTGGCAAGCGTGGCGGCCAGTCCCTCGATGGCTTTATGCATTTCTTCAATATCTGTGAGGTCATAAGGAAAAGTATCTTCCGCGCTGATCGACCTGGTTTCGCGATGTGGTTGCACCGCGCGATCGTCTATACCTCTCACGATATTATAATAGAAGTTACCCACTTTACCGAAATGTTTTGTCATTTCATTTTTTGTGAGTTGCTTTAAATCTGCGCCTGTATGCAGGTTCATGCTCCTCATTTTTTCAGCCGTAACTTTTCCCACACCATAGAATTTTTCAACGGGCAGTTTTTCCATGAAAGCTTCAATTGAAGAGGGGCCGATGAAAGCGAGTCCGTCGGGCTTGTTGATATCGGATGCTATCTTGGCAACAAACTTATTGATGGAGACACCGGCTGAAGCGGTAAGTTGTAATTCATCCCGAATGGATTGTCGGATTTCTTTGGCGATATCAATGGCCGAGCCGATGCCGAGTTTGTCGGTGGTTACATCCAGATAGGCTTCGTCTAGCGACAATGGTTCGACGAGATCTGTGTAGCGGTGAAAAATGGCACGTATTTTATCCGATGCTTCTTTATATGCTGCGAAGCGGGGTTTTACAAAAATGGCAGATGGACAGAGACGCAATGCAGTTTTCGAAGGCATGGCAGAACGTACACCAAACTTTCTTGCTTCATAACTTGCGGTAGCCACCACACCTCCGCGGCCTTCAGGTGAGCCACCTACCACAATGGGTTTGCCTTTCAACCCGGGGTCGTCGCGTTGTTCAACAGATGCATAAAAAGCATCCATATCGATGTGAATGATCTTGTGTATTGAATTAACTTCCAATTGAATGCTGTATTTATTTCTGAGTGGAGAACTTAAAACCAAATAACCAGGTAGCGCCATGCGTAGGGAAATTTGAGTTTTGTTCGTACTGATTCTGATTCAGGATATTCGAGCCCTGAGCGAAAAAGCTGATACCATCCAGGATATAATATTCGAAATTAAATCCAAGTTTAAAAATAGTACCACTGGTTTCCCAGTAGCGATCAGGGATGTTTCCGGTTGCGGGTGTGCGTCCATAAGCAAGATCTGTAAGATACTGAACCCCATTCAGTGCATACACTCCATCCACTTCAGTAATATTAACACTCAGGTTACCGGCGTCTTTTTTACCAAATAGACTGAAAAAATGATAGGTCGAAAACAAACCTGCTGTATGACGTGGCAAATTTTTTAACTGATATCCCGGTGCTTTTCCAATTAACTGAGCGCTCAGGTAATCACCTGTTGAATCTTTAATAACCGAATACATAATCGAAAAAGATCCATACAAAGAAAAATGCCTGCCCAATTTGTATCTGGCTGAAAATTCCCATCCACGGTTCGTTATTACTCCTGCATTGCTGATCTGATAAACCTGTAATCCATTTTCCGGCGGAAGTGAATTGTCGACAAACATATTTTTTAGCGTATTATCATAATAAACAATTTCTCCTGAGAAACGATTTCGCCTGTCGTAGATTTCTAATCCATAGTCAAAACCGCTTTGTTGTTGTGGCTTTATCGTCGGATTTGGTGCGCCAATAGTGCTACCATCTGATGGATATCCGTAACGGGCACTGAAGGACGGTGCGGTGATACCGCTTCCCCAGGAAATGCGGGGCTTGATGATTAATCCGATTAACGAATAGTTTGTAGTTAATCCGATCCTTGGATTCAGGGAGTGATTGTTTCCGAACAATTTATTATAATCGTAACGCAGACCCGTGGTCAGAAAAATATTTTTATAAGATGAATTGACTTGTGTAAAAATGCCCAGATTAGCATTCGGAGGATCGCTGTCTAATAAATAGGGTTGGCTCCCCGTAACTTTATCTTGAAAAAAAACATTTTTATACTCCGCACCACTCATCACACTTGCATTCCATATTTTGTTGTGGTCCGCCAGATTCAAAATATTGGAATACCGGATGGTCGTTGTTTTACTGGTTAACTGATTAAAATTGTCTGGCACCATTCCGCTTTTATCAATCGATGCAACCGGGGATTGATGAATGGTATTTTCTGAAAATCCCACTGTGAGATGATGGGTCCAGCGAACGTTTGCCAGGTAAACGAAATTGAATCCGGTGATATAACTATTTATATTGCCTTTTTTATTCGTCAGTTTAGTTGGAGCAACACCTAAATATTGAAGTGAATCTGGAATATGAATACAGGTGTCGTAAGCCGGATTTCTGGACACATTACGCTCAGTTCCTGCAAAATATCCGCTCACATTCATGGAAATTTTATTCGTCGGATCCCATGTTAAACTGATATGGGCTGTGCCCGTTTTTTCTCCTCCACCAGGCAACCAGGGTCCATTGGTCTGATAAGTGCCCCCTGCAAGGACACCCGTATTTTTGAAGCTGATATTTTTGTCCAGCGTGTAATATTGTTGAAAAGCGCTGGAGGGCGTCCATTTACTCTGTATAAAACCAGCCGCCGCAGTTGCCGATAAATCATTCGTATTCCGTGCGGCTTTTTTTGTATAGATCTGAACGATACCGCCATTGCTGCCCGTGCCATACAGTGTGGAGGATTCAGGGCCACGGAGGATTTCGATGCGATCAATATTATCCTTATTTAACGTCGACAGATATCCGGACCCGCCGGCAAATTCCACACCATCTATCACTACATTGATCTCGGAGATTGAATTTTCGCTGGCAGCACCACGAATTGTCAGGGTAGGAGCACCTTGCGACTGATCACCTGTAGAATAACTGTTGGTGCCCGGTACCAAACCGCGATATATTTCTGCAATATTCGTGACAGGTAGCGTTTCAAGTGTTTTGCTGTCAATTATAGTCACTGAACTGATATCCGATTTCCTTTTCGTTGCAAATAAATTACCTCCGACAATAACCTGATCAAGCGGACTGGCACTGTATTGCATAACGACGATTATGAAGTTGCTGTCTGGATTTATATTGACTTTGCTGTATCCAATACTACTTATGACCAAACTGTCTCCTTTATGCAGCATAATCTGAAAGTCACCATTTTCGCCCGTGAGTGTTGAAGTTTTTGGGTTGGTACTGACAATAGAAGCGCCAGGAACCGGCAAACCGGACTGGTCGATTACTCTCCCCCTTATTTTTTGCAGACCCGAAGTTTTTTCACTGGAAGATTCATTGGTTGCAAATATAGCTGGCGATAAAAAAATCGTTTTTCCCTGAATGGAATAAGTGAATGGTTGATTTTTTAACGCGAAATGCATTGCCGAATCCAGCGATACAGATTTCAACCGAATAGATATCGGTGGAATATGGGTGAGCGAGCTCGCGTTATAGAAAAAATGATAACCGGATTGTTTTGATACCGAGGAAAAAAATGATTCCAGTTGAACAGATTTGCCCGAATAACTTATCTGTTGGGCATGACTTTGTACACTGGATAAAATAAAGCCGACCAGCAACGTCACAGCAGTCCGTCTCATGCAGCCGTAATTTCGGTCTATACTAAACCGGATAAGGTTAATGATTTTACACGCTAAAAGTAGTTATTTCTGAGCGGTACCGGGATGCAACTTTCTATATATTATACAGCAGCTTTCCTACGGTGGCTTAATAAGTAACATATTCCACCGAAGGCCATTAAACCGTCGCCAATTACGACAATCGTATAATTATTCGCATAGGGGGCTGCAATAATAAAATTATACACAGCAAATGAGACCAGATATATTTTTTCTACAGTTGAAAAGATAATTGTTGAGAACCGCAGCTGTTTATATTTTGCGGAGACAAACAGCAAAATACCGATTCCGACCACCATGATACCCCAGTGGCCTATAATAGGCTCCATCTGCGGACTTTTCTCCGCGTACGCAAGGCCCATCGTTACATGAAGACCGTTTTTAGGGAAAAGCATCGCCGGAGCCGCGCCTAAAGCAGTGAGTATACCTGCAAAAATAAAAAAATACTTCCAGAATTTGTCAGAAGAATTTGTCATGCGTAGTTCAAGATTTAAAATATATATTTATTGCATAAATTTATTCTCCGGAAGGGTACAAATTAGTCAATCCTTTGATTACTGCATTTGGTGGCGCTGATTTTTTTTATAGATTTGTCTGGTTTTTTGAAGATTTTATTGACCAGACTAATACTTTACGTTTACGAGTCCGTCTTTAAGAATTCCTACCCATGCATACCCGTTAACCGCTGGTCCATCAAGACCGTCAATCCATATTAAATAACCGAACTACATTTTTTTATGAACAGATTTAAACGTTTATCCATTGGACGAACAGAAAGTTCAACAGATAAATCGAATGAAATGCCGAATGGCTTACGACACTACTTTGTTTTATTCATATTATTATCTGCTACGTTCAGAACATTCGCAGCAGATATTGAAGGGAAGGTGCAAATTGCCGGCAAGCCGGTAATTGGTTCAACTGTTACATTATTTGTCGCAGATGTGAGTTCTTCGAAACAGCTGGCTCAGGGCAAGACGGACAATAAAGGACTTTTTAAATTTCATGATGATCATATTTTCGCGGAAGGCGTTTATTATCTTGTAGCTAAAGGCGGAGCGTCGAATGGTTCCGGTGAATCCCTTGCTCTTTTGTCGGTGCTCGGCTATAAACTGCCAAAGACTGTTACGATCAATGAACTTACCACGGTGGCTTCAGCCTTTACTTCCGCCCAATTTATACATGGTGAATCCATTTCAGGAAATAAACTGGGGTTAAGAATTGCGGCTGATAACGCTCCCAATCTGGTAGATCCCATCACCGGAGCCTGGGGTGACGTATTGGTGGATCCGATCAATAGTACACAAAGTGAAAGCCTTGCAAGACTAAATACATTGGGCGCATTGATCAGTGCGTTCGCAACATCATCAAATGATGACTGGCGCTCCAGGTTCCTGAAAGCTGCTACCCAGCCGGGTAATGCGACTCCGGTCAGCACACTGGATGCGATGGCATCTATTGCACGATCTTCCTGGTCTGATTCAAAAACCTTATATGCTTTATTTGATGAAGCCTATCCCCAGCCAAAAGACGGTTCCCGTCGTAGCGCTCCTTTTGTTCCTTACCTGGCGTATGTGCCGGACGATTTCGCATTGATGTTATGTTTTGCAGGAGGTGGTGTGTACTCTCCCGGCCGTTTAATGTTTGATGCAAAAGGCAATCTATGGACAGGGCAGAACTGGATGGCAGGTTCTCAATCAGGTGTAATTCATAGCATCGGAGGAGGACTTTCGGAACTATCCCCGTCGGGTAAAGCAATTTCTCCCGCTATTGTTGGATTCACCGGTATGGGCATTGACGGTATCGGCTGGGGAACAGCAGTTACAAAGGATAAAGTATGGGTTACCAGTTTTAACGGACATATAGGTGTATTTGATTTCGATGGAAAACCTGCGGCTACTGAAAGTGATTTTCCATTCAAGGAAAAGCTTACCGGCCTGATGGGAATAGGTGTGGCTGCCAATGGAGATGTGTGGATCGCAGATGGTTCAGGCAACGAGCTTTTGTTTTTCCCGAATGGCAATATCAAAGAAGGGAAAATTGTAAAGGTTCCCGGGCTTAAATCTCCATTTGATGTTGTTATTGATCCTCAAAACCGCGTATGGGTGAGCAATTCACAATCGGATTTCGTTACCCGGTTTCCTGCATCTGATCCCTCTAAAGCGGAAACATTTCGTTGCGGGATAAGCGTACGCGCCCTGGCTATGGATTCCAAAGGAAATGTGTGGGTGGCCAGCAATTGTTCTCTTGACTTCCCGGTACCCAAAGTGCCGGATGGGGCTTCCATTATGGAACAATTTGAAATTCTTGGAGCTGCGATGCTGAGGTATCCGAAAAGCACCGGAATTGTAAGTATGATTACGCCGCAGGGTACACAACCTGTTCCCGAAGGTTACTCGGCAAATGGCGCAATCGATGTTCCATGGGGTTTGAATATCGATGGTAATGATGACGTGTGGGTTGGAAACTTTTCTCCCAGAGGCAAAAGTGTAGCGCTGGTGGCAGGAGATAATACAAAGGGTCATCCGGCAGGTACTAAAACAGGAGACGTGATTCATCTTTTTAAAAGCGGCACGATTCAGATGTTAACAGATGTTTCTGTTGATGCTGCGGGAAATGTATGGGCTGCGAATAACTGGAATGATCCCATAGCGGCTACTTCTGCTGATCCTTTCAGACCAACCTCTACCTGGGGCGGGGGATCTGGTATCACTGTGATCTATGGTGTAGCATCACCCGTTGCGCCTCCACGTATGGGTATCGTTAGAAAACCTAATTAGAAATTGAAAATAAGCAAGGGGTCTCATTAACACATTCAATGGTTTTTATGATTATCGGATTACTGGCTTTGTATTTTATTCTTTTTGGCGGCGGACATGAAACATTTCTTCTCGATCCAAATTTCGAGAAGGGTGTCAGCATGTATGTAAAAGATAAAGACCGTAAAGCAGAAATTGACAAGATTGTTAAGCAGGTCGAAAAAGGTGAGGAAGCATTCCAAAAACAAACAAAAAAAGTCTATGATAAAAAACTCGTGGACCTGAATATGAGCCGTACTTCAACAGCAGGAGATTTTAAACAGGTTTATGACAGTTTTTATATGGGACTTAAAGAATTATTGGATGGATTCCTGACTTCGGAATTAAAAACCAGGTCTCTCATACGCCCGAACGAATGGGACAGTATTATGAATAAAGCGACAAAAGTACCTGATGAGGCAAAAGTCAGAAAGGCCATTATAAGTCGAAATGAACAGTTGCAGGGAAGATTAATTATGGCTTGTAATAAATATATAACGGATTCTGCGGGCAGGGCCAAAATCAGAATAATCATTGGTGAATATGAAATCAAGGGCGACAATCTCACAGAAGCATTTCTTGAGTTAAACTATAAATATTTGAAAGCGCTTAGGCCTTACACCGTTTCACGACAGGACTTTGAACCGATGCGTGCCAAAATGATTGAATTGCGCAAGAGTTATACAGATTACCTCGTTGAAATGCGATTTAAAATTATGTCAATGGCAACGGAAAAAAACTGGAAAGATCTTGCAAAAGAACTTAATAATACATTCACCTACTTTGGTCCCGGGGTTTCAAATTAAATATTTGCCTTCCATTGAATACGATCACTGCAATAAAAATGATGGCATAACCCAAAATCTGCAATGAGGTGATGGACTCGTGAAAGAAAAATGTTGCCAGTAAAAAAGCGATGATGGGATTTATATTCAGCAACATTCCTGCCGTGGAAGAACTCAAACCCAGGAGCGCATATAGATTCAGAAATAGTGGGATGATGGTAAAAAAAATGGCTATGATCAGAATGTAAAAATAAAACTTTACTTCAGCCGGCATCGGTCCGCTATAAGCTGGAAAGAATGGAAGCAATATAAGAGATGACAAGAGAATATGAATGGTTAGGGTAAAAAACTTATCGAATCCGGTATTCTCGCGTTGGGTGATGAGGTAACAGGCATAACTGAAACCTATAACCATACTGAAGAGCATATCCACCAGGTCTGCGTAAGAAAGTAATAAGCAACCTGCAATGCTCAGTAGTACTGCTGACCATTGGAATTTATTCAGTTTTTCATGCAGCAGGAAAAAGGAAAGCAGTGTCGTCAAAATCGGGCAGACCATATAAGCCAGTGAAGTTGCCTTGATGCTGATGTGATTCATCACGTAAATAAAAGAGAACCAATTGCCGGTTAAGAAAATACTGCCACCAACATTGAGTAAAATAGTTCTTTGTTTTTTTTGTGGGGACATCTGTTTGAAAACCTGCAGGGTCTCCTTCAACTTCTTACGTCTGAAAAGAAAACTAATCAAGAGCATTAATATAGCGCAAGAAAAAACACGATAAAACAGGATATCTACAGAAGAATAATTGTGCAGTGGTTTGAGAACGAGACTGAAAAATCCCCAGATAGCGTAGGCGGTTATGGCTGCCAGATAAAATTTCATAATCGACCGCTACCGGATGGGTGAAATGCCAAATTACTGGATTTTCTTTTCCCGGGCTGCGTCCATATAATCTTTCAAAGCAGAATGATAAACGGATGTTTCCCCATGTCTTTTATAAGCAGCTTTTTTAACCGGATCCTTTACAATACTGCTCGCATAGGCCGAAGCCTTTGCAAACAGGGTCCGGTACCCGATCTGCTCGTCGTTATAGATTACATGGCTGCGGTTAGGGTATTTGCAGGCGATGGTTTTCCCATTTACCTTTCTGAATACCAATTGTTTACCAATTGCTCCAGACATATTTTTCATAATCAGGTTGTCCGTTATTTGGGCCATAGTTAAAAAGGCTTTGTAACATAACGCCAGATCGGCGTTTTTATGATTGCTTACGTTTCTTTACGTTTCCTTACGTCTCTTTACGTCTTTTGGAAAAATGGGGTAAAGAATTGGTTTAGGTGAGTAGTGTAATATCTGCAGTACTTCAAAAAATATCAAAAATCGTGCGCAAGGGGTCTGTACGGCCCGAATATACGCAGCGTCCTTACGAATTGCTGCCGTAAAATAGTTCCCGCAGGAAAAACGCTTTTTTTATTACTTTTAAGTATATCAACTCGTTATGAGTTATTTACAGACGTACTGATTGATTTGGTCTGATGATGATCAAAGTGGATGAAAGTAGTTAAATAAAATAATAGGGATGA
The DNA here is from genome assembly GCA_963703355.1 of uncultured Bacteroidota bacterium. GTDB lineage: Bacteria > Bacteroidota > Bacteroidia > Chitinophagales > Chitinophagaceae > Puia. Next base: position 4,091,918 of record OY969813.1, read on the forward strand.
AGGTATCGGCGTTTGTAAAAGAATTTTCGCTTTGCATAACATTGTCTTCACTGGCCGATGCCATCGATCTCGAAATACGGCGGACGTTTCCGAACAGTAACCTGTTTGGCAACTTTTTATATCTATTATACATGTGGTTCATTGGGAACGGAAACTTTATAATAGGTCTGGTATTATTTAGCATCTATTTTTTCGTAGTCGTTTACCTGGTGAGAAATTCAGAAGGACGCATGCTTTACTGGCTATTAACGTTGTGGGCCGTTTTTTTTATTGTAAACATAACGATCAATGATTGGAATCTTTCTTTGCGTACTTGGGCATTTAGCGATTACCTGGTAAGAGGATCACATTATGCAATATTCGCAGTGATGGTAGCGATGATTGAATCACTGATAGGAAAGAAAAATAAACTCCGGAGAGGAACATAACATGATGCAAGGGGAAGATCAGGGCACGAAACAAATTTCGCGGTTATCTGTTTAGAGACTTTATGAAGAAAATAGGATTCTTATCGTTTGGTCATTGGGCAAACCATCCTGCATATAAAACCCGCAGTGCGGCAGATACATTACTTCAGTCAATTGATTTGGCGGTTGCTGCCGAGCAAGTAGGTATAGATGGTGCTTATTTCAGGGTACATCATTTTGCCTCGCAGTTAGCGTCGCCTTTTCCTTTGCTTGCGGCTGTTGCTGCCAAAACAAGTAAAATAGAAATGGGAACAGGAGTTATTGATATGCGTTATGAAAATCCGCTGTATATGGTGGAAGAGGCGGGCGCTACGGATTTAATTTCACAAGGACGTTTGCAACTTGGGATCAGCAGGGGATCACCGGAACAGGTAATAGACGGGTGGCGCCATTTCGGATATGAGCCCGCCAAAGGAGAAACAAATGAGGAGATGGGAAGACGCAAAGCATTGCAATTCCTGGACAGGTTAAAAGGAACAGGTTTTGCGCAACCTAATCCAAACCCGATGTTTCCTAACCCACCCGGTTTGCTGCGACTGGAACCACATGCACCGGGATTGCGGGAACGTATATGGTGGGGAGCTGCCTCCAATGCGACTGCAATTTGGGCCGCTGAAAACGGCATGAACCTGCAGAGTTCTACATTGAAATTTGATGAAAATGGTAAACCGTTCCATATACAGCAAGCCGAACAAATAAGATTGTATAAGGAAGCGTGGAAAAAAGCAGGACATGCCCGTGAACCGCGTGTATCTGTGAGTCGTTCGATTTTTGCGTTGGTGACTGAACAGGACCGGCTTTATTTTGGTGGCGAAAAAAACCAGACCGATCAATTCGGAATGATAGAGCCGACCAAACGCGCTGTTTTCGGAAGAGGTTATGCAGCTGCACCCGATCAACTCATAAAAGAACTGGAGAAGGACGAAGCCATTCAGGAAGCAGATACCGTACTGCTGACGATTCCCAATACATTAGGGGTAGAATACAATGTTCATATATTGTCTTCTATCCTTAAGCATGTTGCACCCGGATTGGGTTGGCGTTAATTTTACAATTTATCGGTCTGTCCATGCGGATAAAAATGGTCAATTTTAGCAGGCTGAATAAGGCCATTGACATGCAAAATCCGTCCATCCGTCGAAGAATTTTCTGAATAAACTGTTTTATTTGCATTTTGAGCGATTATGAAACAGTTTTTAATCCTGTGCCTATTGGTGTCAGTGACTTCGATACGGGCGCAATCCGGTCAGCAGGCGAAGACCGTCAATTTTTGCTTTCGTCAGATGACACTTCCGGCCGAATGCACGGTTGAGTCAGAGTATCAGATTAAGACTGATGAGGGGAGTCTCTCCTGGATCTACGTGGAGGATGATAATATGATCTTCGCCGTCAACGGCCTGATAAAAAAACTAGAGACCCACCCGGAATTTACAAAGGAACGTATCATCTGCTATCTGTTGGGTCACCGGGTGAATGCCTACCGGGTTGCATTTAAAAATGGCGGTGAGCAGTGTTACCAGATCATCGCTTTTGGGATAGTAAACAATCAGCCAGTGTTGGTGCAACTCGGCTTGAAAAAGCAACCCCTCGCCAACGGGGATATTCCAACCTTCGCGATTCCATTCATTCGGTTCTAGAAATGTTGTTGCGACCAGATATCCGCTCGAATCAGGTGAAGGCAAGATTCTCCCGGGATGATGTCTTTGTTTTTTGCCCGTGACTCGAATTGTTATTTCCTGAGGTCAATCTGAATTAATAGCTAATTTAGCTAGTGATATTATAGGATACATTGCGTTCCGACGAAGTAAATATTCTTACAATTCGCTAAAGTCTCGGTAAAAGCTTAATACTCTCTTTTTCGTTTCACACAAAGCGTACAGGATTTATGCTTTTCAGGAATTTGAATGACGAGTTTATTTCCAGTGCGCGGATTCTTCAATAATTTTGCCATTTTCTTCGTAGGCAATATTCAATAGCTTTGGAACGAACCAAAACTTTGACAGCCTTGCTGATCTTTTCCATATTGAAATTGATCGGTGTTTCCATACATTAAGATTTCTAGTTCAATGCTTTAGTTTTTGCTTTAATCTTTTTTTAATTTGTTCTTTCGATTGATCAGGTTTTAATAACTCATCGTTTGGTGATTTAGTTATATGTAATTTTTGCTTTTCGCGATTTGCATTTATTTCAGGTCTCGGAAGTGGTGAAATAGATGCTTTTCAGATTTCATTAAATAAAATACATACTGTTTACAAATAAAAAATGGGCGGCTTTATTGACCGCACGCCTTTGAAATTTTTAAATATTTTATTCACTCGCGCGTCTGGCAGTCTGAATCTGTCTCAGGATAACTTTGAGGTTATACGTTTCCGGCCCCTGCAACGACGGGAATGCTATCAGATAAAAATAAAAGGAGCTGAAATCAATCAGCTCCTTCTTTATTTTTTAGCATCAACCTAATTGTTGACAGGTTGCTCTCCAGCAGAACCCGCTTCCTGTTCAGATTGACATACAAAGTTCTAATTATATTCTACAAAAATCACTAACTATATTTGACTACACTACCGAACCGCTGCTTTTCCTATCTACTCGCTAGGATGTTGTGCGGCCATCTCTTTAACCCTCTGGAGGATGTTTGAGAGGTTATAACTCGCAGCTTCCTGGAGCGGTGGGAACTCAGCATAAGACTCGAGTTCCTTCATCCACATGAGCTGGCCGATGGGCAGCAGGTTCCAGTCGTACAGATATGCCGTACTCGGGGAGGCAAGGGCGCCGCCGTACCCCGTTACTGACTTCGAACCGTCCCCCCAGGACTGTTCGAACGGATCACGCCCGATATTGTCGACCTGTGTCCAGGCGTACGTCGTTGGAGCTTCAATCGACTTGGTGCCGGTCGCGCCCATCATGGTGTAATAGAACTTCCAGTTCTTCCAGCGGAGGGCTGATGGAATGCTGCCCTGGTAGTAGAAGAAGTAATCGCGATTGCTCTGCGTCTTGCCCTGGAGGTAAGAGAGCTGATTGATACCTGCGAGTTTGGTCTTTTTAATACCCTCGTACTTACCCGCCATAATCTGCTTGTTTAGATCATCCCCTTTGGGACCACCGGCAATTTCCACAAACGTAGGCAACCAGTCATACAAGGCGAAGATGCCGTCGAAGACCGTGCCCGGCTTGATTACGCCATTCCAGCGTATGACGGCTGGAACACGCATACCGCCTTCCCACGTCGTCATTTTGTTGCCTTTGAACGGGGTGATACCCCCATCCGGATATGTTTGAGTCTCGGCCCCATTATCGGTGGTGAAAACGATGATGGTGTTGTCGAGTTCGCCCATGTCTTCGAGCTTCTTAAGCACGTAGCCGATGTTGTCATCCAACTGCTTCATGCCGGCTTCGTTGATGCCCCAGTCTTTACCGCCCTTGGTGCCCAGCATATCCAGGTACTTCTGCGGGAGCATCGTCGTGATGTGCATACGAGCCGGGTTGTACCAACAGAAGAACGGCTTGTTTGTTTTTTTAGGATCGTTGCGATCCAGCCAGTCGATAACGTGTGCAGAAATCTCTTCATCCACCGTTTCTGAACGCTTCAGCGTGAGCGGTCCTTCATCCTTGCCCATCTGATTTTTGGCCGTGCCGTCAGGGGACTTCATCCAGAGGACCGGGCGCGGCGGTGTAAGGCAATTGCCTTCCCTCGGGTCAACTTCGCCGGGAGGATTCGGAACCCCGGGAATCGGAATCGTTTTGCAGGGCGGGATGACGCCCTGCTGGGTCGGACTGCTATTGATGTCCGGAAAGCTTACCTGCTCCATGGCATCCAAATGATATAGGTAGCCCCAGAATTCCTGGAAGCCATTGGCGGTAGGCAGTGATTCGGGGTTATCACCCAGGTGGTTCTTACCGAACTGGCCCGTGGTATAGCCCAGGTTAAGCAGGAACCGGGCAAGCGTTGGCGTGCCGGGGCGCAGGTACGAAATGGCACCCGGTAACTGCGGCATTAGCATGCCGGCACGCATGGGGGTCATGCCCGTTAAGAAGGCCGTGCGCCCGGCCGTACAACTCGATTCTGCGTAGGCGCTCATGAAGATGCCACCTTCATTGGCGATGCGGTCAATATTGGGAGTTTCACCCACCATCAAACCCCGGTGATAACAACGAGGCTGCATCCAGCCAATATCATCGGCCATGATGAAAAGGATATTGGGTTTCTTTGCTGTCTGTGTAAATCCTGTCGTTACTGTACTTATTAGTAACGTCAGGCACAATAATTTTTTCCTGAAGAAAATCATACATGAAAGTTTAAAGGTGAAATGGTAGTAACAATATATGTGTTATGTCTAAGAACTCTTTTCTCTGTAGTTTCTAATCATTGTTTAGTTAGGGATTCGAATAGTTTTAATTTCAACATGGTACCCAATTTCAATTTTTATTAGTACCCCCATTGCATCGTATGTGCTTCTGATAGTTGATATTCTTGAGAATTTATAAATTTTCTTAGTGCCGTTTCTGTTGACCAGCTTGCAAAAAAATAATACGTATCATTTTCAAATATATCGGCCGATAGTGTTTTTTCCATGCAGTCACCCGGTAGCATTCCGTAGGTATACTCTACCGTGTTTTCAAATTCGAACTTGCTTCTTTGCGCTACCATTCCCACGATTTTAAAAAATGAACAGCCGTCATTTCTGACATAAATAACTTTTTCGAGTAAATGATCTGGAGAACAAGAAGGTTTACAGAACAGACAGGATATAGACGTATGATCCTGTGATTTTGTATTAGCTAATAATAAAGTTTATTTCAGTAAAACAGGGTGTATCCGATAGAAAACGGATAGAATAATTAAGATGGAGGCGAATTTGAAAATTTAACCAGCCGTCATGAAGCACCCGAAATATGACATTTTGTTTGTCATTTCGTGAGTCATTTATGAGTCATTTAAAACGAGCATAAGCGGTAATAAGTGACACATATTTGACACACTAAAAAATAAAAAACCTTGTAATCAATGACTTACAAGGTTAAATGGTGCCCGGGACTGGATTCGAACCAGCACATGGTTTCCCACGCTGCGACCTGAACACAGTGCGTCTACCAATTTCGCCACCCGGGCAGAGCAACTGTCTTTTGATTTTATCAGGGGTGCAAATATAGTCTAATCCCGGATTTTACCAATCCCGTCTATTTTCGAAGTTCTGCCTTAAAGAAAGCGCCCGTTCTCATTATATTTTTTAGTTTCAGGTAACTATACTTTATGCCTAATAAAATAGTGAATGGATTGAGTAGTGTTTTTCTTTTTTTAGTATTCTTTTTGAAAGATTTGAATACGCTGATGGCTCAAACAACCATGATGAATATTGATGCAAGAAAAACCTGGAGTCTGAACGGGATCTGGCAGATTATCATCGATCCATCAGATGCAGGGGATTACAGGCAGGTGTGGCTGGAGAAGAAACCCATAAAAAAAACGGATTTCGTAGAATATTCTTTTGACGGAGGACCGACATTGCAGGTCCCGGGGGATTTCAATACCCAAATGCCTGAACTGACTTATGAGGAAATCACCATCTGGTACAAGAAAACATTTTCATTTAAGAGAAATCCAGATAAAAGACTTTTTCTGCATTTTGGTTCCGTGAATTATAAAGCTGATGTTTATCTGAACGGCCTGAAGTTAGGATCTCATGAAGGAGGTTTCACACCCTTCCAGTTTGAGATCACCGATCTGGTGAAAGACGGTGATAATTCAATTATAGTTAAAGTAAATAACAAACGACTCAAAGAAGGATTGCCCGGCCTTGGTTATGACTGGTTCAACTACGGAGGCATTACGCGCGAAGTAAATCTTATTGAAACGAATCATTCTTTCATTGAAAATTATTTTATCCAGCTTAGAAAGAAATCCAATAATGAAGTATCCGGATGGATCCGTTTAAACGGGAATAAGAAATCTGAAAATATCAGGATCATCATTCCGGATTTAAAAGTAAACTACCAGTCAAAATCTAATCAAAATGGATTTGCGAACGTACATTTTTCTTCGGCCATTCAATTATGGTCCCCCCAGAATCCGAAATTGTATCATGTGATTATTCAGTCGGAAACAGACACAGTTACTGATGAAATCGGATTCAGAAATATTGAAGTGGATGGTACGAAAATCCTGCTCAACGGTAAATCCATTTTTCTGAAAGCGGTAAATATTCATGAAGAAAAACCGTTCAAAGCTGCCAGAGCATTCAATGAAACGGACGATAGTATCTTGCTCTCCTGGGCGAGGGAGCTTGGATGTAATCTCGTAAGACTTGTTCATTATCCGCATAATGAACATATGGTAAAACTGGCGGAAAAAATGGGACTGATGGTATGGGAAGAAATTCCGGTTTACCAGCATATTGAATTCAGCGCTCCCGGTATGCAGGAGAAAATGCAGACTATGATGAAAGAAATGATTGGTCGCGACAGGAATCGCTGTAGTGTCGTTATCTGGAGTTTGTCAAACGAGACATTTTCGTCTACACCTGATCGCGATAAAAGTTTAATTGAACTTTCAAAACAATGCCGGGTGCAGGATTCTACGAGACTCGTTACCTCGGTAATCAACGATCAGCATTACGAAAACAACACGATTCATGTGTGGGATTCCCTGTACAAATATTTTGATTTCATGGCTATTAATGAATACCTCGGCTGGTATGTTCCATGGCAGGGCAAGCCCACAGACACGAAATGGGATATGATTTATCAGAAACCTGTTTTCATTTCGGAATTTGGAGGGGAAGCAAAATACGGCAGTAATTTTGGACCAAAAGACGAAGCTTCGTCCTGGAGTGAAGAATATCAGGAACAGATTTATAAGGATCAAATTTCACTTTTTAATATCACTCCTAGTCTTGCTGGTGTTTGCGCCTGGGTACTCGTAGACTATCGGTCGCCGGTAAGAATGCACCCCGTTTATCAAAACGGATACAACCGGAAAGGACTTTTATCTGAGAAAGGAGAGAAGAAAAAAGCATGGTATGTACTGAAGCAGTTTTATGAAGGCAAATGACTGGGGATCAATAACTTCATTCAATAAGGCGGAACGCCAGACGCGGAACGCGAAACGCTGAACGCGAAACGCTGAACGCTGAACGCGAAACGCTGAACGCTGAACGCGAAACGCTGAACGCGGAACGCTTAAGGCTTTAAGCCATGAGCCTTCCGCCTTTGGCTTTTACCCTGTTTTTTCGTATTTTTGCAGCCCCGAAATAAAACCTTCGGGGATATTAATGTATATGGAAGAAAACCAAATTGTTAACTCAAACGCTGAAGGCCAGGAGCCAACTGCAGATACTGCAGTAGCTACAGCGACAACAACAGCACCTGCCGCAAACGGAAATGGCAAAACATGGCCGGCTCCGACAGCTCACGACGATTTCGACTGGACGATCGACAAGAGAAACGTTGCAGCTTACAAAAAAGAAGAGAAAGAGAAGTACGACAAAGTGTATGAAAATACTTTTGTTCAGATCACCGACGGAGAACTTATTAAAGGTCTCGTAGTAGGTGTTACGAAAACTGACGTTGTAGTAAACATCGGATTTAAAAGTGATGGTCTCGTTTCACTGAATGAATTCCGCGATCTGCAGAATCTGAAAAGTGGCGACGAAGTGGAAGTGATGGTGATGGAGAAAGAAGACAGAGAAGGTCATCTTCACCTAAGCCGCAAACAGGCACGTATTACACGCGCATGGGAACGTATTGTTGAAATTCACAAAACGGGTGAAGTGGTTACCGGAACGGTTACCAGCAAAACCAAGGGTGGATTGATTGTGGACGTTTTCGGAATGGAAACATTCTTGCCAGGATCACAGATCGACGTGAAACCCGTTACTGATTACGATCAGTTCGTTGGAAAGACAATGGAATTCAAAGTGGTTAAAGTAAATGATACCATCAAGAATGCCGTTGTATCTCACAAAGCTCTTATTGAAAGTGATATCGAAGCACAACGTGCCGAGATCATGAGCAAACTCGAAAAAGGCCAGGTACTCGAAGGAACCATCAAGAACATCACCGATTTCGGTGCGTTTATGGACCTCGGCGGACTGGATGGTTTGTTATACATAACTGATATCAGCTGGGGACGTATCAGTCATCCGAGTGAAGTACTCAAACTGGATCAGAAACTTCAGGTTGTGGTACTCGATTTCGATGATGGTAAGAAACGTATCAGTCTTGGTTTGAAACAACTCACGCCACATCCATGGGATGTGTTGCCTGATACTATTAAAGAAGGTGAAATCGTGAAAGGTAAAGTAGTGAATATTGAAGACTACGGCGCTTTTCTCGAAATCATGCCAGGTGTTGAAGGTCTGGTTCACGTAAGTGAAATCACATGGGCCAACACGCCAATCAATGCGAAGGAATTCTTTAAACTGGGAGATGAACACCAGGCACGCATCGTAACGCTCGATAAAAACGCACGCAAGATGAGCCTTTCGATCAAGCAACTCAGTGAAGATCCATGGAGCACGATTGAAACACGTTTCCCACAGGGCAGCAAACACAATGGTCTGGTAAAGAACATTACACCTTATGGAGTATTTGTTGAACTCTCACCAGGCATCGGTGGTATGATTCATATCAGCGACCTGAGCTGGCTGAAAAGATTCAATCATCCATCTGAATACACAAAAGTTGGTCAGCATATCGACGTGCTGATTCTCAGCATCGATAAAGAAAACCGCAAATTGCAGCTGGGACATAAACAACTGGAAGAAGATCCATGGAATGCACTTGAAAATACATTTGCAGTTGGTACCGTCCACGAAGGAACGGTAACACGCAAAGATGACAAGGGTGCGCTGGTGCAACTTCCTTATGGACTCGAAGGATTTGCTCCAAGCCGTCATCTTGCAAAAGAAGACGGAAAGCAGATTATGGCTGATGAAACTGCACAATTCATGGTGATCGAATTTGACCGCAATGAAAAACGCATCGTTTTATCCCACACACGCATCTGGGAACAGGCGAAAGCTGAAGAAAAAGATGTAGCGCGTAAGGAAGCGAAGGTTGATGCCGATAAAACACGCAAGGCTGTGAAGACGATCCAGAACAAGGTTGAAAAACCAACACTCGGTGATCTCGGAGCACTTGCTGAAATCAAGGAGAAACTGCAGCAGGAAGAAAAAGGCGGAGATGAAGCGCCTAAAGCTTAACGCTTAAAGCTGAACGCGCAACGCGATTAAAATATAAACCCTCTCTTAACCGGGAGGGTTTTTTTATTTTCGTGTATCGCATATCGTGTATCGAGAATCATGTATCGCATATCGTTAATCGATGCACGATTTACGATCTACGAACAACTCCCTCCCTGTGTGGGGCCCACGTTAATGAATATGCGCGTTAAGCTTTAGGCCTTAAGCTTCAGGCTTTAAGCCTTCTTCATGAAAATCCTGCTCCATATTTACCGCCCAGATGTTACTTCTGTCTTTTAGATTATTGATTATGTTATCCACTGCAGTCATGGCCGTCATCATGCTGTGATCGGCGTTGTTGTATCGGTGCATGCCATTGCGGCCAATGAGATATAAGTTTTCTATGCTGTCAAGAAATTGCTGTATTATCGGAAACTGTTCATAAGTTCCAATATAAGACGGATATGCTTTCGGGACTTTGATAACGGTGGCATCGATGAGCGTTTCCTGCTGAATCAGTCCGATCTCGCGGATTTCTTTTAACGCGAGTGCTTTCATTTCTTCCTTCGAATTATTCCATACAGCGTCAGATTCTGAACAGAAAAATTCCAATCCCACCCAAAGATTGTTTTTGTCCCGTACCATGCAGGGACTCCAGTTGTTGAATATTTGTAATCTTCCTGCAATTAAATTCTTATCCTGCAGATAAATCCAGTTATCCGTAAGTTTTTCAAATGCTTTGCTATTCCGATCATCGTATTTTTTGAAAAGTAATCCTACCATGATAAAATCGCGATAGGATAAATTAACGGCGAGATTCTTTACAGTAGGAGGGACTTCGATATTTTCGAGGCTCTCCACAAGGTTTTTCACCGGTATGGTAGAAAAGAAATAATCTCCTGAAAATTCAATGAGTTTGCCCGTGGATATTTCTTTGCAGCGGATGGCATCGATATTATTTCCCACCGCGATTGTTTTTTCTACTTCCATCCCCAAATGAAGTTCACCTCCGAGGGCTATTATTTTCTTCGCAACTGCTTCCCACATTTGCCCGGGACCTTTTTCCGGATACAGGAACTGTTCGATAAGACTCGTGCTTACTCCCTGCTGATGGATGGTTTTGTTAGAAGAGAAAAGAGATTTGAGCGACTGAAGAATCGCTTTACTGATATTCAGATCTTTTATTCGCTGACGGCCCCAGTCCGCCGGAATCAACGCACAATCCACGCCCCAGATCTTTTCCGTATAACCCTTAAAGAAAGTATGATATAATTCTTTTCCGAAACGGTTGATGAAGAACTGCTCAAGGGTTTGCTCTTCTTGAGTGGGAAACCATTTCGCCCAAAAATAAGAAGCCGTTATTCGGGCTATTTTAACTGTGCCGAAATTCCGAAGTGTTTTGCGATTAAATGAGAGTGGATAGTCGAAGAAGGAATGATTAAAATAAATGCTGGATTTTCTGGGGCGTATCAACATATTACCATCGGGATTCTCTGAAACCATTGCATTCAATGGCAAATCAATAGTCTGATTATGATAAGTGATTGGAATTTCCTTTGAGGAATCAATTACGAGCGGAAGGAACTGCAACCACCATTTGGTGATTTTCTCCGATTTGGAAAAAAAGCGGTGACCGCCGATATCTATCAGGTTGCCCTTGTAGTTGATCGTTTTGGAAAGTCCGCCTACCTGGTTATCCATTTCGACGATAACCGGTTTTATGTCTGTTCTCGTGAGCAGTTCGTATGCGGCTGTGAGTCCTGCGGGACCAGCACCCATGATGATTGCTTTTTTCATGTTACCGGTTTTATTCGGGAGGAGAAAACGAGTAACATCAGTCCTGTCAGCCAGCAAAATTCTCCCAGCGTATGTCGCATGGGCAACCATGCGATATTGACAATATTCAGGACTAATCCCAGGATCAATAGGAAGAAAATGGGGTGCTTCCATTCTGGCAGGAGCAGAAATCCTGCAAGTACCAAGGGAAACCACTGAACGGTATTGTATTGATGATGGTATATCGGATTGAATATTTCGACAATCATATATAACAGAAAACCAAAAAGCAGGATCTGAAGATTTTGCGGATTGAATTTTCGGTAATGAATGAAAAATAAAATGCAGAGTAGGCTAACCGTACAAATCATACCTGAGATGAGTATGGCCAGCGGTAGTTTCCTGTGAAATATTTTATAATAGATTACAAAAATGTTCCCGTTTTCTGAGTAGAGTTTGATTGGATGTGCTAAGGAAAGCCGGTAAACGTCCGCCATATCAAATCCTTCTACATTGGAAAACTTTGAAGTACTGCCGATATGAGCAGGTGGCAATCCGTTAGCAGCTTTCTGATGTAATTGAACCTGCATGTTCATTGCATTCAGATAGTCTTCGTATAACGCTTTTTCATACGGACTTATAAAAATAAATAATCCGTAAATAATTAAACTGCCAAAGCCGGCAGACAGAAATAGCAGGTTTTTTTTATAGCTGAATATAAAGGGAATAAATATTACTATGCCTATGGGTCGGGTAAGCACAAACATTGCAGCGATCAAACCACCCAGAATGACCAGGGGTTTTTTACTATTAACAAGAGCTGTAATTAGACAACAAATTAAGAATGCAACGAAAAGATATATCTGTCCAGCTGCGATTAGATTTTTCCAGGCCTCGGTCGCAGTAAATAATACTCCGATATTTAACAGTAGCCATTTTTTCTCCTTTGACGGTGTAAGTCCTGCGATCATTCCGATCATAGCTGCCCATAAAATATATTGAAGCCATAACCAGATTCTGGAAATTGTTCGTTGCGGTAAATCGCAGATCGGGTAAAGGAGCTCATGCGTAAAGGGACTCGCAGTGATTTTATTTACATCGGAAGCCAGCGGTATTTTATTTTCGCGCGACCCGTCGGGTGATAGCCAGCTGTCTTCATCCTGATTGTAATATTTGATCCCATCCCCAATTTGCCAGTGATAATGATATGGAAGTTTGCCGTCTTTTTGTAAACGGGCACCGACGACACGGTTACGCAAATCACCAGGATATTGATTTTCCATTTGTATATCCCGATAAACAGAATGGGCCAGTAAGAAGGCCAGCAATACTGTATTGAGCAGGAGCATTTTCTTATCAGGAAATATCATGTCTTCAAGGTAAACGCTAAACGAGCACTAAATATCCATAAACAATGCCTTTAGTTCGTTGGCATCCTGGGGTTTCATTTTACCGCCAAGGATCAGTCGCAGCTGGCGGCGTCGCAGGGCGCTGTCAAATAATCTTATCTCTTCTTCGGTTTCGGGAAGAAGTCCGGGAACCGTTATGGGTTTTCTGTCTATATCCAATGAAACAAAAGTATAATAAGCTTCATTGCTTTTATATTTCTGCTGACTAATAAAATCTTCTCCCCATACTTTCATATGCACTTCCATGGAAGTCGTAAATGCTCTGCTCAAACTGGCATGAATATGTACTGCGTTTCCCAGTTTGATGGGATTTTCGAAGGAAATATTGTCTACCGATGCTGTCACTACCGGCGTATTGCAGTGTTTACCTGCGCAAAGCGCAGCGGCAATGTCCATCCAGTACATGAGCCTGCCTCCCATGAGATTGCCAAATACATTGGTATCGTTTGGAAGAACGAGTTCCGTCATGATAACCTGGGAATCTTTTGGTGATTTTACCATTTTAATAATTTTATATTCAAAAATTTATGTCCCGGTCTGATAGAAAATTAAATAATTACCCGGTCACTGGTTTTTAAAAAACCTTCGTCGATGTCTGCTCCGATTCCCGGTGATTCCGGAATCTCAAGATGATAACCCCTAAACTGTATACCGCCTGTTACGGGGTCAATCTGATGGCCGAGCAAACATGTATCCATGTCATAAAATTGAATATTGTGCTGCGACAATGCAAAATGCGCAAAGGCAGAAAGTGCCAGACGGCTTTCCAGCATGCCGCCCATCATGCAGGGTATGTTGTGCGAGGCGCAGACTTCGTTAATTCTTAAAGCTTCTGCAATTCCCCCGGATTTGGAGAACTTAATATTTACATAGTCACAGGCGCCCGCAGCAATTAATCGTAAGGCATCATGGTGATTAAAAACGCTTTCATCTGCCATGATTTTGATAGGAGAGACTTTACGAAGTTCCGGCAAACGATGGTCGTTCCACTGTCGCATGGGCTGCTCGCAGAATTCGATGTTCGCATCGGCCATTCTGGCTAGTGCTGTTTTAGCTGTTTCGAAATCCCAACCCTGATTAGCGTCTATGCGCAAACGAATGTCATCACCTACTGCTTCCCGAATCTTCTGTATTCGTAAAGGATCTGTGGCTCCGTCTTTTCCCAATTTGACTTTCAGAATGCGGAATCCATTCTTTTTAAATTCAACAGCCTGCGCTGCCATCGTTTCGGGTTCATCAATACCAATCGTAATATCAGTTTCCAGCAATTTGTTTTTTCCTTTCAGAAATTTATACAGGGGAACATTTTCCCTTTTTGAGGCAAGATCATAAAGTGCCATATCAAAAGCACTTTTGACTGTTGTATTAAACGCCGTAAAATCATCCAGCTCTTTCAAACGGGTATTGATATCGAGTGGATTTTTTCCCTTCCAAAGAGTCGCAAACTCCTTAGCCATTTCAAAACAGGTGGACTGTGTTTCACCAACGATCATCGGAAATGCAGAGCATTCACCGACTCCGGTAATGTCTTCATCGGTTTCCACGCGGATAAATAAATTCTGTGCATGATGCATGGTTCCCGTCGCAATCCGAAAGGGAATCATGGGTATTGAAAGGCGGTAAATGTGGGTTCGAAGAATCTTCATGAAGATGGCCGAAATTACAATTTTAAGCCTAAAGCCTAAAGCCTAAAGCCTAAAGCTTAAGGCATAAGGCGTAAGGCTGAGCGTAGAATAAAAAAAGTTCTTTAAAATAATGTGATAACAAACTTACTTCTGGTTAATAAACTTTTAAATGGCCTCCGTATTTTCGATAAGCGTTTCGCGTTTCGCGTTTTGCTTTAAGCTTTAAGCCTTATGCTTTAAGCCTTACGCCTTACGCTTTAGGCTTTGGGTTTTCAACTTTGGGCTTTACATTTGCTGCAGCCGGATTATTATGATGGATCAGCCCGTTTCTTTCGAGAACACAGAAAACGCATTTGCTTATAAGTCGGATGCAGAACTCAAAAAAGCCAAATTTCTTTTTAAAAGCATGGGCTCTCCATTTCTTGTAAAATGGGGCACCCGCCTGACGCCCTGGGCGATTCGTTTAAAACTTCCCATTAAAGGGTTTATCCGGAAAACCATCTTCTCTCAATTTGTTGGGGGTGAGACCTTAAAACAAACGGCTCCCGTTGCACAGAAACTGGCTGCATATCATGTTCAGGTTATTTTGGATTATGGGGTTGAAGGAGGAAATAACGGTGAAACCGGTTTTGACCATGCCTGCGAAGAATTCATTCGTGTAATAAATTATGCAGCTTCACAATCCAATATTCCCTTCATCAGTATTAAAGTAACCGGGTTTGCGCGTTTTGAATTGCTGGAGAAGCTGGATAAATCGCTTGATCTCAGCTCAGGTTCTTTAATGAAAAGATATGCAAAGGCACTGGAAGGTTTTACTGCAGATGAATCAGCAGAATGGGAGCGGGTACGCACGCGTATGCAGAAAATTTGTATGCAGGCTTCGGCAAAAGAAATCGGCGTTCTTGTAGACGCCGAAGAAACCTGGATACAGGATCCCGTGGATGTTTTGAGTATTCAGATGATGCAGTTTTTTAACAAGGAAAAAGTTACTGTATATAATACGGTGCAACTTTACCGGCACGACAGGCTTTCGTTTTTAAAAGATATGCTCGAGGCGGCCGAACTCAAAGAATTTGTACTCGGTGTTAAACTGGTACGGGGGGCATATATGGAGAAAGAAAGGGCGAGGGCCTCAGAAAAAGGATATCTTTCGCCCATTCAGCCGGATAAAGATGCGACCGACAGAGATTACAATGCCGGCGTTGAATTCTGTATCGATCATATTGAAAAAATAGCTTCCATTGTAGCATCACATAATGATTACAGCAATTTACAAGCGATGGAGTTGTTAAGTGCAAGGGGAATTCCTTTTTCGCACCCTCATATTCATTTTTCGCAACTTTATGGGATGAGCGACCAGATTACTTTTAATCTTGCCAAAGCCGGATGTTCCGTGAGTAAATATCTTCCTTTTGGTCCCATAGAAGATGTGATCCCCTACCTGATGCGCAGGGCTGAAGAAAACAGTTCGCTCAGCGGGCAAACCGGGAGGGAACTTGCTTTAATTAATAAAGAGATGGAAAGAAGGCGGGAAGCTGAACGCTTAACGCGTAACGCGGAACGCTGAACGCCAAACGCTGAACGCGCAACGCTGAACGCGCAACGCCTGGGTAAAGACAAAGAGTTGTTTTTTTTACGATATTCGAATAATGTTCCCGAAGTTGAAATCTCAGGTAAAAACCTTAAGATTTACGCTTTACGTTTTCAGACTTACGCCTTAAGTGTTCAGCGTTCCGCGTTGCGCGTTCAGCGTTTGGCGTTAAGCGTTCAGCGTTAAGCTTTAAGGACTGCTAGCTCAGTTGGTTTAGAGCGCTGCCTCGACAAGGCAGAGGTCACTGGTTCGACCCCAGTGCAGTCCACAAGTATAGTATTTACAATAGCGGCGACACCAGCCGCGCAGTCTTTTCGAAAAATTGCTTGTAAATGGGGCGTCGTCGCCAGACATTCAAATCAATTTTTTCTGCATCTTTTAAATCGTCATAGAAAATATTCCTGAGTTCTTTGGCTACATCCGTATCGTAGACTATAGCGTTTACTTCAAAGTTCAAATCAAAACTACGCGAGTCCATATTCGCCGTACCAACCATAGCAATGTTGTTATCCATAACCATGGTTTTTGCATGTACGAATCCTTTGTTATATAAATAAATTTCTACTCCTCTTCTCATTAAATCCATATAATAGGATCTCGCGGCTGCATTCACAAGCAGTGAATCAGATATTCCGGGGACGAGAATTTTTACTTTTACTCCACCCAGAGACGCAATCGTAAGTGCATCCAGTAATCCTTCCCCCGGAATAAAATAAGGAGTAGTAATCAGTATCTCTTGCGTGGCAAGTCCGACCGCCTGCAAAATGGAAAATAAAATAGCTGGTGCACCTGAATCAGGACCACTTGCTGCGATCTGTACAATTTTTTTGTCTTTGACCTCCAGCATATTTTCTGTCGGAAAAAAATGATGGTCTGGTATTATTTTTTCATCAGCGCAAAAGTTCCAGTCACAGAAAAACAAATATTGTAAATATTGGATTCCCGGACCATCAATACGTAGGTGGGTATCCCTCCAAAAGATTTTCTTTTTATTGTTTTCCTTATTGATATACCGGTCGTCTACATTGATCCCGCCCACAAAAGCAGTTTTGCCATCAATAACAATAATTTTTCTGTGATTTCTATAATTCAGGCGGTTTGCCAAAGCAATAAAATAAATTCTGAGAAATGGAAATGCTTTGACACCATTTTCGCTGAGTCTGCGTGCCAGGGTACGTCTGATACGGCGGCTGCCAAAATCGTCGTAGATAAAACGAACGGCTACGCCTTCTTTCGCTTTTTGCATGAGAATCTGTTCGATTTCACGTCCAATTTCATCATCTTCGTAAATATAGTATTCGAGGTGAATATGATGTTTCGCTTCCTTTAATGCATTTAATACTTCGGGGAATTTATTTTCGCCATTCACCAATATTTTTACGGAGTTATTGGCTGTTAAGGGACTCAGCGTTTCCTTGAGTAACATAAATGCCAGTTCCTTGTTGCTCTTCACCGTGGCGTCACTCTCGTCCAGCGTCTTTTTTGAATATTGATAAATCTGTTTGTTTAACCTGGCTGAAAGTTCGTCGTTCTCTACCAGTTTTTTGCTGTACATCTTTCGGGTTCGATAGTTAATTCCAAAAAGGAAATAAAATATCACTCCCACGAAAGGAACGAAAATCGCAAAAAGGAGATACGCCAGCGATTTTGTAATGCTTCGCGTATCCAGAATGATCCTAAAGCAGACAAAAATTAATACAAGTGTATAACCGACTTCGAATATGGAAATCCAGTTCATGCGGATATTTCGTCAGCACTTGTCGTATCCAGGTCTGATGAAGTTACTTCAGAAACTTCATTTGATTTGGATAGTTGTACTTCGCAACTGATCCATACGTCGTTTGAAACCAGCAGGCCACCACCTTCCAGCATACTGTTCCATTCAAGTCCCCAGTCTTTTCGGTTTATTTTCCCATTAATGGCAAAGCCGGCTTTCTCGTTTCCCCATGGATCTCTCATAACTCCTCCGAACTCGACATCCAGTTTTATTCTTTTCGTAATTCCTTTTATCGTTAAATCGCCATACAGTTCATAACTGCCATCGTTATCAACGTTTTCGTAGGTGTTAGCTGTAAATGTGATTTCTTTATGATGTTCAACGTCAAAAAAATCGGCACTCTTCAGATGTTTGTCCCTGTCGGCATTCCCGGTGTCCACTGAAGCGGGGTCTATCCAGCAGTCGATTTCGGCAGTCATAAAATCATCGCCGGTCGTGTAGATACTCGCCTCGAATTCCTTAAATACCCCTTTTACATTGGAGATCATCAGATGTTTGATCTTAAAGGCGATTTCGCTGTGAAATGGATCAATGGTCCATTTGATTTTTGTTTCCATTGTCAAATTTTTATAAGTGAATAAAAACTATGTCCCTGTATCTTCTTTAATCATTTTTAGACCCTTCGTCCACCGGATCAACTGGTTCAACATGGCCGTAGCTGCCTTCTGCGAAATTTCATTTACTTCGAGAACGTCCTCATCATTGATATTTTTTTCAAAAAATGGAAAATTAACAGATTCCACAATAGGGACCATTTTAAATGTGGAAAGATCTGCTTTCAGACTGTTAGAGGCTCTCGTGCCTGCGGATACACCCCCATAGCTTACAATACCAGCAGCTTTAAACTGCCATTCCTGTACTAGATATTCCAGCGCGTTTCTCAAAGGCGCAGGATAATTATAATCATATTCTGCTGTTACAAATATGAACATATCTGCTTCGTCGATTTTCGCGCTCCATCGTTTGGTGTGTTCATGTTCGTATTTCTTAAGTCTGGGATGATTGGGTTCATTCATCATCGGAAGATTTATTTCACCGAGATCCAGTAACTCGACGTGAAAACTGCCATGATTTTTTGCTAATTCCGTTATCCAGTTTGCGACGATAGGACCTTTTCTGCCTGGTCTCACGGTGGAGGAAATGATTTTTAAATTGTACATGTTTTATTCGTAGTTCACTCAAAGTCTGGTGATAAAGGCTTAAAAAATTTATTGTGCGTGTTGAATCGCGCGTGACAGTGATTCATAGGTTTCATCATATGTTTCAAGCCGGCTTCCATTGACAAAAAAAGTAGGCGTGCCATTGACGCCGCTCCTGATGCCGCTTTCAAAATCAGATTCTATTCTCGCAAGCATGGTTTTGCTTTTCCAGTCGCCTGCAAACATGTCCATATCGAGATGAAGGTTTTTGGCAAAGTGAAGAAGGTTACTGGCGGAGAGCATTTCCTGGTTTTCAAAAATGGTATCATGCATTTCCCAAAATTTCGACTGCCTGTCTGCGGCTTCGGCAGCCTGAGCGGAAATGAGCGCCATCGGATGCATTTCCTGTAACGGGAAATTCCGAAATACCAATAATAAATTCTTATCAAACTGCCTCAGCAGTCTTTTTAGAAGAGGATGCGCCAATCCACAGTGAGGGCATTGATAGTCGCCATATTCTACCAATACAATCGTTGCTTTTGCGTTTCCAGTCTTGTGATCCTGGTCTGTAACAGGTGATTTTAATTTTGACATATTTCAGACTTTATTTTTTTGAGCTTCCATTGCTTCCAGTGCTTCCAGAATTCCATCTGCACCCGGGTTGATGCCATCGGGCGAGAGATAACTCCATTGAATAATCCCCTTTTCATCAATCACGAATAAAGCTCTGCGACATTCGCCCTCGATTTCATTGTATGCTCCATATTTACTGGAAATTTCGCCTTTTGGTTCAAAGTCAGCCAAAAGAGGGAAATGAAGCTTGCGACTTTGAGAAAAAGCCATGTGACACCATTTGCTGTCGACGGAAATGCCTAAAATTTCCGCGTTGGATTTATGAAAAAATGCAAGTGTTTCATTGTACAAAGCCATCTGATCACTGCAAACCGGACTCCAGTCTGCCGGATAAAAAGCCAGTATCACCCTTTTACCCAAAAAATCCGACAACTTCAATTTTTGATCAGGGGTAGCGTGTAAGTCAAAATCCGGGGCCCTGGTTCCTTTTTGTAAGATCATTTTCACGAAGTTTAAAATCTTTTATAGCTTTCCAGCGCTTCTTTACAGGCCAGAACGGCCTGACTAAATTTAGCGAAATAATTCGCCACCGGCAGGTTATTTTTAAAATTCCTTTCAACTTCTGACAGTTTTTTTTCGCGTTTGTGTATGTTGGTTAATTATTTGAATCAAACCTTTAAGATGCCGTTTGATACCGATTAATCACCTATTAACAACTTTTGGTTGTGCGGATCCTCCCAAATATTTTAATTTCGCGGGGCTTTTAGCAGACTTTTAATTGGTGCTTAGAATATGTAAATTGAATCCTCTATTTTCTGAGCACAGGATTTGTAGAAAATTCAGTATGGCATTAAAAAAGCTTCGTTCTTTCAGGGACACATATATAGTCCGGATTTTATTCATTACTGGTTTAACGTTTACCTTCTTTCAGCCCAGAGCCCAATACGTCGCCCCCGGGGATAGCCTGCAGTCATTAACTCTCGGGCAATGTATTGATTATGCTTTTAAACATCAGCCAGCGTTATTTCAGTCGTATATCAATCAGTCCATTACCAGAACCAACAACGCAATTAACTTATCGGGATGGTATCCCCAGATCAATCTTGGGGGAAATTTTACCCACTATAACTCATTGCCAACAAGTTTTATTACCGATTCCACGACTGGCCAGCCCGTAAAACAACATACGGGTGTAGTTAATACAGCAGTGCCTGCGCTTACTGTGAGTCAGGCTTTATTCAGCCCAAGCCTGTTATACGCAGCAAAAGCAGCCAATTTTTATGTTCAGCAGGCGGAGCAGGTAACGGATAGCACCAAAATTGATCTGGTCGCTTCGGTAAGCAAGGCCTTTTATAATCTGCTTTTAACCATCGAACAGATTACCGTATTAAAAGAAGATACGGCACGCCTTACCAAAAATCTGAATGACGCATATCATCAATATGTAGGCGGGATTGTTGATATGACCGATTATCAGGAAGCTGCCATTTCACTCAATAATTCCAAAGCGCAATTAAAACAGGCGGTAGAGAATGTGATACCGCAATATGCCAGCCTGAAACAATTGATGGGATGGCCACCGCAAACCAGATTTAATGTGAGTTTTGACACCCTTGAAATGAAGCAGGACATTCTTATTGATACCACGCAGGAACTGGTATATGAGAAGCGAATCGAATATAAAATCCTTCAGACAAATAAGACCCTGCAACACCAGGTTACAGACTACTACAAATTATCTTTTCTCCCAACAGTATCCGGTTTCTTCAATTATGACTTTCAATATGAGAATAATAATCTTGCCGCGCTTTATGCAAATGTTTATCCTTATTCCTTCATCGGAATCTCTGTAAATCTTCCCATATTCACCGGATTTTACCGAACGAAAAACATAGAAAAATCAAAGTTGCAGGAGCAGCTGCTGGACTGGAGTCAGATCAGCCTGAAATCAGAGATATATACCGAATATACAACGGCGCTGGCTAATTATAAATCGAATTTGTACAATCTGTATACGATGCAGGATAATGTGGCTATGGCAAAAAATGTATACGACATTGTAACGCTTCAGTATCAGCAGGGCGTAGTAGCTTACCTGAATGTAATTACTGCGGAATCGAATCTGATCACGTCACAAATAGGATATCTGAATGCGTTGTTCCAGGTTTTATCAAACAAAGTAGATCTTCAGAAATCTATGGGTATTATAAATTATAATCATTAATTGATTCTTTAAGCATCCTTCATGAAAAAAGTATTACCAATCAGATTGATCATCCTGAGTGTATTGTTTTTTTCCTGCAAGCAAAAACAACCGCCTCCGAATCCGCCGGTGCCCGTCAATCTGTTCACGGTGCATTCCCAGAAAGTTTATTATTACGATAATTTTCCAGCAACTACAGAAGCTCTGAGTCAGGTTGATCTTCATCCACAGGTGCAGGGATATGTCACAGGAATATTTTTTACAGAAGGAACGATTGTTCATAAGGGTCAGAAATTATATGAAATAGACAAGACATTGTATCAGGCCGCCTATGATCAGGCGATTGCCAACGTAAAAGTTGCTCAGGGAAACCAGGTGCAGGCAAAACAGGATGCGGACCGGTATACTTATTTAAATAATCACAATGCCATTGCAAAGCAGGTTTTGGATCACGCAGTTATAACACTCGACAATGCTGTAAATCAGGTGAAGGCTGCTGAAGAAGCAGAAAGAACTGCAAAAACAAATCTGGGTTATGCAACCATCTATGCACCATTTGATGGTATGATCGGCTTTAGTCAGGTGAAGCTTGGGAATCTGGTAACCGTAGGGACTACTTTGCTCAATACGATTTCGACCATAGATCCAATCGCCGTTGACTTTCTGATAAATGAAAAACAACTTCCTCATTATGAAAACCTGCAACATAACAGAGGGATCCACCCAGATTCATTATTCACTTTTTTATTGCCCGATAATACCCTGTATCCATATCCGGGTAAAATATCTGTTATCGACAGGGCCGTTGATCCGCAAACAGGATCCATTCGTGTGAGGCTTGTTTTCCCAAATCCTAAATTAACGCTGAAAGACGGATTGAGTTGTGTGGTGCGTGAACACAATCAGGATACTATGCCACAAATGTTGATACCTGGAAAAGCGATCGTGGAGCAAATGGGAGAATATTTTGTATTTGTTGCAAAGGACACAATACTTGCGCGTAAATCAGATTCAACGCAGAAAAAAGAAGCGGACACTGCGCAACCCCGACTTACTCTTCGTGCTTTTCAGAAAAAAGTTCAGGTAGGGCGAATACTTGGTGAAAACCAAGTCGTGAAATCAGGCATTGCGGATGGAGAGCGCATTGTTGTTGATGGTGTGCAGGCCATTCATGACGGATCTGAAATTAATGCAAGTGCCCCGGGTGGAAAATCAGCTGCGAAAAAAAGTGAAAGCGGACATGAATAATTTATGATTGCGAATACATTTATTAAGAGACCGGTAACTGCTATAGTGATATCTATAGTATTAGTCCTGACAGGTACGATTTGTATTCTGAATCTTCCAGTTGACCAGTATCCCGAAATCACGCCTCCGATTGTACAGGTAAACGGTCAGTTTACCGGGGCTGATGCTGAAACCGTTGAACAAACCGTGGCGACTCCCATAGAGAGTCAGGTAAACGGTACACCCGGTATGGAATACATGCAGAGCAACAGCACCAACAACGGGCTGATGTCTATTAATGTTACTTTTGGTATCGGAACAGATATTGATATTGCTGCCCTCGATGTACAGAATCGCGTTAGTATTGCAACGCCTTTGATACCTGCAGTTGCCAGCAGGTTGGGATTAACTGTAAGAGCCTTAAATCCCAGTATGCTGATGATGGTAGCTGTTTACGCTCCGAAAGGAACACACGATATTACCTTTCTCGATAATTACACAAATATATTTATACAGGATGCTTTACTCCGTGTACCCGGTGTTGGAAGTATCAATCGGTTCACTGACGATTTCAGCATGCGGGTTTGGATGAATCCGGATAAGATGGCGGCATATAGTCTGACGCCACAGGACGTGATCAATGCGCTGAATACGCAAAATGTACAGGTGGCCGCGGGTTCCGCAGGAGTACCGCCACAGTCAAAAACCCAAACATATGAATTGGGTATTTTGGTGAACGGACGTTTGAACACGGTGCCACAATTTGAAAATATCATAGTGAAAAGTTTACCTGCAACCGGTGAACTGGTTTATCTGAAAGATGTGGCCCGTGTCGAACTCGGGAAATTTACATTTGCCAGCAATTCTTTTGTGGATGGTCATCGCGCTTCATATCTGCAAATTTATCAGGCGCCCGGTAGCAACGCATTAAAAACAGCCAATGGCGTCTATGCCACGTTAGCGCAACTGCGACAAACATTTCCTGCAGACGTTGAATACAAGGTTCCATTTGAAGCGGTGACCGTAGTAAAAGTTTCCATGTCGGATGTCGTGTGGACGCTTTTGAAAACGCTGGGTCTTGTCGCGCTAGTGGTGTTTGTGTTTTTGCAGAACTGGCGTTCCACACTTATTCCAGTGCTTGCCATTCCGGTTTCCATCCTTGGAACTTTTTGCTTTTTTATTCCGCTTGGATTTACGATCAACACACTGACCATGTTCGGCTTCGTGCTGGCGATCGGTATCGTAGTGGATGACGCGATTATTGTGGTTGAGTCTGTACAGCATTATATTGATGAACAGAAGATGTCGGCGAAGGAAGCCACCTACCATGCCATGAAAGATATTTCGGGCCCGGTTGTAGCCATCGCCCTTATTTTGGCTGCAGTTTTTGTACCCGTAGGATTTATTCCCGGCATTGTAGGAAGACTTTATCAGCAATTTGCTATTACGATTGCGATATCAGTGATTCTTTCAGCCTTCATCGCCTTGTCGCTGACGCCGGCTTTATGCACACTGCTCCTGAAACCTTCGGATGTAAAAAAAGAAGCCAAAGGTATCAATAAGCTATTTTTCCGATTCAACAACTGGTTTGAAAACGTTACCAATAAATATTCCAATGGTGTCCAGAAAAGTATCAAAGCTTCCCGGTTCATCGTAATATTACTGGTTTGCATATGTGTGGCGACGTATTTTTTATTCCAGCAAAAAGCTTCCGGTTTTATTCCTTCTGAAGATGATGGAAATTTATACGTCACATTTCAGTTACCTCCGGCATCTTCTACCGCGCAGTCGGTAGAAGTTATGAATAAACTGATGAAGGTTGTTGCCACTACACCTGGCGTAGGACATTATGCCGCACTATCCGGACTGAACGTACTTAACAATGCATCCAATTCAAATGCGGGCACCATTTATGTGCAGCTTAATCCATGGGATGAGCGCAGTGAAACAGATCAACAGGTTCCGGGCATCATGGATGTGATGCGAAAAAGGATTGCCGACGCCGGAGTAACCAATGCAAATGTTGAAGTGATACAGCCTTCTCCGATTCCCGGTGTTGGTCAGACAGTTGGTTTTAGTTTTCAGATTGAACAACGAAATACCGATGATGACTTACATGCTTTTGAAGCGGTGATTAAAAAATTTATCGACGAAGCCAATAAGAATCCTGCTATTTCAGGTGCCTACAGTTTTTATGGAGCACACACACCTGGTTTCAATCTTACGGTAGACAGGGACAAATGTGAAAAACTCGGAGTTAATATCAATGACGTTTTCACGACCATCCAGGCCTACATGGGTAGTTTGTATATTAATGATTTTACTGTTTATAACCGAACTTTTCATGTGGTAGTACAGGCGGATACAACATTCAGAAAAGTGATATCCGATGTCAATAAATATTATGTGCGTAATCAGGCGGGGCAGATGTTGCCATTGGGAACACTGGTAAGTTATTCTACCGCTGAAACTGCACCATTGATTTCTCATTTCAATATCTTCCGTTCTGCTGAAATAGACGGAAGCTCCGGCGCCGGATATAGCAGCAATGAGACGATCGAAGCTTTAAAAGATGTAGCAGCGAAAGTTTTACCGCAAGGGTATGAATATGAATTTTCGGGATTGAGTTACGAAGAAATTAAAGCGGGTTCCACCACCATTTACATTTTTGCTTTTTCATTGACGTTCGTATTTCTATTTCTCGCAGCCTTATATGAAAGCTGGTCGGTACCGTTTTCTGTTTTATTTGCTGTTCCGATTGGAGCATTTGGCGCCATTGGAACGTTGTTGTTGGTTCCCAGTCTGACGAACAATGTGTACGCCCAAATCGGTTTGATTACTTTGATTGGTCTCGCTGCAAAAAATGCGATTTTGATAGTTGAATTTGCCAAAGTGCGTGTTGACAGGGGAGAAGATTTGCTTGAATCCACACTGGAAGCTGTGCGATTGAGGCTTCGCCCGATTATTATGACCTCAATGGCATTTATACTCGGCGTATTGCCATTGGTGCTTGCTACAGGTGCGGGGGCGCAAGCCAGAAGAACAATCGGATATACTGTATTGGGAGGGATGTTTGCTGCTTCTACGATTGCGATATTTATTGTGCCGGTTTTATTTGTGGTCATTACGAGACTTTCTTATGGCAAAAAGCAACTGGCTTATCTGAAGGAACACCATGAATATTTAATGGAGAAAGCAAGAAAAGTAGAGCAACAGGATATTGATCCTGCACTGGAATTTGATATTCAACAATCCCGCGACAGGGATAAATCTGCTCAGGCATGATTGCCAACACTTTCATAAAGAGACCCGTTACCGCGATTGTAATTTCTCTCGTATTGATCATCTCAGGCGTGATCAGTATTAATAATCTTGCAATTGACCAATATCCCAAAATCACCCCGCCATCTGTTGGTATTTCGGGATCATACACCGGGGCTGACGCGCAAACCGTTGAACAAACCGTTACGATTCCCATTGAGGAACAGGTGAATGGAACACCAGGTATGGAGTATATGCAATCCACGAATACAAATAGCGGAAGTGTGAATATTCGTGTAACATTCGAAGTGGGAACGAATGTACATATTGCTGCATTGAATGTACAGAACAGGGTAGGTATCGCTGCACCTTTGTTACCTGCGGTTGTCAGTAAGCTGGGTTTAACCGTAAGGGCCAGCAACACAAGCCAGTTGATGCTGATTGCTGTTTATTCTCCGAAGGGTACGCACGACATAAAATTTCTTGACAACTACACCAACATATTTATCGCAGATGCGATGCTTCGGGTACCTGGCGTGGGGGATGTAAGTGCGAGAGCGGATAACTTCAGTATGCGTATTTGGATGAATCCCGATAAACTGGCTGCGTACAGTTTAATGCCACAGGATGTAGTTAATGCACTCAATGCGCAAAACGTTCAGGTTGCAGCTGGTTCTGCCGGTTCACCGCCGCAGGAGAATTCACAAACACATGAATTCAGTATCCTTGTAAATGGCCGCCTGAATAAAGTATCTGAATTCGAAAATATTGTTGTCAAAACAATTCCTGCTACAGGACAGCTAGTTTATGTAAAGGACATAGCCCGCGTAGAACTCGGAAAATTTACATTCTCCAGTAATTCTTTCGTGGATGGTAAAAGAGCTTCCTACCTGCAGATCTTTCAAACGCCCAATAGTAATGCATTGGAGACGGCCAACAATGTATATGCAGAACTGGAAGAGCTAAAGAAATCTTTCCCCGCTGATGTCGATTATAAGGTTCCTTTTGAAGGTGTAACCATCATCAAAACTTCCATGCGCGAAGTGTTGAAAACATTAATGCAGGCCTTGGGCCTGGTGGCGCTGGTTGTATTTCTTTTTCTGCAGGATTGGCGTTCATCGATCATTCCCGTAATGGCCATTCCGGTTTCTTTGCTAGGTACGTTTTGTTTTTTTATTCCGCTCGGATTTACGATCAACACGTTAACGATGTTCGGGTTTGTGCTGGCGATAGGTATTGTGGTGGATGATGCCATTATTGTTGTCGAGGCCGTGCAACATTATATTGATGAACAGCATATGTCGGCCAAAGAAGCCACCTATCGGGCCATGCAGGAAATCTCTGCGCCGGTAGTTGCCATTGCGCTGATACTGGCTGCCGTATTCGTGCCGGTAGGTTTTATACCGGGCATCGTAGGAAGGCTATATCAGCAGTTCGCCATTACGATTGCGATATCCGTGATCTTGTCTGCATTTGTTGCGCTTTCCCTTACTCCTGCTCTGTGTACACTTCTTCTGAGACCAACGAAAGTAAATAAAGACGCGAAAGGCATCAATAAGATTTTCTTCAGGTATAACAACTGGTTTGGCCGTTTAACAGAAAAGTATTCAAGAGGCGTCAGTAAAAGTATCAAAGGCGCCCGTTATATCGTTTTATTATTGCTGTGTATTTGTTTGGGTGCCTGGTACCTGTTTAAAACAAAACCATCCGGATTTATTCCACCAGAAGATGGTGGCCGTTTGTTCGTAACTTATCAGTTACCGGAATCTTCTTCCACTACCCAGTCTGTAGAACTGATGGAAAAGTTAATGAAGGTTGTCGGTTCAACTCCAGGCGTGATACACTACGCTGCGTTTTCAGGATTCAACATATTGAATGGTGGAGCTACGTCGAACAATGGGACGCTTTTTTGCACCCTGGCTCCGTGGGCTGATCGAAAAGAACCGGGAGAAAAAATTCCTGGCATTTTAAATGTGGTAAAACAACGTGCTGCCGCAGCGGGAATAAAAAACGCCAACATTGTTGTTATTCCGCCACCTGCCATTCCGGGTATTGGAGTTGCCGCCGGATTCAGCATGCAAATACAACAGGGAAATACGAATGATGACATACATGCTTTTGAAACAGTGGTAAAAAAGTTCGTAGCAGAAGCTCATAAAAATCCTGCTATTTCCACTGCTTTTAGTTACTATGGTGCCCATACGCCGAGTTATAATCTCTCTGTTGACAGAGCGATGTGTGAAAAACTCGGCGTTAATCTTTCTGATGTATTTACCACGATGCAGGCTTATATGGGAAGCCTTTTCGTGAATAATTTTACTTTGTATAACCGCACCTATCACGTGGTAATACAGGCTGACACCGCATTCCGTGCGTTTGTGTCGAATATCGATAAATATTATGTCAGAAACCAGGCAGGGCAAATGTTGCCACTGAGTACGCTGATTTCATATCAACCAATTGAAACCGCACCTCTGATTACACATTTTAATATTTTCCGTTCCGCCGAAGTAGATGGATCGACACCGCAGGGGTATAGCACAGGACAAAGCATTGATGCGCTCAGGCAGACAGCCGCCAAGGTATTGCCGAGGGGATATACGTATGAGTTTTCCGGACTGAGTTATGAAGAAATCAAGGCAGGCACAACAACTGTTTATATTTTTATATTCTCTATCGTATTTGTATTTCTTTTTCTGGCCGCATTATATGAAAGCTGGTCGGTTCCGTTATCCGTTATGCTGGCCGTTCCTATTAGTGCGTTTGGTGCCATTCTGATGCTTACCTGTGTACCGCCTCTGACAAATAATGTATATGCACAGATTGGATTGATTACGCTGATCGGGCTTTCCGCTAAAAATGCAATCCTGATAGTTGAGTTTGCAAAAATTCGAGTGGACAGGGGGGAAGAACTATTGCAGTCTACCATGGAAGCGGTACAATTGAGATTCAGGCCCATTATTATGACCTCCATGTCTTTTATATTGGGAGTAATGCCACTTGTGCTGGCGACAGGTGCCGGGGCTGTCGCCCGCAATACAATAGGATTTACCGTTCTTGGCGGAATGCTTGCTTCGACTTCGATTTCTATTTTCATAGTGCCTGTACTATTTGTACTTTTTACCCGATTCTCTTATGGTAAAAAAGAACTGGCATACCTCCAGGCACATCATGAAGAATTACTGGAAAGAGAACGAAGGGTGGAAAAACAAAATATAGATCCTGAATTAGAATACGAAATAGCAGAAGCCAATGCCAAAGCCGAAGGTAAAGACCCTGAAGCGTGATGATGTATGCGTCCTGAATTTTATCCCGGTTATTTCAGGCAGTTCTACAGGGAATTAAAATAATGCTTATCTTTTTCTCTTCAATTTGGAACTATTGGGAAATATGCCGTATTCGGTATTTTCTTATTAAACCAGAAACGATTGTCCAGTAGAAGAGCATTTATTCAAAATAGCAGTTTACTAGCGTTAACGCTGCCCAGCGTCTTAAGCGATTTTTATACGGTTCATAGTGCGCGAAAATTATCTTCTTTTGGAATTCAATTGTACATGGTGAAGGAGGATATGGAAAAAGATCCTTCAGGAACACTGGAGCGATTGGGAAAAATGGGATATACCCAAATAGAAAGTTTTGGCGGTAACAAGGGAATCTTTTGGGGGTATACTAACCGCGACTTCAATAAAATGGCGCAAGCCAGCGGTTTACATCTGATTTCAAGTCACTATGCAGGAGATAACAAGGGGTTTGAAACTACTGCTGCACAGGCTGCGGAAATCGGAATGAAATATCTTATTTATCCCTGGAAGGGACCTCAAAAATCAATTGATAATTTCAGGAAAATAGCCGATGAATTTAACGGATATGGAATGATCTGTAAAAAACATGGAATACGTTTCGCATATCATCCGCATGATTATCCTTATAAAATGGTGGATGGCCAGTTGCCAATCGATGTTCTGCTGAATCATACGGACGAACAATTGGTGGATTTTGAGATGGATTTTTATTATACCGTAACAGAAGGCAGAGATCCGGAATATTATATCAAAAAATACAAACCACGTTTTCGCCTTTGTCATATGCGCGACGTGTTAAAAGTAAAACTGCCTGCAGGCAGTGTCGATGAATCGGCATGCGACTTGGGGGAAGGTGTAATAAATTATTCGCACCTGCTTTCGACCTGTCTGCATTGTAATATGCAATATTTCTTTGTGGAGCAGTCGCGATTTTTTCATGAAACGCCCCTGCAAAGTGCGGAAGTAAATGCCAACTATCTTAAAAAGTTTGATTTCTGATTTAAAATAGCCAATCATGAAAAAATGTTTAACAGTTGTATTTTTATTTCTAACGATTCCCGGAAGGTATCTGTTCGCACAAGACCGTACTGTAACGGTTTACACAACTGCTCAAAATACAGATTACAGAATTTCAAAAACCGCAGACAATCTTTCATTTTCTGATTTTGAGCAGCCTAAGGAAACGCAGGTATGCGTTTTTGTGGATCCAACGCATAGTTTTCAGACTTTATTGGGAATAGGAGGTGCAATTACAGACGCGGCTGCGGAAACATTTGCCAAAATGCCGGAAAAGGTTCAGAAGCAACTGTTGACGGCGTATTACGACAAAGTTGATGGCATCGGTTATACACTTGCAAGAACCAATATACATAGCTGTGATTTTTCCAGCGACAGTTACACCTATGTAAGTGACGGAGACAAGGAACTTAAAACTTTTAATATTGATCATGACAGGCAATACCGGATACCATTAATTAAACAGGCCATGGCCGCTGCTGGTGGCAAGCTGACTTTGTATGTAAGTCCCTGGAGTCCGCCAGCCTGGATGAAAGACAATAACAGCATGTTACAGGGTGGCAAGCTGTTGCCGGAATACAAGCAATCCTGGGCTAACTACTATGTGAAATTTATAAATGCCTATCAGAAAGAAGGTATTCCTGTTTGGGGACTAACACTCCAGAATGAACCAATGGCAAAACAGACCTGGGAGTCCTGTTATTATTCGGCTGAGGATGAGCGGGATTTTATAAAAACATATTTAGGGCCGACGCTTGCAAAAGGAGATCTGGCCGACAAGAAACTAATTGCCTGGGATCATAACCGGGATCTGATTTACCAAACGGCAAGTACCATACTGAACGATAAAGAAGCTGCTAAATATATTTGGGGAATCGGTTATCACTGGTACGAAACATGGACGGGAAGTTCAATGATGTTTGACAATGTAAAAAGAGTTGCAGAAACGTTTCCTGACAAGAACCTGATATTTACAGAAGGTTGTGTGGATCGTTTCGATGCAAAGCGAATCAATGAATGGGGATTGGGAGAAGTGTATGGCCATTCTATGGTGAACGATTTTAATAATGGAACTGTAGGATGGACTGACTGGAATATCCTGGTCGATGAAAAAGGCGGACCAAATCATGTGGGCAATTTCTGTTTTGCCCCTGTAATAGGAGATACCAGAACAGGCACACTTACATATACCAGCTCATTTTATTATATAGGTCACTTCTCTAAATTTATCAAAACGGGAGCAACACGAATTATCAGTTCGTCAAACCGGGATATGCTGGAAACGACTGCTTTCAAAAATCCGGATGGAAAAATTGCAGTGATCGTAATGAACCGTTCTGATAAATCAGTTCCATATATTTTGTGGATGAACAACAAAGCTGTTAACCTGCAAAGTTTACCGCACTCCATCGTGACGCTGGTTTTCTAGTTTGTTAATATTTCTTTGAGCACTTCTTCCTTTTCTAAAAATCTTTTTAAGAGGACGGACTGATTGTTTGCGCGCACCAGATTTTGATGGGGATACCTAGTGGCGTAATATGTATCGTCATTTAAATAATCTGTCAGAAAACGAAGCGCCTGCATGTAAATAGCGAATTTGCCAGCGTAAATAAAATATTGCAATTCAGTCGATGATAATTCAGATTTCATTTCACCCAGATATCCACTGACAACCTGATGGAAATATTCTTCTCTGATGTTAATCTGGCTGAAGTCGGTCTCTTCCTCACTTGCCGGTGAAAGGTAGGTTCGAAGCATATCGCCGACATCGCTTATATAGTGCCCAGGCATCACCGTATCCAAATCAATTACACATAAACCCTTATCATTTCCAATGTCAAATAATACATTGTTGATTTTGGCATCGTGATGAATGACTCTTAATTTAAAATCAGGATTCGTTTTTATTTTCTCGAAGGTTTCCACAAGTCCAGTTTGCGTCTCCAAGAAAGAAATTGTTTCTCCCGACTCGCTGATTCTTTTTTTATTCCCCGTTTTTAATGCTGAGGTAAATTGCCCATACCTGAGCGATAAATGATGAAAGTCAGCCAGTGTAATATGTAATGATGTCGCATCAAATGCTGCCAGGAGACGGGTAAATCTCCCAAATTGTTTTGCTGCTTCGTATGCCAATACTGGTTTCGATACCGAATTACAGGTGTAAGAATTCTTAATAAACGGGAATAATCTGTAATAGTTATTGTCGTTGTCAATCACAAAATTTTGTCCTTTATTATTTTGTATGGGCGATACAAATAAATAATCCGGACAATGAATCTGAACATAATCCGACAGGCGCCTGCAATTATCCATAATATCAGGGGGTCTTCTGAATATCTGTTGATTGATTCTTTGCAATAGATATTCTTTGCCGTGTGCAACAACTTTCCAGGTATGGTTTATCAGTCCGTCACCAAAAGGCTTAACGGTATAATCACTTTCATCAATGTTGTATTGAGAGAGAATGGAGCCCAGCATAATCTGCGAAATTAAACGCTCTGCTGCATGAAAGCTCGGGGAAGGATTTTTTATTTATATTCAATAAACCATTTATAAGCCATGAATGAAACTCCGCCCGTTTCTAACCGTTTGATGTCGCTTGACTTTCTAAAAGGGACAACGATGATTCTGCTGGCCCTGGAAAGCACATTACTTTTTGAACATCTTGTACCTGCAGTAAAGGGAAGCTGGGCCGAATATTTGTTAAATCAATTCTTTCATCATCCATGGAACGGACTGCATTTCTGGGATCTGATACAACCGACATTTATGTTTGTAGCTGGTGTCGCGATGGCTTTTTCCATTAAGAAACAGCGTCAGACACATACCTGGCGTCAGACATTTGAAAAAATTCTCAGGCGGTGCGGTTGGTTATTTTTTTGGGGCGTTTTGGACTATGCAGTCAGGCCCAATGGCCTGTCTTTTGAACTGTGGGACGTGCTTACACAATTATCATTTACGACATTGGTCGCTTTTTTAATTATGGAGTGGTCATTGGCCGCGCAATTAATCGTCAGTTTATTATGCCTGGTGATACCGGAGTTATTGTATCGATATACGCATATCCCGGGATTCGATCAGCCTTTTGTTGATCAGCATAATTTCGGAAACTATATAGACAGTATTCTGATGCATAAGATCAATCCGGGAGGCTGGGTGGCGATCAACTGTATTTCAACAAGTGCTCATACGATCTGGGGTGTGCTGGCGGGGAAACTGTTATTGAGTGAAAAAGCGGCCAATGTTAAAATGAGAGATCTCCTTTTGAGTGGATTGGTATTACTCTTTTTGGGATTCGGGTTGGATTGGGCACACATTACGCCGATAATTAAAAGGATTGCTACAAGCTCTTTTGTGCTGGCCTCGGGAGGTTATTGTCTGTTATTTTTAACCCTCTGTTACTGGTGGGTCGATATCAAAAAGCACAGATCGCGTCTTATATTATTTAATTTATTTGCGTTGAATTCCATTTTTATTTATCTCTTTAATGAAATCGTGGGTGACAGGTGGTTCACCGGCTACATTCTTTCCATAACAAGTGGTTTGTTTGGATTTATTCAAATGCCGGTAATTATCGCGGGCATCCTGGGATCTCTGGTGGTATTTTCTTTAGAAGTCGGGCTGCTTTATTTCCTGTATAGGAGAAAGATATTTTTTAAGCTGTGAGCATCGATCTTCTGATACCCAATTCGAGACCCCTCAGTTCTGCCAAGCCACGCAATCTGCCGATTGCTGAATATCCGGGGTTAGTTTTCTTTCCAAGATCATCCAGCATCTGGTGTCCATGATCGGGTCGCATGGGAATATTTGCTTTTCTCACAATCGTCATTTGAACAATTGCTTTTACAATTTCGAACATGTCCGTATCACCTTCCAGGTGATTTTCTTCATAAAAGTCGCCGTACTGATTTCTGCGTGTATTGCGTAAATGTAGAAAATGAATACGATCGGAAAACTGACGGATCATTTCCGGCAGTTTATTTTCTGCAATGACACCCAATGAACCGGTGCAAAAACATAACCCATTGGATCTTGAGGGTATTTTGTTAAATAGAATCTCCATATCTTTCCTGGTACTTAATATTCGTGGAAGTCCGAGTAAAGAAAATGGCGGATCATCAGGATGTATTGCCATGTTGATTCTATTTGCACTGGCAACGGGAATAATTTTTTGAAGGAATTCAATCAGATTTGTATGGAGTCTATGGGCGTCAATGTTTCGATATATATCAAGTGCCTTTTGGAATAATTCCAATGTAAAACTTTCTTCACTTCCGGGCAGGCCAGCGATTATGTTTTTTGTCAATAGTTTTTTTTCATCCGCACTCATTAAATCATACTTCTCTTTAGCCCGTTGGCTTTCTTCAGGAGTATAATCATCTTTAGCTCCAGGACGTTTTAAAATAAATAAATCAAACGCAATAAATGCCGCCATTTCAAATCGGAGCGCGAGTGAGCCATCGGTCTGTTGATAACTCAGGTCAGTGCGTGTCCAGTCAAGTACCGGCATAAAATTATAAGTCACTGTATGTATACCAGCAAGGCTGAGATTTATAAGACTGGAATTATAGTTGTTGATGTGTTTTTCATAATCGCCGGTTTTTGTTTTTATAGATTCATGCACAGGCAGACTTTCCACTACTTCCCATTTTAAACCCGCGGCCTCGATCATTGCTTTCCTTTTGACTATCTCATCAATTGGCCACACGGCGCCATTTGGGAGGTCATGCAAGGCTGTAACAACAGCACTGCAACCGGCCTGCCGGATATCCGAGAGGCTAACGGGGTCTTTGGGACCATACCAACGCATACACTGTATCATTTGAAAGCCAGGATCGTTCATTTATGCCGGTTTACAGATAGTCAATTTGACGCTTTTATTTCTCGATTTCATCATAATAATCAGATTAAATTTTCGTTTTAGACTAAGTGATTATCATAACTGAAGTTTTCTCAAGCCGGTGTTTCTACACTGGCTTTTCTTTTTTGTACTTTACCCGTTGTTATTTGCCGATAGTGTAAAAATACGTTTCTCTGATCGCAAAGATCCGAAACAGGCCCTTGAGATCTGAGGTTTTTCGATATCAATACTTTAAATTGTTCCTTCAAAGGAATATATGGCTGGGCACTCGAAAATTTCTCTTTTTTTCCCCGAGAAAAACTTCCCTGAAGATAAAAAAATCGTCATTCTTGGTGGAGATGTTGGTGGGACCAAAGTTAACCTGGCCATTTTTGAAGCTACTGCAAGTCAGGTAAGTATTATAAAATATGCTACCTATCATTCATCCGGCTACCCTTCAGTAAATAACATACTTCAACAATTCCTAAAGGAAAACCCGGATCTTCATCCGGAAAAAATCTGTCTGGGTGTTGCGGGACCTGTGTTCGAAGGTCGAGTTACCGTGACCAATCTGCCATGGCATGTGGATGCAAATGAAATTTCGACCGCAACAGGTATATCGCAGGTCATTTTACTAAATGATCTTGAGGCTACTGCCTATGGTATAGAAGGAATGGAGGAGAAAGATATTTATACCCTTCATGCTGGTGATGTTGACGCCGGAGGAAATATTTCTATTCTGTCACCAGGAACGGGACTCGGTGAAGCGGGTTTATTCTGGGATGGAAAATTTCACCATCCTTTTGCAACCGAAGGCGGTCACTGCGACTATTCTTGCCGCAACAGTTATGATCTGGAGTTGCATGATTTTTTGCTGAAGAAATATAAAGTTGTCAGCTGGGAAAGTGTGATAGCTGGTCCTGGCATTCAAGCCATTTTTGAATTTCTCAGTGAAGTAAAAAAACAAAACGCCGACGCTGCTGTTTTGGAAAGACTGAAACACGAAGATGCTTCGGCAGTTATCAGTGAGGCCGCAAAAGACCGGAGCGATCCCGTTTGCATAGAAACCATGCGAATATTTATTCGTAACCTCGCCAGGGAATCGTGCAATCTTATTTTAAAGATGAAATCTACCGGAGGGCTTTTCCTGGCGGGTGGTATTCCTCCGAAAATCATCTCACTGTTAACGGACCCATATTTTTATGAAAACCTGCTGGATTGTGATCGCATGGAAGAACTCGTAAAAAAAGTTCCGATAAAAGTTGTGCTGAACGACAAAATGCCTATGATTGGTGCCGCATGGTATGGGGCTTACCATTCAATCAATATGGTTCAAAATCCTAAATAATAATTTCATATGAACAACAGGCGCTCCTTTATTCGTCAGGCGGGCTTACTGGCTGGTGGTACTGTTTTGGCTTCTGCAATCCAACAAAGTTCATTCGGAGCATACGGGCGAAAAATGGCGCCCGGCGACAGGATCAATATTGGTGCAATCGGAATCAACGGAATGGGCTGGGCCGACCTGCTGTCGTCATTAAAACAACCTGGTGTGCAGGTGGTCATGTTATGTGACATCGACAAAAATGTGTTGGACCGGCGGATGGCTGACCTCTCCAAACAAAATGTGGATATTTCTAAAATCAAAACCACAGGTGATTATCGTCACGTACTGGATAATAAAGATGTGGACGTTGTTATTATTGGCACACCGGATCACTGGCATGCGCTCATCATGATGGAAGCGTGTGCTGCGGGTAAGGATGTTTACGTTGAGAAACCCGTAGGAAATTCTATAGGTGAATGCAGGGCGATGGTTGCAGCTCAAAAAAAATATAATCGTGCAGTTCAGGGAGGGCAGTGGCAGCGTAGTCAGAAGCATTTTCAGGACGCGCTCGATTTCATCAATACAAATCAGCTTGGCAATATCAGAACAGTTAAAGTATGGTGTTATCAGGACTGGATGAAACCAGGGCCTGTTGTTCCCAATTCTGAACCACCGGCTGGGGTAGATTATAAGACCTGGCTGGGACCAGCACCCACGAGAGCATTTAATTCCAGTCGTTTTCATTTTAATTTTCGATGGTTCTGGGATTATGCGGGCGGTCTCATGACGGATTGGGGAGTGCATTTGCTGGATTATGGATTGTTGGGAATGAAAGCGGGAAATCCAAAAACAATTGCGGCATTGGGGGGTGATTTTGCGTATCCCGATCTTTATCAGGAAACGCCGGATACGCTAACAACGTTGTACGAATTTGACCATTTTAATTTAGTATGGGACAGTGCAATGGGTATTGGCAATGGGTCCTATGGAAGAGATCACGGAATTGCATTTATTGGGAATAACGCCACGCTTGTTTTAAGCAGGGGAGGTTGGGAAGTAATAGATGAGAAATTGAATAAGAATAAAATTGAAAGACCGTTGGCAAAACCAACTGATAATGGATTAGATAACCATTGGAAGAATTTTATAGAAGTTGTGAGATCAAGAAA
Source organism: uncultured Bacteroidota bacterium (assembly GCA_963703355.1). Taxonomy (GTDB): domain Bacteria; phylum Bacteroidota; class Bacteroidia; order Chitinophagales; family Chitinophagaceae; genus Puia. The sequence goes on from OY969813.1 coordinate 4,129,800, forward strand.
AATGGAAGACCTGCATTGTCCCATAGAAGCCGGTGCCCATGTAGCCACGGTAGCCCAGCTAGGGAATATCAGCTTTCGCAGTGGAAAACGATTGTCGTGGGTCAATGATAAATTTACCGATGAATCGGTGAACAACGAGTATCTGATGAAACAATATCACAACGGATATTCGCTGCCGAAGATTTGAGAAAGTGTGAGAGTGTGAGAATGGAGATATATTTCATCAATTATTATCAATAGTAGTATATGTTCAGAAGGAAGTTTGCTTTTATGTTCATTCTGTTAACTATTGTTCGCTATTCATTTAGCCAGACGCAAACAGGGAATCCCTTACTTATTCATTCTAATAATCCCATAGCGTTCAATCTTGTAAATGCAAAAATAATAAGAGAGGCGGTAACTCAACTTATCGATCTTTCAAATCAACGAGTACAGAAGATTGTGTCAGGTTTGAAACCAGGTGCGGGACCAGGAAGTACGCTGGCTGCCTATGATCAGATGTCGTACGATTTAAATGATCTGGGTGTAAAATTGGGTTTGATTTCAAATACCCATCCTGACGACAGTTCCCGTAACGCTGCAAACGATGGTAGCCAGGCATTGTCTGACTATCAGACGTCTCTTATATTGAATGTTGCCTTTTACAAAGCATTTAAAAAATATGCCGATGAATCACTGCCGAAGCTAAAACCGAATCAACAGAAATATGTGAAGGAGCAGTTGAGAATATTTGAAAACAATGGTATGAAACTGGACAGCCTTGGAAGACAGGATCTACAAGCGATCAGTGATAAAATGACGGCTCTTGGAATTGCGTTTGACAGAAATATTGCGATCTCGAGGGACAGTATTATTTATCTGGATAAGGACCTTGAGGGAATTCCTGCGAGTGACAGAAAAGCCTGGAAGAGACCCGGGGGTTTAAATGTACTGTATGTAAATACTCCCAATTATGTGGAAGTCAGTGAGCACGCTGCTTCTGATGCAACAAGGAAATTGATGTTTTACAGATATAACAATCGCGCTTATCCGCAAAATATGACCGTATTGGATTCACTGCTTTATTACCGTCAGAAGTATGCAAAAAAACTCGGGTATAAGAGTTACGCTGCTTATGCGCTTACGGATAAAATGGCCGCCAGTCCGCAGAACGTATGGAATTTTGAAAACAATCTGATTCAGAAATTAACACCCAGGGTAAAGACGGATATTGCTTCCATCAAAGCGATAAAACATGAGATGCATCCGGAACTTCCGGACTCCATATTCGCATGGGATGTTCGCTACTATAAAAATGTGTTGCTGGACACGAAATATCAGTTGAACACGGATGCCTTAAAAGAATATTTCGAAATGGATGAAACCATCAAGGGTTTATTCAATGTTTATCACAGGATTCTTGGTATTACGGTTAAAGAGATATCCGGCAGACCGGCATGGTACAGCAAAGTGCGATCATTTGATATGTATGTGGGACCAAAAAAAGTAGGAAGTTTTTATTTTGATTTGTACCCGCGGCAGGACAAGTACACGCATTTTGCCTGTTTCCCAATCAGTGAAGCCAATGTATCGGGAGGCAAAGATATCCTGCCGGTGGCTGCGCTGATATGTAATTTTCCGGAAGGCTCCAATGGCGAACCCAGTTTACTCAGTCATGAAGATGTAATTACATTCTTTCATGAATTCGGGCATCTTGTACATTTTCTTGTGGTGCGTTCTGATCTTGCGTCACAGCCCTATACGATAAAACCTGATTTTGTAGAAGCACCTTCACAGTTTCTGGAAAATTTTTGCTGGCAATACGACGTACTCAGGATTTTCGCCAGGAATTACAAAACAGGTGCTGTTCTTCCTGATACTCTTTTTCAAAAGTTGAAAGCAACAGAGCATGTACTGGATGGCAATGCCTATATGCAACAACTTTACTATGGGAGTATAGATTTTACATTTGAAGACAAGTACGACAGTATCCGCGGAAAGGATTTGGTTTCAGTAACCAAAAATCTATTTCGCATGACGCAAATACCGTTTCCTGACGGTACGCATATGATTGCTTCATTCGGTCATTTGAACGGTTATGGGGCAAACTACTATGGATATCTTTGGTCTCTAGTTTTTGCGCAAGATATTTTCTCAGTATTTGAAACGAATGGAATCATGGACTCTAAAACAGGAGAACGTTACCGAAAAGAAATACTGGAAGTGGCGGCCAGTGAAGAAGAGATGGATATGCTAAGGCATTTTCTGGGACGGGAACCGAATTCTGACGCATTCATGAAGTCGTTGGGACTCTGAGGAAAGTATGGGAGTATGGGAGTATGGGAGTTACAAGACTTTTATTCTGATATTGCGAAACCACACATCATTTCCATGATCCTGAAGATCTATGTGGCCTGATTTGTATTTAGCGAAACCTGTCATTTTACTGAATTTACTTCCCTTTACCAGATCATACCAGTTCTGATTCCACAACGTTGTTGAAACCGTTTGAACTCCATTGAGATATAACGTAAGATTTCCATGATCCAGTTTGATTTCCGCATCGTTCCATTCTCCTACGGCATGAACGGGCTCACTGGAAGATGCAATCAAATCATACAAATCGCCAGCCCTGTGTTTATGGATTTTACCATCGGGATGACCGTCGTTATCCAGCACCTGCATTTCCGGACCTGTTAAATAAGGTTCGTCGTATTCCGGTGACTCATGTACAAGAAACATCACTCCGCTGTTACCATTTTTAGATATTTTCCATTGCAGTTTCAGATCGAAATTCTCGTACGAATCATCCGTGCAAATATCGCCAGACTCGCCCTTAATAATGGAAGCAGCCCGATAAAGACTTCCATCTTCAATTTTCCATCCCTTTCCAAATGTCTTCTTATTATAGTTATGCCATCCTGTAGTAGTTTTCCCATCAAATAATAATTTCCAGCCCTGTTGTTTTTCGTCATCGGTAAGCTGATTGTTCACCTGTGCACCAACATGCAGTAAAGTCGCCATCAGAACAAAGAAAGTAAAACCTGATTTTTTTAACATGATTAATCTTTAAGTGAAAGAATGTAAGTGACCATTATTTTTACATCAGCAGGTGCAAGTGCAGGGTGAGGCGTCATTGGGACGGTGCCCCATACTCCGTTTCCTCCTGCAATAATTTTTTTTACCAGGCGGTCGATAGTTGTGTCTGCTGCAGGAGCGTATTTGGCCGCGACCTGACTGTAATACGGTCCGATATTGGCACCAGGATCCGTTTTATGCAAGCGGTGACAGGTAGTACAATCGCTGGCTCCAATGAGTTCAAGTCCCTGATCCGAAACTGTTGGAGCAGCAGGAGCCGGTGCCGCTGCTGAATCCGTTTTTCCGGCAGAAGAAGATCCTGATGAGTTGCACGCAAGTATTGCAGTTGAACAGACAATTAAAACAAGAATAATTTTTTTCATTGTGAGATCGTTGTATTAAGAGGTTAAATTTCGTAAAAAATACCGGAACGCCTAATCCTATTTTATACCGAGTACCGATCGATTGAATGCTTCGTCAGAACCTGTTCCTGCGAAATCATCAAAGGCCTTTTCCGTAACACGGATAATATGACTTTTAATAAATGGTGATCCCTCTTTTGCTCCGTCTTCAGGATGTTTTATACAACATTCCCATTCAAGCACTGCCCAACCGGGATAGTCGTATTGCGTGAGCTTACTGAAGATTGATTTAAAATCTACCTGCCCGTCGCCAAGAGAACGGAATCTGCCCGCACGATTTATCCACGATTGATATCCGCCATAAACTCCTTGTTTTCCGGTTGGATTAAATTCTGCATCTTTCACATGGAATGCACGGATTCGTTCATGGTAATAATCGATGTATGTGAGATAATCGAGTTGCTGCAAAATAAAATGAGAAGGATCATAAAGGAGACAGGCACGCGGATGATTTTGAACCTCTTCGAGAAATCGCTCATAAGTAATACCGTCATGCAGATCTTCACCCGGGTGAATTTCATAACAAAGGTCAACACCGTTTTCATCAAAAACATCCAATATTGGTTTCCATCTTTTACCCAGTTCTTTAAATCCTGTATCTACCAATCCCTCCGGCCTTTGTGGCCAGGGATATAATGTTGGCCAGAGCAGCGCGCCACTGAAACTCGCGTGGGCATTGAGTCCCAGATTTTTCGAAGCAGCGGCAGCGTATTTTAACTGTTGTACGGCCCAAGCCTGTCTGGCAGCTGGATTTTTTCTCATTGATTCCGGCGCAAATCCGTCGAACAATTCATTGTAAGCGGGATGTACCGCTACAAGTTGTCCTTGTAAATGAGTTGAAAGTTCAGTAATCTCAAGACCACAGGCGTTTACAATCCCTCTCAGTTCATCTGCATAAGTTTTGCTTTCAGCTGCTTTTTTAAGATCAATACATCTCGCGTCCCAGGTAGGAATCTGTACACCCTCATAACCGAGCGATTTGGCCCATTTACAAATAGACTCTAGTGTATTAAAAGGTGCTTCTTCTCCGAGAAATTGTGCGAGAAATATCCCTGGTCCTTTGATTGTTTTCATTTGCGTTCGTTTACCGATTACTTTTACCGTTGGCCGTTGGCGGATGATGGTTTTCTTTTAATTTTAGTCTCATTCTCACACTCTCACACTCTCACGCTCTCACGCTTGTACGATGTGATCAGTCCACTTTTCAGTGGAAAGTGATGATGCAACCACGTTGTCAATAAAAGCCATGCCTCGTATTCCATCTTCCACGCCCGGAAAATCAAGACTTTCGGGGGAAGGTACTTTTCCATCTATACGTGCCGATAATGTCTGTGCAAAATTGTGATAGATATTTCCAAAGGCTTCAAGATATCCTTCCGGATGTCCTCCGGGAGTGCGGAAATTATGTCTTGCAAAAGATGAAAGAGGTTCCTTATATCCTACTCCTGCTCTGAGAATCTGGGTGGGTTGATCAAGCCATCGTACAATTAAAGAATTGGGTTCTTCCTGGCGCCATTCAAGTCCTCCTTTTTCGCCGTATATCCGAATTTTCAACGCGTTCTCTTCTCCCGCAGCAACCTGTGAAGCCATCAATACTCCCGCAGCTCCATTATCGAATTTTAATAAAACATTTCCATCATCATCCAGCAAACGGCCCTCCACAAAAATGTTCAGGTCGGCACAAAGTTTTGTAATTTTCAGACCCGTAATATATTCTGCAAGATGTGCTGCATGTGTTCCAATATCGCCCATACAGCCACTTTTGCCAGATCTTTTGGGATCTGTCCTCCATGCCGCCTGGGTATTGCCCTCGCGTTCTGTAAGCTTGCTGAGCCAGCCCTGAGGATATTCCACCCAGACTTTTCTGATCTTACCCAATACATTGTTTTTAACCATTTGGCGGGCTTGTTTCACCATAGGATAACCCGAATATGTATGAGTCAAACAGAGTATACGGCCCGTTTCTTCCACTTTCTTTTTCAATAACCTTGCTTCTTCAATTGTAAATGCAATAGGCTTTTCGATCACGACATGAAAGCCTTTTTCAAGCGCGAGCATGGCTGGTGCGAAATGGGCAAAATTGGGTGTGACGATGGTGACGAAATCAATTTTTTTATCTGCCGGGAGTTTCGATTCCTTATCCATCATCTCCTCATAATTGAAATATGTTCTGTCGGGAGACAGGAACAGCATTTCTCCGGAAGCTTTCGCCACATCTTCGTGAATGCTGAGTGCGCCGCAGGATACTTCGATCAAGCCATCCATCTGTGCTGCTATCCGATGAATGGCGCCTATGAAGGCATCTTTTCCCCCACCGACCATCCCCATCCGTAATTTTCTGTTCATATGGCTTGTTTTAATTCCCTGTATGCAGGGTTCGTTTTTTATCGTACAAACTTAAAGCTTTAAGCTGTATGCTTTAAGCTTTAAGCTTTGAATTGTTTGCGTTTTTTATTTCCTGAAATAAAAATTACATTTACTTCTCTGTAGCGCTATAAATGTATTTCTGACGATTCTAAATTAAAACGATTGCTATGCCCTCAAACGCTATTCCGCGCCAACAACTTTTTACTGCCAGTTGTCTGGCGCTCCTTGTTACTTCTCTTTCTTTTGGTATCCGGGCTGGAATACTTGGTAAACTCGGTACCGAATTTAATCTTTCCGGTTCAGAATTGGGAACGATTGCAGCCACCGCATTCTGGGGATTTCCGCTGGCAGTGGTAATTGGTGGTATCATAGTGGATATTATCGGAATGAAGAGACTGTTGGTAATGGCATTTATTTTTCACCTTGTCGGAATTATATTGACGATTGCCTCCACGGGTTATTGGACATTATTTTTATCTACGTTGCTTATTGGTATCGCAAATGGTACGGTTGAAGCTGCCTGTAATCCGCTGGTAGCTTCACTATTTACTGAAAATAAAACCACGAAACTCAATCATTTTCATTTGTGGTTTCCCGGAGGAATATTTATTGGAACACTGATTGTATATTTCTTGAATAAGTTAGGAGTATCCTGGCAGGCCGAAGTGGGGATTATGATTATCCCAACACTGATCTACGGTTATTTATTCTCGAAACTAAAGTTTCCTGTTACAGAACGTGTAGCGGCCGGCGTTTCTCATCTTACAATGTATAAGTCGCTTTTTAACTGGCTGTTTTTGTTCATGCTCATTTGCATGTTTGGAACGGCCATTACAGAATTGTTTACCGGTCAGTGGATTGATGTATTGTTAAAAAATGTGACTGAAAATGCCATCTTAATTTTGACTCTGGATACCGGAGTTATGGTAGTAGGAAGAGCTTTTGCCGGACCCGTAGTAAAGAAGTTTTCACCGCAGGGAGTGCTGCTGATATCAACGGTTTTAGCTACTATCGGATTGTATCTTTTGGGTCATAGTACTGGGGATATAATTTTCGTGGGTGCGCTTGTATTTGGTATGGGCGTTTGTTATTTCTGGCCCACGATGCTTGGTTTCGTATCGGAAAACCTTCCCAAAACCGGTGCTGTTGGTATGAATCTGATGGGTGGAGTGGGCATGTTTGCAGTGGCGCTTTATACCATCATCATGGGTAAACATTATGATGCGCTCGTTGCGGCCAGACTGCCCGCTGGCGCAGATTTGCAATTGTATGGCAAAGCTCCGGCAGGATCTGAAATGGCTAATGCTCTTTTCGAAGCGAACAAAGCTGCGGGACCCGCAATTATCAATTTTACCATGATGATACCGCTCTTCCTGATTGTAGCTTTTGCGGGACTTAATTTATACATGCGTGGAAGAAAAAAGCCGGAGATGCTGGTAGCCGTCGCCGCTGGTCATTAAATTGGTTGGGCATACGTTTTCATTTCGTAATTTCAAATTCTCATCAGGCACATGAATCCTCGCTCATCCAGGCGAAAACTTTTAAAAAATATGATTGCTGGTTCCGCTGTTCTTGCAACAGGAAGCCAATTATTTTCTTCTTATATGCAAGTACCGGAATCTTCTAAAAAAATTGTACTTAAAGGAAATATCAATCATTCAGTTTGCCGTTGGTGTTATGATGCAATACCCTGGGATGTATTTTGCCCGGCTTTAAAAGACATAGGGATTTCTGCCGTTGACCTTGTTCAGCCAAAAGACTGGCCCATTCTTAAACAGTACGGTCTTTATAGTTCAATGTGTTATGTAGCCGGAGATATTAGCCTCACTGATGGTTTTGCGGAACCTTTGTTTCACGAAAAGCTAATACAACAGTATTTGGACGTGATACCCCTCATGAAAAACGAAGGGTATACTGACGTAATCTGTTTTAGCGGTAGCAGGAGGGGAATGGATGATGAAACAGGAATGGATAACTGTGTAAAGGGACTTCAGCGAATTATACCACTGGCAGAAAAAAACGGCGTTACAATACAAATGGAGTTACTGAACAGTAAGATCAATCACAAAGATTACATGTGCGACCGTACTGCGTGGGGTGTTGCTTTATGTAAAAAGCTCGGCAGTCCTAATTTTAAATTATTATACGATATCTATCATATGCAGATCGATGAAGGCGATGTGATTCGTACCATTCAAGATAACAGCGCTTATATAGGTCACTATCACACAGGCGGAGTTCCGGGTCGGCACGAAATAGACGAAACGCAGGAACTGTATTATCCTGCTATCATGAAAGCCATTCTGGCAACTGGTTTTAAAGGATATGTTGCGCAGGAATTTATACCAGCTGAAAGTGATAAAATCGCCTCTCTACAAAAAGCAGTTATTATTTGTGACGTATAAAAAATAAAAATCTAAAAAGCTTATCATGGCAGACAATGTGTATGATGCAATTGTAATCGGATCAGGTATCAGTGGGGGATGGGCCGCGAAAGAACTGTGTGAAAAGGGCCTGAAGACGATCATGCTTGAAAGAGGTGAAAACATCGTTCACGTCAAAGATTACGTGAATGCTAATAAAGAGGCCTGGGATTATCCACATCGCGGACGGCGAACGCAGGAAATGATCAAGGATTATCCGGTGCTTAAAAGAGATTATCCACTAAGTGAAACCAACCTGAATTATTGGGTTAAAGACTGGGAAAGTCCCTATACGGAAATCAAGCGGTTTGACTGGTTTCGCGGATATCATGTCGGCGGTCGTTCACTGATGTGGGGCCGTCAGAGTTATCGCTGGAGCGATCACGATTTTGAGGCAAACGCACGCGACGGTCATGGTGTGGACTGGCCAGTTCGCTATAAAGAAATTGCTCCCTGGTATGACCATGCAGAAAAATTTGCAGGTATAAGCGGTAATCGTGACGGACTTGATATTTTACCGGATGGCCAGTTCATGCCACCCATGGATATGACCTGTGTAGAAAAAGATTTCTCCTCCCGCCTGAAGGACCAATTCAAAGGAACCAGACATGCAATTATTGGCAGAACAGCCAATATCACACAACCATTGGAAGGTAGAACGAATTGCCAATTCCGCAATAAATGTGCGTTGGGTTGTCCATTCGGTGCCTATTTCAGTACACAGTCTTCAACCCTCCCTGCAGCTATAAAAACGGGAAATCTTACCGTACGGCCCTGGGCTATCGTCACAAAAATTCTTTATGACAAGGATAAGAAAAGAGCTACGGGTGTGGAAGTCCTCGATGGTGAAACAAACAAGACGTATACGTACAAAGCAAAAATAATTTTCCTGAACGCATCCACTTTGAACAGCGCATGGATATTGATGAATTCAGCCACCGATATCTGGCCTGATGGTTTGGGCAGCAGCAGTGGTGAGTTGGGGCACAATATTATGGATCATCACCTGGGAGTAGGTGCCGGTGGCACAGTGGAGGGTTTTCAGGATATGTATTATTTTGGCAGAAGAGCGAATGGTATTTATATACCACAATTCCGTAATGTAGGTAGCGATAAACGGGATTACGTGCGTGGTTTTGGATACCAGGGCGGCGGTGGTCGGGAAGGATATATGCGTAGTCCGGAAGAGATAACAATCGGAGCCGGTCTGAAAGAAGCATTGACGGAACCGGGATCCTGGACCCTTCATATCGGAGGATTCGGGGAAACCTTACCTTATCATGAAAATAAAATCACCCTGGATAAAACTAAAAAAGATAAATGGGGGTTAAATGTTCTTGCGATGGATATTGAATACAAAGACAACGAAAAGAAAATGCGCGTGGATATGAAAAATGATGCAATAGAAATGCTTACAGCTACGGGTGTGAAAAATATTAAAGGATATGACGGAGATGGAACACTGGGTCGCGGTATTCACGAAATGGGTTCAGCAAGAATGGGTAAGGATCCGAAAACTTCCGTCCTTAATAAATGGAATCAGGTTTGGGATGCACCGAATGTTTTTGTGACAGATGGATCTTTTATGGTTTCTGCATCCTGTGTCAATCCATCACTTTCCTATATGGCTTTTACAGCACGGGCAGCGGATCATGCAGTCAGTGAGTTAAATAAGGGCAACATTTAACTGAAGTATGGGCGTACGGGAGTATGGATAATAATTAATCAGTAGTTTTAGGGTTTGAGTTATAAACTTTTTTCGAATTTTTAAATTTAAAAAGATGAACAGAAGAGAAGCGCTATCATCCGTCGCATTGTTGCTGGGTGGAACGATCATCGGAGCTGAAATGTTTTTATCTGGTTGTACCAATGAAAATAAAAAAATCGGTACGTTGGGACTGGATTTTTCTCCGGAAGACATTTCGTTCCTGGATGAAGTAGGCGAAACCATCATTCCTGCAACAGATACCCCCGGGGCCAAGGAGGCCAAAATCGGAGAGTTCATGCACACGATAGTAAGAGACTGTTACAACAAAACAGACCAGGACATATTTATCGCGGGTATGGGCAAACTGAACGAAGCAAGTAAAACGATGAATGGCAAATATTTTCTGGAAGCAAGCCCTGATGAACGTAATAAATTACTCACTGCATTGGATAAGGAGCAGAAAAATTATACTGCCAACAAAAAACCCGATGATCCTCCACATTATTTCCGGATGATGAAGGAACTCACTGTATGGGGTTATTTTACTTCTGAACCCGGCGCCACCAAAGCACTTCGCTATATTGCGGTGCCTGGTAAATATGAAGGATGTATTCCGTATAAAAAAGGTGACAAAGCCTGGGCAACTTAGGGAGTCACGATACCCAGATCCTGATGTCTTTTCTTTAGTGCCTCCAGGGCCTGTGCTTCTTTTTCATACATCGTCTGCTGTGTGGCGCGATCCTGAGTATTCTTTTCCAACGCAGCCTGTGCATTACGTAATTTTTTTTCGTAGTCAGCCTGGTTGTTTAATAATTTATCCATTTTATTATGCGCTTTGGAGAGTGCTGCCTGATCCCCTGTTGCAATTAGACTCAATTCTCTGGTCTCTTTGTCCTGTTCGTTTTTGTTCTCCATCAAATCACTTTGATAACCGCGTATTTTTTTCGCTATATCCCCGGAGTCATTTTTTAAACTCAGAATATTTGATTTAATCTTATCCACCACTTTTTGTTGCGCTTTAATGTCCTGTTTCAGGGAGTAACTGAGAATATAATGTTTCAGTGTATCCAGGAATACCATGGAACTATTCAGCGTCGAACTATCTTCCACGGCGGCTGGTGAAATGGTTTCGCCTTTTTTAACGGGAAGCAGCGTGATATTGGTTATGTCTTTTTCTGAATGACTCTTTTTTTCAATCGTAAAATAAGCGTCTGTAACTACAGAAGGGTTACCGTCCATTGGCACAGACCTGAAAATGAGAAAATCCTTCAGATGAGTATCCTTAAAACCTTTTCGAGACATGTAATCTTTAATGGCGTCGGTCACTACGCCTTCTTCGAGGGTGACCTGAATGGCGGCTACTGCGTACGTATTCTTCTGAAAGGTCAGGCTGGTTTTATAAGACTGGGCTTTTAAAGTTGCCAAAACACACAAGCTACAGACATAGAGTTGCAGAAATTTTCTCATAACAGGGGTTATAAAATCGATCCTGAAAAGTCAGGTTGCTGCAAACATACTTGAAGTTTTATAAATAAAAAGACCCGGTCGTTTAAAACGTGCACCGGGTCAGGAGTAATAAATATTTTATGCTGGTCTATTCAATCCCAGACAAATGAAGATAAAATTCTTCTTTATATTTTATCTCGAGCCGTAACCGACATATCCCTGAGTAGCTTTACATCCGCTTTTTCCTGAACTTCTATAGCTCGCGCAGGATGCAAACATGGATGATGCCGCTGCAATGATTGCGATAATTAAAACTGTCTTTCTCATTTTCCTGGGTATTTTAAATTAATAATAAAAGCCTCGTTACAGATGGATTCACCAGGTAAATCAGAGGAACGGAATTCTGGAGCTTAAAGCAGAAAGCCTAAGGCCTGATGCCAAGCAATAATAAATTTTGGAGGTACGAATCGCGTTTTATAGCCTTTGGTTTTGAGCCTTAAGCTTTACGCCTCATATGTGTTGTTCGAAGGATTCGATTTGGGATGTAGCAAAATAAAACAATATAATTCGTAAATGCAATAGAGCCCCTCCAATTAGATATTTTTTGTGATTCCGTCAGGCTAAGATACTTTTAGCCTTCAGCCTAAAAACATCCTTTGCAAGTCCATTTCATAGCTATTGGCGGTAGTGTAATGCATCAGTTAGCCATTGCGTTATCCAGAAAAGGTTACAAAGTAACAGGCAGTGATGACGAGATATTTGAGCCGGCCAGATCAAATCTCGAAAAACAGGGCATTTTGCCCCTGAAAACGGGCTGGTTTCCCGAAAAGATTCATCCAGGACTTGACGCCATCATTCTTGGTATGCATGCTAAAGAAGATAATCCCGAGCTCAGGAAAGCCAGTGAACTGGGATTAAAAATCTATTCCTTTCCCGCTTATATATTTAAGGAAAGCCTCAATAAAAAACGCATCGTAATTGGAGGTAGTCATGGCAAAACCACAACAACATCCATGATTATGCACGTTTTAAAGGGGGCTGGAAAAGCGTTTGACTATATGGTTGGTGCGCGACTGCCCGGATTTGAGTTTTCAGTTTCTATTACTGATGCGCCGGTGATCATTTGCGAAGGCGATGAATATCCAGCCAGTGCGTTGGAAAAGCGCCCGAAATTTCATTTTCTTTTTCCAAACATCGCCGTTCTGACTGGTATCGCCTGGGACCATATCAATGTGTTTCCAACCTTTGATTTTTATCTTGAACAATTTCGGATTTTCATTGGTATGATCGAGGCCAATGGATTGCTCATATATAATGAAAATGATAAAATACTTAAAGGTCTGGTAAACGATAAAAATCTGGAGGGCATTCGCAAAGAAGGTTATCGTATACCCACACATGAAGTGGAAAAGGGCATGACCCGTATACTATTGGAAGGGAAATGGAAAAACCTGTCCGTTTTTGGCAACCACAATCTGATGAACATTCAAGCGGCGTGGCTGGTTTGCCGCGAACTGGAAATTCCCATCGATATTTTTCTGAACGAAATCGCGTCGTTCATGGGTGCTTCGAAAAGACTGGAATTACTGGCGGTCCGGGATCAAACCCGCATCTATCGCGATTTTGCCCATGCACCTTCCAAGGTGAAAGCGACCATACAGGCCGTGAAAGAACAATTCCCCGACAGTAAGTTAATTGCAGTACTGGAATTGCATACGTATAGCAGTCTGAATGCAAATTTTATGAAGGAATATGCCGATGTAATGGACCCTGCTGACAAAGCCGTTGTTTTTTATTCTGCCCATGCGTTGGAATTAAAGCGTATGCCGCCTCTTGATCCGAATCATGTTAAATCGGGCTTTGCCACCAAAGGATTGGAAGTCATTAGTTCGGCACAGGAATTGTCGCATTGGCTGAGGTCGCAATCATATGAGAATACGAATTTATTACTGATGAGTTCCGGTAACTATGATGGATTGGATATCGCTACATTTGTGAAAGAAATTATTGCTTAACCCATAAAGATTCATGCTACAATTAACTAAACCCCTCGCGGTTATCGACCTTGAGACTACCGGAATTAATCTTTCTACTGACCGAATTGTTGAAATTGCCATCGTTAAGCTCCTGCCCGACGGAACAAAGAGTGTAAAACATAAACTCATTAATCCGGAAATTCCCATCCCAAAACAGGCTTCGGATATTCACGGAATAACCGACGAAATGGTAAAAGATGCCCAAACTTTCAGACAGGCAGCAAATGAATTAAAACAGTTCCTGGATTTCAGTGATCTCGCCGGCTATAATTCGAATCGTTTTGACATTCCTCTTTTGGTCGAGGAGTTTTTACGCGTTGGCATTGAAATCGATATGAAAGGCAGGAAACTGATAGATGTTCAACGTGTTTTCCACATGATGGAGCAGCGGACACTTTCCGCGGCATATAAATTTTATTGCGACAAAATACACGATGGAGCACACGGTGCGCAGGCCGATGCGGAAGCCACATTGGAAATATTGGTTGCCCAGATAAACAGGTATCCGCAGTTGGGAGCAGATCCGGACAGCATTGTTAAATTTACCGGCGACGACCAGGTTGTTGACTTTGCACGCCGATTTTCCATGGAAAATGGAATTGAAATCTTTAACTTCGGTAAGCATAAAGGACGGGCTGTGGCGGACGTTTTGAAGTCGGAACCTCAGTACTACGATTGGATGATGAAAGGTGATTTCCCGATGCATACAAAACAGAAGCTCACCGAGATATTCAATCGTACCATGTTAAAAAAAGATAAAACGATTAGCTAAGCTGGAAAAGATTGCCATCATACCGACTTACAACGAAAAAGAAAATGTCGAGACCATTATCGAGGCCATTTTTTCTTTGAAAGAGGGATTTCATGTGTTGATAATAGATGATAATTCTCCCGATGGAACAGCAGATATCGTACGCCGCCTGCAACAAAAATATGCTGAGGAACTTTTCCTCGAAGTAAGAACGGGTAAACTTGGTCTTGGAACAGCCTACATTCATGGGTTTAAGTGGGCGGTAGAAAAGGACTACCAGTTTATTTTTGAGATGGATGCTGACTTCTCCCACAATCCGAAAGATCTCGACAGATTATATAATGCCTGCAAGTTTCAGGGTGCAGGTTTAGCTATCGGAAGCAGATACGTTAAGGGTGGTGGAAATGTAAACTGGCCGAAAGAAAGAATTCTCCTTTCCAAAGGCGCTTCTGTTTATACCAGGTTTATTACCTGGATGCCCGTGCACGACCCAACCGCTGGTTTTGTGTGTTACAAAAAGGAAGTACTCGAAACAATTAATCTTGATGAAATTCATTTTGCAGGTTATGCATTTCAAATAGAAATGAAATTTGCCGCATGGAAACTTGGATTTAAAATATTGGAAGTGCCGATTATATTTGAGGACCGAAAACTGGGAGTTTCCAAGATGAATAAGGGAATCGTAAAAGAAGGTATACTGGGTGTTCTGAAACTACGTTGGGACGCTATGTTCAGGAGTTACCGCAAAAGAGTAAAAAATACTTCTGTAAATAACACAGAAAATCATTTTTCTCAAAATATGGTGGTGGAAGGAAAATAAACTTTCTTTGCCTTCTTCATGAAGAAGGCGTTTTTACAATTACATATCGCTGTTTTTCTTGCCGGCTTTACCGGTGTGCTGGGCCGGCTCATTACACTTAATGAAGCGGTACTTGTATGGTATCGGATGATGATAACCTGCGTAGTATTATGGATCATTTTTTTCATAAAAGATAAAAAACCTGTTCCCTCAACCAAGCAAATTATCCAGACTTCCAGCATCGGTCTTTTGCTGGCTTTGCACTGGACGACATTTTATGCAGGAATAAAAATTTCAAATGTTTCTACGGCATTGGTATGCCTTTCCTCTATGGGATTTTTTACAGCGGTTCTCGAACCGGTGTTGTTAAATAAGCCTTTCGATTTGATTGAAATTTTATTAGGACTCCTTGTAATTGCGGGCATAAGTATCGTGTTTCATTTCGATCCGCAGTTTAAAGCCGGGATAATTATTTCGTTGATATCTGCTTTGCTGGCAAGCATTTTCCCCATACTGAATCGTGAACTGATACAAAAGATGGAACCCGAAACTGCTACAAGATGGCAGTTGAGTGGCGGTTTTCTTTTTATAACATTTTTGATGCCGGTTTATTTACATTTTGTTCCGGATACCAGACTCATTCCTACTCTATCAGACTGGCTTTGGTTGCTGGTTCTTGCGATCGCATGCACAGTAATCGGTTTTGGACTTTTCATGAAAGCGTTACAGAAAATATCGGCGTTTACCGTAAATCTTACTTATAATCTTGAGCCTATTTATGGGATAGGTATGGCATTTCTGATTTACAGGGAAGATAAATCTGTAAGTCCCGGCTTCTATTATGGTTTTACTCTGATTATAACGGCGGTAATTTTACAAACAATCCGACTTCGTAAAATCTCCAAGAATGTTACCTAAGCAGCTTTGGTAGAAATATAACGGACCAGACTTCTTTTAGCCACTGGTAACAGCGTTTCGTCGAGCGGAAACTTCAGGCTTGTTTCAATGGCAAATACTGCGGGATGTGGTAACTCTGGTTTGCGATAAACCAACTCCGATTTTATCGCTTCATACGTGTTCGTGAAACTACGTTGCCAACTATCGATGTATTCTGTGCGCATGCTTCTGTATTTTTCATCATGCTTTTCATAAAAACTCAGGTAATAGCTGTAAACCCGCGTTGCATTTGCAGAACCATCGCATAATAAAAAATATCCCTCTTTCGAAGTCATTGGCATGATGCCCACCGGATGTATACTCAGTTTGTCTTCAACAAATTCATAAATTTCTGTTCCGTTGGTAATGGCAGTTTTCATATGTCCGGTGGAATACTCTATAATATCTTCAAGTTCACGCATGAGTTCGTCGTCCTGGATCATTTGTTCATAGAGAACCTGTATTTTTTCCATCTGCAGTCCGGATAATTTCTTTGGAAAATGTTCCTGAAGAAACTTTTTATTTTCACGGAAAGCTACCAGGTTGTTGTAATGAAAAATTACATCGGCCAGCTGTGGATAGAGTTTATTTTCCTGAAAATTCCTGTTGATTTCCTGAAGATAGGCGAGTAGCGTATATTTTTTTAATTCAAAGTCAATATACCCATCGGCGAACCAGGTTTCGGATAGTGTTTTCATTGTGTTAGGTTAGTAAGTAATGGAATTTACAAAACTTCTTCTAATTACTAACGACAAGTTTTGGGAATTGTTATGATGGCCAAAAACACGTATGGGAGTATGGGAGTATGGTAATCCTCGGTCATCCGTCATTCGTCAACCGTCAACCGCCAACCGTCAACCGTCAACCGTCAACCGTCAACCCTGAAACGCTTCCAGTTCCTTTGCTACGGCGGTTAAAAAACTGGCGCCGAGACTTCCGTCAATTATGCGATGATCGTAGCTCATGGAGAGATACATCATGTGACGAATGCCAATCGAGTCGCCTTGCTCGGTTTCAATAACAACGGGTCTTTTTTTAATTGCGCCCACAGCCAGAATGGCAACCTGGGGCTGGTTGATGATGGGAGTGCCCATAAGGCTGCCAAAAACACCCACATTAGTCAATGTAAATGTGCCGTCCTGAATATCTTCAGGTTTGAGCTTATTGTTGCGAGCATTAAACGCCAGACTGTTTACCTGGCGGGCAAGGCCAACACGGTTGTAGTTATCTGCATTTTTTATTACTGGTACAATCAGACTTCCAGACGGAAGGGCCGTTGCCATACCGATGTTGATGTCTTTTCGGATAATAATTTTATCACCCTGCAGAGAACTATTTATGAGGGGAAATTTCTTGATACATTTTATCAATGCCTCAATAAAAAGAGGTGTTAATGTGAGTTTGGTACCTTCTCTGTTTTCGAACGCAGCTTTTTCTTTTTCACGCCAGGTAACCATATTGGTTACATCAGCTTCAGAAAAACTGGTAACATGGGGACTTGTTTGCTTACTGCGCACCATATGCTCTGCGATGAGTTTGCGCATACGGTCCATCTCCTGGATTTCTACGTTGCCACTGATATTTGCAGAAGAGAATTCATGTGACGGTGTTTTTTCTTTCGTGATTGTTGATCCACTGTTTTTATTTTCGTAGCCAGGCTCTGGCGCATTCGATTTACTATGGAAACCATTTCCGTTATTTCTGTGAGAAACAAATGAAAGTATGTCCTTCTTGGTTACTCTGCCTTCATTACCAGTGCCAGTAATTTTCTCCAGTTCAGCCAGGCCGATGCCTTCGTTTCTTGCGATATTTAAAACCAGCGGTGAATAGAATCTGTTATCATTGGAGCTTGATCTCTCTTCGATTCCTGATGTTCGCTGGTTAAAAACTGCTTCTACGTCAGATTTTGACCTTTGCTGATTCAGCGTTGAAGGTTCAGCATGTTGTATTCCCGGTTCTTTGTTATAGGTTAAATTCCAGTCCGGCCTTGTGGGAGTTTCGGTTGCGGGTTGCGGATGTTGAACCCGTACCTCTGTTTCTATTCTTGCGATAACAGAACCTACAGGCACTACCGCAGTTTCAGGGAAAAGAATTTCTTTCAGAACGCCCGCTTCAGTCGACGGAACCTCACTGTCAACTTTGTCTGTTGCAATTTCGAGTAAAGATTCATCCTGATGAACGAAATCTCCAGGCGCCTTATTCCATTTAAGAATGGTCGCCTCCATGATGCTCTCGCCCATTTTCGGCATTAACAGATCAACAATCGCCATGAAGATATTCTTTAGATACGCCCAAAAGTATTAATTAATTATTTAAGTCCTGCAGGTGGCTTTTCTGAGGTTTCTGACAAAATAAATCTTCTCAACAAGTTGAGCACATTTGCTCCGGTAAGCTCGGTATTTCTTTGCCTGTCGAATCGAAACCAAAGTTTTTGTGTCATGATTTCCTTCGCATTGCCGGCTGCTATCCATACGGTTCCAACGGGCTTTTCTTTTGAGCCCCCACCCGGCCCCATGATGCCGGATGTGGCAATCGCATAGTCGGTCCCCATTGTGCGAATTGCACCGCTTACCATGGCCCTCACTGTTTCTTCACTCACAGCCCCTGATCGGGATAGAATGCCAGGATCAACCCCGAGTATCATAATTTTTATGCTATTGTCGTATGCGACCACAGAACCACTAAAGTAAACGCTCGACCCGGGAATGCTGGTGATGAGTTGGGCAACATATCCACCGGTGCAACTTTCTGCGGTTGACATGGTTTTTCCGCTGCTAACAAGAAGTTGTCCAATCGCTTCCTGTAAGGTAATATCCGAATCCGTTACCATCCAGTCGCCAACCAATGATTTTAATGAAGAAAATAATTCTTCCAGCTTTACATCCAGTTCCCCCTTTTGTTTGGCATTTGCCGTAAGGCGTAAACGAACCATTCCATAGTTTGGCAGATAGGCCAGCTTAACTTCCGGAGGCAGCCCTTCTTCGAAATCCCTAATATGATCTGCGAGTGACGATTCTCCTATACCGGCCGTGAGCAATGTCCTGTGTGAAATATAATTTGTAACGAATCGCTTTTGTAAATAAGGAATTACATCGTCTGTCATCATGCCCCTCATTTCATGCGGAACGCCCGGCATCGATACTAATATTTTACCTTTTTCTTCAAACAACATACCCGGAGCAGTACCTCTTTTATTCTGAATAACAACACAGGACGCCGGGACTTCCGCCTGCTTCAGATTTCGTTCTATCAAAGGACGATTAAGAATTTTAGTGAAAATATTTTTAACATTTTCCAGCGCTTCCTGATTAACAACCAGCGTTGTTCTGAAGTATTCGCACAGAACAGGCTTCGTAATGTCATCTGCCGTTGGACCCAGACCACCGGTAATTAATATTATATCAGCATGTGCGGATTCTTCCTTCAATGCGTTTAATATATCCACTCTTCCGTCACCTATCGCTACCCTGCGATTTACCCAGAGGCCCACTTTATTAAGTTCCTGTGCCATCCATGCACTATTGGTATCGATAACCTGACCGATTAGTAATTCATCTCCGATTGTTATTATAGAAATATTTGCCATCTGGATAGAACCGGTGAACCGTGTTTTTTGTTCAGCGTTTGAGTTTAAATCGGAAAATAAGTCTTAAGAACATTTCTCAAACCATCCGGCATGGTCGTTCTTTCGAAACTTCCCATTTTTACAAAATACAACACAACCTTTCCGAGGGTTAATAATTTCTTTTCTTCATTGTACACTTCGTGTTCGAAAGTTATTTTGTGATCTGCCGGCAATTCTCTCAGGATTGTTTTGATATTGAGGAGATCATCGTAGTGGGCTGGTCTCAGGTATTTTGTCTGCATTTCCACTACGGGCATGATTACACCCGCGTCCTCCATTTGCTTATAAGTAAAACCAAGATTTCTTATTGATTCCGCCCTTGCCACTTCAAAATACTGGGCATAATTTCCATAGTAAACCACGTTCATCTGGTCTGTTTCGGCGTATCGTACACGAATATGGGTTTCGGTGATAAACATGCCAATTTGAAATAAATTGTTCTAACGGAAAATTGACCCTCCCACTCTCAGACTCTCACACTCTCATACTTTCTTCACTTTCCCATCATGCCATCCACACTTATTCTGCCGGGACCTATTATCATAATGGTAAATACACTCGTTAAATAAATTGCACCCAGGTCAACATTTTTAAGGGGCTGGCCACTGTGATAAATAAAGACCACTACTGATAAATTGATTACGATAATAAAAGCGACAATGCGCGTAAACAATCCAAGAACCAGCAACATGGAACAAAACAATTCAGCAAGTATAACCAGGATCAGCGAACCCCGGTGACCAATTCGTAATGGATCATAAAAATTAAGAGATAATTCGCTAAAGTTTGAAATTTTCGGCAGACCATGACCTATAAGCAGCAATAATCCGGTTACAACCCTTTGTATCAACAACGCAAAATTGAAAGCTCCACTGGAATAGGAAGTTGATAGTAATTTTCTCATCGGAATTATTTTCATTCAAATGTAAAGGTTTTGAGAATTTTTGATGTGATCTAAAGAAATGTTAATCATATCAGTTATCCACAAGCTGTTTGGAACAATGTTTGGTATTAGGGGAATTAATTCAGAAACTTGACAGGTGATTAACAACTCCCGGATGAAACGTACCATATTGCCCCTCTTTCTTCTTTTGTGTATACATGCAAAATCACAGCAAACATTCTTTCTGACGGATCCGCAGGTTACTTTTAAACAGGCGCAGGAATTCTATCAAAAACAGTATTACAGTCTCGCATATCCCTTATTCAAACAACTGGAACAGGATCAGGTGAACAGGCCGCAGGTTTATGAATCTTTTAATTACGAAAACATTCATTACTATACGCTCGTCTGTTCATTGAATCAGGATGACAGTACTTCAGTTGAACCGGCTAAGATTTTTATCGAAAGAGAAAATAATGCCTCCCGGGGAGAGATGATGGCTTATCATCTGGCTGAATATGATTTCCGTCATGGTAATTATGAAGCTGCACTAAAACTCTATGAAACCGCCGGCATTGAGAATCTGGATAACGATGAAATTGCAACGCTTAAATTTCATAAGGGATATGCCTATTTTATCAGGAAGAATTTTGATCTGGCCAAGCCTCTTTTTGATGCTATTCGCCAGCTTCCGGCTGACCCCCATTATATAGATGCAAATTATTATTACGGGTATATTTGTTTTTACCAGAAAAAATATAATGATGCATATGCCGCTTTCACTGTGGTAGAGAACAGCCCGAAATATTCAAATATTATTCCCTATTACATTGCAAATATCTATCTGGCTCAAAATCAAAAAGAGAAAGCCATTTCTTATGCAGCTGCTAAACTGGGCAGTGGTTCTCAATATTACGAAGCAGAACTTAAGCAACTTGTTGGTCATGGGTATTATGAAGAGAAAGAATTCGCAAAGGCCCTTCCTTATCTGGAGTCTTATGTGAACAGCTCCAAAACCGTTAGTCGTCAGGATCTTTTTGAATTGTCCTATTGTTACTATGAGGCGCAAAATTATAAAAAGTCAATTGAGGGATTCAAACAACTTGGCGGTAAGGATGATTCGCTCGCTCAGAACGCGATGTATCTGCTGGGAGATGCTTATTTAAAAACGGGGCAGAAGGCAAATGCAAGAAACGCATTCCTTTTCTGTGCGTCAAACAGCAGTTATCCGGTTCAGAAAGAAATCTCATTATTTCATTACGCTAAACTCTCTTACGAACTGGGATATACGGATATAGCGCTTTCGCAATTCCGTCTTTTTTTGCAACAGTATCCCAATTCAACATATGCGGCTGAAGCTCGCGAACTGCTACTCAATGTGCTGGCCAATACAAGCAACTATAAGGACGCACTGGCGTTGATGGATAGTGTAACAAATCCTTCGGCTTCGGCAAGACAGTTAAAAGCTCGCATACTTTATGGAAGGGCAACAGAGTTAATCAATGATGGCATGTTGCAAAATGCGGCAGAATTGCTCGATAGGGCTGCAAAAGAACCAAATAACGCTGCATTGCTTCCTTATATTAATTTTTGGAAGGGAGAAATCGCCTATCGTACCAATCGCCTGGATGATGCCATACCTTATTTTTTTGAATACCTGAAAACACCCGTTAGCAGGGGTGAGGTAAATCCGTCTAATGCAAAATATGACCTCGGTTATTGTTATTTGAAAAAGGAAAATTATAGGGAAGCACTTGCGTTCTTTACACAGGTAGTGAGAAATCCAACAATTGATGCATCCCCGCTCGAACAGGACGCCTTTGTGAGAACTGCCGATTGTTATTACATGGATCGCAATTTTAAGGTCGCCGTTCCCATGTACAACAAAGTATTAGACTATTCCTGGTCTGCATCAGACTACGCCACTTTTCAGAAAGCAATGGTAGCCGGAGTGACAAGTTCTTCCGAAAAAATCAATTTGCTCAATGGACTGATTCGCAAATACCCTTCATCGGGATTGATTGCTGACGCCAACATGGAGATTGCAAATACGTATCTTTCAAATGAACAATATCGCGAATCGCTCCCTTACCTGAAAAACGTACTTACCAGTACTGGAAACGATGCGCTGAAACCAAGGGCGCTGTTGCGTTTAGGACTTGCCAATTACAATCTCGGAAATAGTGCAGAGGCACTCAGTAAATATAACGAGCTCCTAAAGCAGTATCCCAATTCCGTGGAAGCGCAGGAAGCTTTGGACAACGCGAAATCCATATATGTGGAAGAAGGGAAAAGCAGCGAGTACGTGAATTTTGCAAAAGGAATGGGTATTGCAATTTCTGCCAATCAGGAAGATCAGCTTGCATATCAGGAAGCAGAAGTCCAATTTAATAACGGAAACTTTTCAGGCGCATTACAAAAATTTGAAGACTACCTGGTTAAATTTCCGGATGGCAAATATTCACTTGACGCCAGATTCTACAAAAGTGAGATGTATTCCAATCAGAAAAACTGGCCTAAAGCTGTGATAGGTTATGAGGAAGTTGCGGATAAAGCACCCAATAAATTTGCTGAAAAATCGATTCTTCAGGCCGCCCGAATTAATTTCTTTGATTTAAAGGACTATGCGAAGTCCGAAATCTATTATTCCAAACTTAAAGACTTTGCAACTTCTCAAGATAACAGAATGGAGGCCATGCGTGGATTACTTCGCAGTCAATTTGAATTACAAAAATGGTCGGCCGCAAGTGAAAATGCACGAGACCTGCTCAACGAAAAAGGTATAGGATCTGACGACAAAATCATCGCGAGTATGATTATGGGTAAATCGTACCAGGCTGATGGCAAATGTGAAACCGCGATTCCCTATTTTAAAACTGTTGCTTCTCTCAGTCGTGCAGCATATGGCGCGGAAGCACAATATCAGATTGCTTCCTGCCAGTTTGATCAGAACCGGTTAAAAGATGCTGAAAAATCGGCTTTTGAAGTCATTCACAAATCGGGTTCTTATGAATTGTGGGTAACTAAAAGTTATTTTCTGCTGGGCGAAATATATCTGAAGGAGAAAGATTATTTCAATGCCAAAGCAACATTCCAGAGCCTGGTGGAAAATGTGAAAAACGAAGATTATCGCGCTCAGGCACAGCAAAAACTGGATGAAGTAAAAAAAGAGGAATCAGTTAATAGCAAAATCGGAAATGAGCATTGAGATGAGTCGGAATACAATCAATATGATGAAGTCAATCGGTATCATAATCATGGTTTTTATTTTTACGACGGTGACTGTGCATGCACAAGACAGTACCAAAAGAAAAACCATCAATATCACATCCACTTTCAAGCCGTCTTTGAAAAATACGGCAAAGCTGAACTTCAATGCAGAATCGCCCGTAATCGACACAAGCCGCCCCGACTTGAAATATAATCTGCCTGTCCAGTTTCTTTCGCTGATATATCAGCCTGTCGGATTAAATCCACTGGCGTTACCTGCCGACAGTCTAAAAATCTGGAAGAATGATAATTACATAAAACTGGGAGCAGGAAATGTTCACCTTCCTTACGCAGAAGCAGGACTTAGTTTTGGTGATCGCCAGCATTCTTTTTTTAATGTGTTTGCCGAGGGATATAATTCAAAAGGGAAACAGCCATTTCAGGAAAACAGTTTACTGGCGGGATCCGTCAGCGGTACAATAAAAGCAAATCATAATCTGGAGTGGGATGGAGCCCTTGGAGCACGGGTAGACGGATATTATTTATATGGGTATCAGCCGGACACACTAAAATTTTCCAAGAGCGAGCTACAGCAACAGTTTTTCACATTCGATGGCAGGATAGCCCTGAGAAATACGGTTCCCACCGAATTTGGACTGACTTTCAACCCCAATCTGAAAATTGCAGCATTTGGTGAAAATAACACCCCCCGTACTTCGGAGGCGGACATGGTATTGAATCTTCCACTCGAAAAAATCGTCAATGAGAATTTTGCAATCGATCTTGCTTTTACCGCAGATGTAACCAATTATACAATCGGTACAGGTTCTACTATTAACAACAATCTTTTTTTGGTCTCACCGGCAGTTGTATATCACACGGACAATATCGCGTTACACATTGAAATGACACCATCATGGGACCAAAGTAATTTTCACCTGTTGCCAAACTTCAGGGCTGAATACACAACCGACAACAAGGCATTTACGTTGTTCGCTTCTCTGGATGGCTATTATGACAAAGGCAATTTCAAACGATTCGCGAGTATTAATCCATGGTTATGGGCACCCACCAGTTTAATGAATACAAGAGTGGAAGAATTTTTTGGGGGATTTAAGGGTTCGCTGTCGCCACATTTCTCCTATCTCGCGAAGGCCGGATTTTCAGAATCCCGCAATATGCCGCTTTTCCTGAACGACAGTTTGGATGGTAAAAATTTCCAGGTGGTATACGAAGACAAATTGGATGAATTTACATTGCACGGGGAACTCAGTTACATAGAAGGTGAAAATTTTAATGTTACTGCAGCGTTGACGTTGAATAATTTCAAAACGTCGAGCCAGTATAAAGCATGGGGACTGCTTCCTGTTGAATTTACTGCAACCATGCGCTGGCAACTTATGAAAGATCTTTGGCTTAAGGCTGATCTCTGGGCATTTCAGGGGGCTTACTGGCGATACCTGAATAAGTCCGTTGGCACCGGG
This sequence comes from uncultured Bacteroidota bacterium, assembly GCA_963703355.1. GTDB lineage: Bacteria > Bacteroidota > Bacteroidia > Chitinophagales > Chitinophagaceae > Puia. Next base: position 4,154,947 of record OY969813.1, read on the forward strand.
GATGGTGGTTTTGACGTGAACGCCGGCCTTGAATTCCGACTTACCAGGCAGTTTAATCTCTGGCTACAGATGAATAACCTTTTCAACGATAAATATCAGCGTTGGAACCAATATTCTGTGTACGGATTTAATATCTTAGGGGGTGTAATATTTGCATTCGGAAAATGATCCCATCAAATTTTTCTATGTACAATGTTTTGAACAAATATTTATTTCTGAAGAAGAGCATTCCGCTGCCCGGTCTGGGAACCATTTGTATGGAAAGCCTTCCTGCAACCATTGATGCGAGTACCCGGAGTATTTTACCTCCTGCCTATCGTTTTCGTTTCGACAAATTTTTTGACTCTCCGGAAAAAGATCTTTTTGCTTACCTCTCTGCGCAACAGCATATATCGGATTACGAAGCGCTGCGCCAATACAATGATTTTTCATTTAATCTGCGTGATAAACTCAATTACTCACGCGAAGTATCCTGGGAAGGCCTGGGTACGCTTAAAAAAGACGATGCAGGAGAAATTCATTTTGAATCCACTATCGCAAACCCCTCATTTTTGCAGCCGGTTCCGGCGGAAAAAGTGGTTCGTGCCAATGCGAAACATATGTTGCTGGTGGGCGATCGGGAGAGATCCAACAGTGAAATGAGTGACTGGTTTGCCGAGGAACCCGTTCATGGTAACAGGCTCTGGTGGATGGTTGCGCTGCTGGGCGGCATAGCCGCTGCGCTCGTCATTATGTTTCATTTCTCTTCCCACGGATGGAATGTAGGCTCCACTGCAAATCAACAATTGATTGAACTAAAAAAATAGTGCATTCGTCTTCAGGACAAATCAACAAATACAGATGAATTCTCTGATCTCATGGTAAACTGTCCTGTTTGTAATAGTGACCTAACCCATTTTGCGCTGAAAGTAAAAGATCATTCTGTTAGCGGCGAATATTTTGATATTTACGAATGCAAACGATGCAGCCTGCGGTTTACCAAAGATCCTCCGCCGGATGATGCCATCGGGCAATACTATCAATCGGAAGATTATATTTCCCACAGTAACACAAAAAAGGGTATTGTTAATACGCTTTACCATTTGGTTCGGGACCAAACGCTTGGCAGTAAATATCATTTAATAGAAAGAGAAACCGGTTTGAAGAAGGGATCTCATCTGGATATTGGCGCGGGTACGGGGGCCTTTGTTCAGTATATGAATAAGCATAACTGGCAGAGCGCAGGTATTGAACCGGATAGCAGCGCACGAGAGTGCGCGTTATCGGTGCATAAAACAATACTTCTGCCAGCAGAGTCCTTCGGGTCTTTTTCACTTGAAAGTTTTGATGCAGTCACGCTATGGCATGTGCTGGAACATGTACATTTTCTTTACCCCTACCTCCATAGGATTAAGGAAATTCTGAAACCGTCAGGTCTTATTTTTATAGCAGTTCCCAATTATATGAGTTATGATGCCAGAAAATATAAAGCGAACTGGGCTGCCTACGATGTGCCACGCCATTTATATCACTTTTCACCACCAGCCATGAGGTGGCTGTTACAAGCTGCCGGTTTTCACATTAAGAACATTGTACCAATGTGGTGGGATAGTTTTTATATCAGTCTGCTTAGTGAAAAATATGCAGGTAGTCATTTGGCAATGTTCAATGGGTTTTTGACAGGTGCGTATTCAAATGCGAAGGCACTTTCCAAAAAGGAAAACTGCAGCTCTTTAATTTATATTGCCGCCATCCGGTAAGCTCGTAAATCATATTTGGCTCTGCATATTATTTACCGGAAACTAAATAGCCTTACGTCACGGTTTTATACTGCGAAACATTCTTACCTTCAAAACAAACCAATTTGTAACCCTGCCAACAACCTTTGTTACATGAATAAATTATTTTTGGTACTATTGGTATTGTCCAATGCCAAATTCGCTTATTCACAAGCTGATATAGGGTCTTCTTTTTCGAACGAAAATTACGTGGATAGTCTGCTCGTTCAAATCCAACATAGCAGCGACGATACCGGTAAAGTGAAATTATTGAATTCACTTGGCGACTATTATACGTTTATAAGGCAGGACAGTTCAGTTTTATATTTCGGACAAAGTATTGAATTGGCCGACAGAATTAATTATCCAACAGGCAGTTATTCAGGTTACGCAAAAATGGCATTTGTCCTCAACACAGCCAGCAATTACAGTAAGTCGTTGGAGATGGCACTTAGAAGTTTAAGAATTGCGGAAAACTTCAAGGCGAACAGGGAAGAAAGTATGGCGAGAAGTTATAACGCGATGGGTCTGGTAAACCGGAGACTGCAAAATGATACCATCGCAAGGGATCAGTGTAATACATCTATTTATTTATACAAACAGGCGGGAATTTCCTGGGATATGCCAAAAATGAATTTTTCTCCCTTATTCAATCTTGCGCTGATATATCTCAATTGGAAGAATTGGGATTCCGCATATTACTATGCGAAAAATAGTTATGACATCTCATTACGATATCCGGCAAGAGCTCAGGCCCAGGTTTCAGTAACAGCCACTACGCTGGCAAATGTTTATGCTAAAACAGGTAAAAGCCGGCTTGCCAGAGATTATTTTACCCAAGCTTTAGAGATCGACAAAAAATATAATGTTCCACTGCTCACGGTCAGACTGTACAACAATATAGCAGCATTTTATAAGGATCAGAGTCAGTATGACTCCTGCATCTACTTTGCAGAAATGGCTTTTAAGCTCTGCCGTAATCATCAGTTTGGTGAACAGTCTACGGACGCATCCAGTCTTGTGGCTCAGGCATACGAATTATTAAATAAGCCAGACAGTGCCCTGAAATATACCAAAATATACATGGCTGCAAAGGACACGATATTTAACCAGGCTAAATTGATTCAGATTCAGTTGTTGACTTTCGACGAGGGGCAACGACAGAAAGATATCCAAAGGGAGATCGATTCTACCCGGGAACGACTTACTAACAGAGTGCGATATTTTACCCTGGTAGCTCTGGCTGGGTTTTTTTTACTGCTCACGTTAATTCTATACCGGAATAATATAAATAAAAAAATCGCCAATCAGAAGCTTGAATTGCAAAAAAAGGAAATCGATCAGCAGAGAGCAAAAGCTGAAACTGCCCTGCTGGACCTTACATCTGCACAGACGCAACTTATCCAGTCGGAAAAAATGGCTTCGCTTGGGGAATTAACAGCAGGAATTGCACATGAAATTCAAAATCCATTAAATTTTGTCAATAATTTTTCGGAAATAAACAAAGAGCTGCTGGAAGAAATAAATGTTGAGATTAATAATGGACATATTGAAAACATAAAGCAACTTGCAGAAAACGTTTTGGCAAATGAAATGAAGATCAACGCTCACGGGAGGCGCGCTGATGCAATAGTGAAAGGTATGTTGCAACACTCACGTAGAAGCGCCGGTCAGAAGGAGTCTGTTGATATCAATATCCTGGCAGACGAATATCTTCGACTAAGTTATCACGGTATAAGGGCCAAAGAAAACTCCTTCAACGCAACGATGAAAACAGACTTCGACACGGGCATCGGAAAAATATCTATTATACCTCAGGATATGGGAAGGGTATTCCTGAATTTGTATAACAATGCTTTTTACTCGGTTTCAGAAAAGAAAAAGCTTGGGGCATCAGACTATGAGCCCGTAGTTTTAGTGACTACAAAAAAGGATATGAATTCTGTGTTAGTGATAATTAGGGACAATGGAATTGGTATTCCAGAAAATATACAGGATAAAATATTTCAGCCTTTTTTTACTACAAAACCAACCGGTCAGGGAACGGGGCTCGGACTATCTCTCAGTTATGATATTGTTAAAGCACACGGTGGTACAATTGCATTAGAATCTACAGAAAATGAATTCACAGAATTTATTGTGAAGATTCCTTATTCGTAGTGAACTTTACGGGAATTATAAATAACAGTTTATTACTCCCCTTTTTAAAAAACTTGGTATAAAGGCAGGAATGAGACTTTGTCTTATCAATAAGCCTCATGACTATATGCAACTTATTGGTGAAATAACCAGTGAAATTAGTTTTGAGGAAGAAGGAAAAGAGCACTTAGATTTCATTCACTTTTTTGCCAACAGTTTCTTTGAGCTGGAAGAAAAACTTCCAATTCTAAAAAATCAAATTAAAAAAGACGGGTGTATCTGGATTTCCTGGTTTAAAAAATCATCTGGAAAACAATCTGAATTGAACGACCAGGTTGTCCGATGTACTGCACTCGCTGTCGGACTGGTTGATGTGAAAGTATGCTCAGTGTCTGATCTGTGGTCTGGATTGAAATTGGTATACAGACTAAAGGATCGATAATAGTTTTTATCCCGACGAACTAGTTATTTAACCTGACTTCGTAAATGTTAGGCCATAGTTTGCCCGTGATGTAAAGTTTATTTTTTGAAGAATCATAGGCTATCCCATTCATATAGTCTACATCAGGGTTTTTTAATTTTACTTCTTTCACGAGTTCTCCAAAATCTGCTTTTCCGATTACTTTACCAGATCCTGCGTCGATTCTTATGATATTGGCAGTTTGATAAATATTTGCGAGAATATTTCCTTTTACGTATTCGAGTTCATTGATATTTCCGACGGGTCCGTTGTTGTCAGTGATTCCCAGTATACGTACAGTTTTAAATGTTTCCGGATCAAGAAAAGTAAGATTACTACTGCCGTCGCTCATAATAAGACTCTTTCCGTCAGTGGTCATTCCCCATCCTTCTTTGCTGGGGAATGTAAATTCTCCAATTTTTTTAAACGTTTTAAGATCATAGATAAACCCCTTTTTGTTTGTCCAGGTAAGCTGATAGAGTTTATTATTTAGTATGGCTATGCCTTCTCCGAAATATATTTTTTTATCCAGCTCTGCTTTCACGGCAATTTTCCCTGTAGTCGGATCTACTATACCGACTATCGATTTTGTTTTATCTATCTCCTGGGGTGCACCCGAGCTTTCATATAATTTCCCTTCGTGAAAGAGAAATCCTTCCGTATAAGAATTCTGGTCATGTGGTGTTGCATTCAGTATGGTGTAGGTAATAGCAGGAGGCTCATTACTCACAACAGGCTCCGCTGCACTGCCAGAATTTTCGGTGGCGTCGGAAGCATTTTTGCAGCCGGCGATAGCGATCATTGTCGACAGAAAATATACCCGAGTCTTGTTCATATTGCTGAAACTCCGCAAAAATAGATTAAAAGCCTAAAGCTTAAAGCTGAAAGCTAAAAGCTTTTTATCCTAAAATGTTAATAAACAAAATTCAATGCAAAAGCTTAAAGACGAAGCATAAAGCAAGAATTTTAAAACATATTATTGGTATACAGAAGAATATTTATAATAAGTGATTTTTAAACAAAAAAGCGCCCCTTTCCGGAACGCTCTTTTCACACATATTTTTAGAAAAAACTTTATTCTCAGATATGTGATTCGATCTTTTTCACAAAATTGCTCTTGGGCTGTGCGCCTACCAGTTTATCTACAACCTTTCCCCCTTTTATGAAAAGAATAGCCGGTATGGAAGTAATACCATAATTAACAGATAACTGTGGGTTATGATCAACATTTACTTTGCCTACATTTATCTTACCGTCGTACTCCTTCGAAAGTTCGTCAATGACCGGTCCGATTGCACGGCAAGGTCCACACCATTCCGCCCAGAAATCAATAACAGTCAGCTTATCAGATGCAAGTACCTTTTCCTGAAAATTCGCGTCGGTGTATTCTAGTGCCATATATTGCTATTTTATTTTAATGCAAAATTCAGTTTTATTTTCCGTTTTCTTTGTCGTTTTTGCGACATATCCGAAAGGCCAGCATCAAACTCTCACACACTCACACTCTCACACTCTCACACTCTCACACTCTCACACTCTCACACTCTCACAGTTGTATTCAAATATATCACCAGTCCCTGGGTTTTCACATATTGTCAGTATTCCGCCTAATAGGAAACAATCTGAACTTCAAACTCGGGACAATCCTGCAAAAAAGCGGCCATTTCGTCATTCATTTCAAAGCCGTTTTCTACTGAATAGAGGCTGATTTTAGCATTTGTTTTGGACTCCTGAACGTTAAACTTAAGACTCGCTTTGCCCGGGTGCTTTTTTATATTTTTTTCCATAAACTTCACCATCTGATCATTCAGATGACGCGCTTCCAGGTCAATAACCAGTTGTTTGGTTAACATCGGTTTGATGCTTTCCAGCAAAAACATTTTATCGACCTTAAATTCATATTCCGGCCTGTTGTAACGCATTTTGAAAAAGCCCGTGAAGAAAATATTTTTACCTTTTTCCAGATAATTTGAATAACGGGCATAATCCTCACTCCATAAAATAAATTCACTTTTTCCCGAATAATCTTCGATTGTAAATGAACCGAACTGTTTGCCGGTTTTGGTGACGCGATGCTGCGCATCGATAACCAGTCCGGCAAGCCTGATCGATTTACCGGGATTTGCCTGCAAGCTGACGGCTTCTTTAACTTCATTAAATTCTGCGAGATTCAGAATGCCATAGTGATTGATTTCAAACCTGAAATGATCCAGCGGATGGCCACTCATAAACATACCTGTTACATCTTTTTCATGTTCCAATAATTCAGTCAGCGACCATTGTTCGCAATTTTGAATTTTAGGCGATTGCACTTCGTACGTATTTGAATCGCCGAAAAGTGTATTACTGTGTGAAACATTTTGTGCCTGTACCACATTTCCAAACCGGATTATTTTTTCAAGACCGGTGGTAGTTTCTCCCGGACCAATATGAAAATATTGCGCACGATGCAGCTGTGGGAAACAATCAAACGCACCTGCATATGCCAGACTTTCCAGCGTTTTCTTACTTACTGTTCGTTGATTGATTCGTTTCACCATATCGAAAATCGAAATGTAGGGGCCATTTTTTTCTCTCTCCTCTATAAGTGAAAAAACCGCCGCTTCGCCAACGCCTTTCAAACCTCCCAGTCCAACACGAATTTCACCGCGGCCATTCACGGCAAATCCCTGTTTGGATTCATTTACATCCGGCCCTAAAACTTTTAAGCCCATCCGCTTGCATTCTTCCATGAAGAAAGTAATCTTTTCTATATTGCCCTGATGATTGAGCACCGCTGCCATATATTCTGATGGATAATGGGACTTCAGGTAGGCTGTCTGGTAGGCAACATATGCATAACAAGTAGAATGTGATTTATTAAAAGCGTATTGAGCAAATGCTTCCCAATCTGTCCATATTTTCTCCAACGCCTCTTTCGCATGGCCATTACCGGTAGCACCTGAAATAAACTGGCCTTTCATTTTGTCGAGGATGGATTTTTGCTTTTTACCCATCGCCTTACGCAGGACATCCGCGTCTCCCTTACTAAAGCCAGCCAGTTTTTGTGCCAGCAACATAACCTGCTCCTGATATACGGTGATGCCATAAGTATCTTTCAGATATTCTTCCATCACCGGCAGGTCGTACTGTATGGGTTCACGACCGTGTTTGCGGTCGATGAAGGCGGGTATGTAGGCCATTGGACCCGGCCTGTACAAAGCGTTCATGGCGGTGAGATCGTCAAATTTGTCCGGTTTGAGATCTCGCAGATATTTCTGCATGCCGGGACTTTCAAACTGAAAAGTACCAATGGTGTCTCCGCGCTGGTATAATTCGAACGTCTTTTTATCATCGAGCGGTATGAGATCAATATCTATTTCAACACCGTGATTTTGCCTGATGAGTTCTAATGAAGTCTTCAGGATATTCAGTGTCCTTAATCCAAGAAAGTCCATCTTTAAAACTCCCGCTTCTTCAATAATACTTCCTTCAATCTGGGTGACGAGCAGTTCGGAATCTTTTGCGGTGCATACAGGAATAATATTGGCAAGATCTTCAGGCGCAATAATAATACCGGCAGCGTGAAGTCCTGTGTTTCGCACCGATCCTTCAAGTCTTTCAGCCTCGTGAAGCACCCTGCTTCGCAGATCTGTACCCAGATAAATCTCGCGGATTTTTTTTACGAGTTCGAGATCATCACCACCAATGCCTTCTTTTTCTTCCAGTGATTTTTCACCATCTTTTGATTTGAGCGGAGCATGTAATACCCTTTTCAAACTAACGCCGGGACGATCTGGAACCAACTTGGCAAGCGCATTCGATTCTGCCAGTGGAAGATCCATTACGCGTGCTACATCTTTTATACTCATTTTGGCAGCCATTGTTCCGTAGGTAACAATTTGAGCAACCTGGTTCCGGCCATATTTTTTTACAACATAGTCAATTACTTTTTGCCTGCCCTCATCGTCGAAGTCTGTATCTATATCAGGCATTGACTTACGATCCGGATTGAGAAACCTTTCAAAAAGCAGATTGTATTTAATGGGATCAATATTGGTTATCCCGATGCAATAGGCAACTACGCTACCTGCTGCAGATCCACGACCCGGGCCAACAAATACACCCATGTCTCTTCCGGCCTGGATAAAATCACCGACGATGAGGAAATATCCGGCAAATCCCATGGTTTTAATGGTGAATAATTCAAAATCCAGACGCTCCGTTATTTCAGAAGTTAGGTCCGTATATCTTTTTTTTGCCCCCTTGTAGGTGATATCCCGGAGATATTCCCATTGATTCAGATTACTGTCGTTATGAATTTGAAATTCCTTCGGAATTGGAAAAGCAGGCAGCAGGATATCCTTTTTGAGATTGAGTACTTCCACTTTATCGGCCACCAAGCCCGTATTAGCGATGGCTTCGGGAATATCTTGAAAAAGTGCAGACATTTCTGCCTGAGTTTTTAAATAAAACTGGTCATTCGGAAATTTGAAACGACGATTTTTAGAATTGATTTCATCGTTTACAAAATCATCAAAACCCGGTGTGGATTGTTTTTCTCCGGTATTAATACACAATAAAATGTCATGTGCATTGTAATCGTCCTGATCTGTGTAGTGGCTGTCATTTGTGGCGATCACGGGTACAGCATACTTTTTGGAAAGTTTCAGTAGAAACTGGTTGATCTTTTCCTGTTCAGGAATCTGATGACGTTGTAATTCGATAAAATAATCATCACCGAAAATATCCAGCCACCATTTGAATTCTTTTTCTGCTTTGTCCTCACCATCATGCAGAATCGTTTGAGGAACATATGCGCCGATACAACAGGTAGTAGCGATAATTCCGTCATGATATTGTTCGATCAGTGCTTTGTCAATACGGGGATATTTACTGTACATACCCTCAATATATCCAAGCGAAGTAAGGCGTATAAGGTTCTGATAACCCGTTTTATTTTTTGCCAGCAAGACCTGATGGAAGCGTTCGTCTTTTTGTTCTTTCGTAAAAGCCTTCTTTGAACGGTCGGCAACGACATAAAATTCACACCCAACTATGGGCTTCACTTTGAGACTGCCATCAGGATTTTTGTGTTTATACGCCTCGGCAACAAAACTAAACGCCCCGAACATGTTGCCATGGTCTGTAATTGCCAAAGCGGGCATCCCGTCTTTTACCGCTTTATTATACAGACTCTGTATAGAAGCCGCTCCATCGAGCAGAGAATATTGTGTGTGTACGTGTAAATGTGAGAAATCGGGCATCGGCTTATATTGGACCTGCAATTAACAAATAAAAAAAACGGTCTGATTTTTTGTAACGAAATATCTGTTCACAATGAACACACATTTAAGCCTAAAGCCTAAAGCCTAAAGCCCAAAGCTCAACGTAAAGCTTTATATTAGAAGTATTTCGCCTTCTGCGTTAAGCGTACAGCGTCAAGCGTTCAGCCCCAGGCCATCAGAAACTAAAAAGTTAAAAGCTGAAAGCTTTGGGTCGTATGCTTCAAGCTTTTGGCTTAGATTTGTATCTTTGACCTGTCCAGTATCAACAAAAAAATGAAAAATCAGTTCATTTTCTTACTGCTTCTAATCAATCTGGTAGCCTGCAAGGCATTCCAGCCTGCCACCACAAATACTGGCAATACAGAACAGAGGGGCTCAGTAAAACCCCATGCTGCGTTTATTTCCGGCATCTCAACCAGCGAATCAGGTTCTTCTAACTCCCCGGTTCCCGCAGTCTACAACGGGGTAGCCGGCACAAATACAGGTAGTATGGACCCGCGTACACAACAACAGGTATCAACAAATACAGCCCTTTCCCAGTCCGGAAACAGCGAATACAGTCCGCTTCAATTTAAGTTTGCGATTCTCACCAATTCGCCGGTTGAAGAGCTTACAAACCTGCGCTTACTGGTATTTATGGATCAGTGGTATGGAGCCCCATATCATTACGGAGGCAGCAACAGGGATGGAATAGACTGTTCAGCATTCGCGTCCTTGTTGATATCGAGTGTGTATGACGTAAACCAGCTTCCCCGGGTAAGTTCGGATCAATATCACGCAAGCAAAAGGGTCTCTAAAAAAGACTTAAGGGAGGGCGATCTTGTATTTTTCCATACCCTGGGCAAAGGACATCGCGTTACACATGTAGGAGTTTACTTATATAATAACCGGTTTGTACACGCATCTATCGCTGGCGTGCAGATCAGTGATTTGGGTGAAGGCTATTATATGCATCATTATGTTGGCGGTGGTAGGGTTGTTGAGAATGACAGGGCAAACTAAATTCCTGTCATTTAGCCATTTCTTTCATAAATCACTGTATAATAAGGGCAGACAGACTGACAAGTCTTCTCATTTGGTCCATTTTGAATGGATTGGTACAGAATTTAGTGTTACCTTGCTGCCCCTTCACCAGGGGACACTAAAAAATTTCATTAAAATTAAATTGATACAGTCATGGCTAAAAAGTTAGCGATCTCTCCAATTGCAGGAACCAAAAACAGAGTTTTTGTGAAACCCGCACCAGCAGAAGAAAAGACTTCCGGAGGCATTATCATCCCAGATACTGCAAAGGAAAAGCCACAACGTGGTGAAGTCGTTGCCATCAGCGAAATAGATGAAGATGGCAAAAAGCCTATGGTTAAAGTAGGCGATGTTGTATTATATGGTAAATATTCTGGCACAGAAATCAGCTTTGAAGGCCAGGATTTCCTGAGCATGAGAGAATCGGATATCATTGCCAGATTCTAACCAGGTATGGGAGTAGGGGGTAGGGGAGTGTGAAAATGCACGTCCTACGTCAAAAATACATTCCAAATTTTTTAATCTTCAAATTTTCAAATTAAATATTATGGCTAAACAACTTTTCTTCGACATCGAAGCAAGAAATAAGATGAAAAAAGGCGTGGACATTCTGGCCAATGCCGTGAAAGTAACACTCGGTCCAAAAGGACGTAATGTGGTACTTGAAAAGAAATTCGGTGCACCTTCTATTACAAAAGATGGTGTTACGGTAGCTAAGGAAATTGAACTGGAAGACCTGATAGAAAATATGGGCGCCCAGATGGTGAAAGAAGTCGCTTCAAAAACTGCAGATATCGCCGGTGACGGTACAACGACCGCAACAGTACTTGCTCAAAGTATTATTAGCGAAGGTTTGAAGAATGTTGCTGCAGGTGCAAATCCGATGGATTTGAAACGCGGTATAGACAAAGCAGTTATCGCAGTTGTAAACAGTCTTAAGTCTCAGTCACAGACAATCGGTAACGACAGTAAAAAAATTCAGCAGGTGGCTTCTATTTCTTCTAATAACGACGATACGATCGGTAAGCTGATCGCTGAAGCATTTGCTAAAGTCGGTAAGGAAGGCGTTATAACTGTAGAAGAGGCAAAGGGTACCGACACCACTGTTGATGTTGTTGAAGGTATGCAGTTTGATCGCGGTTATATCTCGCCATATTTCGTTACAAACAGCGAAAAAATGGAAGCTGAGCTGCAGAACCCCTACATTCTTATTTATGATAAGAAGATTTCTGCAATGAAAGATATTCTGCATATTCTGGAAAAGGTTGCGCAGGGTGGTCGTCCGTTGCTGATCATTGCTGAAGACCTGGAAGGTGAAGCACTGGCCACGCTGGTAGTAAATAAACTACGTGGTACGCTGAAAGTTGCTGCTGTAAAAGCTCCTGGATTCGGTGATCGCAGAAAGGAAATGCTGCAGGACATTGCGATCCTTACAAAGGGAATCGTGATCAGCGAAGAACAGGGTTACAAACTTGAAAACGCTGACCTGAGTTATCTCGGTACAGCTGCTTCAGTTACAATTGACAAAGACAACACGACTGTGGTTGGCGGAAAAGGAAAGAAAGAAGATATCACAGCACGTGTTAATCAAATCAAGGCACAGATCGAAACCACCACTTCAGATTACGATAAAGAAAAATTACAGGAACGCCTTGCTAAATTAAGCGGTGGTGTTGCTGTTCTTTATATCGGAGCTGCTACAGAAATGGAAATGAAAGAAAAGAAGGATCGTGTAGACGACGCCCTGCATGCTACAAGAGCTGCTGTGGAGGAAGGCATCGTTCCTGGTGGCGGTGTAGCTTATATCCGCGCAATCGAAAATCTGGAAAAGCTGAAAGGCGCTTCCAATGAAGATGAAACAACCGGAATTCTGATTGTTAAACGTGCCATTGAAGAACCACTTCGCCAGATCGTTCACAATTGTGGTATCGAAGGAAGCATCGTAGTTCAGAAAGTGAAAGAAGGTAAAGCCGATTACGGCTTCAATGCACGCACTGAGGTATATGAAAATCTCTTCAAGGCGGGTGTAATTGATCCGACTAAGGTTACCCGTATAGCGCTTGAAAATGCCGCTTCTATTGCAGGTATGTTGTTAACTACAGAATGTGTAATTGCCGACAGACCTAAGAAAGAAGAAGCTCATGCGCATCCTGGTGCTGGTGCTCCTGGAATGGGCGGAATGGATTATTAAGGTAAAAGCTAAAAGCTTCCAAGATATAAGGGGTTGTCCGTATGGACAACCCCTTTTTATATTTTCGGTCGGTCACTTCTCATTCAATATACTGATTATCAAATGTTTGAGTGGGATTCAAGCATTCCTCACCCAAAGTATTCCGTTTAAGCAACCCAGGATCTACATGATATTGAGTGATGCCGTTTTAATCATTCGGTCATCCTTGTATGGATGCTGGGCAAATAGCCCATTTGACCGAAGGATTAGGGAAGAATCACTTAAGCATAAAAAGATCCGAGAAGCCTGACAGCTTAACGTGGTTTCCAGAGCCTTAAGCTTTAGGCCTTGAGCCTTAACCCGGAAAGCGTTTTAGGTTTAATGTTCAGGTCAGCGATGGTTTTCTTTTCCAGGAGCTTGAGATTGGCATCCCTGACTTGTATCAGCACATCGCGCAGCCCGCAATGTTTCTCGTCGCAATTGGAGCATTTTTCATAAAAATACAGGCTTACGCAGGGGAGCAAAGCAATCGGTCCGTCGATTAAACGCATAACAGTTGCCAGGGTTACGTCTCCGGGATCCTTTCCAAAAAAATAACCTCCGCCTTTTCCCTTTTTACTTTCGAGTATGCCCGCTTTTTTCAATTCAAGTAGGATATTCTCAAGAAATTTCAAAGGGATTTTTTTCTTTTTAGAAATTTCTGCTATGAGCACAGGGCCATCCGTTTCTTTTTCAGAAAGATACATGAGAGCCTGAAACGCGTATTGTGACTTTTTAGAAAGCATAGTCAAATTATGTTACAATATAATAACAATATACGACCTAAAGAGTTTCGTGGGTTATGGATTATGAGTTATGAATTATGGGTTTAACTCATAACCATAATCTATAATTAAAAACCAAGTACTTCTTTCATCGAAAAGATTCCTTTTTTGTTCAGAATAAATTCTGCTGCAAGAACGGCACCGCCTGCAAATCCCATTCTGTTATGTGCTGTATGAATAATTTCAATTTCATCAATATCGGAATAATATTTTACGGAATGGGTGCCGGGCGCGGGATCTATCCTTTCACTGATGATTGCCAGTTCACCGGTTCCTTCGGCAGGTTTGTTTACCCATTTTTTAAATGACGGAATTTCTTGAATGATCTGCTCCGCCAGAGTGATGGCAGTGCCGCTGGGTGCATCTTTTTTTTGTGTGTGATGCAGCTCATGTATTTCTACTGCATAATCGAAGGGCGACATGAGTCTCGCGAGCTTCTTATTCAGTTCGAAAAATATGTTAACCCCGATGCTGAAATTGCTGGCGTAAATAAAAGCAGTCTGACTTTTTTCAAATGCAGTCCGGATCTTATTGTATTCTTCAAGCCATCCCGTAGAGCCGCAAACAACCGGTGTACCGGCTTCTGCGCATTTTAAAAGATTGAATACGGCACTCGCAGGTCCGGTAAATTCAATGGCAACATCTGCCTTCGATAGATTTTCTCTTGTCAAATCCTGACCATTGTCAAGATCTATTTTCAAAACAATTTCGTGTCCTTTGGAAACTGCCACCTGTTCAATGGCTTTGCCCATTTTTCCATAACCTATCAGTGCGATTTTCATAGCAGTAAAGATATTCATTCGACATTAACCTGAAGAATTCTGTCTCCTGGGATGAGGGCTGGCTAACCAATATTCAATGAGTCGACAGCTCTCGGAATTTTGGCTTGTGAAAATTGAACGCAACGGTAATGCCTGCACTGGGAGTAGGTCCTGACATGATCATAGGTTTGATCTGAAAGCTTAAATCGCTGGAAACATTGAAATCCTTGAGGTGTGCATCTACTGTGGCATCTACGATATTCAGACCATAGAAAAGCAGGAAGAATAAAACAGAATAATCCTGATTTTTCCGGAAGCTGTCCCTGTTCGTTATAATGCCGTTCTGATCATTAGTAACAACGAATGGTTTTAATTCCGGTGCGACTTTCGCGAGACTGTCACCTCCAACACTGCCATTGGTCCAAAGGTTTACAGTTACCGTCAACGCATACTGGCACTTCAGGTACCAGCTTTTATTAAAAAAGAAAGCATAGGCGGGAATACCAATAGCAGCGTACACGATGGGAACTTTCCAATATTTCTTATTGTACACCTGGCCGGCACCAGGCAGAATCGCGGAATAAAGAGTTGCCCGTTTTGGATTGTCGTGTAATTTCTTATCAATAGAATCCCGCTGAGCCTGCGTTAAATTTTTTCCAACATATTGGTTGTCTTTTTTCTCCAGAATGGAGTCAGTCTGTGGATTCACAAGAAGTGTATCCGTATGCTGTGCGCTTACCCGGACGGAAAATAACAAACATGCGATGAAGAAAATAAAAAATACCTGCCTCATACTGAACTCTTAGTTAATCTGTACGCCGAGCTGGTCCAGAATTTTGTTTAGTTCCTGCAGGGAATAATATTCAATATTGATACTGCCTGAACCCTTTGTACTGTGATTCAGTTTGACCCTCGTACTGAAATGAGTTGCTAAAGTATCTTCTATTTTTCTGTAGGCTTCCGGCAGTCCGGCTTTTACCGATACTTTAACAGCGTGTGGTGTTTTGTAAATTTTCCGAACGAGTTCCTCGGTCTGGCGTACTGATAACGACCGGTTTTTGATTTCCTGAAAAAGATAAAGTTGTTTATCAATCGTGTCCACATTGATCAGTGCCCGCGCATGTCCCATGGAGATCACAGCACTTCGTAAAGCAACTTGTATGTCCGGAGGAAGTTTCAAAAGCCGGACGTAATTCGCCACGGTACTTCTTTCTTTTCCCATACGTTCTGCAACCTGTTCCTGTGTATAATTCAGCTCATCCATCATACGCCGGTAACTGAGTGAGATTTCCATTGCATTCAGGTCTTCTCTCTGCAAATTTTCCAGCAATGCAAGTTCAAGCAATTGCTGATCGTTTGCCTGTCGCACGTACACCGGGATATCTTTTAATCCTGCAACACTGCTTGCCCGAAACCTGCGTTCCCCGGAGATGATTCTATATTTTCCCGAAGGCAGTTTTGCAACAGTGATGGGCTGAATAATATCGTGCATACGTATGGAACCGGCGAGTTCCTGCAGCGCCACTTCGTCAAAATCTTTTCTGGGTTGCTTGGGATTTGTTTCAATCTGATCGAGCGGGATGCGCAGAATATTTGTAATATTTTCTGCGATGGCAGGTCTCAGATGGCCCGAAGCGGTTTTTAAATCTGCATCTATATTCTGAAGCAGTGAACGGATTCCTTTCCCGAGTGCTTCCTTATCTTTCTTATTCGGAGTTGTCATGCTGGTAAATTCATTTTCAATGGGGCTATTCGAGAACGCGTTCCTCCTGACTCATTTTAGTCATATTATTTTTCTGCAACACTTCTTTTGCAAGGTTCAGGTAATTCATGGCTCCTTTACTATAGGCGTCGTACAAAATGACTGGTTTTCCTACACTTGGTGCCTCGCTTATTTTTGAATTGCGATGGATGATCGTATTAAACACAATTTCATCAAAATGTTTTCTCACTTCGCTCACCACCTGATTACAAAGTCGTAACCTGCCATCATACATTGTCATTAAGATACCTTCAATTTCCAGTTCGGGGTTGAGTCTGCTCTGTACGATTTTGACGGTGTTAAGTAATTTGCCAAGTCCTTCCAGCGCGAAGAATTCTGTTTGCACGGGCACGATTACGGAATCTGCTGCCGTTAGTGCATTCACTGTAATAAGACCGAGAGAAGGGGAGCAGTCAATAATGATAAAATCATAATTCTTCCTAAGCGGCTCCAGAATATTTTTCAAAACTGCTTCGCGGTCGGGGTAATTGATCATTTCAATTTCCGCACCTACCAGATCGATATGAGATGGAATGAGATCCAGATTGGGTACTTCAGTTTTCAGCACAACATCTTTTGCCGGAACATGGTTTACCATACAATCATATAAGCTCTGCGTTACATTATGTAAATCGAACCCTACTCCCGTGGTACTGTTGGCCTGGGGGTCGGCATCTACAAGTAAAGTGCGAAATTCCAGCACTGCAAGACTGGCAGCCAAATTGATTGCGGATGTTGTTTTACCTACCCCGCCTTTTTGATTCGCCACCCCGATAATTCTTGCCATACCTTCTGCCGTTTAATTAATTATAGTTTTCATCCGCTGCCTGAGCAGATATGATGAAAGATTCGTGAAAGTACAAAATTACCTTTCTTTGCTGCTGTTGGGTGTAAAAATACAAACTTGCCAGCCGAGTTCAGAAAAATACCACTTCGTCTTAACTTGCAGCCCCATGTATCTCATCATATCAGGAACAAACCGGAAAGATAGCTTTACGCTGCGCATTGCCAAATTATACCAGACAATTTTGAAGAAAAAAAATATTGAGGCACACGTGCTTTCATTGGTTGGTCTGGAATTGCTGGAACGCAATCCTTCGGTGGTGGAATTGGAGAAGAAATGGCTGCTTCCTGCAGCAAAATATATTTTTATCAGTCCTGAATACAACGGAAGCATACCTGGCGTACTGAAATGTCTGATTGATGTTTCGGATGTAAACAAAGTATGGATCGGAAAAAAAGCTTTGCTGACCGGGGTTTCCAAAGGTAGGGCCGGCAATCTGCGTGGAATGGATCATCTGACAGGCATAATGCATTATGTAGGTACAGTCGTTCATCCGAACAAACTTCCTATTTCCATTGTTGACACGCTGTTTAAGGAAGATGAAATGGCACATCAGGAAACCATACGAATGGTGAATCAGCAATTGGACGAGTTTATAGCATTTTAATGAAAAGATTAAATCAGATCTATGCGTAGTACCGGTTTTCTGGCTGTTGTGGCCCTTGTGATGGCGGCAATTGACCTATATGTTTTCCAGGTTGTTAAAATGCTCTGTCAGGGCACTTCTCCTAAAACAAAAGCCATTATCTTTTCAATTTACTGGGCGCTCTCTATAGTTGTCATAGTCATATTTCTGTTTCTTCCCTATCTCAATGCGGAACGCTGGCCGAAAAACTTCAGAAATTATTTATTTGCTACGATCGTGGGTTTTTTCTTCGCCAAATTGCTCGCATCCGTTATTTTTCTCGTTGATGATTTGCGTCGTTTGATCCAGTGGGGAGTTGCAAAGATATTATTTCGAAATACAGAAGGAGAGGGTGCTGTAAATGAAGGGATTTCCCGATCTGTTTTTCTGAGCTGGCTGGGTATCGGGATTGGAGGAAGTCTGATCACCACACTTATTTACGGATTCTCGAACAAATACAACTACCATATCAAACGTGTTCCACTCACTTTCGAAAATCTGCCGCCGGCATTTCGCGGTTTAAAAATTGTGCAGATCTCGGATGTGCATTCAGGAAGCTTTGATAACAAGAACGATGTTGAAAAAGGTATCCAGATGATACTTGATCTGAAACCCGACCTTATATTATTCACTGGGGATCTGATCAACGACCGCTCTACTGAAATGACGGGATATGAAGAAATTTTTGGACGGCTGAGAGCACCGATGGGTGTGTTCTCTACCCTTGGAAATCACGATTATGGCGACTATGTGAAATGGCCAACGGAAGACTCCCGGATACAAAATCTTGAAAATTTAAAGAAGATTCAGGCGGGAATGGGCTGGCGTCTCTTAATGAACGAACACGTGGTTCTTCAAAAAGGAGGACAGGAAATCGCTTTAATAGGAATTGAGAACTGGAGTGCAAAAGCCCGGTTTCCCAAACACGGGAAGATGTGGCAAGCATATCCGGGTGCTGAAAAATATCCATTTAAAATACTTATGAGTCACGACCCGAGTCACTGGGACGCGGAAGTGAGGCCCAAATACGGAGACATCGATCTGACGCTTTCCGGTCATACCCATGGTATGCAATTTGGCATTGAGATTCCCGGATTTAAATGGAGTCCCGTGAAATATGTTTACAATCAGTGGGCGGGTTTATATGAGGAAGGGAATCAAAAATTGTATGTAAACCGTGGATACGGTTTTATTGGTTATCCTGGTCGTGTGGGAATACTTCCGGAGATTACGCTGATCGAGTTAACATAAAAAGCGGTTATGGTACCGGGTTACTCAAAAAAATTGTATTCGTTTAATTAATAAGGTGTTAAAATGATTTAGCGGCTAACCAAAACAAAAAAATAAACGTTCCGGGTAGTAGGAAATTAGTAATCCAAAAAAATGACTTATGAAGAAAGTATGTTATTTAGTTTTGTTCGTTTTTATTTTATCCGCTTCAAAAATTCAGGCCCAGAGTTTTCACATCGGAGTTAAAGTGGGTACCAATCTTTCACAAATTTCAGGCAGATCCTTCGAGGATGCATTTCAGTGGGGTTTCTCAGCCGGTGGATATGCTGAGTTGAATATTAACAAGAAATGGGGCCTTCAGCCGGAACTTCTGTTCAATCAAACCAGGACGCAAACATCAAGCGATTTCTATACGATCATTCCCAATGGATTCAATAGTACAGATGTCAATTTAAATTATCTGACCATACCTGTTTTATTGTCGTTCAGACCCATTCCGATTCTCAGTTTCCAATTAGGTCCCCAGTTTGGAGTTCTCATGAGCACAAGTCAGACGCTAACCTATCCCCCTTCCAATGTATTCAAATCGGGTGATTTTTCAGTGGTTGGTGGTGCCCAGGTTAATCTTGGCTTCTTCAAAGCAGGAGCCCGGTACGTTAGCGGATTAACTAATTTAAATAAACTGGAAAGCGGCGTGGATACCTGGAAAAATGAGAGTTTCCAGATTTATATCGGATTTCGGTTGTTGTAAGCCTAAAGCCCAAAGCCTAAAGCCTAAGGCTCAAAGCCCAAAGCCCAAAGCCTAAAGCGGAAAGCGGAACGCTTAAGGCAAGTATGGAAATTTGAGAATAAGTGTGTATTGGTGTAAAGAGTGCGTTATATTCTACGTTTTCCTGATTAAACCATGAACTTAAGCCTACGCCTATGCATTCGGCGCTTAGTCTTGAGCTTTATGCGTTCAGCGTTAAGCGTTAAGCTTTAAGCGTTCGGCGTTTAGCTTTAAGCGTTCGACGTTAAGCTTAATGCGTTCAGCCTTCAGCGTAAATGGCACCAAACTTGAACCTAAGGGGTTCAACCATAAAAAGATAGGATAATTCCTCCAGAGGTGTTATTTTGTCACCCCTTTACATATGAATGACAAACTCTTTTTTCAGCGGAGTGAGCAGGAAATGGATTTCATGCCCATTATTCCGATAAACGAAACTGAACATGATAACCTGCCGGACACTGAGATTCCTCAGGAGATACCGATTCTGCCCCTGAGAAATACGGTGCTATTTCCCGGAGTCGTATTGCCCATAACGGTAGGTAGGGATAAAAGTATAAAAGCAGTAAATGACGCCTACAAGACTGACAAATTGATCGGCGTTTTGGCACAAAAAGATAGTAGTATTGAGGACCCCAGTTTAACAGAACTGGTGACAGTTGGCACCATCGCACGTATAATCAAAGTAATTAAAATGCCGGATGGCGGCACAACCGTTATTCTGCAGGGCAAAAGAAGATTCAAAGTGGGGTCCATAACCACTGATGATCCATATTTTAAAGCGCAGGTAATATTATTACAGGAAGAAGAAGCGCCCAAGGATCAGGATTTTGAAGCTTATATATCCAATATCAAAGATCTGGCTGCGCAGATTATTCAATTGTCACCCAATATCCCGACTGAGGCTTCTATTATTCTGAAGAATATTGAGAACCCCTCTTTTCTGATCCATTTTATCTCAAGTAACCTCAACTCTGAACTAACCGATAAACAGGAGCTTCTGGCTACTGATCTGATTCGGGCCCGGGCAGACCTGCTTATGCAATTATTGCAAAAGGAATTACAGTTCGCTGAGTTGAAAAATAAACTGACCAACAAAACCAAGACGGAGTTAGACAAGCAACAGCGGGATTATTTTTTACAACAGCAACTCAAGAGCATCAAAGATGAGCTGGGTGGTGACAGCAATGAACGCGAGTTGCGTGATATGCAGAAAAAGGCAGAAACAAAAAAATGGCCACAGGCAGCAAAAGATATATTCAAAAAGGGAATTGAGAAACTGGAACGTATGCATCCGAGTACGCCTGATTATTCCATAGTTTATAATCACCTGGATTTGATGCTGGATCTTCCCTGGAATGAGTATACCGATGATCAGTACGATCTGAAGAAAGCATCCAAAGTGCTGGATCAGGATCATTACGGTATGAAAAAAGTAAAAGAAAGAATCCTGGAATATCTGGCTGTGTTGAAATTGAAAGGAGATATGAAAAGTCCCATTCTTTGTTTTGTGGGCCCTCCGGGAATCGGGAAAACTTCTCTGGGAAAAAGTATTGCCAATGCGATAGGTAGAAAATATGTGCGTATCAGTCTTGGTGGTTTACATGACGAAAGTGAGATTCGTGGTCATCGTAAAACATACATCGGTGCGATGCCTGGCAGAATATTGCAGTCACTTCGTAAAGTAAAATCTTCCAATCCGGTAATGATCCTGGATGAAATAGATAAAGTGGGGACTGATTTTCGCGGAGACCCGTCATCAGCCTTACTGGAAGTGCTGGATCCCGAACAGAACAATACATTTTACGATAACTATCTCGAACTGGAATATGATCTCAGCAGGGTATTATTTGTTGCCACCGCCAACGACATCGGACACATTCAGCCGGCACTGCGGGATCGTATCGAAATAATTGATCTCAGCGGATATGCCATCGAAGAGAAAGTGGAAATCGCCAAACGCCATCTCATACCAAAACAAAAAGAAGCCCATGGATTAAAGGGGCTGCCACTTAAATTTTCAGATAAAAATCTTGTCAAGATTATTTCTGATTATACCCGTGAAAGTGGTGTGAGGGATTTGGACAGACAGTTGGCTTCTATCATGCGATACGAAGCGAAAGAATTTGCTTTCAAGTCGAAACTGAAAGTTTCGATAACCGAAAAAGATATAGAGAAGGTTTTGGGTAAACCAAGATATAATAATGACTTGTATAAAGTGGCTAATATGCCGGGTGTTGCGGTGGGACTTGCCTGGACTTATGTGGGCGGCGACATACTTTTTATTGAGACAAGTATAAGTGATGGTAAAGGTGATTTGAAACTTACCGGTAACCTGGGAAACGTGATGAAAGAGAGTGCCACTACGGCGCTGACCTATTTGCAATCTAATGCAAAAAAATATGGATTAAACCCGGATGTCTTCTCCAGTAAAACAATTCATATTCATGTGCCAGAAGGCGGTACGCCAAAAGATGGTCCAAGTGCCGGTATTACCATGATGAGTTCTCTTGCGTCGGCCATTACAGGCAGGAAAATAAAACCCTATCTGGCGATGACGGGTGAGATTACACTTCGCGGCCAAGTACTACCGGTTGGCGGTATTAAGGAAAAAATACTGGCTGCAAGAAGAGCAGGTATAAAGGAAATTATTTTGTGCTGGCAAAATGAAAAAGATATCAGCGAAATAGATTCAAATTTCATTAAAGGGCTGAAATTTCATTATGTGAAAACAATGCAGCAGGTGCTGGATCTTGCTCTTGTTTAACCTAAGGCGTAAAGCCCAAAGCCTAAAGCTTTTTAGAGTAGTTAGTGTGGAATTATAGAAAATGCATTCTACGTTAAACCTTTTTTGCTTTGCGCTTTAGGCTTTGGGCTTATTAACAGGTCTTTCACAAAAACTTATTAAACCATTACATAATCCTTACGTTATAAATACAACCACAAAGATTTTCATGTTGGTTGTTTTAAGGGTTAAAAAAAGTTCCTCCATTTCCATGGAGGAATTCTTTTTTTAGGCTTAAAACGCAAAGCCCAAAGCCCATAGGACTTAACTAGTAACTACACTTCCACACTTTGTTTGGCGCCTTTGAACGCAACCATCGCATTCAGGCCCAGCAAATCAAACATTGCGGAATCATCTTCAAAAGAGGGATTGGGCGTTGTAAGGAGTTTGTCGCCGGCGAAAATAGAATTGGCCCCGGCCATAAAACAAAATGCCTGTTCGGGAATAGTCATTTCTGCCCGGCCAGCACTTAGTCTTACCATGGTTTTGGGCATCAGAATCCTGGCCGTGGCAATCATTCTCACCATGTCCCAGGTGTCCACTTTAGGATTGTTTTCGAGAGGTGTTCCTTTTACCCTCACAAGCGCATTGATGGGCACACTTTCGGGATGTTCGGGTAAGGTTGCCAGAGTATGCAACATCTTTACCCGGTCGTGGTGCGTCTCCCCGAGGCCAATGATGCCACCACAGCAAACGCTTATTCCAGCTCTACGAACATTACCAAGGGTATTTAACCGCTCGTCGTAAGTGCGGGTAGTAATAATTTCATCGTAATATTCAGCGGATGTATCCAGATTGTGGTTATATGCATACAGACCTGCGTCTGCAAGTTTCTTTGCCTGTGATTCTGTCAACATACCGAGGGTACAACATACTTCCATTCCCATAGCATTAACACCCTTCACCATATCAAGTACCCTGTCAAAATCTTTGTTGTCACGAATTTCCCGCCAGGCGGCACCCATACAAAAACGTGTAGAGCCGGCCTGTTTTGCCTTTTTAGCATATTCAAGCACTTCCCCGGTTTGCATCAGTGCATGAACTTTTACATCGGTATGATACCGGGCGGCTTGTGGACAATAAGCGCAATCTTCGGAACAACCGCCTGTTTTTACCGAGAGCAGCGTGCAGACCTGCACTTCTGCAGTGTTATTATGTGTACGATGAACGGTTGCTGCTCTGTAAACGAGTTCCAGTAATGGCTGTTCATAGATTTCCTGTATCTCTTCTTTTGTCCAGTTTGTGCGGATCATTATCCAGATTTTATTTTGAACCGAATTTATAAATGATAACTGAAATTTGTTTTCGGCGTGAGCGCAAGTAAGGTTTCATACATCAGAAGAATTGTTTGCTCAATATCGCCGCGATTCAGCATTTCGACAGTTGTGTGCATATATCTCAGCGGTATCGAAATCAAAACGGAAGGGCAACCTTCATTAGCATAAGCAAAGGAATCTGTGTCGGTGCCGGTACTCCTTGAAACTGCTCTCAGTTGAACAGGGATTTTTTTCTCTGCCGCGATTTCACGAACAAATGCGAGTAGTTTATTATGAACAGCCGGTCCGAAGGCGAGTGAAGGTCCTTTCCCACAGGAAATATCACCTTCCACCAGTTTGTTCACCATGGGTGTTGCAGTATCGTGTGTTACATCTGTTATAATTGCAACATCGGGTTTAATTCTGCGCGCGATCATTTCCGCTCCCCGCAATCCTACTTCTTCCTGAACCGCATTCACAATATACAGGCCGAAAGGAAGTTTCTTTTTGTTTTCCTTTAATAATCGGGCAACTTCAGCAATCATAAATCCGCCGATACGATTATCAAATGCCCGGGCGATCAATGTGTCATAGGCCAATTCATCAAAACCATCCTGATATGTTACTACTGATCCCGGATGAATACCTAATGCTTCAATATCTTTTCTGTTACGAGCTCCACAATCGAGAAAGAGATTATCAACTTTTGGGTGTACTTCTTTGGCATCCGTATTTGCCATCCTGGTATGAATGGCTGGCCATCCAAAAACAGCTTTAACAGGACCTTTGTCGCTGTGGATTATTACTCTTTGTCCGGGAGCAACCTGATGATCAACGCCACCGTTTCTTTTCAGGTACATAAGACCTTCGGGATTAATATAATTCACAAACCAGCTGATTTCATCAGCATGCGCTTCAATTACAACTTTGAATTTTGAGTCCGGATTGATTACGCCCACCGCTGTACCATAGGTGTCAGTATAGTACGTGTCAATATATTTCCTGAGATATTCGATCCAGATTTTCTGACCGTCACTTTCGAATCCCACTGGTGAAGGGGTATTCAGATATTTTTTCATGAAATCGAAAGAGGCAGGAGGGAGGATGGATTTTCTTGTCTGAGCAACAGATTTGGCTTTGGCCATGAATAGAATTTATGACCAAAAATAATCAAATTGGGAGTATTGCCATCAGTAAAGCTGAAAGCATCATTAACCCGTCCAAAATAAAATAATAAAGATAATCTGAGTTGTTGTTCTTGGCCTGCGGGTAAATGGAAAAAAGGATGATGGCCGGAATAATAAGTACAAGAACTGACAATAAAGAAACTCCTGAAAAAAGCAATCCGATGGTAAATACAATGAACGCAATAATCGAAAAAATAAATAGACGGTTTACTCCGGTTTCATCAAAATAATTCACCATCGTCCGGATTCCCTCTTCTTTATCGTCTATCCGGTCACGATAGTCGAAGAGAATGCAAATAGCATATATGAGGAAAAAGCGACTTGCTGCAAACCATTTCATTTCGTGATTAAAATGCTGGCCTGCGATAAATACCGGCAAAATGGCTGTTACATAAGTCCATACAGATGATAGAAAAATTGTTTTACCAATTGCTACCTGTTTCAGAAACCGGAAAAAGGGAAGTGGTATTTTAGGAGCCGAATATAAAAATGTAAGCAGGGTTGCAAAAAATAAAGCAAACCAGTGAAGGCGCAGTTTGTAAAAAAATATCAGCGAGCCAATGACTCCGGCAAAATAAAATAGAAGATGTGCATTTTTATGTTGCAATGACCACCTGGCTCTGTCTGCTGAAGATTCCGAAGGAGGTGTGAGGTACCAGTGAAAATTGTAACTACAGATGGTTGCAAAAAAAACGAACCAGTAATAATCCTGAGAAATGGGTAAATGCAGTAAATAATTGCTCTGCCATGTCATGATTACTGCGCAGAGTGAAATGTATATGCTGCTGAAAAGAAAAAAATCAATCGCTTTTCGGATCCAGCTCAAAATGTATCAATATTGATAGATGATAACGGTGCCTGTTGATACGGTGTCGCTGTGTTTTTGATTGAGATCAACCAGCACAAACTGGAAAACACAAGTGTCATTTTCTCCATTAATGCCAAACTCAATAAATTGCCATTGCAGATTTGCAGTGAAGTCTGCTTTATCAACGGAGGGTGTGATGGGTAATCTCGTACCAAAAGTATCTATTGGATTGGGTACATAGGATTGATTCAGGCGATGCTGAATAATGGTCAGTGAATCACCTGAAGGACTGCCTCCTTTTTGTGAAAATGTAAGTACCACATTAAATCCATTATTGTCGTTAAATACGGAACTATTATAAGATTTTATGCTGATACTGGGACCTCCCTGACTGTTATCTTTGCTGCAGCCTAGCGCCAACAGGAAAATAAATAATAAAACGATCTGCCTCGATTTCATCTGGGTGATTTGGATGTCACAAATTAAAGGATTTTCACGAAAAGCTTTAGTATTGCACCGTTTAAACTTTTGATTCGACGTTCCTTTCCCAAAGCAGGATATGAAAAGCCATTCTTTCACATATAAGTACGATAGGATTATAAAGGGGTTGCTACCGGATTTTAAAAGCACCGCGTTGGATGTTTTCAAACACCAGTATGCTCTCAACCCCCTTTACGGAAGGTATGTAAAACAGTTAGGCGTTTCGCCGGATAATGTTCAGGAGTTGCATCAGATTCCATTTCTCCCGGTTTCCTTTTTTAAAACTTCGGAAATCAAAACGGGTGATTTTATTCCGGAAGTAATTTTTGAAAGCAGTGGCACAACGGGAAATGATACTGCGCGACATTTTGTAAAACGATCCGGATTATATCGCGACAGCTTTGTAAATGGTTTTGAACATTTTTATGGGGATATAGGTAATTATTGCATCCTCGGATTACTGCCTGGCTATCTTGAAAGAACCGGATCCTCACTGGTTTGGATGGTGGATGAAATGATCAGGATGAGTGCACAGATAGTCAGTGATTTCTATTTATATGATTTCGAAAAACTACATGCAGTATTACTGAAACTCGAGCAAGATAAAAAGCAAACCTTATTAATAGGTGTCAGTTTTGCTTTGCTGGATTTTGCCGAAAAATACAATATGAATCTCTCTCACACAATAGTAATGGAAACAGGAGGTATGAAGGGAAGAAGAGAAGAAATTACACGCGCCGAATTACACAACCTGCTGAAACAAAAACTGGGAGTTGCTGAGATTCATTCTGAATATGGGATGACGGAGCTTCTATCCCAGGCGTATTCATCCGGCGGTGGCATATTTAAACCTGCGCCCTGGATGAAGATACTTGTCAGAGACGAGGATGATCCCCTCACGTTGCACTATGCAGGGGAAGGCCTGTTGAATGTTATAGATCTGGCAAATATCGATTCCTGTGCTTTTATTGCCACTGATGATGTGGGGAAACTTTATGAAGACGGAAGTTTTGAAGTCCTGGGCAGGATGGATAACAGTGATATTCGCGGATGCAGCCTGCTTGTTGTTTAAGGGTATTCTATGTCAATCAATTTTGTGCAGGCTACCCTTGCTTTTTTTTCATTGCTTTCGGTTGCCAGTTCAATTAATCGTATCGTATTCAATCCATGTTCCGGTTTTACTTTCAGTGTTTCCCCTCTCCGGATAGTATTATACAGATCCAGATAAAAACCTCCGTAATTACCGGAAAGCGAAGGATATCTTTCTTTGATTACAGTTCCGTTTATTTCTGTATGTAACAGACCATAGATGTCTTCCGGCTCCTGGCCCCAGTCGGGTGCATCCGGCAGCATACCCTTTCTCAGAAATACTTCCTGAGGGTCTTCTCCCGATTTAATGAATGAACCCATTGTGCCATGTATGGCGTATCTGGGTCCGAGCTCACGGACAAGCATACCCGCTTTTAATATAACTTTTGTAAAATCGTAATCAAGCCAGAGTTCGAAGTAGTCAGTGGCTTTGGCATCAGGCCTTTGTATTCGTATATCAGCAGTAACATAATTCGGTAATCCAAAAAGGCAAAATGCCTGGTCTATCAAGTGGGCACCCAGGTCATATAGTATTCCGCTGCCAGGGGTATTTTGTTCCCTCCACGCTGAAGGTCGCCTTTCGGGACGGTATCTGTCGTAGTGGGCTTCGAACTCCACTATTTCCCCGAGTTTCTTTTCAAATAACAACTGACGGACGGTACGGAAATCCGAAACGTATCTACGATTTTGATAAACACTGAGTACACGGTTCGTTGTCGCTGCATGATCAATTAATTTTTTCGCATCGGAAGAAGTAATAGTAAAAGGCTTTTCCAGCACAACGTGTTTGCCGGCGCTTAACGCCTTCCAGGCATATTCGAAATGTGTGTCGTTGGGTGTGGTAATGACAATCAGTTCGAGTTGTTGATCGGCAATCATATCTTCCAGATTGCGAAATATTTCTACATCAGGGTATTTTTCTTTTGCTTCATTGCCATGCCTTTGAAGAATCGAGTGTAACTGGAATTCCGGATTGGTTACAATGAAAGGCAGATGCATAAATTGTGCAGCGACACCAAATCCGACTACGCCCGTTTTCATTATGTTCTTTTTCCGAAGATAAGCTTCCCGGTTTGATTCAATCAGAGTGAATTCAGGAATTGTATTAATTGATTTCTTTCCTGCGCTGTTAGACTCACAAACGCCTGTTTTGATTTAGCTGCTTCACCATCATGCCAGAGAATCGCTTCTTCAATTGTTCTGGCTCTTCCGTCATGCAGATAAAAAGCCGTGCCTGTAGTTTTCTGCAGTAAACCCAAGCCCCATAGGGGCTGTGTTCTCCATTCACTTCCTGTAGCGAGAAAATCAGGCCTGTTGTCTGCAAGTCCCGCGCCCATGTC
The DNA here is from genome assembly GCA_963703355.1 of uncultured Bacteroidota bacterium. Taxonomy (GTDB): domain Bacteria; phylum Bacteroidota; class Bacteroidia; order Chitinophagales; family Chitinophagaceae; genus Puia. The sequence goes on from OY969813.1 coordinate 4,183,520, forward strand.
GTGCAGCAAAAGGTCTGTGTAAGGATGGATACGCTGCCCACTGAGCTGCGGGAGAGTGAAATCCGGGCCCGTTGTAATCGTTGGTCTGTGACAACCAGAACAATTGATCTGATTGAAAATTACAGAACCTGCCTGCACATCGGTGTCATTCACATCTCTTCTTGCAGGTACTGCGAGTGTTCGAACATAAAATGTTACGAAATTCAACAGGCTGTCCGCCAATTCGGATTTTCCGGTATTGGTCGCTGCCGGCCATTGCGACTGACCAAAGGAACTTTCCACCGGTGTTACAAAAGACGTAACTCCCATGTCCTGTTGATAAGCCGTGGCCACCTGAACAAGAAGTGTAGGAGTATTTGCTTTCAAACCAAACCGGCCCGGTTCAAATGCTCCCGTATAGGTATCGTATACCATATTCTGCTTTCCAGTAATACCATCGCCGTTTTGATCTCCTTCATCAATAAAGCTCTTGATCGTACTTTCGGTAATATCGTCCAGTAATCCAATACCAACGAGTGGAGGTGCCAGTCGTGGTGAAAGCATGTAGGTAGTTTGGAATGGCAGATAGGGATTTTGTAACGTATAAGTCGGCGCACGCAGACTGGCAGTGGAACCGTCGGGATAGGTAAAAGCAGTCTCTGTATAACTGATCACTACAGATGCTTCCGGTTCATAACCCAAAATTGCCTGGTCCTGTATCTGTGTTCCATAACCTTCAACAGCGAGTGGTCCGCCATGCGGATCGGCGCCAGCCTGACTTATACGCATTAACAAACCTGAGCTTGCTGTTCCGGTACTTGGGAATCCGCCGCCATCGTTCCGATGACAATTGATACAGGAGACATTGTTGTAAATAGATCCCAACCCTCCAAATACTTTAGCGGGAGGAGCCACAAAACTAGCTTCGAAAGTCTGATCACCTAGTTCATGCACACGCTGATCGCGTGCTCCCAATCCGTCGATGGCATTGGAAAATGCGTGGGAAGTCTGGTCGAAAACCGTAGCCTTCCCACCACTCAAGCGATCATCATACATTGAATCGGGAGCGACTTCCGCTTTATGACATCGACTCAATAAAATAATCAGTAATCCGAAAACAGTAACAACAGATAATTTCTTCATTTCAATACGCTCCTCAGTCTTTGATATACTGTATTAAAAAATTTTTCAAATCATTATCGAGCAATGTATTTAATGCTGCGAGCTGGTTCATTGTATTTTGCACTTGTACACGCTGAGTAAAAATCGCGACTTCGTAACGAACAGTTATCTGACTAAAAGAATTCAATGCCGCATTGATCTGTGCCTGTATTTGCTGATCAAGCTGAAGATTTTTCGCGGCTACAAGATCTTTTAGCCCCTTGCCACCATTTAATCCCATATATACCTGTTGCAGCCCCATAATATTACTTTTGAAATCTATGAGCGTGTTTCCGGAATAGGGTGATTCCGTGATGGTTGAATCCCGGGCAACAAAGGGTTCATACATTTTCGAAGTGCCTACTTCATCACATATGTCACTCATTACCGATTGGATATTGAGGAAAAGTGCCTGACGGGATGAAAATTCCGTACTGCCTTTTCCTGCCGTCAATACCTGATTCTGATAATCATTGGTTCCCAGGAACCAGTCGTTGAATAGTGGTTGGACGTTATTGGAGAGGATATCATTGATCAGTGAAGTCATGTATAATTTTTCTCTGGCCGTGAAATTGGAAGCAGTTCTGGAACCGCCTTCACCCCATAACATGTACTCCAGCGGATGATAGCCACGTAAACTCTGTGGTAAATTTTTTACGTCGTTGGTTGCCAGGGGATTTGAACTTGCAAGTAAGGAATCCATCTGAATATAATCCGTCGGCCAGGTATCCGTATTTGGATCGTAATCATTTGATTCTACTGGTCCCAGTAGAAACCCTTCACTCTGCTCCCAGTCGGAACGCAAATTTTTCCAATCCAGTTTGGATTGTGCAAGATTGGAATCCGTAGTCTGATTTGTTAGTGTGGCAATAGATGCCTGCATTGTGACACTTGAATTCAGCAGACTGCTGTATCTGAAAAAAACAAGATCGTTGGTGAAATCCTGGATAACTTCTGTCTCCAGACTATCAAAATCCTGTGTACCGGAATTTGTTTCCACGGCCTTATGGCAGGCAGTTAAACCGAATAACACGACTGAACTTAAAAAAAATATTTTCTTCAATGATTAAGATTTAAGTTGAATAATGACCTGTCCCTTATCAAGAATTGTTGAAAATTGTTTTAAAGCACGTTCTGCAGGTCCTTTTAAAACCTGACCGTTTAGACTAAACTGGCTTCCATGAAGATTACACCGATAACCATTAGTACCTGCTACCAGTTGATTTTGCTGATGCGTGCATTCTAACAACAAAGCTTCGTAATGATCGCCGTCCGTTTTTCTGACAGCAATATCATAGAACCATCCTGCGGGGCGAATTATTTGAATAGATTCAGAAGCAAACGATGTAACGGGAAAACTTACCGAATCCTGCACAATAGGAAGCTGTATTACTTTTGATGACGGACTGCAAGCTGCGAGATCGGTAATCAGGAAACCAGCACCTGCGAGTAAGCAGGCTTTGCAGGCTGATGTAAGAAATTTTCTTCGTTCCATTTGCATAAGCTAAACTTTTAGATTAAAATGAATATCCGACACCAACATTCAAAAACTGATTGTTCTGATTATAAGGTAAAGCATTGGGTGCGGGATTTACAACGAGCGCCGGATTTTGCGGACCTGTATGCAACAAACGCACATCCGCTTTAATAACCACATTTGGGATTGGCAGATAACCAAATCCCATAATTAAATGCGTCTGTTGTTCAGTGCCGTCGTAAATGCCTTCGCCATTTGCAGCAATGCTTGAGTTCATATTCAGCGCTTCAAAACGCGCAAAGCTTATAAAAGCTGCCTTCGTTTTCTGCCGGATTTGTTCTTTAAATAACCAGTTGTAGGCAATTTCCACATAGGCACCGTACATACCCGTTGCAGTGTTATTGCCATATACTGTATTCATTTTACCTGCGTCAGGATAGCTGATATAAACACCCAGTGCTTTTGCAGACCAGGCGTTGTATTCATACTGCGCATCTGCTTCGCCCAGATAGAGAGGTGTTCCAAATGCGCCACTATTCAGGCCCAGGCTGTCAGAACCCCTGGGACTCAACGTAACTGTTCCACCGGTGTAACCCGAAATTTGAAATTTGAAATTCTTCCAGTAATACTGAAGTGCAGCAGATAACGCTATATTATTTGCAGATGCCAGATTTCCTTCGGCCCGACCTCCCTGGATGCCTGTGCCATGTACAAAATTCTGACCCTCCAGACCATTCATGATGGCAATGCTATAATTCAAAGGAATGTTTTCACTATTGCCATAAAACCCAACTCCAAGTTCCCGCCATGTTGCCGGAATAATCAGTGTTTCAACCATCGGTCGTTCAACGCCATTAAAATTTACCGGCAGATGATTCTCATTTAGAATACCAATTCTAGGGGTGAATAATCCGCCGATAAGATATTGATGGGCGTTGAGGTTGAATTTCAAAAAAGCCTGCTCCATAGACACTTCAGCATTATTGCTAACGCCACCTTCCACTTTGGCATTTTCCACTTCCAATTCTGAAAAAAACGAAACCTTCTGTGAGAACTGATGGCCCACAAAAAGAACCGCTCTTTCCAACGTCGCAACAGATTGCTCCTGGTCAAAATTTCTTTGATAATATGCACTTCCATAACCTGAGATGACCGTTTTTTGGGTATTGCCTCCCGATTGGAGAGAATCCTCATTTGTCATTACCAGTTTTTGCGCATTTGTTGTCGTAAACTTCTGAGCATCAGAACGTATAATAGAAATAACAAAAACCAGGACAGCAGTTAACAGGTATTTCATCGGGCAAAAGAATCAATAAAATGAAGCTTTGCGTTACGGTATTGGAAAAATCATTTACACAATGCGGAAAAATTAATACTGGTGAACAAAAAGCAGCTCTGGCCGTTTAGAAAAAAATCGGCATCTTTATCTTTAAAATAAAAATTTAGTTATGAAATTGGTAAAATTAGGTGCAGTTCTTCTTTTAGCTATTTTCGGATTTACAGGCGTTAAGGCTCAGACTGCAGATGATATCATAAATAAGTATATCGATGCCGTTGGAGGCAAAGACAAGATTTCACAGGTGAAAACCGTGTATATGGAAAACACTTCACAGGCAATGGGAAATGAAGGTCCCAGTACCATTAATCTTGTTTCGGGAGTAGGATTTAAAATGGTATCTGATTTCAACGGCCAGTCACTTATCATTGCTGTTACAGATAAAGGAGGATGGCAGATAAATCCTTTTGCCGGGTCGCCTACTCCGTCTGCAATGCCCGACGATCTTTTCAAGCAAAGTAAGGGAAGACTGGATCCGTTTGGACCGCTGGTTAATTATGCAGTCAAAGGAAATAAAGTGGAATTACAGGGGAAGGATGGCAATGATTATAAATTAAAGGTTACAACTGCCGATGGAATTGAAACTACCTTGTTCGTAGATGGCACGACGTACTATATAACAAAATCGATTTCCTCTGCGCAAATGATGGGGCAAACAATGGAAGTCACTACCACGTATTCAAACTACAAAAAAGTAGATCCCGTTGGAGTCTATTTCCCTTATTCATATGAGATCAGTTATGGCGGTCAGTTCAGTGTTACTACCACCGTGAATAAAATTGAATTAAATAAAACAATCGATCCGTCCATTTTTGTTATGCCGAAGTCATAGTAAAGCTAAAGCGGAAGGCTGAACGCTGAACGCTGAACGCTGAATGCGAAACGCTGAACGCTGAACGCGAAACGCTTGGCGACTTCAGAATATCTTTTAGAGCCCCTGCAGACTCTTGCGGGGGCTTTTCATTACCATTCGAGATAGCCTTATTTAAGCAATTCGCTCTAAGTCCTCAGCCTTTCATCGCGAAAAATGGGCTTTTTGTCGCATCAGGGGAATGCTCTAGCCGGAAAATTCGGACATTGCGCCAGATCTAAATCTCATGAGCACACGTTGGTACAGATCCAGAACAGCAATCGTTTTTTTTCATATTCTCGCCTGGGTGATTGTATTTGCATTACCTACTCTTTTCCATAGAGAACCCGATCAGCAGCATATTAATTTCAAGAGCATGTTTATAATCAGGTTTCTGATTTTTGATGCCTGCTGGATCCTGATTTTCTATTTTAATTTGCTGGTACTGATACCCAAATTCTTAAACCGTAAAAAGATTGGTATATATATCGGCCTGCATATCTTATTATTGGCCATATTTATAGCTTCAGTAAATATTTTCCCGCGATCAGGTGAGAAATACGGATTTCACCGGGAAACGTTATTTACGATATTTCCTTATTTGTTTGTCTGGGCCATGAGCACGGTGTATTGGTTTGTCACCGATAAAATAAAAACCGAGCAGCTCATGAAAGAAAGGGAAAATGAAAATCTGAAAACCGAACTTTCTTTTCTGCGTTCCCAAGTGAGTCCTCATTTTCTTTTCAATGTGCTGAATAATATGGTCGCTATGGCCAGGTTAAAATCAGATCAGCTCGAACCATCGCTGATCCGGCTTTCAGGATTGATGCGATATATGTTATATGAATCTGACGAAGCATCAGTGACCCTGTTGAGAGAAACAGAATATATAAATAGTTATATTGAGTTGCAAAAAATACGATACGCAAAATCATTGATAATCAAACTGGCCATGGATCCGGGAGATAATCAGCTGATTGAACCTATGTTGCTCATTCCTTTTATCGAAAATGCATTTAAACATGGTACAGGTAATATTGAAAATCCCGAAATAGACATTTCATTCAGAATTTCTAACGGACTGATAGACTTCAGGGTAAAAAATAAATTTGATCCTAAAAATGAGGAGGTCAAAGACAAGACTTCCGGAATCGGGTTGCCAAACGTAATCAGGAGACTTAACTTGTTGTACGATCAAAAGCACATTCTTTCCATCAACAAGGAAAATGGTTGGTTTACAGTTGCCCTTCAGATTAAACTGCATTAAGAAATGAAATGTATTGCTGTAGACGACGAACCGCTGGCACTGGCCCTGTTGCAGGACAATATAAGACAGGTACCTACACTGGAGTTGGTAGCATCCTGCAGTACGGCCATGGAAGCCCTTGTTGTTCTTAATAAAGAGGAAATTGATCTTATTTTTCTGGATATACAGATGCCGGGGCTCACGGGTCTTCAATTATTACAATCTCTTGCTGTACGACCCATGGTTATACTTATAACAGCATATGATAAATACGCCCTGGAAGGATTCAATCTGGACGTTATTGATTACCTCGTAAAGCCCGTGCCTTTTGAAAGATTTCTCAAAGCCTGCAACAAAGCAATTGACTTTTACAGACTGAAAAAAAACGTGCCATCTGAAACCAATTTACCTCCCGACTATTTTTTTGTCAATGCTGAATACGGTCTGGTGAAAATTGTTTTTTCCGAAATCCGTCTAATTGAAGGACTTAAAGATTATTTAAAAATACACCTTGGGGATGCCAAACCACTTATCATTCGGATGAGCATGAAGTCGATTGAAGAAAAACTTCCTCCCGGCAAATTCTTCCGGATTCACAAATCATATATTATTTCTTTATCCCAGATAACTTCCATCAGAAGAAATTCTGTTTTTCTGGGAGACCTGGAATTACCTCTCAGCGATCTCTATAAAGATGACCTGATGAGAAAGATTGGCCAGGGTAACAAATGAAACAGTATTTGGTCGCGGGATTTTGACCGCTCGTCTCAATTCAGACATATTTCCGCCATTCCAAACCTATTTTTACGCTCACAAAATGATTATATGAAAAATTTGCTGCTGCTGATGATTTTTGTTGCAAGTGCCTACTCGCTAAAGGCCCAGTTCCCGGCCGGTGGTGCAGGAAGAAGTATTCCGAACATGGGACATATTTATGGAAAACTGGAAGATAGTTCCGGACATCCCATTGCCGATGCAACTGTATTACTTCTTCACAATAAATATGATACGGTAACCAAGAAATCCAAGATGGTTTTGCTGAAAGGCCTGACTACAAATGCCAAAGGAGAATTCAGTTTTGAAGATCTGCCGATCATGGGAGCAATGAAAATGAAGATTTCAGCTTCCGGATATAAACCCCTGGAACAGAATGTTGCGTTTCAAATGAAAATGCCTGCGGGTGGTGCGCCGAAACCGGGGGCGGATCCTGCACAGGCAATGAATGCAATGAGTGGTGCCATTAATGGATTTGACAGAGATCTCGGAAATATCAAGATGGCGATCGATGTTGCACAGTTACAGGGTGTAACTGTAACTGCTTCTCCGCCGACGTTGAAAATGGATATTGACAAGAAGGTTTATAATGTCGAAAAAGATCTGGTAAATGCAGGTGGCACCGCTATGGATGTAATGAAAAACGTTCCCTCAGTAAACGTGGATATTGACGGTAACCTCACGTTAAGAAATGCGCCGCCACTTCTTTATATTGATGGCAGACCTACTACGCTGACGCTTGATCAGATTCCTGCTGATGCCATAGAAAGTGTAGAAGTGATTACAAATCCCTCTGCAAAATATGATGCATCAGGAGGAGGTGCAGGTATTGTTAACATCATTCTGAAGAAGAATCGTAAAAAAGGTTACAATGGAAATGTGCGTGCAGGTTCCGATAGTCATGGAGCTATCAATGCGGGATTGAACTTCAATTTGCGTCAGGACAAATTCAATTTTACCGCCAATGGATTTTATAATCAAAATAAAGGAGTAACGGACGGGAATGTTTACCGTTATAATGTAGCAGACACGCCAACAGCTATTTATCAGACACAACAAAATAAAAACGGAGGTGCATTTGCCTTTGGTAGTCTGGGGCTGGATTATTTTTTAACAAACAGAACAACCATTTCTGTTACCGGTATTCATGTACACGGACAGTTCGAACCAACAGAGGTATTGAACAACACTAACTATACGTATTTCCCAGGTGAAATTGATACCAGTTATAGTCAGGGTACGGTAAATTCTCAAAGAACGTTTGATGCGAACGGATTGCAAGCTGCTTTTAAACAACTCTTTCCGAGGGAAGGAGAAACTTTGACGGCAGACCTGAACTATTTTGCCGGACAAAACACAAACAATTCTATGACGGTAACCAATTACCTGACCGGACAGCCTGGGTCCGATGTTGCCTTTGATCAGCAACAGAAAGTAAATGGAAATGGCACCAATAAATTTCTTACTATTCAAACCGATTATGTGCTCCCATTTAATGCGAAAACAAAAATCGAAACAGGTTTGAGATTAAATACACAACATCTCGTTAGCAATACCGACACTTATTACGACTCAACAGGTAAGGGTAATTTTTATCTGGTACCTGCAGCATCAACAAATTATGAAAACACCAATAATGTATATGCCGCTTATGTTTCATTCACCAGTGCTGTAAAAGATTTTGGTTATCAGGCGGGTTTAAGAGCAGAAAGTTCCAACTATACTGGACAATTATTAAACACAAAAGAAAATTTTAGCAACTCTTATCCGATCAGTCTTTTTCCCTCTGTTTATCTCAGTCAGAAACTCGGTGGTAAACAGGAACTGCAACTCAGTTATACGCGCAGAATCAACCGGCCGAATTTCTTTCAGTTAATTCCTTATACAAACTATTCAGACAGTTTGAATATTACTCAGGGAAATCCAAACCTGCTTCCTGAATTCACAAATAATTTTGAGTTCTCTTATTTGAAAACACTCAAAGGGAATAACACACTATTGGCTTCCGTATATTATAAGAAAACAACTCAGTTAATTACGCGTTACCTGGATAGCTTTACCAATGAAATTACCGGTAAGCCGGGTATCGTGAGCACCTGGGTAAATGCGAATTACAGTCAGACTTATGGCGCAGAATTTACTGCAGTCACAACCATTACCAAATGGTTCGATCTTACTTCCAACATCAATGTCTACAATTCATTTATCAACATCACAAACGTCAATACAACTTCCCAGCCTGCATTATGGAGTTGGTTTGGTAAACTGAACGGTAGTTTCAAACTTCCGTGGAAATTAAAAATGCAGGTTACGGGATTTTATCAGTCCAAGTCAAACCTGCCTGTTAATTCTAATGCAGGTGGTCCCGGCGGTGGTCCTGGTGGCGGTGCCGGTGTAACCAGTGCATCGCAGGGATATATATCTCCTTTCTGGGCGGTTGATGCGGCGATTACAAGGAGTTTCCTGAAAAATGACGCAGCTTCAATAAGTGTATCGATGAGTGATATATTCCGCAGTCGTTGGACTGACCAGTATTCTGATCAGCAAGGTTTGTTCACACAGCAATACAATCGAATCAGAGACCCGCAATTGGTACGGGTGAATTTTACTTACCGGTTTGGAAAGATGGATGTCTCTCTTTTCAAAAGAAAAAACATGAATAGTTCGGGATCACAGGATGCTATGCAGGGAATGCAGTAATTCATTTAAATATTTTTTAAACAACAGTCACATGAAGTTTTTATTAACGATTGCCAGCGCGATTATTTTACCTGCAACAATATTTGCCCAGCAACCAGTACCACAATTGGGTAAGGCCACAGTAAATGAAGTTGTTGCGGCAATGACTTTACAGGAAAAAGCGAAACTTGTGGTTGGTATGGGATTTAAAATGCCCGGTACCGCGCCCGCAAGAAAAGCAAATACTGACCGGCCGAAGCAAGACTCATTAAGTAAAGAAGGATTCCAGTTACCACCTGTCGATCCGGCTGATGCGGCTGTTCCGGAAAAAGTTTCAGGCGCTGCAGGCAGAACACACGCTATTGCAAGACTTGGAATTCCCAGTTTAACGCTATCAGACGGACCTGCGGGCGTACGCATAGATCCATTTAGAAACGGGGACAGCTCTGTATCATACTATGCTACTGCATTTCCCGTAGGAACTTTATTGGCGTCTTCCTGGGATACGGCGCTGGTGCAAAAAGTCGGAATGGCATTTGGATCGGAGATTCGCGATTTCGGTGTTGATATTATATTGGGACCTGGAATGAATATTCACAGGAATCCATTAGGTGGCAGGAACTTTGAATACTTTTCAGAAGATCCTCTACTTACAGGAAAAATTGCAGCAGCAATGGTTAGGGGTATTCAGTCGAATGGGGTGGGTACGTCTATCAAACACTTCGCAGCCAATAATCAGGAGACAAATCGTAATCAGGTGAACACGATCGTTAGTGAACGTGCACTACGTGAAATCTATCTTAAAGGATTCGAAATTGCTGTTAAAGAGTCTGCACCATGGACGGTGATGAGTTCTTACAACAAAATAAACGGAGTTTATACTTCAGAAACAGCCGGACTTCTTACCACAATCCTGCGTGACGAATGGGGATTCAAAGGACTGGTTATGACGGACTGGTTTGGCGGAAGAAATCCGGTAGCACAGGAAAACGCGGGTAATGATCTGTTGATGCCAGGTACAGCTGCACAAACCAAAGCGATAATAGATGCGGTAGATTCGGGGAAGCTTGACGTAAAACTCCTCGATAGAAATGTTGAAAAAATTCTTAATATTATTTTATTGTCGCCAGCATTTAAAAATTATAATGCATCGGAGAAACCAGATCTTAAAAGCGACGCAGTTATCACTAGAAATGCTGCGGCTGAAAGTATGGTGTTGTTAAAAAATGAAGGTAGTCTTCCCATCGCATCCAGGAAAAAAATCGCGCTGTTCGGTAATGCTTCTTATGTATTAATTGCAGGCGGTACTGGCAGTGGAGATGTTCATAAAGCGTATACTGTTACATTGAAACAAGGGCTTGAAAACGCGGGATATGTATTGAACGATAAATTGAATACTGTTTATGAGACATATATAAAGGATCAAAATGCGATCAGACCCAAGCCGCGAAATTTTTTCATGCTTCCGCCACCGATACCGGAAATGCAGGAGGATGCAGCTTCGGTGAATCAGGCAGCGGAAGAATCTGATCTGGCCATCTTCACGATAGGAAGAAATGCAGGAGAGGGCGCTGACAGAAAAGTTGAAAATGATTTTAATCTTTCAGACGTAGAGAAAACACTGATATCGCAATTATCCGACGCATTTCATAAAAAAGGCAAAAAACTCATTGTTGTTTTGAACGTGGGAGGTGTAATTGAAACGGCGAGTTGGAGAGACAAAGCCGACGCGATTTTACTCGCGTGGCAACCTGGCCTGGAAGGCGGAAACTCAATGGCAGATGTACTTTCAGGCAAACAAAATCCCTCCGGTAAATTAGCTACAAGCTTTCCTCTTAAATACGAAGACGTTCCTTCTGCCAGGAACTTTCCGGGCCGTGAACTCGATCCATCCGCTCCTTCAAATCCCATGAGAGGCAAGCCATCGGAAGTTATTTATGAAGACGGAATTTATGTAGGATATCGTTACTATCAGAGTTTCCATGTGAAAACGGCGTATCCTTTTGGTTATGGCATGTCTTACACAAAATTTAAGTATTCAGATCTGAGCCTAAGCAGTAATACATTTAACGGTAGTTTACAGGTAAGTGTGAAAGTGACCAATTCCGGTAAAGTTGCAGGTAAGGAAGTAGTAGAATTATACCTGAGTGCACCTGCTAAAAAAATAAATAAACCGGAAGAGGAATTGAAAGGTTTTGCCAAAACAAGATCACTGAATCCCGGCGAATCACAAACCGTTCTGATAACCCTGGATGCTTCTTCGCTTGCTTCATTCGACACGTCGTTGACGAGATGGGTTGCGGAAGCAGGTAACTATAAAGTAAAAATAGGGTCCAGTGTGGAAGATATCCAACTCACCAGGGATTTTAAATTAGACAATGACATCGATTTGCAGCAACTAAATAAAGTGCTGGTGCCCCAGGTAGAAATAAAGGAAATAAAACCTTAGTCTAATTGTTAATTGTCAATTGTTAGTTGCTAACGCTAAGGTTCAGAAGAATAAATATTTACTGAATCGATTCAGGTCCAATAACGATTATCAATTGACAATTAATAATTTTACCAGAATTTCACATATAGTGCTGTCAGTAAGAGCAGAATGACGACTATCAGTGAAATGATTTTAGGACTTAATCTAAACATGGTTTTATCAAGCAGAAATGCTTTGGCATTGATTCTTGGACCAGCCAGGCTCATGATAACCATGATCAATACGGTAAAGAAAAATGAAAGTCCCATAGCAATGAGGAACGGAATTTCATACACAATTTTGCCATTGTGTGTTGTGGGATAGGCGGTGTAAAACCAGGTGTCATTTCCAAAAACAGCAGGTGCATATTCATTAAAAAACAAACAAAAGAATACGCCGGCAATTACCCCTGCTACCGCAGCAGCGCCGGTAGTTCTTTTCCAAAACATGCCTAGTAAGAACATGGCAAAAACCCCAGGACTTATAAAACCTGTATATTTTTGTATATAAGTAAAGCCGCCGGCACTGCTAATGCCCAATACATCTTTCCAGGTGAACATAATTGCGACTATCAGTGCTACCAGCGCAACAGCCCGACCCATTAATACCGTTTTCTGCTCCGATGCTTCCTTACTGATATATTTTTTATATATATCAAGTGTGTATATCGTTGATATGCTGTTTAATTTTCCCGCAAGAGATGCTACAATAGCGGCGGTCAAAGCCGCAATAGAAAGCCCTTTGAGGCCTGCTGGCAAAAATCCGAGTACCGAAGAATAAGCATGATCCATATTCGCATGTTCCATCGAAGGAAGATTGCCTTGTTTCATTAACACATAGGCCGCAATTCCGGGTAGCATTACAATCAGCGGCATTATTAACTTAAGAAGCGCCGCAAATAACAAACCCGTTCTGGCAGTATTCAGGTCTGCGCCCAAGGCGCGTTGTGTGATATACTGATTGCATCCCCAATAATTAAGATTCACAATCCACTGCCCGGCTGCATACATCAGAATTCCGGGTAAAAGCAGATATTTATCAATATCTATTTGCGGGGAATCTGCCGTCGGCTTTTTGAAGATCATGTGAAAATGTTCGGGAGCCTGTTTCATCAATATGCTGAAACCTTCTGTTGCGCCGTGCCCACCGCTTACTTTGTCCAACGCCATATAAGAAGTTGCAAGTCCGCCGAGAATTAAAACAGTTACCTGAATCACATCTGTAAACCCGATAACTTTCATTCCACCCAGCGTAATAAAAATTGAAAAAACTGCCAGTGCGATCATAACGATATGCAGATAATCTATATTTGTTCCTTCAGGCAACAGTCCACTGATAGCTACCGCACCGAGATATAATATGGAAGTGAGATTCACAAATACATAAATAAACAGCCAGAGGATGGCCATGATCATCGCCACCGTTTCATTATACCTTGTTTTTAGAAACTGGGGCATGGTATAAATCTTATTCTTCAGATAAATTGGAATAAACCAGATCGCGATGATAACGAGTGAGAGGGCCGCTATCCACTCATAGGCGGAAACCGCAACACCTACAAAAAATCCGTTTCCGCTCATTCCAATGAACTGTTCTGCAGAAATGTTCGAAGCAATAAGGCTTGCGCCGATGGCCCACCAGGTAAGTGACCCTTCCGCCAGAAAAAATCCTTTGGAATCGTGCTCTTTACTTTTTCGTTTATTGTATATCCAGTATCCGTAAGACCCTACAAGCAGGAGATAAAGTACAAAGACCAGGTAATCGGAAAAAACCAGTTGATTATTCATGTGCAGGCAATCGTTCGTTCATTGATTCGTATGCGTTTGTTTCACACATTCATTTTGTAATACACATCGTTCCACCTCAATTCATTCTTGAATTGATAAATATCAGTATTCTTCCCAACTAATACAAACTCTATTCCCGCCATCATTGCAAAGTCTTCCAGGCATTCAGTACTCAGATTCTGACTATAACACGTATGATGCGCTCCACCTGCCAGAATCCAGGCTGTACAGGCAGTTTGAAAATCAGGTAATGGTTTCCAAAGTATTCGCGCAACGGGAAGGTAGGGAATGTCTTGCGGAGGACTTACCGCGACAACTGTATTTACAATCATGCGAAACCGTTTACCCATATCGATGATAGACGCATTCAGTGCATTTCCTGCACTACCAGTAAATACGAGCCTTACAGGATCTTCTTTGCCACCTATTCCCAATGGATGAACTTCACAGGAAGGTTTTTCTTTCGAAATAGAAGGACATATTTCCAGCATGTGTGCCCCCAATACCATTTCATTCCCGGGCTCCAGATGATAAGTGTAATCTTCCATAAAAGAATTTCCGCCTGGCAAGCCGGTTGCCATTATTTTCATGGCACGTACAAGAGCGGCAGTTTTCCAGTCCCCTTCACCTGCAAAACCGTATCCCGCCTGCATAAGCCTCTGCGCAGCAATTCCTGGAAGCTGTCTTATTCCATGCAGGTCCTCGAACGTATCAGTAAAACCCTTATAATTTCCGGCAATCAGCATTTTTTTTAAACCCAGTTCAATGCTCGCAGCGTCTTTTAAAGATTCATGTTTTATATTTCCCTTTTTCAGATCCTTTACTACATGGTATCGTTTTTCATATTCTTCAACCAGCATTTCCACATCGTTATTAGAAATTGCGTCAATACAATCAACCAGATCCCCAATGCCCTGTGTATTTACTGAATAGCCGAATTTAATTTCTGCTTCCACTTTATCACCTTCGGTAACGGCAACCTGTCTCATGTTGTCTCCAATTCTTAAAAATCTGGCACCCTGCCAGTCGTGCCATCCGGCCGCGGCTCTCGTCCACCATGCAAGCTGACCAATCAATTTCGGATCCTCCCAGTGACCTGTTATAACTTTGCGTTGTTTTCGCATTCTTGTCATAATGAACCCGAATTCACGATCTCCGTGCGCAGACTGGTTCAGGTTCATAAAATCCATGTTAATAGACTCCCAGGGTATATCCCTGTTAAATTGTGTATGTAAATGAAGAATTGGTTTACTCAATATCTTTAGTCCATTGATCCACATTTTAGCTGGAGAAAACGTATGCATCCAGGCTATAATTCCGATACAGGTTGCCTGATTATTTGCTTCTTTGCAGGCAGCAAATATTTCTTCGGGTGTTGTAACCACAGATTTGCAAACCACTTGAACAGGTATAATCGAATTTTTATCAAATGAGTCAGCAATAATTTTAGCATGTTGCTTTACGAGGTGCAGTGTTTCTGCACCGTATAAATGCTGGCTTCCTGTAATGAACCATACCTGGCATTGTTTTAAATCTTGCATGAGTTGTTGTTGTTATTGACCGTAGTATGCATCAGGTCCATGTTTTCTTTCAAAATGCTTTTGTATCAGAGTCTGTTTCAACGTTGCTGCGGTCGGATTAATTTGTTCAGTCAGTAATGCCATATGCGCAATGAACTCGAGTAGCGCGCTGTTTCGAATGGCTTTTTCCGCATTTTTACCCCAGGTAAAAGGTGCGTGATGACTAATGAGAATCATTTCGACATCTTCGTGTGAAAGCTGCTTTTTATTCAGATAGTGTATGATTTGAAGACCGGTTTCTAATTCATAATCTCCCTTAATTTTTTCGTCTTCCATAGGAGGCGCACAGGGAATCGGGCCCGTGAAATGGTCGGCATGCGTTGTCCCATAAATAGGTATTTCACGACCCGACTGAGCCCATGCCGTCGCATATAAAGAGTGTGTGTGTACAATGGCGCCTATATTTTTCCACTCCCGATATAAGGCTGCATGTGTTCTCGTGTCAGTCGATGGCATTAGGGCTCCTTCAATTATTTTACCTTCAAAATCGACTACGACCATTTTTTCAGGCGACAGTTCGCCATAAGGAACACCGCTGGGTTTGATTGCGAAAACTCCTAACTCTTGATTGGAAACACTCGCATTACCGAAATTGAATAGAACGAGACCCAACGCGGGTAATTGTTTGTTTGCTGCACATGCTTCCTCTTTTATTTGCTGGTACCTGCTTATCATTTTATTTTAAGTTGTGTTCAATGAAATGACCGGTTTCCATATACCTGTGGTACTTATTCTGATAAATGTTTCTTTTTGTTTTGTCAGGATGATATGTTCTTTCAAATCCTGATCCCATCGATTGCATTGCCTCTGTTACGTTTTTATGTATCCCTGCCGCAGTTGCAGCAAACATGGCAGCACCCAGTGCGCAGGTTTGTTCCGACCGGTGGATGCGAATGTCCATCTCCGTTATGTCGGCCATCAGCTGCATAATAAACGGCGATTTTTTGGCAACACCGCCTAAGCCAATAAGGCCCTTAATGGGGATGTCCTCTGAAATGAAACGATCTATAATGGCCTTGGCGCCAAAACAGGTGGATTCAGCCACCGCACGGAAAACCTCGGGAGCATCCGTCGCCAGATTAATCCCTGTAATGGCTCCTTTTAATTCCTGATTGGCATCAGGGGTCCGCCGGCCATTGAACCAGTCAATTCCCAATGCTCCGTTTTCGTTAGCAACCAGTTTCTCCGCTTCTTTATTGAGCGACGGAAGTATTTCATCAATCATTTGTTGAATCAATGATTCGCTGAAATTATTGTTAATCGTGGTTTTTGCATAAAAACGAAGAGGCCAGCTTACAAGATTTTTAAACCAGGCATAGGCGTCCCCGAACGCTGATTGCCCGGCTTCCATGCCCACCATACCAGGAATAATAGAACCGCGTACCTGACCGCAAATACCTTTTACTATTTTGCCTTCCATGTCATTTTCAGATGCAACCAGCATATCACAGGTGGAAGTTCCCATAACTTTGCTCAAATAATAAGGTTCTATTTGTCCGCCAACTGCACCCATATGTGCATCAAAGGCGCCGGTAGCCACTACGACATCCCTGTTAAGTCCAAGTTTTGCTGCCCACGTATGACACAAGGTGCCGGCCGGCTGATCCGCTGTATATAAATTTGAGGGAAGTGTGTGCAAAAATTTATTAAGTATCGGATCGAGAGAACTGAAAAATTCGTCTGGTGGGAATCCGTTAAAAGCCAGCGACCATAAGGCTTTGTGTCCGGCACTGCATACTCCACGTTTCAATTTGTGTACGTCATTGCCGCCAGTCAGCACAAATGGTATCCAGTCGCAGTGTTCTACCCAGCTATAACAAGAGTTGCGTACATCCGCATCTGTACGAAGAATGTGTAGCAATTTTGCCCAAAACCATTCTGACGAATAAATGCCACCAACAAACTGAAGATAATTTACCGGAAATTTTTGTGCATGTTGATTGATCTCGGCTGCCTCCCTTATGGAACTGTGATCTTTCCACAACACAAACATGGCATTAGGATTTTCTGCAAATTCAGGAAGCATCGACAGCGGTACACCATACCTGTCAACCGCGACGGGTGTGGATCCCGTAGTGTCAATGCCAATCCCTTTAATATGCATTCTTTGTTCGGGAGGGATTTTTTCAAGGCAATGCCGGATTCCTTGTTCCAGTCCTTCAAGATAGTCGCGCGGATGTTGCCTGAATTGATTTTCGGAAGCATTCGTATACAGTCCCGATTTCCATCTCGGATATTCAACCTGTGAAGAAGCCATCTCTTCCCCTGTAGAGGCATTCACCAGTATGGATCGCACGGAATCGGTGCCAAAATCAACTCCGATAACCAACGTTGTTTTATTCATATGGAAGCCCGGCCGAATTCATGTCAAATTAACATTTATTCCTTAACTCTCAAAAAGAAGGATTCTGGGAGTATACATCAAAAGTCAAATCGATCCGGATTGGGAATAAAATTCATAAAAGATCTGAATCCTGCTTTATATTTTTTCCTGTTGAGTTTGAAGTAAAAGGCACCTTTTTTTGAACCGGATTTATCTTTATCCGTGCGTTTTATCAGAAGATCTGTAGACAGCAGTTTGCGACTGAAATTCCTATTGTCAAAACTGGTTTCATACACCCCCTCGTAAAGACTTTGCAACTGGGGGATGGTAAATTTCTCCGGAAGCAACTCAAAAAGTATTGGGTGAGACGCAGCCTGATAGCGGAGTTCCCGCTGTGCCATTTTTAACATGGTATCGTGGTCAAAAATCAAAAGAGGTGTTTTACCAATTGGAAACCATTCGGCATGATAGTCTTTGATAATTTGTTTTTCGTATTGGTGAATGTCGATAAGCGCCGTAAAGGCTGTTGAAATGGTTCGTTCTACCGGATCCCGTTCGGGTTCACTGAATGTCTGCAGCTGATGCATATACAAACCTTCTATTCCGGTAAATTTTTTTAAAACCCTGATGGCTGCCTGCTCTAGGCTTTCTGATTTTGCGACGAAATTTCCGATCAGGCTCCATTTGTTTTTTTCAGGTTCTATGACCCGTTTCATCAGTAATACTTTCAGACTTTCACCATCAAATCCAAATATGATGCAATCTACGGCTGCAAGGATTCTCGTCTGGCCAGCATAATTGGGCATGGTAAATGGAAAAATTCTATAGTGAATATAGTTATAGTTCCTAATAATGTGAATGCATCTCTCTCCAGAATAGTACGAATTTCTTTTGAATCAGGCTATATATCTTTGCAGCTATCATGACGAACAAAGATTTTTTACTGAATGAAACCGGGATAACAAACCAATATAAGAACTGGTTCCTGGATTATGCATCCTATGTTATTTTGGAAAGAGCTGTTCCGGCTCTGCAGGACGGGCTGAAGCCTGTTCAACGTCGTATTCTTCATGCCATGAAAGAAATGGATGATGGGCGTTATAATAAAGTGGCGAATATTATTGGTCAGTCGATGCAGTACCACCCTCACGGTGATGTATCTATTGGCGAAGCACTTGTAAACCTGGGACAAAAAGATTTGCTGATTGAGACGCAGGGAAACTGGGGAGATGTGCGTACCGGTGACGACGCGGCAGCTGCGAGGTATATAGAAGCAAGGTTAAGCAAGTTTGCATTGGAGGTGGCTTTTAATCCGAAAACCACAGATTGGCAGTTAAGCTATGATGGCAGAAAAAATGAACCCATTACGTTGCCGATGAAATTTCCCCTGTTGCTTGCACAGGGCGCGGAGGGTATCGCAGTGGGACTTGCCACCAAAATCCTTCCACATAATTTTTGCGAAATATGCCAGGCAGCTGTAAAATATCTCAGGGGTAAGAAATTTGAATTGTATCCGGACTTCCAGACAGGCGGCATGATTGATACAATAAATTATAATGAAGGCAAAAGAGGATCGCGCGTGAGGGTAAGATCACATATTGAGGAGATTGATAAAAAAACCCTGATGATACGTGATGTTCCCTATGGCATAACAACGAGTCAACTGATTGATTCAATTATTAAAGCCAACGACCAGGGAAAAATCAGAATTCGTAAAGTAACGGACAATACGGCGGCAGAAGTAGAAGTGCAGGTGGATCTGGCTCCGGGGATTTCTCCCGATATAACGATTGACGCGTTATATGCATTTACCGATTGCGAGATCAGTATTTCACCAAGCGCATGCGTGATAAATAATCAGAGGCCTGAATTTCCTTCGATGTCGGAACTGCTTAAATCTTCAGTAGATCTGACCAAGGATTTGTTGAAGAAAGAGCTCGAAATTAAATTGAATGAACTGCAGGAGAAATGGCATTTTACCTCGCTTGAAAAAATCTTCTTCGAAGAAAAGATTTATAAAGAACTGGAAAAGAAACATGAGAACTGGGAAAAAGTATTAACGGCCATTGCGAAAGCATTCGAGCCTTTCCGTAAACAACTTAAAAAGAATATTAGTAGAGAAGATGTAGTTAAATTAACTGAAAAACCAGTCCGGAGAATCTATAAACTGGATATTGAAGAACTCAATGCACAAATCAAATCACTGGAAGCAGAAATTAAACAGGTGAAATTCGATTTGAATAACCTTATAGATTTTGCTGTTCATTACTATGAAGAACTGTTGAGGAAATATGGAAAAGGAAGAGAAAGAAAAACAGAGATTCGTCTCTTTGAAGCAATACAGGCGAAACAGGTGGCGATTGCCAATACAAAGATCTATGTAAACCGATCTGAAGGATTTATCGGCACGGGATTAAAAAAAGATGAATTTGTTACAGAGGCCTCGGACCTGGATGATATCATTGCTTTTACCCGGGGTGGGACTATGAAGATTGTAAAAGTAGCCGAGAAAACCTTCATAGGCAAAGACATCATACATGTGGGGATTTTTCAGAAAA
Organism: uncultured Bacteroidota bacterium; assembly: GCA_963703355.1. Taxonomy (GTDB): domain Bacteria; phylum Bacteroidota; class Bacteroidia; order Chitinophagales; family Chitinophagaceae; genus Puia. The sequence goes on from OY969813.1 coordinate 4,203,740, forward strand.
ACGATGAAAGAACTACCTACAACATGATTTATGTGGATGGTAAAACAGGCATGAGCTACGCAAAACGATTCAATGTGACCGGTGTAACGAGGGAAAAAGAATATGATCTTACTAAATCTGAAAAACCCAGGGTGCATTATTTTTCTACGAATCCTAACGGAGAAGCCGAATTGGTTCGCATTATATTAAACCCCGGTTGTTCAGCAAGGCACAAGGAATTTGATTTTGATTTTCAAACACTGGAAATCAAAGCGAGGGCATCTTTGGGAAATCAGGTAACGAAATATCCCATAAAGTCAGTGAAATTTAAACAGGCAGGTAAAGCCACCCTGGACGCGAGAAACCTTTGGTTTGACGATACCTTTGGCAGACTCCATGTTGAAGAGAAGGGTAGTTTCCTTGGCAAATTTGGTCCTGAAGACAGGTTGCTGGTAATTTATAACGACGGAAATTATGAAATAACAGATCAGGAACTGACACAACGGTTTGACGCAGATAAAATGCTGCTGATAGAGAAATTTGATCCTGAAAAAATTGTTACTGCCATTTATCTCGACAGCGAAAAAGCTCAGTTCAGCATCAAACGATTTAAAATAGAAACGAATACACTTCATAATAAATTTCTTTTTATAAAGGAAGGAGAGGGCAACAGACTGGAAGCAGTGAGTACGGACGAAGAACCCGTCTTAATAATGCAATCCGGTCGCGGCGCCCAGATTCGCAAGGCCAAAATCAAAACAACTAAGGCAGTTGAAGTAATGGGATGGAAGGCCGTAGGGGCGAAACTCACTGAATATGCAAAAAGTGTAACGATGGAATGGGAGCAAAAGAAAAAATCAGGACAGCCGGAATTGTTTGATTGATATGATGAGGCGCTTATAAATCTGTTTTTAATGAAAAAATATTGTCTTGCCTGCGATCTGAAAGATGACGAAGGCCTGATCAGGTCCTATGATGAATATCATACAAAAGTATGGCCTGAAATAAAAGACAGTCTGAAAGCATCTGGCATTCACCTGATGGAAATATACAGAACGGGTAATCGTCTGTTTATGATCATACATGTGACTCCTGAATTTAGCTTTGAGAAAAAAGAAGCAATGGATCATGCAAATCCGATCGTTCAAAAATGGGAGACCCTGATGTCTGAATTTCAACAACAAATTCCATGGGCCAGACAAGGAGTAAAATGGGTACAGATGGACAGAGTATTTAATTTTGAAATCTGAGCCCGTGACCGAACCACACCTGCATAATGTAACGGTTGATGCACATCAGCATTTCTGGAAATTTGATCCAAATCGCGACAGATGGATTACCGAAGAAATGCAGATCTTGCGAAAGGACTATTTGCCAGACGAACTCGGTAAAGAATTTAAGCGACATCGAATTCATGGTTCTGTGGTCGTACAGGCAAATTCGTCAATGGAAGAAAACAGGTTTCTTCTTGAGCTCGCTGACTTACATGCTTTCATTTTTGGAGTAGTCGGGTGGGTTGATCTGACCTCTGTAGATCTGGAAGAACAATTGAAATACTATAGTCAGTTTCCTGTAGTTAAGGGTTTCCGGCATTTATTGCAGGGAGTGCATCAGCGGGATATGATGTTGAATTACGAATTCCAAAGGGGTATCGGTTTGTTAAACAGCTATGGATTTAGTTTTGATCTGCTAATACTTGCTGATCAACTTCGTTATGCCGAGAAGCTCGTAGCTGCGTTCCCGGAACAACGATTTGTAATTGATCACCTCGCAAAACCTGAAATAAAAAACGGTATCAGTTCCGTGTGGCGGGCTGCAATGAAAAAATTTGCACCATATAAGAATGTCTATTGTAAAATTTCCGGAATGGTGACGGAAGCAGATCTTGAATTTTGGAAAATAGAAGATTTTCATCCTTACATCGACACGGTGCTGGAGGTGTTTGGAACAAAACGTGTGATGTTCGGATCCGACTGGCCTGTATGCCTTCAAGGAGGCACATACGGTGAAGTGAAAGAAATAACCGATAACTATTTTAATTCTTTTTCTTTGAGTGAACAGGCCAACTTCTTCGGAAATAATGCTATTGATTTTTACCGGCTGAATTAAATTGTATGCATGGATCTCGGGTTAAGAAATAAACTGATTGTTTTGGCATTAAGCGGAAGAAGTGCGGTATCAACACTCCTGCAGGTTTTAAACGAAGAGGGTGCTGTTGTTGTGGTTGTGGGTAGCACGATGCGTCCCGGACAAACAAACAATTATTTTATTGAAACAGATCTGAATGATCCGGCATCTTGTGAGAAAACAATTGAAATCATCTTTAAAAAATATGGACGAATCGAAGGATTGATTAATTATACCGGGTTGGATGATGTATCAACACAGGAAGCGAGCAAAGAGCCGAATTTTTCAACTTCTCTGCAAAAAGAACTTTCTAAGGTTTTTCTTATTACTCATTATGCATTACCTTATTTAAAATTGTCCAAAGTTGCGATTATCAATGTCCGTTGCCTGCCAAATGGATCGGAACGAAATAGGCAGATCCGGGACGCAGTGAGTGGAGGTATTGATGCTTTAACAAGGGAATGGGCTGTTGAACTTTTAACATATCAAATCCGTGTTAATTCACTAATTAAGCAAGTTGACACTGCAGAAGTTGGAGAGGCAACCGCATTCCTGATGTCGGAAAAATCCAGTCACACAACGGGTCAGCTGATTCACATTGGTATAGAATAAATCATCAGATGAAAGCATTGGTTTGTACACAACCCGGAAAACTGGACTATACAGACCAGCCAGAGCCGGTTCTGAGATCGAATCATGCCATAGTCAGGATTCGTAACATTTGTATTTGTGGCACTGATTTACATGCTTTCGAAGGAACGCAGCCCTATTTTAACTATCCAAGGATTCTGGGGCATGAATTATCTGGCGAACTGATGGATTTCGATAACGCACCTGGTTTTAAAAAAGGCGATCAGGTTACTTTTCTTCCTTACCTGAATTGTGAAAAATGTATAGCCTGCAGGAATGGCAAGTCGAATTGTTGCGTTAACCTTAAGGTTTGCGGCGTTCATATCGATGGTGGTATGGTTGATTATTATTCGATACCTGCAAGACTGCTCGTTGCTTCAGGTGGACTCAGCCTGACCGAACTCTCTATGGTAGAGCCCTATGCAATCGGGGCACATGGAATCAGGAGGGCCGCAATTAAGCACGGTGAATTTGTACTGGTGATGGGTGCAGGACCCATCGGCCTGTGTGCCATAGAATTTGCGCGACTCCATGGTGCGAGGCTTATTGTTACTGATACGAATCCCTTTAGATTGAATTTTTGCAAAACAACATGGGGAGTTACACATTTAATACATGCGGAGGAACAACACATAATCGAACAGCTGATGGATATTACAAAGGGCGATATGCCATCTGTTGTTATTGACGCGAGTGGAAATCGCAAAGCTATTAATCAGGGTATCCACTATCTTGCTCATGGCGGAAGATATGTATTGATTGGACTTCAAAAAGATGAACTGGTTTTTAGTCACCCGGAATTTCATAAAAAAGAATCTACCCTGATGAGCAGCAGGAACGCAACACGCGAAGATTTTGATAACGTTATATATAACATGCAGAATAATTTGATTCATCCTCTTGCATTGATTTCAAACCGGGTTAAATTTGGTGAAGCGGCAGTCCGATTCCCGGAATGGCTGGAACCTTCCGGCCAAACGATTAAAGTAATCATTGATAATGATTAGTATAATTGAAATGAATGAACCTATCCAAAAATAATCTGGAGCAAATACGGCTGGCTGGGTCAGACGTCCCTGAGAATGGGGTATTTGAATTGCCTGAAAAAATACTGCAGTTTGGAACTGGTGTTCTTCTTCGCGCACTTCCCGATTATTTTGTTGATAAAGCCAATCGGCAGGGAATTTTTAATGGGCGAATTCTGGTAGTCAAATCAACACAGACAGGCGACAGTGAAGCCTTTAAAAAACAGGATGGGTTATATACATTGATAGTACGTGGCTCGGAAGCGCATACGCGTGTGGATAGTCATGTCATTTGTTCAGCTATAAGTCGCGTAATTTCTGCAAGCCATCAATGGGACGAACTTCTGCGTGCAGCTTCCAACCCGGATTTACAAATTGTTATCTCCAATACTACGGAAGTTGGCATTCAGCTTGTAAAAGAATCTATATATCAAAAACCACCCCATTCCTTTCCCGCGAAGTTGCTGGCTTTCCTGCTTGAACGGTTCAGGGTATTTAATGGTACTTCTGAATCCGGTATGGTGATCGTTCCAACCGAACTGTTGACAGACAATGGGAAAAAATTAAAATCTATTCTTAACGAACTCGCTTTTTTCAACGAACTCGATGGCAACTTTTTGGAATGGCTGAATCTTCACAATCGTTTTTGCAGTTCGCTGGTTGACAGAATTGTACCCGGCAAACCTTCGTCTTCTATTCAACACGCACTGGAAAAACAATGGAGTTATGGGGACGAATTGATGTCGGTGTGTGAACCCTATCGGTTATGGGCGATTGAAGGCGATCATACCATTCGAAAGAAACTTTCTTTTTACAAAGCTGATGAAGGTGTAATTATTACGGATGATATTACAAAATACAAGGAGCTGAAATTACGAATGTTGAATGCTACACATACGCTTAGCTGCGGTCTTGGGTATTTATCAGGTTTTGAGACCGTTTTGTCTGCCATGGAAGATCCTCTTTTCAGTTCTTATATTCAAAACCTGATGATGGACGAAATAGCTCCGGCAATTCCATATAATATTCCCGAAAACGAAATCATGCAATTTGGATTAAAAGTGCTGGATCGTTTTAGAAACCCATTTCTTCATCATCAGTGGTTAAGTATAACCGTGCAGTACAGTTCGAAAATGGCAACCCGCGTGTTGCCCGTATTGTATAAATATTATGAATTGTTTAAGAAGCCACCTGCATTAATTTCCATGGGCTTTGCTGCTTATTTGTTATTCATGCGTCCCGTTAAAAAAGAATCTGAAAAATATTACGGCGCATTGAATAATCAATATTACCTGATCGGCGATGATCAGGTAACCCATTTCCATGGCATATGGGATGAAGGGTCTGTTGAACATATCGTATCAACCATATTATCGGATAAACAATTGTGGTCGGGGGATCTTACTGAATTGCCGGGTTTTGCAGAATCGGTGACCAATAAGTTAAAAGGATTTATAAGGCATGGTAGTTTACAGGAGATTGCCGCTTATTCAAAATTTGGAAAATAAACACCGGATGACAGTTATTTCAAAAGAGACATTTCATTTTCTGGAGAAATTAAAATCTAACAACAATAAACCATGGTTTGAAAAAAACCGGCCGCTTTATGAAAAAGCCAGAGCAGAGTACCTGAGTTTTGTGACGGAGTTAATGACTGGTATTCGGAAAATTGAAGCCATTCCGGAAAAAGAACCGGCAAAATACGTTCAAAGAATTTATCGGGATATACGATTTTCAAAAGACAAAACGCCTTATAAGTCTCATTTTAGTTCCATAATTGACAGGGGACCTGAAAATAAAAAATGTCCCGTTTATCTGCATATACAACCGGGCAAGTCAATGATCGCGGGCGGAGTGTGGGATCCCCCGGCCGAAACTTTGAAAATGGTTCGACAGGAAATTGACTACAATAGTATGGATTTGAAAAAAATTACTAACTCAAAAGAATTTCTAAAACTATTCGGGAAAATATCCGGAGCCAAACTTTCGAGACCCCCAAAGGGATACGATGCAGATAATCCAAACATCGAAATACTGAAATTCAAACAGCTCTATATTGAAAGAAGTTTCGACGACTCCCTGGTGCTGTCGAAACTTCTTATCCCGGAAATATTAAAAACTTATAAAGCTGCGTTGCCATTCTTCCGCTTCTTCGATACGGCTATGGGTGAATAGTCGCCGAATATAAAACGCTATTACTTTTTTAGGAATTTCAGAATGGTTACCTGATTCTTAAGAATAAGGTCGAGCGTTTTTTGATTTTTCAGAATCGCCTTTTGGTTTTTCAATATGGCTGACTGGTTAGCAAGAATGGCTTTTTGGTTTGCCTTTAAAGTCTGCTGATTTCCAACAATTGAACCCTGATTGGATTTAATGCCTTGCTGATTCTTTAAAATAGACGCCTGATTGCTTTTTATTTTGCCCTGGTTGCTGATTACTTCATTTTGGTCTGCCATCTTATTTGATTTTAAATAATTATGAATTACAATTGAACTGTTAAGAAAATAAAGGTATGAATTTCGTTTTTATCTTCAAAAATATAGAGAGGGAGGGAATAGATAATAGTTTTCTTTTATTGTTTTGATGCAGGGATTTTACTTGCATCAATGGAAGCAGCCGTTATATTTTGAGGTACAAAATCACGATCAATGAGTTCACTCATGGGTATATGTTTTTTTAGTAATCCCAGTGATAACCCCATATCCTGAATTTGCTGAAGGTCTTCATCGGTAGGTGTTAATTGTACATAACTTACTCTGTGCGGATCGGCGGTCAACACATAGTTCAGTACTTTTTCATCCTGTCTGAAATAGGGCGAAGCCAGTTTGGCCGCTTCTGCCCTGTGCGTCTCAGCCCATGCACCCGACTGAGCTATACCTCGCACGAGATCCGAAACAATTTCAGGATGTTGTTTTATCAGATCTTCATGCACAACCAATGCACATGAAATAAAATTTGGCCAGATATCCCTTGCATAATATAAGATACGTCCGATACCATCCAGTTCAGCTTTTGCGCAAAACGGTTCTCCAACAAAATATGCGTCGATGGCACCAGAAGCCAGTGAAGTCGGCATATCTGGAGGCGGCAAAACAATGAAACTTATATCGTCCGGTTTCATCCCATAGTCTCCCATGAGTTTGTGAAAAACGAAATTCTGATTGCTGTATAAACTGGGGATGGCAACTTTTTTTCCTTTGAGATCCAGCAAGCTCCTGTAAGGGCTGTTTTTGCCAACTACGATTTCAGATCCATCGCGATGGCCAAGATAACAGATCTTGACAGGTACGCCCTGTTCGCGTAGTTTCATCGCAAGAGGTACAATCATAAAAGTTGCCTGCACCTGTTTGGCTTCCAACGCACTGACAACCGTAGGAAAATCTGAATAAACACGGGAATTGAAATTAGTGCCCGTTTCCGTGGTCTTGGATGCATAATCGGTAACGGGACAAGTAAGGTGACAGGTTACAGGAAGAAAACCCACAGTCAGTTCACGTAGGGCATTTTTGTTTGAACCTTCATGTATTACATCCTTAATACCCGCAGTTTTTTCTTGCCAGGGCTTATAACGCAGTAAACCCAACGCGGTGATCAGAACGACGACCGCAATAATGATATGAATAAATTTTAAGTTCATTATATACTGGTAACTGATTTAATCATAATCCAAATTCGGCAAGTATTTCTCGCATCGCCTGAACTACAATATTGTCTGTAAGTCCCCTTGGACGTTTCATGTCTATCTGTAAAACCCGACTTATGGTAGAAGGTCTGTTGGACAGCACAAATATACGATCCGCAAGTTGGGCGGCTTCTTCGATATCGTGCGTGACAAATACAACCGTTCTGGGTCGGGTCTCCAAGAGTCGAACCAGTTCCATGCGCATCCGAAGACGAGTTTGGTAATCCAGTGCTGAAAATGGTTCGTCCATCAGCAGTATATCTGAATCACCCGCAAGAACCCTGGCCAGCTCAACCCGCTGTCGCATACCTCCCGACAATTGATGAGGGTAATGATTTTCGAAACCTTCCAGATGTATCAGCTGAATCAGTTCCTGCAATTCGTTTTGATGGAGCTGCTCATCTTTCAGATTACGCAAACCAAGAGAAATGTTTTCAGTTACGGTTAACCAGGGAAACAGGCCATCCTGCTGATAAACAGTCCGTATAATACCTTTCCGGGTTACCGTTCCGGAAGAAGGTTTGATATAACCGGATAAAATATTTAATATGGTTGTTTTACCACACCCTGAAGGTCCTACCAAAACCACTACCTCACCGGGATTTACGGTCAAATTGATGTTATGCAAAACATCAACTGTTCCATAATTATGGGAAACATTTTCCAGCATCAGTTGAGTCGATGCGTGTTTATCTTTCATATCCCCAGCGTACATTTGGAAGTTTAGTGAGTTGCGCCAGCAGCCGGTCTATTCCCATGCCTAGTAAACCAATTATAATCATATAACAAACGGCAGAATCGAGTCGTAAACCATTGCGGGCCTCCCAGATTCCGTATCCCAATCCATCCTGGCAGCCTACCATTTCAGCAGCTACAATCACAACCCATGCAATTCCATAGCTTACTCGAAGTGCGGTTATGACTTCTGGTAGAACAGCCGGGAAGGTTACTTTAGTTAGCAGATCTATGCCTTTATAGTTGTAATCTTTTGCTACACGGAAATAGATACTAGGAATGGTTGCCACTGCCGACATGGTTGCAAGTGAGAGTGGGAAAAAGCTGGCCATAAAAATTAGAAAAACTGCTGGTTTATCTCCTATGTGAAACCAAAGTATTGCAAAAGGTATCCATGCAAGCGGAGAAAGGAATCGAAAGAAATTTAACATGGGAACAAAAGCCTGGCGGGCATGAATATGCTGACCCAGCCAAAGGCCTACGGGAACACCCAGTATTGCTGAGATCACAAATCCAATGGCTACTCTCCACAAAGAAGCGATCATGTCGTTGAATAATCTGCCTGCCCTGATCTCTTCCTGGAAACTTTTCCAGACGGCCCATGGAGATGGTAAAGCATAAGCGGGGAAAAGACGCGCATAAGAAACCAAAAACCAGCATAACAAAAAAATGAGAAGAACAATTACGGGAAGCAGATACCGAATAGTTCTGGAAAGTTTTCTGTCTCCGTCAGCTGATCTGCCGTTTTTTTTATGCATTGCCATGATCTGAGTTTCAGAATAAAGGAACTAAATGAATATAAGGATAATTTTGTAAAGATAAGGTCAGCACTACATGCTTCGTATGGATGTAATATGAAGTAATAATCGCTTAATAAAATCCAAATAATCAGGTGCAGCTGCTGACAAATGTAGTATGGAAACGGCTAGTACGTGATCAGCTCCAATCTCGAAGTTTTGCCTAAGACCTTAATTCAATACGAATCTAATTCGACGAACGGTAATTTTTTTATATAACGGACATTCGTGCCAGTTAGCATATCAAATGTACTAATTGCCCGCAACGGAATTTCGTCTGAGTTTCAAACGAATTGTGGCATTGCCTTTGAAATCGCTCGATAAAAACGTTTCATATCTTTTATCTCCGTCGCTGATAACCATTAATGCCGTGTTGGGGGGATATTTTCCGAGATTTTCGGCAAACATGCTGACTTCATTGTAATCCAACGAACTGTCAAGTTGCACGTACACATTGAATGCACGTTCGGTTAAACCCTGGTGAGCAACTACCAGTTTTCCATTCAGGAAAACGGAAATACTGTCGCCATCCACTTCAGCATTATCGTAAAAACTCAGGCGCAGACTGTCGGATGTTACATCTATCTGTTTGCTCACAATTTGTTTTCTCTTTTTGAAATCTTCGTTGATCTTCAGAATATCGCCGGGCATTGCAGGTTGCGAAATTACAGCGGGAGAGATATTATTTTTTTCAGTAACAGAAGTTTCTGACGGGCTGGATTTCTTTGCATTCAAATTGGTTACATCCGCGTCAGGATTATTTAAGATAGTTGCAGCTGTAGTATTTGTTGCGGGCTTTTTTGCCTGTGAAGAATTGAGACTTGCTGTCCCATTGGTATTACTTTTTAGAGAGGATGATCCGGTTGATTTTGTGGCAGCAGAGGCATCGGCAACGGCAGCCATTTCAGCTTCCTGATTTGCATCATTTCCTTTTACTACATCGGGAACCGGGGGTTGGGGTTTCCAGTAACTGCGTGTGCTTGAAACATCTTTGAAAATACTGTCTTCAACTTTGGCTTCCGTGTAGAGTGTATAATTAACTCTGAGATCGGGACATGTATAGGTATATTTTTTGTCGCGGTAGAAATATCCGACCAGTTCAGTTTTCACTTTGGAAACCCGAAGTGTTCCATAAAAACTCAGGATGCAATCCACACTGTTTTCTGTGGAATTCGTTTTGAAATAAATAATAGGGATATCATTGATTACAACTTTTTTTGTATTTGGATCATAGGTTCCTTTTACCAGGAAACTCTGATAAACATCTTTAAAATAGTAGCCAAAAAAACCTTTTATTTTAGTTCCTTTTTGGGAGATAATCAGCTCAGTGAGATAGTTATTTTGTATACCGGACATCACCACGTTGGCCTGACCATACCAGTAACCGGTAGCTTTTTGAGCCTGAACGGAATACGCACTAAACACAATTAAGAAGAGTATCAGGTTTTTCATGGGCTAATTCTAAAAGGTATTCGACACAATTTAACGCGGGAATCCGGCAATCATTATACCATATCAGGTTTATTTTGCCCTCCCCGCTCAAAATCGTTGATTTTTAACAAGCGCGTAATTATTTGAGGAATCGCTTGATTTCCCGCTGGGTGTCCCTTTCCTTGATTGATTCCCGCTTGTCGTAGAGTTTTTTACCCTTTGCAAGGCCTATTTCCATTTTTATGAGACCCTTCTCACTTAAAAATATCCTGAGCGGGATGATGGTATAGCCTTTGTCCTTGAGCTTATTTTCCAGTTTTCTCAATTCCCGTCTGTTGAGTAACAGTTTGCGATCATGAACCGCAATGTGGTTATTGGTAGTGCCAAAACGATATTCTGCAATATGGAGACTGCGAACCCAGAGTTCCGATTTAAAAAAAATACAAAAGCTGTCTGCAAAACTAACTTTGCCTTCCCTGATAGACTTTACTTCCGTACCGGTGAGCACCATACCTGCATCGTATTTTTCTTCGATGAAGTATTCGTGATAGGCAGACCGGTTTCTGATTTCAGTCATGGTAACAAGGAGGAGTTATTTCGGAAGTTCAGTTCTTTAGTAGTGTAAGAACTGTTGCTACTTTCTGTTTCAGTTCTTTGCGATTTACGATAAAATCCAGGAATCCGTGTTCGAGAAGAAATTCGCTGCGCTGAAAACCTTCCGGCAAATCTTTTTTTATTGTTTCACGTATTACCCGGGGGCCTGCAAACCCAATCAATGCACCTGGTTCAGCTATATTAAAATCTCCCAGCATACCGAAAGAAGCTGAAATACCACCAAATGAAGGATCCGTTAATAATGAGATATATGGAATCTTTGCGTCAGTAAGTTGAGAGAGCTTGGCCGAAACCTTGGCCAGTTGCATAAGAGAAAATGCACTTTCCATCATCCGCGCACCTCCGGATTTACAAATGATCAGTAAGGGCGCTTTATGCAGTAAGCAATAATCTACTGCTCTTGCAATACGTTCTCCCATTACACTTCCCAATGAACCACCGATAAATTCGAAATCCATACACCCCACGATCATATGATGTTCGCGCACATGGCCAGCAGCGATCCGAATGGAATCTGTGATGTCTGTTTTATTCCAGGTTTCCTCCAGTCGTTTTCCATACGACTTAAGATCTGTGAAATGAAGGAAATCTTTAGAGCGGATGTTCTCATAGAGAACATCATATTTATTTTCGTTAAAAAGAATTTCAAAATATTCATCACTGCCAATCCGGTGATGAAAGGCGCATTTAGGGCAAACAAAAAGATTCTCCCGTAATTCTGTAACGGTACATATATAATTACAATTCGGGCATTTAGTCCATAAACCTTCAGGCGTTTCCTTCTTCTCTGCTGTGCTCGTCAGAATGCCCTTTTTGATTCGTTTAAACCAACTCGTTTTTGTTTCCTCTGTGGTTCCTTCTTCACCCGAAAGATTGGCTTCAAAATCTTCATCGCGCTTCATCCAAACAGATTTTTGAGGGGCTAAGATAGGGATTTCCCATTTCCTGCCTTACTTTTGCCTTATTACACTGATTTTCAATTTTCAAGGTATATATGAAATGGTCTGAATTCTTTACTTCCTCAATTGGCAAAAAATTTATAATGTCCCTTACGGGCATTTTTCTTATTTCATTTCTTGTAATACATGTGGGCGTGAATGCCTGTATTTGGGCAAATGACGGAGGACAGATGTTTAACCTTGCATCACACTTTATGGGGACCACTGTCGTTATTCGTATCCTTGAAGTTGGATTGTTTGCCGGGCTTCTTCTGCACATCATTCAGGGCCTGGTGCTTGAAGTTCAGAATCGCCGGCGTCGTAGTAATGGTTATGCAGTAACTCTTGGCAATCGCGGAAGCAAGTGGTATAGCAGAAGTATGGGATTGCTCGGTACGCTGTTGCTTTTTTTTCTTATCATGCACCTTTCGCATTTTTGGGTTCCTTCCCGTTTCACCGATTTACCCACCATAGATATTAATGGAAAGGAAGTAGCCAATCAATTTGCTGAAATAGTACGCATATTCCAGAGTCCGTTGGTTGTAGGTTTATATGTATTGGGTTGCATCTCGCTGATGTATCATCTGTTGCATGGATTTCAATCAGCATTCAGAACGCTTGGCGTTCCAAATGGAAAATATATTTCGCTGATAAAAGTTGTGGGATTTGGATTTGCTGTAATCGTTTCTCTTGCTTTTGCCATGATGCCGGTTTCCGTTTATCTGGGATGGGTAAGTTAATTTCCAATTTTTCAAATTTTCAAACGTCTATGCTCGATTCAAAAATTCCCCCTGGAGCCCTGGAGCAAAAATGGAATGAATATAAGGGTCATGTAAAACTGGTCAATCCTGCCAATAAGCGTAAGATCGAAATTATTGTAGTAGGTACAGGACTTGCAGGTGCATCGGCCGCCGCTTCTCTTGCTGAAATGGGATATCAGGTGAAAGCATATTGCTTTCAGGATTCGCCCCGTCGTGCGCACAGCATCGCTGCACAGGGTGGTATCAATGCTGCCAAGAATTATCAGAATGATGGCGACAGCGTGTTCCGTTTATTTTATGATACGATTAAAGGTGGCGACTATCGTTCACGTGAATCCAATGTGCACCGGCTGGCCGAAGTGAGTACCAATATTATCGATCAATGTGTGGCACAGGGAGTTCCTTTTGCACGTGAATACGGAGGTTTGTTGAGTAACCGATCTTTTGGAGGTACACAGGTGCAAAGAACTTTTTATGCTGCAGGACAAACAGGACAGCAACTACTTATTGGTGCCTATCAGGCGCTTGAACGCCAGGTTGCACTCGGTAATGTGACTATGTATTCCCGTCATGAAATGCAGGAACTTGTTGTGATCGACGGGAAGGCCCGGGGAATTATTACTAGAAATCTGCTTACAGGAAAACTGGAAAGACATTTTGGCCATACTGTGTTGCTTTGCAGCGGTGGTTATGGAAACGTATTTTATTTATCTACCAATGCCATGGGCTGCAATGTGACAGCGGCGTGGAAGGCTCACAAAAAAGGTGCCTATTTTGGAAACCCCTGTTTCACACAAATTCATCCCACCTGTATACCTGTTTCAGGCGACTATCAATCGAAACTCACGTTGATGTCTGAGTCGCTTCGTAACGACGGCCGCATCTGGGTGCCCAAAAAACAAAATGACAATCGCAAAGCAAGTGAGATACCAGAGGATGAAAGAGATTATTATTTAGAGAGAAGATATCCTGCGTTTGGAAATCTGGTGCCCCGCGATGTTGCCAGCCGTGCAGCAAAAGAAAGATGTGATGCAGGTTACGGTGTAGGAACATCCAGGCAGGCCGTTTATCTTGATTTTGCAGAAGCCATTTTTCGTTACGGAAAAGTAGAATGCAATAAACATGGTATGCATGATCCTTCACCTGAAGTGATCCGTCAGCATGGAAAAGATGTTGTAAAAGAAAAATATGGTAACCTGTTCGACATGTATGAAAAAATTACCGGTGAGAATCCATACGAAATTCCAATGCGTATCTATCCGGCGGTGCATTATACAATGGGAGGTTTATGGGTTGACTATGAATTAATGACTACTATTACCGGATTATATTGTATGGGAGAAGCTAATTTTTCCGATCACGGTGCGAACAGGCTTGGAGCATCAGCGCTGATGCAGGGACTAGCTGATGGTTATTTTGTAATACCATATACTTTGGGAAATTATCTAAGCGATGAGATTCGTACAAATAGTATTCCTACAGATCATCCTGAATTTGAAAAGGCCGAGAAAGCTGTATCCGATCGCATGAACCAGCTAAAAAATATCGGTGGAACAAAAACGGTTGATCATTTTCATAAAGAACTGGGGAAGATCATGTGGGAAAAATGCGGTATGGCACGAAATGCAACGGGATTACAGGAAGCGATTACGGAAATTCAGCAATTAAAAAAAGCATTCTATAGCGACTTGAAAATTCCTGGTGAGATCTACGATATGAATCCTGAACTCGACAAAGCAAATCGTGTGGCAGATTTTATTGAGTTGGGTGAATTGATGTGTATCGACGCACTCAACAGAAATGAAAGCTGTGGGGGACATTTTCGTGAAGAGATGCAGACTGCTGAAGGTGAAGCCAAACGCGACGATGAGCATTTCAGCTATGTGTCTGCCTGGGAGTTCAAATCAGAACATACCTGGGAACTGCATAAAGAAGTGCTGGTGTTTGATGTTGCCAAACCATCGCAACGCAGCTATAAATAAGTATGGGAGTATGGGAGTGGAGAATATTCAATAAAGTTAAAACAGGTCATTGATATGGAGCATTATAGCATGAATTTGACACTAAAAATCTGGAGGCAGAAAAATTCAACTGCCAAAGGAGGATTTGTATCTTATAACGTGGAAAATATTTCTTCAGAAATGTCTTTTCTCGAAATGATGGACGTGCTGAATGAAAAACTGATAAAGGAGGGGCAGGACCCGGTTGTTTTCGATCATGACTGTCGCGAAGGAATCTGTGGAACTTGTTCCATGTATATCAATGGAAGACCGCATGGTCCCTGGCATGCAAATACAACCTGCCAGTTGCATATGCGGGCATATAAAAATGGAGATACCATTACGGTCGAGCCCTGGAGGGCCAATGCGTTTCCCGTTATAAAAGATCTGACCGTCGACAGGTCAGCTTTCGACAGAATCATTCAGGCTGGTGGATATATTTCAGTAAATACAGGAAACGCAGTGGATGCGAATTCTCTTCCTGTGGACAAAAACCTGGCAGATGCGTCATTCGCAGCTGCCGCCTGTATTGGTTGCGGAGCCTGCGTTGCAGCCTGCAAAAATAGTTCAGCTATGTTATTCGTATCGGCGAAAATCTCCCATCTTGCATTGTTACCGCAGGGAAATCCTGAAAGAAAATCCCGCGTATCCAACATGATCGCTCAAATGGATAAAGAGGGTTTTGGAAGTTGTACAAATACACAGGCTTGTGAATCTGTTTGTCCCAAGGAAATCTCAATGACCAATATTGCTAAACTGAACTCTGAGTTTATATTGGCTGGTTTGAGCGAATAACATTTGACATGAAATCCATGACTTATTCAGACTGCTATATTGGCGGTTTGTCCGGTATTGATCAGGATTTGTTCCGTAATTTATTCGCCTGACGTTCATATATCGTTCTATAATCGTTCGCGGCTAGTTCGCGAAAATCCCAATCTGATACGAACGATATACGAACAATATACGAACGATATACGAACGTGGTAAGAATGAGACAGGAGCAAACCACAAAGGAAACAATAACCACATTATTCCAAGCTCCGACTGTCTATCTGGCACCCCTAAAAAATGCCACGCTTCCTCCGACCCAGGTTTTGTCTTGGTTGTACCTGACGCCGATCATTTTGCCCTTGCTTAGTCTTGCGAGATTGATGGCTGCTTTTGGGCGGTCAGCTCCCTCGGGCCAAATATACATAATTCTTATTTCGACTTTGGCCGGATCTTCCGGTGTTTGAATGACTGCAGCATATTTTACTTTTTTCTGGAGTATCCAGTTGGCAGGGTCTTTTACAGTTTGAATATCTTCCGGTTTTATATCTATCACTACGCCTTGCCCTGCAAATGAAAACAGAGGTTTCAATACGTAGTTCTCCAGATCTTTGGGAATATCTTTTAACTCATTTAGGAAAAATGTTTCGGGAACATAGGGATGTTTTATAAAAGGCAACGTATATTTCGAAATCCGATAGAACCAGTTGGGATGTGGCATCCATTCAACATCCCAGTCTTTGGTCAGGTCGATATGTTTACCGATCGAATCTTTTTGAGCGTGCAGGTCGTCAAAAATAATCCGGTTGTAAATTCTTCTGACCCTTATCTTTTCATTTTTTTTCTCATGAATATAAAACAGCTGGTTACCTTCTGCTATCAGATCGGTTATACATACCGGCTGAATACCAAAATAATCTTCGGTACAGTAGAAATCGATTCTCGTTTTTTGTTCGTGTGGTTTGATCTCAAGTAAAATCGTGTTTTCTACCGCGCTATCACCCAACAATATTTTTTTTAATTCTTTCAGATAGGTTGGCCGGTCATAGCCTCCTAAGTATTGTGTGAATTCTCTGGTGAGTTTGAAATGTTTCTGGATCATTTCAGGGTAATAAACCTGGAATCCGTAGAGTGTGGGAAATCCCTGCATCTCGATAAGCTGCGGTTCGAGTTCATTTTTTTCATTTATGCAAACACCGAAATCAAATGCGATAAAATGCGGATGATTTTCTTTTCCACGAACGAAATCAACGGGAGGTATGGCCTTGTCGGACGCTGCAATGAAATCAGGTGCTGTTATAATATCCACGATCGATTCGCATGCATTGATCATCTGATCTTTAAAAGAATCCGGAACGAAAACGGGTGTTTCCGCTACACGAAACTCGATGGCTCCGGGATGTTTTGCATTCAGGTCGTCCAGAAATACTTTGTATTTCTCCTCGGTGAAGGACTCGTTGAATAATTTTCTGAGATGAGGAATCATTTTATAAGCGTAAAGCTCAAAGCTTAAAGCCTAAAGCTATTTCTACATTAAGAATTAAATATCCATCCTGAATTTCCACTCCCATACTCCCATACTCCCATACTCCCATACTTTCTTTCATCCTTGTCTCGCTATATTCAGAAAATTAGGAATTACCAGTGAATATGTTCTTCGTATTTTATCCGGATCATTCAACTGATGAATCATGCTTTTCCATTTTTCTTCACCATAACCTTCGATGACTGTCTTTTTTTTATCAGCTCTCTGAAGATACATACTCATTCCCGACGCATCTGCTTCGGGATGAAATTGTGTGCCGAGCATATATTCATTGAAACGAATCGCCATGATGGCTCTTTGTAAAGGAACATGGGGTCTTTCTTTCTCAATGGCAAGTACGCTGGCCCCTTTCTTTTTAATATCTGATTTTTCTTCTTCTATTACCTGATAGTCTCTGCTGTCCACGGCATAAAATGGGTCCTTTAAACCATGAAATACGTGTTCTTTTTTCCCGTCCGACTTCATGTGAATAGGGAAAACACCGAATGCAGTGGATTTTCTTTTCGTCACTTTTCCCGTTTCAAAAAACCGGCACGCGAGTTGGAAGGAATGACATATAAAGAGTACATATTTTTTATCCGATTCATTCGCGATTTTATTATGTTTTACAAGATTGTGCAGCCAGTCCATATATTTATTATCCCAGGAAACACCTTTGGTTTCCAGCGGACTGCCTGGGCCGCCACTCGACAAATAAATATCGTAAGAATGATCCGGAAGTTCTTCTTTCAGCCGGACGTCATAGATTTTCGAGACCATCGTTAGTTTATTGGCTCTCCCGTATTCCTGAAGTATTTGTTGAATGCAACGCATACCTTCATTTGGACGTCCTTCATAGAGATCGAGTATCGCGACACGTAACGTTTGATTCATTTTGCAAATATCTTCAAAAAAATCTGTTATGACTGCAGCAAAAAAAACACACAAAATCTCCTCCGCTAAACCGGCAGGCCGGGTTGAGCTCGCGGGCAGTATCAGGAAAATTCCAGCTGGCAGGAATATGGGTGCTTCATCTACCAGTGAGTTGATCGTTGTTGTGATTAAACTAAGAAGAAAAACACCGATTAAGAATTTTATACGGGGTATCTCGACGGGTAAAAATAAACCATTGAATCAGGAGGTTTTTGAACGTCGGTTTGGAGCATCGCCAGATGATATTCAATTGGTAATTTCTTTTGCCAGGCAGCATGACCTTACAGTTATCCAAACCTCCGTTGCCAAACGATGCGTGGTAATGAAAGGATCGGTTCAGAAGTTCAGCGAAGCTTTTGGAGTATTCCTTTCTGATTTTGCGCCTGAATCAGGCATTTCTTACAGAGGCCGCACGGGCCCCATTCAAATTCCTGCGTCACTAAAAGATATTATCACAGGTGTGTTCGGACTTGACAATCGTCCGGTCGCCCGACCGATGTTTCACATATTAAAAAAAAATGGGAGCATTGTGCATCCCAACGATGCAGGTGTATCTTACAATGCGAATGATGTTGGAAAGATGTACAAATACCCCACTGATGTAAACGGCGAAGGCCAGTGTATTGCACTGATTGAGTTGGGTGGTGGTTATCGCTCAGAAGATATGCAAAATTATTTTGATAAACTTGGACTGACGCTTCCGGATATTACATCATTTTCAGTGGATGGTATCACCAATGCGCCGTCGACACCTGACAGCGCTGATGGAGAAGTAGCACTTGATATTGAGGTAGCAGGTGCTATTGCACCAGGTGCAAAAATTGTCGTTTATTTCGCGCCAAATACAGATGCAGGTTTTTTGGATGCAATCAGTACCGCCATTCACGACACGGTTAATAAACCTTCTGTGATTTCCATCAGCTGGGGTTCGGCTGAGTCTCAGTGGAGTGATCAGGCGATGCAAAATTTTAATGAGACATTTATGTCGGCTGCTGCTTTGGGCGTAACGATAACAGTTGCAGCAGGGGACAGTGGATCATCCGACAGGGAAACAGATGGTAAAGCACATGTCGATTTTCCAGCAAGCAGTCCATATGTACTTGCATGTGGAGGTACCAAATTATTATCCAAGTCTGAAACTGTATGGAATGATACCGATGGTTGGGCAACTGGTGGAGGAATCAGCGATGTTTTTCCCATACCCGACTATCAGAAAAAGATACCACTACCCGCATCCGTAAACCCGGATAAAAGAAAAGGAAGGGGAATGCCCGATATTGCCGCAAATGCCGACTCGGCAACAGGATATAATGTATTGGTAGACGGCCAATGGACGGTTATAGGTGGAACAAGCGCTGTGGCGCCGCTTATTGCAGGGTTGATTGCTCTCACCAATCAGAAATTAAAAAAGAATGTGGGATTTATACATTCCAAAATATATGATGCAGCTTCTTCGGTATTTAAAGACATTACTTTAGGAAATAATATCACTGCAAAAGACGGGGGATATACTGCGGGTCCTGGTTGGGATGCGTGTACAGGACTTGGTGTTCCTTTGGGAACTGTTGTAGGAATTCTCTAGGGGGTTAATCAAACTTTCTGCCGTGTGTATACCAGAAATCCCGCATGGAGAAAATGAAACTGAGGTTCGCGTAATTTTCTCGGAGCAGATTATTGTTCGTCGTTCCTTTGATTCCGTATTGTAATACAACTATGAATGACAAGATAGATCTCTTTGCATTAAATCCCATTCCCACAGATCCGCCAATATCGTTGATAGGCGTTCCATTCACGATTAAGTAAGTCTTATTATAATAAAATCCTGCCTGAAAGAAATTCGTTTCATACAGCTGATTAAATGCAATTTTCTTTTTGGAGATTTCAAATCCAACGGATGCGCGCTGGCTGTTTTTGTAGAAAAAGTCGCCCGTTGATGAAGTAAGGCTCGACCAGTTTTGAAATTTATAGTCCGCGAGAAAAGTATATTTTTTATCTTTTGTTACTGTAAGACCCAAACCATAACTGGTTGGAATATTATAAGTGCCTACAGTCTGCGTGCTGCGCAGCACATTTGAATCCAGGTTAATCACATTTACATTGGTTTCCGTACTTAGTGCCTGTTGATTTGCAAATACCGCACCGAGCGTAAAATCCCAATGAGCGTTGATGGATGCATAGTATTGAAGCCCATAATCCAGATATAGATTACTGTAGAAAGTATTGTTGTTCTTGGACAGGTAAACAGATGTGCCCTGACCGAGAATGATATTTTTATTGGTGATGGAACCAAATAGATAAGACGTAGTAATACCTACAGATAAATGATTAAAGAATTCGTACCCGTTGGCCCAGAAAACTTTATTAATTCCGCCGTAACCCTGATCGTATGTTGGCAGGTCTCCGCTGTTATAGCCGATGGGCCTGGTTCCTGAATATTCATAGTTTTCTTCACTAAAAGGAACAAGGCCTACAGCGCTTCCCCAGTGTTTGAAAATTTTAGTTGCGAAAGAAACTCTTTTAAAAGTAATGTCTGAAGACTGATGATTGGTCTGGCTGACAGGAGCTCCTGAATAGTCAATGTACTGTCCGTTCACACCAATTTCACCGGTAAAAAACTGATTGTCGAGCGCGCTTAACGATGCCGGATTATTGGAGATGATATACCTGTTGTTTCTATAAGCAATTCCTGTAGAAGCCAGGCCGCTTGTACGATTTATGATGTTATCTGTTATATCTCCGATTGCGTGAATAGAATACGGTGAATTATTAGTTTGCCCAAAACCCGTTGAAACAGACAACGTTGTTAAAGCAAAAGAGATCCATATCTGCAAAAAAGAAAAACCGTTCGGTTTGGTCATTTTAATAATATGAAGCGTAATATATTTGAAGGGATATCTGATTGGATCTTTGTGCATTATATGCATCCCCCATAACAATCCGATTGAACTGCGTATTGGATACTGCTGCAGGTGCCACTAACATCAATCCATTCTTTAAATTATTTTCAGGTCCCTGTGTAAGCGCGTTCTGAATATACGTTGTGATGTCGTACGTATAACTTGTGTTCGTTCCATATAGATAATCGATGGTCAGGTTTCCGCCTCCATAGGGCAATATTGGACCAATTGTATTTGCCTGATTGGTTAACGTAAGGTTAACCGTTGGTGGCAGATTGTACAGTGGACTATAAGTTCCCTGCACCGGTTTTATAACAAGCACTGCTTTCATGACCGCCAGATAATCCTGATAAGCCAGCAGATTGGTGATCGTTGGGAAAAGAAGTTTTGTATAAACAGCAGTAGCCGGTTGAAAAAAAGCCTGATTGCCTGTTAAGCGCGAAGAAATTTCCGGGTTTGTCTGCGTCAGACCCTGTAGTGGTGTTCCTGTTCGATCGGCAGAAATCTGATTGAACTGTGTGAATTGATTTATAGTATAAAAGTCAGCCGTCTTTTGTACAGTTACAGGACCCGGCTCGTGATAATAAATTCTCATCACGATAGTGTCTCTGAATCCATACATCGCACCCGGGAAATTGATATCCGGGTAAACGGTAAGTCCTTTAAAATAACCACGGAATAAAGCAGGGTTTGTAAGTGTATCCGGCTGTCGGTACAAGAGTCCGAATAATGTTTGCCCGTAACTATAAGGCATTGAAATTTTCAATGAGTCACCGACGCGTTGACTCGTTACGCCCGCCGTGGGATTGATCTTCACACTTATGGAACCAAGAATCGTGGGATCGTAGGGGATTGAGTCGATATTGAAAAACGCTGTTTGCGTTCCAGGGAAATTCATTACTTGCGTAAGCTGACTGACGAGAAAACGCTGCGTCATTGTTGTGTCGCCATAGAAGCTTTTATTAATCCTCAGAATTAACTGAATGGAATCGTACACTGAGTTATTATCGAGCGATGGAAGGGGAGAGGGTGCGCCAATATCAGTGAAACTTCTGGAAGTTACAGTTCCCAGAAAAGGATCTATATATCTTCCCAGTAACTGAGCGGATGATCCTGAAGTCATAAAAGAGTCGAGAAACACCGTGGAAAGTTGCACTGCGAATGTGTCAACCCGTACTACATTGGTCGCGTTGTCTCCATTATATACACTTTGAAATGAGATCTGGGGTTTTGTACAGGCAGAGATGACCAGTAAAAACAAAATGGGCAGAAGATAAAAAGATGATCGCTGGCTGAGATGATATTTTCTTCCCATGCTTATATGTTCCTTGTTAAGGATGCTGTTTTGGACAATTGAAAAAAGCTGACAAATTCCACGCGGCAATACGGACAGTCAGGTATCGGCATCATTCGTTTCATTAATTCGTCGTTCCGCTCTTTGTAAAAGGGCAAAAGTATGTTTTTTGAAATCGATTAACAATTGATACGCATAACGTTATTTGATAAATTTTTGTGAAATCCCCCGAATTGTCCGTATTTCGCGCTGCAAATAAAATACTTTTATCGCTACAAAAACAGTATTATTAATACAACAATATGAAGCGGATCTATTTCCATTTATTTTCATTTTTCGTTTTATGCTCTTTGTCTTCCTGTCACACCAATAATGTTCCTTACACTCAAAGTGGTAACTGGGTTACAGAATCCCAGTTGAACGGACCAGCGCGCAGCGAAGCGGTGTCGTTCGTTATTGGTAATTATGCTTATTTGGGCACCGGATGGGATGGACTGAACACCCGATACAACGATTTTTGGAAATACGATCCTTCACAAAATGTCTGGTCGCAGGTGAGCAGTATGCCTGCAAATACGGCAAGAAGTTCCGCCGCGAGTTTTGCAACAACAACCAAAGGATATGTGGGAACAGGTTATGATGGATTTAATTATCTGAATGATTTTTATGAATTCGATCCCGTACTAAATGCGTGGACGCAAAAATCAAATTTCCCGAATAGTGCGCGCTATGAAGCAGTAGGTTTTGGATTGGGAGCACTTGGATATATGGGAACCGGTTTTGATGGAAGTAATGCGTTGAAAGATTTTTATCAGTACGATCCTTCTTCTGACACCTGGACAGATATTGGATTCAGCGGCAATAAAAGATACGGAGCAGTTGCGTTTACTTATAACAACCAGGGTTATCTGGTAACCGGAGTAAACAGCGGAACTATGCAGTCTGACTTCTGGGTATATAATCCCGCATCTGATTCTTTGAAGTGGACTGAACTCCGTCATATCACGAATTACAGCAGTGATTCTTACGACGATGGGTATACAAATATCGTACGCTGGAATGCTGGCGCATTTGTTATTGGTGACAAAGCATATATCAGTTGCGGGGAAAACGGAGTGTACTATACATACACCTGGGAATACGATTTTGCGTCTGATCTCTGGACTCCTAAAACTCCATTCGAAGGACCTGCAACATCGGGCCCAGTAGGATTTAATGTGGCAGGACTTGGATATATCGCGACAGGAAGAAGTTCTTCGGGACAGGCGGGTGCTTCAGATTATCTTCGTCAGTTCCAGCCGAATGTTACTGAGAATCCCAATGACAATTAGGAATAAATATGTTCTTATCGGAATTGCCGCGCTGCTGATTTGCTTCGCGGTAATTTTTTTTACCAGGCAGAGAACGCATGATAAAAATATTTTTATACATGCGCAGGCTGTTCAAACTGTTTACGGATGGGGTTATAATGTGCTGGCTGATGACCGCGTTTATATTAAGCAGGAATTTATTCCTACGCTTCCGGGAAAACAGGGATTTAAATCTGCAGATGACGCGTTGCGTGTTGGAAATCTTGTAGTGAAAAAAATTAGTTCGAATCTTCCGCCCACCATTACTCCGCGGGATCTCGACAGTCTCGGAATCCCTACCAAATAAAAATTCATTTTAAATAAATGAAAAAGCCGTACTGCATATTGCGGGACGGCTTTTTTCAATTCGTTCAACCGGGTAAATTAACAAGTAAACATGATCATGAAGGATGAGGTGTTTCTAAGGGATCCGGTTTTCAACGATACTGGTCGCGTTTTTCATCAGGATGGATTTTGTTGGTTTCGGGTTTTCAATGGATGATCGGATGGTTTTCAGGATTGGACGTTGCTTTCGGATTGGTTTTTTCAGGATTTGGATCTTGGTTTCGGGTTGGATTCAACTTGGTTTTTCAGGATTTGGCTTTGCTTTCTTCGGTTAAGATTTAGGGGTTTAATACTTTTAATTTTTGAATCTGGTTTTCGGTTTTGGTTTTCTTCGGTTAGGATTTAGGGGCTTAATTCGTTTGGTTTTTTTCAGGATTTCTTTAAGCTTTCTGCTTTAAAGGATTTTTTCGACGCGTTGACAATACAAAGATGATCAGGATCGAAGCCTTATCATAACTTATTCGATAAACCAGCTTAAACCTTCGATTTTCAGTGAAAAAGGGACGATTAAGCAAAAATCCTCATTGCCGATTCCTCATTCCTCAATACTTTTGCCCCTCCTTAAATGCATAATTAATGAGACAAATCGCTTTTCGGGAAGCACTAAGAGAGGCCATGGTAGAAGAAATGCGCCGGGACGAACGGGTATTTCTTATGGGAGAGGAAGTTGCGGAATATAACGGAGCCTATAAGGTCAGCCAGGGTATGCTGGATGAATTTGGTCCCAAAAGAGTGATCGATACCCCGATATCCGAGCTTGGATTCACAGGTGTGGGCGTGGGCGCGGCACAAAACGGACTTCGTCCTGTTCTGGAATTTATGACATTCAATTTTGCTGTGCTCGCACTGGATCAGATATTAAACACAGCTTCCAAAATGCTTGCCATGAGTGGCGGTCAGGTCGGATGTCCCATAGTTTTTCGCGGTCCCAACGGCTCAGCCGGTCAATTGGGAGCGCAGCATTCAACGGCATTTGAAAGTTATTTTGCCAATATACCGGGATTAAAAGTAGTTTCTCCAAGCAATGGTTATGACGCCAAAGGACTTTTGAAACAGGCGATTCGCTACGAAGAAGACCCCGTTATTTTTATGGAGAGTGAAGTAATGTATGGCGATAAATCAGAAGTTCCCGAAGAAGAATATTATATAGAGCTGGGCAAAGCCATCGTTGCAAAACCCGGAACAGATGTCACTATTGTATCCTACAACAAGATGATGAAAGTGGCACTGTCTGCTGCGGCTGAGCTGGAGAAAGAAAATATCAGCGCGGAAGTAATTGATCTCCGAACCATTCGTCCGTTGGACTGGATGACAATCCTCGACAGCGTAAAAAAAACAAACAGACTGGTGATCATTGAAGAACAATGGCCCTTTGCTTCCATATCTTCAGAAATCGCTTACGTAATACAGAAAGAAGGATTCGATTATCTGGATGCTCCGATCAGGCGACTCAATTCAGCCGATGCTCCCCTGCACTATGCAGCGAATCTTGTAACAGCAGCCATGCCTTCTGTGGAAAGGGCCGTAAAAATGGTAAAGGAAGTGATGTACCTGAAGAAATAATTACCTCAAGCGATATTAAAACCTGGAATGATGAAAGTACTTTTCACGAGCCTCTGCCTCGGGGCACTTCTATTTGCCGGAGCTCAGACAACTTACCAGCCATCTCCAGAAAATCTAGCTGCAAGAAAATGGTTTGACAGTGCCCGGTTCGGCATGTTTATCCACTGGGGTGCATTCAGTGTTCCAGGCAGTGGAGAATGGGTAATGAATGACAGGAATATTACGTTTTCTGAATACGGCCAGTTGCAAACTATTTTTAATCCCGTACGTTTCGATGCGAAAATCTGGGTGTCGGCAGCAAAGCGGGCAGGCATGCAGTACATCACGCTTATTACCCGTCATCATGACGGATTCAGTGAATGGGATACCAAACAATCAGACTGGAAAGTCACGAATACTGACTGGAAACAGGATGTAGTTAAACTGATTGCAGAGGAATGCCAGCGACAGGGTATAAAGTTATTTGTTTACTATTCCCTGCTGGACTGGTATCGGAGCGATTATCAATATGAGACGGGTCGCACGGGGCACGGAACAGGTAGAACTGCTAAAAGCGACTGGAATCATTATATCGCGTTTATGAAGGCTCAATTGACTGAATTGCTTACGCAATACGGTCCTATTGCCGGAGTGTGGTTTGATGGTTATTGGGACCAGCTGGCGAATGACCATGACAAAATAAATCAACCTATGGTTGACTGGCATTTGCCTGAGATCTACGCACTCATACACCAGTTGCAACCACAGTGTCTTGTTGGTAATAATCATCATTTGACACCGATTCCCGGAGAGGATTTTCAAATGTTTGAAAAAGATCTGCCCGGAGGAAATAGCACAGGATTCGGTGGACAATCTGTATCCAGCCTCCCATTAGAAACCTGCGAGACCATCAACAACTCCTGGGGATTCAATATTACGGATACGCATTACAAATCTACCAAAGAACTGATACGTTTACTGGTAACGGATGCTGGTTATGGTGCCAATCTTTTATTGAATATCGGGCCCTTGCCGAATGGGGAAATACAGGCAGCTTTTACAGACAGGCTGGACAGCATGGGTACATGGCTTAAGAAAAACGGATATACAATTTATGGAACAACTGGTGGCTTTATGAAACCACAGGACTGGGGTGCCATCACGGAAAAAGGAGATAAAGTGTACCTCCATATATTTAAAACCGATGGGAACAAATTTTTTGTACGGGTTCCATACAAAATAAAATCAGGCTTTATGGAAGGTCACAAGTTGAAAGTAACAACGCTAGGTGACAACTATATAATGATCGATCTAAAGGATACAAAACCTGATCCGATAGATGCCATCGTACAACTTGATGTAATCAAATAAAATTCTCCGGCGTGTGCCGACCAGAAATTTATTAGTGGATAGCTTTTAAAGCTGTTCCCATTACAATCAGAGAAATGTACGCGAAGCTGATTAACACAAAGCCGAATACTGCCAATTTAAGAAACACTTTGGCCGGCGCTTTTACGGAATGGTCTAATTCCTGTTTCATAGGGTTAAATTTTAATCTGGTTTTTCTTTAGATATTGTCGATCACAAAATAGGAAGGGAAACTGGTTCCTGCAACGTAGTTTTACTTAAGTAAATCCCCTTCTCAAACGATTTTGGGTCAGTACTCCAAATAACGCGGTAATCGAGTAAATTGCGGTCTAATTGGCTGAAAACCCGGCCTTTATTTTAAAAGAAACCGAGAAAAACATGTCGAATATTCTCATTATAGATGATGAAAAAGCAATCCGGAAAACGCTTGTTGAAATTCTTTCTTATGAGGGATACAAAATAGATGAAGCAGGAGACGGGGAAGAGGGATACAGAAAATTCCGTGAAAAAGAATACGATGTCATTCTTTGTGATATAAAAATGCCGAAAATGGATGGCATTGAATTCCTGGAAAAAGCTAAAGAATCTAATCCTGACATTCCGATAATTATGATCTCAGGTCACGGCACCATTGAAACTGCTGTTGAAGCGGTAAGAAAAGGTGCTTATGATTACATATCGAAGCCGCCTGATCTGAACAGGCTGCTTATCACCATTCGCAATGCAATGGATAAAACTTCTCTTGTTGCAGAAACTAAAGTGTTGAAAAGAAGAGTAAGCAAAGTGCAGGACATGATTGGAGAATCCACTCCCATTCATAAAATAAGGGAAACAATAGAAAAAGTGGCGCCCACGGAGGCCCGCATACTTGTAACCGGTGAAAATGGAGTTGGAAAGGAACTTGTTGCCCGCTGGGTACATGAAAAAAGTAACCGTGCTGCGGGACCACTGATTGAGGTAAACTGTGCAGCTATTCCAGGAGAGTTGATAGAGAGCGAATTGTTCGGTCATGAAAAAGGATCATTTACCTCTGCAGTAAAACAAAGGATCGGAAAATTTGAGCAGGCGAATACAGGCACACTTTTTCTGGATGAGATTGGTGATATGAGTCCGAGCGCACAGGCCAAAGTACTTCGCGCTTTACAGGAAGGAAAAATTACCAGAGTAGGTGGTGATAAAGATATTAATGTGGATGTACGCGTGATTGCTGCCACCAATAAGGATTTATTAAAAGAAGTGGATGAAAAAAACTTTCGGCTTGATCTGTATCACCGGCTAAGTGTAATCATCATTCACGTTCCCTCTCTGAATGAACGAAGAGACGACATTCCGTTGCTGGTTGATAAATTTCTGCATGACATATGCAACGAATACGGCATTGCAAGAAAGGGAATAGATGATGAAGCCATACGCGCGTTACAGGAATACAACTGGACAGGAAATATCAGGGAATTAAGAAACGTGGTAGAAAGATTAATTATCCTTTCTTCAAAATCCATTAGTCGTGATGACGTGGCAAATTATGTATTGCCTAAAAAATAACTCTATTAAATATTGCATAAATGTGCCGAACGGTTGCTTCAATCCATGCTGCCACAGTATTTTGAAGGCTTATTAATATGGTACATTTGACCAAATCTAAAATCGCCTAAATGACGTCTCATCAGGTTTTGATTCTTGTATTGATTGCCCTAGCTCTGTTTATTCTTCCTGCATTTGGTTTATACTTTATGTTCAAGAAAGCAGGAGTGCCAGCCTGGAAAGGTCTGATACCTGTTCTCAACAGTTTTGAAATACTGCGGCTTAGCAAAAGACCGTATTATTTATTTGTGTTGCAGTTGATTCCTGTTGCAGGCTGGTTTTTTACGTTGGCTATACTTGTTGAATTTGTAAAAACTTTTGGCAAGTTCAGATTCTATCAGCACGCATTAACAGTGTGTACAGCCGGGCTGTATTTTTTATATGTGGGTCTCAACGAGAAAGACAAGTTCATCGGTGCGGATGCGGCCAAAAAATATAAAAAATCTGCCGCCCGCGAGTGGGTTGATGCAGGGATATTTGCTGTTATTGCAGCTACGCTCATCCGCACGTTTGTGTTTGAGGCTTACGTAATTCCTACGCCATCGATGGAAAAAACATTACTCGTAAATGATTTTCTTTTTGTGAGTAAGTTCAGTTATGGTCCGCGAATTCCCAATACGCCCATCGCTATGCCTTTTGTTCATCATACAATGCCTCTTTTTGATATCAAATCGTATGTTGAATGGATTCATATTCCGTATACCAGATGGTTTGCGGCTCCTGTTAAAAGAAACGATGTGGTTGTTTTTAATTTTCCCGCGGGCGATACGGTTATTAACAAAGAAGGATATCAGTCCGAGCAGCCCTATTACAGTGTGGCGCGCATGCTGGGCAACGGTGACATGAATGCGGGACGCAAGATCATTCTGGGTGATCCTGATTCTTATCCCTTAATTGTACGCCCGGTAGATAAACAGGAGAATTTTATCAAACGTTGTGTGGGAATCGCCGGAGATACGT
This sequence comes from uncultured Bacteroidota bacterium, assembly GCA_963703355.1. Taxonomy (GTDB): domain Bacteria; phylum Bacteroidota; class Bacteroidia; order Chitinophagales; family Chitinophagaceae; genus Puia. The sequence goes on from OY969813.1 coordinate 4,233,025, forward strand.
TACAGATAAAAGATCAGAATATTTATATTGATGGGCAGGCAACCAAACTGCCTGATTATTCAGAGACCAATTATATTGTGACTACCGGTGGGCAACAACTGGATGAAACGGTGATGAAAGACGAATATGATATTGATATAAATAATGGCGAGGAGTTTCAGCAAACGGGCGTTCCCAACAGATATGCGATGCTGCTCACCTCTGTGGCGCGTGATAAAATGATGAAAAGCGGTCTCGCAAAAAATATAATTCCCTATATTGACAGCAACCGGAGTGTATATCCGTATGACGCGCAGTATAATTGGACACCGGATAATTATGGTCCGATCTGGATTCCGAAAAAAGGAGCATCCATTACCCTGACTTCACTGAACTATCCTTTTTATGAGAGAGCAATAAGAGACTATGAAAAAAATAAACTTGAGTTACTAAATGGAAAAATTTTTATAAACGATAAGGAATCCAATAGTTATACTTTTAAAATGGACTACTATTGGATGATGGGAGACAACCGTCATCAAAGTCTTGATAGTCGATTCTGGGGACTGGTGCCAGAGGATCATATTGTAGGAGAAGCATGGATGATCTGGATGAGTTGGAAAAACGGTGTGCGATGGAGCCGACTCTTTAAAAAAATTAAGTAAACCGTACGTAGTGGAATGAAGGTAACCAGCATTCAAATACCTGTTCAAATCTTCCCGGACTCTTCCGCACTTGAACCTGCTGATGCGTTGCTTTTGGAAGCAGCGCGCAAGGCTACCGGCGATGCCTATGCGCCTTATTCTAATTTCAGGGTAGGCGTTGCAATCCGGTTGACGGGCGGAAAAATTCTTACGGGATCAAATCAGGAAAATGCCAGTTTCCCGGCGGGGTTGTGTGCAGAACGGGTTACCCTTTCCGCGGCTTCCGCAATGTATCCGGGAGTGCCGGTGGAAAGTCTGGCATTGACCTATATTAATGAAACAGGCACTGGAAGCAGACCCATCAGCCCCTGTGGTATTTGCAGACAGACACTGGCAGAGTATGAGCAGCGTTTTGAGCAGCCGATCCGGCTGATACTCGGCGGATCAAATGGTGAAATATTTGTTATTGCCAGGGCAACGGATCTGCTTCCATTTGCGTTTAGTAAGGAAGAACTAAATACTCAGTAAATTTTAAGATTAATAATGTATCCTTTATGAAGAAATTGATGTTGTTTATTATTTCGGCTATTGCAGTAACTGGTTATTTCGCCTGTGCTAAATCAGCTCCCCAAAGCACTCCTTCATGTGTGGCAACGCCCGTTGCGCAGGATTCTGCTGCATTGATAAAATTTGCAGGCGATACAATTCCTTTAACAAAAGATACAAGTGGGTTGTATTATCATATCATCGATTCGGGACAGGCCTCAACAAAACCGCAGTTCTTTAACAGGATGGTGGTAACTTATGTAGCCAGGATCATACCTACAAATATAACTTTTGATTCTGCGGTCAATTCAAACCTCAACAACACGCAATTGGGTGATCTGATAGAAGGTTGGCAGATCGGATTGCCAAAAATTGGTGTTGGCGGTCATATCCAATTATTTATTCCTTCTGCACTGGCCTGGGGTTGTACCGGCTATGGCAGCATACCTGCCGATGCGCCTGTATTTTTTGACATTCAGCTACTTCAGGTGAATTAGTTTTCCCTAACTTACGTTTCTAAATTTTATTATTTATGAAACGTACAGCTACCGCAATTTGGAAAGGATCAGGTAAGGATGGGAAAGGTGTATTAACAACTCAGAGTAAAACGCTTGATAATACACAATACTCTTATAAATCACGTTTTGAAGAAGGCGTTGGAACAAATCCTGAGGAACTTGTAGCAGCAGCTCATGCGGGTTGTTTTGCCATGGCGCTCAGTTTTCAACTTCAAAATATAGGCATCACAGCAGACAGCCTGGATGTAAATGCCGTGGTAACACTTGACCCTCCTACGGGTACCATCACTTCTTCTGCGCTCACTTTAAAAGCAAAAATCCCGGGGATTACAGACGAACAATTCAAGCAGGCTACTGAAAATGCCAAAAAAGGATGTCCCATAAGCAAGCTGCTGAATACAACCATTACACTTGATTCGTCTCTTGTATAAATATAACGTTTATCAGTAACCGCTGAATCAGTTTTCAACTGTAATTTGATTTTGTATCGTCAAATCCATGAAGTCATTTATGAAACTAAAAAACAACAGCAGGAGAAATTTCATTAAAACGTCTTCATTGGCTGCTGCGGGAATTTTTATTGTACCGAGGCATGTGTTGGGACGTGGATTTGTAGCGCCCAGCGATAAATTAAATATTGCGGGCGTTGGGGTGGGAGGAAGAGCTGAAACGAATCTTCCCAAAGCTTTTAATAACGGATCTGATAATATTGCAGCACTCTGTGATGTTGATGATCGCAGGTCCGTAAACTCGAGAAACAGGTGGCCTAAGTCACCATATTATAAGGATTATCGGGTGATGCTGGAAAAAGAAGGTAAAAATATTGACGCGGTGATGATTACCACGCCGGACCATATGCACGCACCCATTGCGATGGCAGCTATGGAACTCGGGAAACATGTGTATGTTGAAAAGCCATTAACGCACGATATTTATGAAGCCAGAATGCTTACTGAGGCTGCAAAAAAGTACAAAGTAGTTACGCAGATGGGAAACCAGGGTGCTTCTGGTGATGATATACGATTAATAGAAACCTGGCTGCAGGACGGCTTACTGGGAGACGTTCACACGGTTCATGTGTGGACCAATCGTCCCACCTGGCCGCAGGGCATTGCTACGCCAACGGGACAATTCGATGTTCCAAAAGAACTCGACTGGAATCTCTGGCTTGGGACGGCGCCACAGCGTGATTATAATCCTGCATTTCTTCCTGCAATCTGGAGAGGATGGGTCGATTACGGGTCGGGTTCGCTGGGAGATATGGGTTGCCATTTTATCGATTCCCCTTATCTCGCATTGAAACTGGGTTATCCCTTTTCAGCGGAAACAAGTATCGGATCGGTATATAGTGGATATTTCAAAGAAGTTATCAATACGGATGGATTTCCACCCTCAGCTAAAACCTACATCCATTTTCCTCAGCGGGGCTCCATGGTTCCGGTAAAAATGATTTGGTACGATGGTGGAATCCTCCCAGAGAGACCCGAAGAACTTTTACCGGATGAGGAAATGAGTAAGGTTGATGGTGGAATGATATTCGAAGGAACGAAGGGAAAACTTTTGGCCGGAAAATTTGGTGCGAATGCAACTTTGTTACCAACGAGTCTGATGAAAGACAGGGTCCTGTCAAAATCAAAATTTCCCTTAGTGGAAGGCGGAACAGAAGGTCATCAGCAACAATGGGTGAAAGCCTGCAAAATTGGGTATGGTGCATATACCAGTTCTGATTTTGCATTAGCTGGACCGTTAACTGAAACCGTACTGATGGGGAACCTCGCCATCCGTAGCTATCAATACAGTGAGAACAATAGCAAGGGAGAGAAAATATTTCCAGGACGTAAAAAATTGCTCTGGGATGGAGAAAAAATGGAGGTTACTAATTTTGCGCCAGCCAATCAGTTTGTAAAAAGAACGTATAGAAGTTATTAGGCTGGACGCTGAACGCTTAACGCTTAACGTTGAACGCTGAACGCGAAACGATTAACGCGGTATATAAAACATTCAATTTTTGCTTGTAATATGAAAATTAAAAACAACACATCAAGAAGAGATTTCCTGAAGTCAGGTTCAATGGCGGCTGCAGGATTTTTTATTGTGCCGAGACATGTTCTGGGTCGTGGTTTTACTGCGCCAAGTGATAAACTCACTATTGCGGCTGTCGGTGCTGGCGGAAAAGGGGAGAGTGATCTGCGTGAATTTTCCAAAAGTCCGAATGCTAATATTGCATATCTCTGTGATGTAGATGATCGTCAGATCAAAACTTCTGTTGGACGTTTTCCCAATGCGAAAAGGTATTATGATTTTCGTGAAATGCTGGACAAGGAACATCAGTCGATAGATGCGGTTTCAGTTTCCACGCCCGACAACTGCCATGCGGTTGCTGCCATGGCTGCAATGCAACTTGGTAAACATGTATATGTTCAGAAGCCACTGACACATGATATATATGAAGCGCGATTATTAACAGAATCCGCCAGGAGATATAAAGTTGTTACGCAAATGGGAAACCAGGGTGCGTCAGGAGATGGCGTTCGTACTATGCAGGAATGGTATCGCGCCGGTGTTATTGGAGACGCTATTGAAATAAAAGTTTGGACCAACCGGCCAGTGTGGCCACAGGGAACGGGAACCCCTAAGAGTACTGATCCGATACCTGCGGAACTCAAATGGGATCTCTGGCTCGGGCCTGCAAAAGACGAACCATATCATAAAGAATATGTGCCGTTCAGCTGGCGCGGTTTCTGGGCATTCGGTACGGGTGCGTTGGGAGATATGGGTTGTCACCTGATAGATCCGGCATTTAAAACGGTCGGACTGGGCTATCCAACAGATGTTCAATGTAGTCAGGTATCGATCTATGAAAAAATGTGGACAGCCGATTATTTTCCGGAAAGTTGTCCCGCAGCCTCATCTGTTATTCTGAATTTTCCCGGCAAAGATGGCAAACCAAATGTGAAACTGCATTGGATGGACGGAGGGATTATACCTGAGAGACCCGACGAATTAGGTGCAGATGAACAGTTTGGCGGAAATGACGGTGGTGTACTGATCATAGGAACAAAAGGCAAGATGATGTGTGGTACGTATGGTAGTGATCCCAAACTGCTTCCAACTTCCAGGACAAGCGAAATCAGTATTCCGCAAACGCTTGCACGGGTGCCTGAAGGTCACTATGTACAATGGGTTAATGCCTGTCTCGCGGGGTATGGTCGCAAGGAAGTAAGTTCGCCGTTTGAATATGCTGGTCCGTTGACTGAAACAATCCTGATGGGTAATCTGGCTTTAAGATCATGGAATATAAAAAATGGAAATAGCTTTCCGGGAAGAAAGAAATTGCTGTGGGACGCACCCAATATGAAGATCACCAATTTTGATGAAGCGAATCAATACGTCAAAAGAGATTACAGGCAGGGATGGTAAGTTAATTAACAATTAATCATTACAATATCGGTATTTGGTTCTTCGAAAATGAATCGATGATATTCAACATCAATTCATTTCGCAGTGCAGCGATATCTGACATATCCGCTACCCAGAAAGTGATATCGTAGTTTATGGAATCTTCTGCAAAACTACTGACCGTAACAGCAGGGGCAGGATCCTTCATAACTTTTTCGTTCTTCCTGATTTCATCCAGAATTAAATCCCTTGCCTTCCTGAAATCTGATTTGTAGGGAACACTGATGGGAATTTTGACCTGCTTATTGCGGTTGTACAGCGTCCAGTTAATTAATTGTTGCGATAACAAATCTCCATTCGGTACAATGATGTTTGCACCTTCACCATTATAGATCTGGCTGGACCTGACTCCGATTTCCTGTACAGTGCCCGTTTTGCCACCTACTTCAATAGTATCCCCGACCTGAATGGGTCTTTCGAAGGCGATGATGATTCCCGATACCAGATTATTCACAAGATTCTGCAAACCGAAGCCAATACCCACTCCCAGGGCTCCAATCAATATGGAAATCTTATCCAGCGGGATACCCACAGCAGCTACAGCGATCAGAAATCCCGCGGCCCAGATTCCGATTCTTACAATCAGTGCTACAGAACCAAGTCTTGTTTTTTTATGAGGTCCGGGATTTTGCGTTTCATCGAAAAAGAAGTTTACGAATTGTGATAATACAGAAGATATCCAAATGATCAGGATAAATAATATACCACTCGCATAAGTGAAAGTGATACTTCCGATGGACCTCGGTTTATTTATGAAGTAGATTATAATCCTGCTAACCCTGTCATACAACATGAGATCTTTTGAGAGAGAAAGTACCCAGACCACAACAGCCACGATCCACAATATATTTCGCATCTTATTTTTCAGATGAACAAAATTGAGAAATGCGAAAAAGCGATTATGGAATACTTCTGATTGAGTATACACGGCATCTATTAGAATGGTACAGCAAACTTTTAATGTAATTGCCAGCACCAGACTATCCACAGAACTATATGCAAGAATTTTTGCCAGTGTCAGACGACCCGTCAGATTGCATCCCAATGAGATCGCCATTTGAATCATTGTGAATGCTACTACCCAGTAGCGTGCTTTGGAATCGTCGAGTGTTTTAAAAACGATGGATTTTTTTCTCATCAGCCAGACACACAATAAGAACAAGACAATGCCTACGAGGAACAATCCCCATCGTTCCCCGTATGCAGAATCCAGCAACAGATCATCCATTGCAAAAATCACCCAAATACATGCAATACAGAGCCACGCTGCCTTACCAGGTTTCGTGAGGTAATTGAACAGAAGAATTGTTAAAAAGAAAAGCCGGAATATTTCATTGAGATGAGTGTACACAGCGGGGGCACTGGGATATAAAAACGGGCCGTAAGTAAATAATAATAACAGGGCCGAGAAAACAACTGACTTTTTTAAGAAAACCAGGTTGTTTAGAATTTCCCCCTTATTGGGCATTTTGCGAACAACACGCATAATAATCAGGAACCAGATAAGAAATAACAACCAGATGCCAACATTGATCGATCGGGTATCCCATGTGGTTGACATAAATCGACGGGTGACCCTGATTGAACGACCTAAGGCATCCTGAAGAACTTCTTTTAATGATGCCTCATAATCTACTGAACTGATTTCTGAAATTGGCGGCTCTTCCTGTTTCCACATAGCTTCGGAAATAGATTGCTGACGGTCTCTGATTTCTGCCTGCAGATCCTGCAACACCAGATAATTGATGGAAACACGATCTCTGAGTGTATTTACTTTAATTGTTGTGGTATGGAGTATCGAATCAAGCAGTAGCGACCGATCGTGCATGGCTTTCATTTGTCCATGCAACACCGCATCCAGTGAGTCGTTCAATAAAGTACTATCATGTTTTACTTCCCTGATCCGCTGATGAATATTATTGAGCTGATCGACGTAGGCGGACAAGGATTCTTTCCAATCTTCCAGGGTTTCTTTTGACTCATTCAAAAGAACGAGGGAAGTATTCAGGTTACGCAGATTAAGCGGGTTGTCATTTCGTTCAAGTCGCGCATGAAAATAATTCAGGCCACGCTCGAGTCCGGAAATAGATTTTATTATTCCGGATGTGTCGAAAGTTCTGTCCAGAAAATTTTCAGCACGGTTCAGGCTGAAGGAATAAGATTCAATCTTATTCACCATGTAAGGAACGGTGGTGTCTTTTATTTCTGCTTCAGTTAAAATAGAATCCGAGATTCTGGAATTCAGATCCATCGCCGTGGTGTCAATTTTCTGACGATGATGGACAAAGTGCTTTTTTTTAACCTGTGCGTTTGCGAGCAGGCAAAAAAAGGAAAGTAAAATAATGGGAGCAAGAATCTTCAGCCGGTTTTTAACAGGCATATGGAAGGGATATTTTAGCCAAATTACGGTTAATGCGGATGTTTTACTCAAGGAATAAATCTAACACGAAAAAGAGTTATTCGCTGAGCATGCGTGACAGCATCAGCAATTCAGTTTTCTTGTAAAGATTGGATTCGTTATCGAAGCATTTACTGAATTCTTCCAATAGTGATTGCATGATCCTGATATGATTGGAGGGCTTGAAATGAATGTCGGCGGGGGTGATGGCAATACGATTGAAATAATTCATCACGTCTTTGTGAGTAAAAACCTGTCCGCTCATAGGATCAATAAAAAATTCAATACGATCAATGGCGGGTTTTTCTGAAATTTCGTCGGCAAGTTCCGGTTTAATATAAGCGAGTACAAACTGACGGGGTATGTTGATCACCTTCACCGGGATGTCGAGTAATTCGCTTAATAAAAGATAGACGATGCCATTGATTATGGTATTACCTCTTTTTGTTTCGATTACTTTGTGAATCAGAAATTCTTCGGGATGCTGATAGCCGACTTCGGTTCCTTTCAGATTGTAGTAACCATAGATAATGCTCGTAAGTACGTTCACTTGTTCAAGGGGTGTCAGATAGCTATTCAATTCAAGCCAGATATTCCTTCGAAGTTTTTCTATTTCTTCCAGAACAGGGCTGGTAGCGAGATCCGGATACTGAAATTTGGATACCAAAAGTGTTGCAGTAAGAAGATCATGATAACTGCTGGATTTCCATCGCTGAAAATCTTCCGTAAGATCCCTGTAGTGGAGGCGATGAATCAGCATCTCGATCCTTTCCTGTATAGAATCCTGCAGTGTATTTTCCCATAGGTATTCCAGATTTGGAATGATTCCACGACCGTAGCTTATGATTCTGTTGCTTACCGTTGTGAACACTTCTTCATCAGGATCATCAATCAGATGAAGCAATGCTTTTATTTCTTTGGATTCCTGCATGGGGTGGATGTTTTTCTTCTTGCGATATACAGTCGGGGTTAGCGGGATGAATATCGCAGAAGTTAAAAAAAATGCAATGACAATCTTATCCACAAATCCTTTACGGATGTTTATTTCCGTGAAAGTTCGGTCTGCCCTGATTAGATAACGCAGGATTTTTAAAAATCTTATGAGGATTTCTTTTTCTTGGGAACTCTTTTCGGGGGATTGGCTTTTACTTCTTCAATAATGGCCTTGATTTCGGGTAGTTCAAGCGAAGCAACGTTTTCCTGTTTTTCTTTTGGAATTTTATAATTGCGAAGGCCCTGTTTAATATAAGGTCCATAGGGACCTCTGAGCAGTTGAATTTTTTCTTTTTCAAAAACCTTGATGGTTCTTTGTTCCTTGGCAGCTCTTTTTTCGACAACGATAGGGGAGGCTTCATCGAACCCTATAGTATATGGATCAAATTCCTTTCCGAGGGAATAAAATTTCTTGTCGTGCGCGATGTAGGGTCCAAACCTGCCAATACTTACGGTAAGATCGGAGCCTTCAAACGAGCCCAGGTTTCGGGGCAATTTAAAAAGTTCGAGTGCGTCTTCGAGATTGATTGTTTCAATACTCTGTGTATTTTTCAGTTTGGCAAACTTTGGTTTTTCTTCATCGTTTTGTTCGCCGATCTGTGCCATTGGGCCGTAGCGTCCCATGCGCACAATTAATTTTTTACCGGAGACGGGGTCAACACCCAGTTCTCTTTCTCCGCTAATCCTTTCTGCATTTTCAATCGTATTATCAACGTCCTTTTTGAAAGGCAGGTAGAAATCATCTATCATATTGTTCCATTCGATCTTACCGCTGGCTACCTCATCAAACTCCGCTTCGATGCGCGCGGTAAAATTATAGTCCATGATATCATCAAAATACTGTTTCAGAAAATCAGTGACTACAAGTCCCAGATCTGTCGGGAACAATTTGGATTTTTCAGCGCCTGTCGTTTCCTGTTCTGAGATTTTATTTATTTTATTTTCTTTCAATTTCAATATTCTGAAATTTCTGATCACACCTTCTTTATCCCGTTTTTCAACATAACCCCTTTTTAAAATAGTTGAAATGGTCGGAGCATAGGTAGATGGTCTTCCGATTCCCAATTCTTCCAATTTCTTCACGAGGGAAGCTTCCGTATATCTTGGCAACGGGCGGCTGAAACGCTCTGTGGCGCGCATTTCTACAAGTGGTAATTTTTGATTGATGGCCAGCGGTGGCAACATACCTTCCTGGTCTTCTTCTTCAGTAATATCATCATCATCGCGGTCTTCACGATATACTTTTAAGAATCCGTCGAATTTCAATACTTCACCGCTTGCTTTTAATTCTTCTTTGTTAGTGGAGATCTGGATAACGGCTGTTGTTTTTTCAAGTTCAGCATCCGCCATCTGAGAAGCCATCGTCCTTTTCCAAATCAACTCATATAGCCTGCGAAGATCTGCATCTTCCACAGTATCGTTTTCCATATAGGTGGGACGGATGGCTTCGTGAGCTTCCTGAGCAGATTCATTTTTATTTTTGAACGCGCGCTTCTGATAATATTTATTTCCGTATTTACTATTTATTTCTGACCGGAGACTATCCATGGCTGTTTCACTTAAGCTTACGCTGTCGGTTCGCATGTAAGTAATTTTACCACTCTCGTATAACTTTTGCGCCAGCAGCATCGTACGACTTACACCATATCCAAGTTTACGGGATGCTTCCTGTTGCAAAGTAGATGTAGTAAAAGGCGCTGCAGGTGATTTTTTACCAGGCTTAACCTGAATGTCGGTTATCGTATACTCCGCGTTAAGGCAGGATTTTAAAAACGTCTCCGCACCTGATTCATCAGCATACTTTTTACCTTCTGCTGAAAAAACCACGTTCTTTCCGGAAATATCTTTAGCACTGAAAGAAGCATCTACTCTGAAAGTGCTTTGCGCATTGAACGCATTGATTTCTCTCTCCCTTTCTGCAATAATCCGAACGGCGACGCTTTGAACCCTGCCGGCACTCAGATTGTTTTTCATACTCATCTTTCGCCATAAAACCGGGCTCAATTCAAATCCCACAATCCTGTCGAGAATCCGTCTTGCCTGTTGCGCATTCACCAGATTCATATCAACGGTTCTTGGATTTTTTACCGCTGATTCGATTGCCGGCTTTGTAATTTCATGAAAAACAATACGTTTGGTTGTTTTTGGATCGAGTCCCAACACTTCACAGAGATGCCAGCTGATGGCTTCACCTTCCCGATCCTCATCCGTTGCCAGCCATACTTCGTCTGATTTTTTGGCCAGGCTTTTTAGTTCTTTAACTACCTTCTCCTTATCCTCTGGTACAATATAACGGGGCTTGTACTTATTATTAATGTCTATACCCATATCGGCCCTTTCCAGGTCACGAATATGACCATAACAGCTTTTTACCTCAAAGCCTTCGCCGAGAATTCTTTCGATTGTCTTCGCTTTAGCCGGGGACTCCACGATCAATAGATTCTTCGCCATACTTTTCAAATGATATTAAAACTGCCTGAAAGCGTGCAATTTTACAGTATAACATTGAAAGTAAAAAATGAGAGCTCAGCAACAAGAAGATCTTAAATCCTGATAACTATTTAATTTACAGGACTTTCTGTGTTATTTTGGATATTATCCTGGTCTTCCTTGTTGTTTTTACGTTTGAAAAGCGAGGCATCTACCTTGCCAAAACGATAATTAAACTGCAATCTGAAGAATTGAGGATCCCTGTAACGGACGCTATGTTGGGTTGAATATTCAGAGTTAATATACACATCGGACCGGCGTGTAGCGAACATGTCGTTGATGTTAAATGTGAGGCTGGCGGCCTTGTTCTTTAAAAATTCATATTTAATCGATCCGTCCACGCCACCCGTTGGAAGGGAATAGCCCTGGGCGTTACCACTCACAGTACCTCCTCTTCCACCACCACTCTGTCCGGCTATACCACCGGGAGGAAGTACAGATTTAGAGGTATAATCGCCCGTGATTTGAATCGTAAAATTCTTTGGCAGTTTAAAAGTTGTATTGACTTTTGCAAACCAACTATAACTGGCAGGTGCAGTTGTAATGGAGTCGCCGGCATTAATTTTCGAGGTATAAATATTAAGGTTTGTGGTAAGGTCCCACCATTTGGTAATACTGTTTCTTCCAATCAATTCCAATCCCCCCACGTAACTGGAATTTGCATTTATATACGTATTGATTAGGACAACGGAATCAGTCAAGGGGTTGACCTCAGTGGTTTGATAACGCGTTATGAGATCGGTTGTATATTTATAATAAACGGAAGCGAGAAAAGTATTCTTCCGGTAATTCAACTGGTAAGCCATTTCAAGTGAATTGGTAAACTGGGGTTTTAGATTTGGGTTACCCCGACTAAGATTCAAAGAATCCGAATAATCTGTGTAAGGTGAGAGTTGTAAAAATCCTGGCCGGTCGATTCTTCTGGTATAATTTAACTGCAAACTTTGCTCGTCATTTAGTTTATCGGTTAGAAATACACTTGGGAAAAGACTGATTGGATAATTATTGCTGAAAGTACCTACTGTATCTTTGAGTCCGCCTGGGTTTTCCTGATCTTTTTCTGCATAACTATTGGAACCCCGATAACCAGAATTTTCAGCCCGCAGGCCCAATTGAAATCCGAGGTTACCTACGGTATTAGAATACTGAACATATCCGGCCAAAACCTGATCGTGATATGCGTAATTGGAAGATAAAAGTGGCTGATAAATCAGATTTCCTTCGCTGTCTACGGTATTAAAATTATTTAGATTACTGATATTGCGAAGAGCTATCCGTGCACCCGCTTCCAGCTTTGATTTCTCAGTGAATGGATTGGTAAAATCGGTTTGGGCTGTTATGAATTTATTGTCACCGCTGGAGTTAGTTTGCTGTTTGTAAATACTCGATAACATACCACCCGGCACATCGTATAAATAGGAGGTTATCGGATTTATGCTGGTAACCGTGCCCCCGGTATAATTTGCATTGGCTGTCCACTCTTCACCTGATCGCGGGAAATTATGTTTGAAGCTGATCATTCCTGATTTATTTTTAAAATCAGTTGATGTATTCGAATAACGCTGGGTAAAAGAGCTATTTGAGTAACCATCGTTGTACAGTGTGTCGGTAGTAATACCGCTGTTTGTAGTGGGAGTAGAAACGCCGTTTACCAATGTTCCGGAAATCGTAAACGTATTTCTGTTATCCAGCAAATAATCCATGCCGATACGACCAAATGCAAAATGACTGTTGGCCATATTGGTGTCAACTTCATGCAACTGATATTCAGGATCAGAAATAAACGTAAGGCGGTCTATGGTGCCTGGTGATTTTGTTATCCTGTGATTATAGTTGCCGCTGGCAAAAAAATTGAATTTTCCCTCTTTGATATTGATATTTCCTCCAACATTGTATCCTCCGTATTTGTCAATTCCTGCTCTAATCGCACCGTTGTAGCCCGGCTTACGATTTTTCTTCATGATGATATTCAGAATGCCGGAAACACCGCCGGAAGCATCGAACTTGGCACCCGGATTCGTAATGATTTCAACACTTTCTATTTCATCCGCCGGAATCTGATCCAGTGTAAGCGTAGTGGGTTGGCCGTCCACAAAAATCGTGGGCGCTGCATTTCTGAGGGTTACGTTTCCATCAATGTCGACTGCCAGTGAAGGAATATTTTTCATAATGTCAACTGCTGATCCGCCTGATGCAGAAATATCTTTCTCTACGTTATATATTTTTCGATCAATACCCAGCGAGATAAGCGGTTTATCTGCCGTAACGGTAACTTGTTGCAGACTGGTAGGATCAATTTCCATTTTAATATTTCCCAGGTCCCTGTCTACTGCGTCCAATCTTTGGTCGGGGTCGGAACTCTGGGCGTCTTTGAAATTAAACGCCACTTTTTGGTCGATGAGTTTATATCCGATCGCACTTACTTTCATTCGATAATTGCCAAATATGGGTAAATTCTCAAAACTAAAATCTCCGTTGGCTGGGGTAATTGCTCCACGAATTACCGAGTCGCGCCTTATGTGGCGGGTGGTATCTATGATCGCTATGACCAACTGTACGGATGTTCCGTCCAGTCCCTTATTGGTTTTGGCATCCACTATTTTCCCGTAAAAATGTCCGATTGCCGGCGACTGCCGACCATTTGTTCTGCCATATCCCGAGCCCGGACGGGTGGCTCCTGCCGAGGTATTTCTTGCTTTATGAAACGTAGTATCGGGGGAAGCGTTTGTTACAATGCGAGCTACAGTATCCTGCTGCACAGCAGGTAAGGATTTTGGAAGTGAGTCGGGAGGAATTGAATCCGTTTTTTTATCCGTAGAATCTTTAGGTAAACCAGGTAATACAACGGGTTTAGTTTCTTTTGGGAAATTCGGCATGGCAGGCAAGGTGGAATCCTGCGAAAAAGAATTATCAGATAAAGCCAAAAAAAACAAAACGGACACCAAACAGAACACCGAATTTTTCATAAAGAAGATGCAATACAACATTCAGGTTCAAGGAATGTGCCTAATTGAATTGCTAACCGGTTGTTAAAGGAAATAATGACAGGAGGGCGAGTTATCACCTGACAAATGAAAGAGAAAAATGGGTGGATGACGGGGTTCGAACCCGCGACCCCTAGAACCACAATCTAGTGCTCTAACCAGCTGAGCTACAACCACCATTTGGGCAGCAAATCTAAGGAAAATTTTATTCACCCGTCAACCCTATTTACCGCTAACATATATGAGTGGTTAATATTCAGTGAATCAACAACAATAAAGAACCATTAATCGTTATTTTTGAACAATGTCCAAACTGTTTTCATTTATGCTCAATAAGAAGAATTTACCCGTAGTGTTGCTCGTGTCCGTAATTGGGATCGCCATTGCACTTAAGACTTTTGCTTTCAGTGGTAATCCACCGACAAAATATGAAAGTATACTAAAAAATGTCAGCGAGCTGCTTGAAGAAATTCATTACAGTCCGAAAAATATTGACGACCAGTTTTCAAAAGAAGTATTCAAAAAATTTCTAAGCGAGGAAGATGTCGAGAAAAAGATATTCTTAAAGTCAGATATTCAGGAATTATCAAAATACCAGACTCAGCTCGACGATGAAATACTGGGTAAAGTGCCCGTGGCATTTGTTCCGGCGGTAGTTGCAATCTATAAAAAAAGACTCCAGGAAACGCAGCATGTTTCTCAGGAGATACTATCTCAGCCTTTTGATTTTACGAAACAGGAGACCGTTAACCTTGACTACGATAAACTGGATTATCCTGCAAATGCAACAGCCCAGCGGGAAGAGATCAGAAAAAAATTGAAATACCTGACTCTTGAAAAATATGCTGACTTATTAGATCAGCAGACTGCGGCAAAGGGAAAACCAGGATATGTAGCAAAAACAAATGAGCAATTGGAGAAAGAAGCCCGTGAGAAGACATTGAAAGTGTCGGATCGTTTTTATGAGCACTTGAAAATTAAAGCGGATGACGACAATTTCTTTAACACTTTTGTTGAAACCATTGTACAATGTATGGATCCCCATACAGACTATTTTCCACCGGTGGAAAAAAGATCTTTTGATGAAGATATGAGCGGTCGTTTTTATGGTATCGGTGCAGCGCTGCGTGATGAAGAAGGCACTATTAAAATCGTGACGTTGGTTACCGGAAGCCCTGCATGGAAATCGGGACAAATTACGGTAGGAGATGTAATACTTAAAGTGGGTCAGGGGAATCAGGAACCGGTAGACCTCAGCAGTTACATGGTGGAAGATGCGGTTAAAATTATACGTGGCAGTAAGGGAACAGAGGTAAAGCTTACGTTAAAAAAAGCGGATGGTTCCATTAAAGTAGTTTCTCTTGTAAGAGACGAAATAGTACAGGATGAGAAATTTGCCAAAAGCGTAATTATCCAAAGTGACAAAGGCAAAATCGGTTATATTTTTTTACCAGAATTTTATGCGGACTTTGACAATCCAAAGGGCAGTCGTTGTTCAGTAGACGTAGCCAGGGAGATTATTAAACTCAAAGAAGCAAAAGTAGACGGTATCGTTCTTGACCTCCGTAACAACGGTGGGGGGTCATTAATAGATGTTGTACAGATGGTCGGTCTCTTCATAGAACAAGGTCCTGTTGTTCAGGTCCGCGACCGTGATGGTAAGCCTCAGGTGCTGAATGATCGGGATAAAAGTGTATTATATGACGGACCGCTAGCCGTTATGGTAAATGAATTCAGTGCGTCGGCTTCAGAAATTTTTGCTGCAGCGATCCAGGATTATCATCGCGGTGTGATTATCGGAAGCACGAGTACATATGGAAAGGGCACGGTACAAAGAAATATACCATTGGACAAAAATGTTGGGTATAACGATCTTGGGGGGCCTTTGGGCACCGTAAAACTTACGCTTCAGAAATTTTATCGAATCAATGGTGGTTCAACACAATTAAGAGGTGTATTTTCAGACATCGTGCTTCCTGATCTTTATGAACACTACAAGATTCGTGAAAAAGACCAGCCGGATGCGCTGGCCTGGGATGAAATGCCAAAGGCGGATTATACAACCTGGAAATATGCATATGATATAAACAATATCAAAAATTCAAGTCTGGAGAGAACGAATTCGAATATTGCATTCACTACAATATCAAAAAATGCCGCATGGCTGGATAGTCAGAACGATAAAATGTTCCCGTTAAATCTTAAAACATACCAGGACGAACAAAAAATGGTACGTGAATCTGTAAAACAAATCGATTCCGTAAGTAAATTAACTGTGCCGATGAATATTTATTCGATGCCGCAGGATACGCTCAAATATGCTGAGGACAAGGATAAGGCAGACCGCTACAAACAGTGGGTGGACAGCCGTAAGACTGATATTTATCTCAAGGAAACGGTAAACGTTATGGATGACATGATTTCGCTAAAGGCTGTGGTTTACAATAAATAACTTAGGCAACAACAGGAGTATAAGAGAGTATAGGAGTATAAGAGTATAAGAGTATAAGAGTATAAGAATTAAATGACCCTCACTCCTATACTCTTATACTCTCCTATACTGTCATTCTTGTTTTATCCTGATCTTGGTGGCGATCACTGCAATCATGGTTCCCATAACAGCAATCAAACCAAAGGAGATTCTCAAGCTGGTAGCCTGCGCTATGAATCCAATGAACGGAGGTCCTATCAGGAAGCCCAGATAACCAATCGTTGAAACTGCGGCTATAGCTACTCCGGGTGACATCACTTTAGATTTCCCAACACTGCTGTAAATTAATGGTACTACCGAAGAAACTCCTGCTCCGACAATAAGGAATCCAATGGTAGCTACAATGAAATTAGGAAAACATACCGCGAGAAGCAATCCGCTGGCGGTTAGTATTCCGCTCAATTGCAGCATTCTTTTCATGCCTATTTTGTAAGCAACCCAATCGCCAATAAATCTTCCCATGGCCATCGTGCTCACATATGCAGTGAAGCCCACAGTTATCCATGCCGCATCGGGTTTAACGATTTTTGCAAAATAAACGCCACTCCAGTCGCTCATAGCACCCTCACAAATCATCGCACAAAATGCGATCAACCCAAAATTCAGAATGGACTTATCGGGACGGGCGAAAATCGGTTGTTTGTCATTGCGATTTTCATCTTTCGGAATAAGCTTTCCGGCAAAAACAATGATTATCAGAAGAGCAATACCAGTTATGCATAAAAAGTGGTATGGCGGGATAATGTAATACCTGACCATTAAAGTACCTACGGCGCCACCAGCGAACCCTCCCATACTCCAAATTCCGTGAAAGGAAGCCATGATGGGTTTTTCGTAAAACTTTTCTGTTCCAACTGCCTGGGTATTCATGGAAATGTTTAACATATTTCCTCCAAATCCAAAAAAGAACAGCGTAATCATTAATAACACGGCTGAACCTGCAAAACCTAACATGGGAAGTGTTGATGCGTACAGCAACGCTGCTATAATAACAATAATGCGACTTCCGTATTTGGCAACTAAAAAGCCTGCAACGGGAAGAGATGTGAGGAGACCAGCAGGTAAACAAAGAAGTATGCCACCCAACGACGCATTGCTAAGCTGCAGCCTGCTCTGAATATCAGGAATACGTGATGCCCAGGAAAAGAAACAAATTCCTGCAAGAAAGAAAAAGCAACTTACTGCAATCCGATATAAGCGTCTTTGGGGAAGGGACATAACAAACAGCAAATTACAATTTTGCAATTTGCTGTCTGATTAAATTTGACGAGGAGGTTTTAATTTTTTTCTTTCTGAAGCGTTGACTTCAACATTTCTTTTTTCTTCGGATCCGAAATAGCATATGCAAGTTTTACCGCACCATATGCATTCAGGATTCCCCCGGATGCGCTTAATTCTGAAAGAGGAACCATTACATTGTCAGTACCGGGTTTTTTAGCTTTTACCGTTGGCATAAAAGCAGATTTTTCTATACAGTATTTTACTTCCTGAGGAGTGAGGGTAGGGAAATATTCCAGTATAAGAGCCGCCACACCAGTAACAACAGGGGCGGCCATACTTGTTCCATCGAGATTTCCATATTTATTGCCACCAGGTAATGTGGAATAGATTCTGGTACCGGGGGCAAACACATCCACTCCTTTTCTTCCATAATTGGAAAAAGATGCCGTATAACTTTTAAAATTTTCTTCAGCTTTCGGATCACTGCTCGCACCCACAGTTATCCAGTTCCTGGCATAAAATTTTGAATTTTTATAATTAGGATTTGGGAAATTATCCACTGAATCTACATTTTCAGCGTCATTGCCTGCTGCGTGTATTAACAATACACCTTTTGACTCTGCATATTTTACAGCGTCGTCGACCCAGGATTTCTGAGGCGATAAATTTTTACCAAAACTCATGTTGATTACCCTCGCGCCATTATTTACTGCATAGCGAATTGCCAGTGCGATGTCTTTATCATGTTCATCACCATTTGGAACGGCGCGGATCATCATGATCCGTACGTTATCGGCGATTCCGTTTATTCCAATATTATTATCTCTCTCAGCACCAATAATTCCACTTACATGCGTGCCGTGCATAGGATCTGAAGCCATAATATCATTATTTCCATAAATACTGTCCCTGATATTGTTTTCATCATCCTTGACTACATCACCGCGATAGTTTTTTGGAGCCGTTTCTTTGATTTCCATTTTCTTTTCTTCACGGTCTGCCTGATCGGTGAAATCGGTTATGAACGTGGTGTTGGTCATATCCATAATGTGATTTTCCTTAAACAGGTACAACAGAACAGATTTTGCTGTGCGCACATCCATATCATCTGTAACAAAACTATCCAGATCATTACCCGTGTATTCTTTTCTTCCCATAGCGACCTGGATAATACTGTCACTTTTTACACATGCACTTACTACCCGTTTAAGCATTAAAAGGTCTACACCATCATCTGAACCATCTCCCATAATTTTCTTCTTTGCCTTCATCCACATTTCATAATGTTCACGTGTAGTGGTACTCATAGTGTCAGTAGCAATCTTCTTGTTGTCGAACTGATCTTTGTATTTGTAAAATACGCGCCCCTCTTCCTGGGAATCGTCTTTGACATTTGACCCATCCTTTCCTCCGATAAAATTCCAGCCATGAATGTCATCAACATATCCATTGTGATCGTCATCTATTCCATTGCCCGGAATTTCCCCCGGGTTTGTCCATAGGACATGAACGAGATCTTCCTGTAACGTATCTACACCAGAATCTATCACTGCAACCAAAACCGGTTTGCTCTTGAGATTTTTTAAACGCAGGAAGTCGTAAGCATTTGCGAGACTGATTCCATACACGCCGTCTTTTTCTTTATCAAGAAGATGCCAGCCTTTTACGAGTTCGGGTTTAACATTGGCTCCCTGCGCGAAAGTTGCATATGAAAGCGTGATCAGAGCAAAAGAAAATAAAACCTGTTTGGTACGAATATTCATTCTTGATTTTTTATATGGCCTGTAAACCGTCGTTTGAGTGCAGGTCTGCCTTTATTAATGATTTAAAATATTTGGACCCGCAAAGATCATCATATGTTTAATATATAAGTCAATCAATTCATGGTTTTTAACGGTTTTTTAATTGGAACACAAATACCACGCGACGGTTCATCGCCCTGCCTTCTTCAGTACTATTGGTTGCAACGGGTAAGCTGTTTCCAAAGCCTTTGGTCTGAATGCGATGCGTGTCAACTCCAAGTCCCATAAGCACTTTTTTAACCGATTCTGCGCGTTTAAGTGAAAGTTCGAGATTATATTTTTCAGTTCCCAAATTATCGGTGTGTCCTTCGATTGTCAAATCAAGATCAGGATTTGATTTCAGACTGTCTGCCAACTCTTTAAGTGCCGGGTAAGAGCTATTTGTTAGTCTGATACTGTTTACTTTGAACATCACATTCGCCGCAACAAGATCTGCTCTTTTGGTAATGGTTGCCTTAACCGCCGGGCAACCCTGATTCTCTACTGTTCCTGGCTGGTCGGGGCATTTATCCTCTTCATCGTTAACGCCATCCTGATCGCGGTCTGGTATTGGGCAGCCATGGTATTTTGGCGAACCGGGTACTGTTTTGCATGAATCTTCTTCATCATTTACCCCATCATGATCTGTATCGGGTATAGGACATCCATGATATCGCATCAGACCAGGAATTGATTTGCAGGAATCCTGTTCGTCGTTGATGCCATCGTGATCGGAATCGGGTATAGGACAACCATGGTATTTTGGCGGGCCAGGAATTGTTCTGCAGGAATCCAGGTCGTCGGGTGTGCCGTCGTTGTCGGAATCAATTGCCCCGGTTGGTGCCGGCCTGGGATTGTTTAGCCATATTCCAAAAGATCCTCCGAAAACCTGGTTATGGAAAGTTGAAGGGTAATCTGCGGTATATGCATTTGTTAGTCCACGGCTGAAATATGCGCCAATAAGTACGTTGCCCAATTCAAAGCCTGCTTTAGCAACAATTCCAATATCGAAGGTTTTATATTTTTCCGGACCGTTACCTACTGGTAAATCATCTGTTCCAGACTGATAAATATAATTGGTAGCATTATACTGTAATACCCGGTTCTGATAGCTTTCTGAAGCACCATAAATGAAAGCAAAATATGGTCCTGCACTCAGATAAAAATGATCTTTTTGATTTTTTGATAAAGACAATTTCCACGTCAGGTACAGAGGAATTTCTACGTAATTAAGATTTAATGTATGCTGATTGTATAACGTGTCGTTCTGATAAACAGCGGAATCATACGATCTTTGATACTGATTTCCTTTCGCACTATACAATATACCGGGTTCGATAAACAGATTTTTCCTGCCTAATGGAATTTCTGCAAGAACGCCCAGTTCAAAACCTGTATTAGCTGAATAATATTTTCCGCTTGCAGTATCGAATCCCGGAATTGAATTTTTCTCTAAGAAATTGGAAGAATGAATGCCTCCCCAGGCTGCCAATCTGATCTGGGCTTGCATTGACGTGCACATCAAACCGGAAATCAGGAAACTCAACAGATACCGGTAAATCCTTTTAAAGTTCATTGCCTGTATAAACGTGCAGAGAATCACAATATTATCTTCCAATAAGCCTAAAGCACAAAGGGTAATGCCTAAAACTTTTTTCAGGCGCAAATGCGATTATTCAACAGGAAATATGTAGAAAACAGGGTTAAATGATAAATAATTAAGTTGAGCTTTTGGCTTTGAGCTTTCAGTTGTACAGGTCAAACTGTATGCCCTGCGCCAGAGGCAGTTTTGTAGAATAATTTATGGTATTAGTCTGACGGCGCATGTAGGATTTCCATGCATCGCTGCCACTTTCCCTGCCACCACCTGTTTCTTTTTCACCTCCGAAAGCTCCCCCGATTTCGGCGCCCGATGTCCCTATATTTACATTGGCAATACCGCAGTCACTTCCGCTAACAGAAAGAAATAGTTCCGCCTCGCGCATATTCAGGGTCATGATGGAAGAAGACAATCCCTGAGGGACATTATTCTGCATTTGAATTGCTTCCTCCAGTGTTTTGTATTTCAACAGGTATAATATCGGAGCAAATGTTTCTTTTGTTACAATATCAAACTCAGGTTTTGCTTCTGCGATGCAGGGTTTCACATAACATCCACTTTCGTATCCTTTACCGGATAAGACAGCACCTTCAACTACAAAATGTCCACCCTGGTTTTTACAGGACTCAATGGCATCCAAATACATGGTCACAGCTTCCTTATCAATCAGCGGCCCGACGTGATTTTTGACGTTTAACGGATCTCCAATGTTGAGTTGTGCATATGCACTAACCAGCATGTCTTTTACCTTATTATAAATCTTTTCCTGAATGATAAGACGCCTCGTACTTGTGCATCTTTGTCCTGCTGTACCTACCGCGCCGAAGAGGGATCCCAATACTGCTATGTCCAGGTCAGCGTGATCGCTTATGATAATAGCGTTATTCCCGCCCAATTCGAGAAGAGATCGTCCAAGCCTTGAGGCCACTACTGCTGCAAGAGCTTTCCCCATCCGAGTTGAACCGGTTGCTGATACAAGAGGTATCCTATCATCCGTGCTCATCCATTCGCCAACTTCGCGGCCGCCTGTTACGATGCAGCTCACGCCTTCAGGAACCTCATTCCTTTTAAGAACCGCAGAGATGATTTGCTGGCAGGCAAGCGAACAGAGTGGTGTTTTTTCTGACCCCTTCCAAATGGCAACATTGCCACATACCCAGGCGAGCATACTATTCCAACTCCAGACTGCAACGGGGAAGTTAAATGCCGATATGATAGCCACAACACCCAAAGGATGCCATTGCTCGTACATCCTGTGCTGAGGTCTTTCACTGTGCATTGTGAGACCATGCAGCTGACGAGAGAGCCCGACCGCAAAATCACAGATATCAATCATTTCCTGCACTTCGCCCAAACCTTCCTGCAAACTTTTCCCCATTTCATAACTTACCAGACTACCCAGGTTATGTTTATTTTCACGAAGGGCTTCACCAATCTGACGTACTATTTCCCCTCGTTTAGGAGATGGCCATGTTTTCCAAACAGCAAAGGCTTCCAATGCTTTCACAACGATCTGGTCATATTCAGCTCTGGTAGTTGAAGAAACGGATGCGATTTCTTTTCCGTCAACAGGAGAATAAGAAATGATTTTTTCAGTAGACTTGTCAAACCATTCTAATCCTGAAGAACTACCTGCGTTGTGGGACTTTATCCCAAGTGCTTTTAAAAATTCCATACGATAGTATTGAGAGCGCAAGTTATTAAGAAAGTATGGGAGTATTGGGAGTATGGGAGTATGGGAGTATGGGAGTGTGGGAGAAAATAAAGAAACATCCTGTGTTTTGCAGGATGTTTCTTTATTCATAAAAAGCAAATCTGGAAAATTCCTTTTTAAAGATGCAGTGTCAGTTTTGTAAATAGCCTCATTCCATCATACCCCATTTGCACGGCATCGAAAGGGCCGCCTGATTCGCTGTCACCCCATGAAGCGTTTTTGGCTCCTACGGTTGCAGATATATCGGGATGAACGTTGAATAAATTATCCACACCTATAACCCAGGTCAGATTTTTATTTATTTTATAAGTCAGATACAAATCAGTAGTCATCTTGCCATTAAAGACGAAATTTTCCGGTACAGAAGAATTCCCGTTATCAGTTGCTACATAAGGATAATATCCAAGTCCCTGATCTGAAATGCCCGCTCCTCCCGGAGTTCCAGGCAATGCGCCGGCAAGTGTATCATATCCATATCCTTGTGTGGTCAATTTTCCAAAATAGGTAAGATGTGTACCAATGGCCAGCTTGTTCACGTCATATTCAATGTTAATTGAGAATTTAGATTTGGGAGCAGAGGCCAGCAGGAAGGCCTGTTCACGTGTGCTGAAAAAAGTCTGCTGATCAAATAAATTGTCATTCAAAGGTGCCGGAACATTTATCTTGTTTATGTTAATCGTTTGAATATTGCCGGCGAAGAGTATTTTAAGTCCTTTGTTTGGTGCCAGTTTTTTCGAATATTCCAGCACGATGTCTACTCCTTCATTTGTGGTGTTCACAGCATTTGCAAAAAATTGGACTGAATTAAGCGGTGGACTTAAAACAGGGAGATAGGGGGCCAGAACCGGGTTTGTTGCAGAAAATTGTCCGGAGAAGATTACCCTGTTTTTTAGCTGTATTAAATATCCATCGACAGTAACTGTAAAATTGTGCATGGGTTTCCAGGCAAAACCAAGGCTGTAGTTTACAGATGTTTCCTGTTTCAAAGGTGGAATACCGGCCGCTCTTGCAACGGCGCTTGTATTCGGAGCAAGCCAAATATATTGTAAGCTGCCTGCGACGATATTCGTATTGATATTGCTGAAATTGATTTGCTGAAGGGAAGGAGCTCTGAATCCTGTGCTCACGGAACCTCTTAAATTGAAATTATCTGTTAGTTTATAACGGGTGGCAAGTTTATAAGTGTTCACAAATCCAAAATCTGAATAGTTTTCCAGCCGAACCGCTCCATCTAACAGCCATTCTTTGGTTACATCCAGAGAACCCTCTACATAACCTCCAATATTTGTCCGACTTGCATTGGTTACGTCGGTGGGTCTGAAACCGGGAAAGCCCTGAGAGCCGGAAGCGACATCTCTTGTGTCTCCTGTTATCGAGTAAGATTTCTGCGTTGGCGGATAACCCATCCAGGAATCATCTTCTCCTGCAAATATTTTGTAATTCTCATACCTGAATTCAGCTCCAAAAGACAGGGTCAATCCTTGTGCAACGGTGCTAAATCTCCTGCTAATATCCAGGTTTGAAGTATTCTGCAAAAAATCAAAGCCACCATCATCAAATCTTGTTTTTGTTGCAACTTCATTTTCCGGCAGCGTTGCATTAAAAGTTTTATTGCCGTAGTAGTGAAATATATTATATCCAACCACATTACTCAGGTCCCAATCCCAATTGTTCCCCACCGTTCCTCTAATGCCTCCTGCAAAAGAAACATCCTGGATATACACGTCTTCCTGTGGGTTGTAGAAAACGTTGGCTGTATCAAGAACACCTGGCGTCGGATCAAAAACATGCATGATACCGGGAACAAATATCAGATTGCCATTTGCGTCTGTAGGAAATTTCTCCGGGTGGTCGTCAAAATTTCTCGTCCAGGCATAAACGTTGGAATGTTTATAATTGTAACCACCAAAAGAATAAAATGTAGTTTTTGTTCCGGCTATGGGAATTTCCATATTGTACATGCCACCTCCGGAAGTTACAGAGCCATCACCAAATGCTCTTCTGTATTCAGCAATATAGGGGGCAACCATTTTGGAATTAGGATTGGTTGACCAGTTAGTGTCTGGTAGTGCACGGAATGTTTTTCCGAGTGTGAGAAGATTTGCGCCGACATTAATGAACCCGCCACTTTTTCCGATGGGTACGCCATAATTCAGACTGAGGGTAAAGGTTCGGCCATCGAGCTGTTTGCCGGTATAATATTGGCTCGGATCAACGTTATTTAATGTATTGTATTTATGATCGTAGTAGCCACTGAATCCAGCCGTTGCCAACAGTTTGTTTACGTCTTTTTTAAGGATGATATTGATGACTCCTGCTATCGCATCAGATCCATATTGTGCAGATGCACCATCTCTTAATATTTCAACCCGGTCGATGGCCGCTTCAGGAATGGCATTCAGATCGGTGCCTGAGTTACCCCGTCCTCTTGTTCCAAATTCGTTTACAAAAGCGGCTAAATGTCTGCGTTTGCCATTTATAAGCACCAGCGTTTGATCATAACCCAAACCTCTGAGGCTGGCAAAGTCCATGGCATCAGATCCATCGGCACCGCTTTGTTTGTTATAATTAAAAGACGGGACAGCCATATTTAACTGTGATTCGAGGTCTGGTCTGGCGGTGGTTTCTTCAATGGAATTCATTTTTACGATATCGACCGGAACGGCGCTTTCTGTTCTGACTCTTGGCATACCCCTGTTCCCTGTTACGACCACTTCGCCAAGATCTGTAAGACTTTCTTCCAACGCAACTGATAAATCAGTTTGTGTGCCTACTTTAACTGACAGGGTTTTGAAACCTATTGCACTTATTTCTAATTCGTCGTTGGGGGTGGCCTGGATTTTAAAAACTCCCGCATTATCTGTGGTAGTTCCTTTTTTGGAGGATTTTACTTTCACGGTAACTCCTGAAAGAGGGCTGCCCGTTTTACTATCCGTTATTTTGCCCGATAAATTGGTCTGAGCCATTAAAAAAGACGAGCAAATCAAAAATCCCGATAAAAAAAGCCATTTTTTCATAAATCGCAGTTTTGGTAAAATAGATAGATTGGTAAAAATGAATATGACGTTAATGGCCAAGCATTTGCCAAATTATGCATTGGCGCCCGAAAAACCATATATTACTATAAATAATATTTTGTTATTCACCTGTTGTTAACCTAAGCGAAATAATTTAGACTGGAAATTATGAGGTTCGGCATTTTTTTGCATTCTTTGATTTCCCAATCTATCCGTTGAAATCCTGTTGCACAGGTTTTTCCTCCAACGTTGAAATCCGCTATCGAACATCCAAATCCCTGGAGCCGATTTTTCACCCGATAGCACCTTTTTATGCACCCTTTAATCCGAATTTTAGCAATTACTGTTTTCTTCAGTTTTACATCCAAAGCCCTATTTGCCAATCCGTTTGATACCAAACCAATGACGTCTTTTTCATTGAAAATGGGTGAAATCAGGTATTTGAAATTATTTCTTCTAAATAAACATCATCAAGAAGCTGACAAACAACCTTTAGTCGCCGCAGGGATAAAAAATTCCTCAGGCAGGATCTGCTCCTGTCAGATACTGGACCTCGAATCGTCTAATTATAATCACCAACATGTGGTGTTGCTTGCTGAAAAAGCAAATTATGGCAACAGCAATGACTTAAATATTGCAAGGAGCCATATCGAAAAAGAAAAAAAACATCTTCGGCAAATGTTTTATGACAAGATAAAAACGTTGTCAGAAATACATCAGACAGGTTCATGCAAGGCATTGTATTATCAACTCAAGACAGCCGACAGTCAATTACAACTATATGAGATTCTGGATGCGGATATTAATTAGATTCGGGGGGTAAGTTGCAAGTTTGAATTCGGAGATTTTAGTATTGCTCCTGTTCATTCGGAAAATCATTTGATTTCACGTCTTTTATATATTGTTGAACAGCGTTCGTTATGGGTTCATGAAGTTTTAAATATTGTCTTAAAAATCTGGGTTTGAATTCAGTGTTGATTCCCAGAAGATCATGCATAACGAGAACCTGGCCATCGCAATATTTTCCCGCGCCGATTCCAATAACTGGTATACTTATATTTTCGGCAACTTCTTTTGCGAGCATCGCGGGAATTTTTTCTAACACTATGGCAAAGCAACCAGCTTCTTCAAGTAGCCGTGCATCTGTTTTTAATTTATTTGCTTCCATTTCCTCCTTTGCACGAACGGTATACGTTCCAAATTTGTAAATGGATTGCGGTGTTAATCCCAGGTGACCCATGACCGGTACTCCTGCTGCCAAAATTCGTTTTACGGATTCCATCACTTCTTCACCGCCCTCAAGTTTTACTCCATGTGCGCCTGTTTCTTTCATAATGCGGACTGCTGATATTAGAGCTTCCTTCGAATTCGATTGATACGAACCGAATGGAAGGTCCACAATGACGAGTGATCTGGAAACTCCGCGTATCACGGATGAGGCATGATAGATCATTTGATCTAACGTAATCGGTAAAGTAGTTTCATGACCTGCCATTACATTTGATGCTGAATCTCCAACAAGTATTACGTCAATACCTGCCTGGTCAAATAAGCGGGCAAAAGAGTAATCGTATGCAGTAATCATAGAAATCCGCTCACCATTTGCCTTCATATTCTGAAGGATATGCGTCGTAATTTTCTTGGGGGTCATTTACTTCAGTTGAGAGATAAAGATAACGCGAATTGATATAATGCCTCATGCATCCTAATTCAACTGGCGGGGGTAAGATTAGTTTGCAATTCACGATATAGTGCCTGAATCATTCCGTCGGCAAGACCAATTTTCGGAACGAATATTTCCTCAGCGCCGATCCATCGCATTACGTTTACATAAATCAGAAGAGCCGGGACGATAACATCAGCCCTGTCTTCCTTTAAGTTATAAAGACGCATACGTTCCGCCACAGTAAAGCTGTTGAGCTCCTTGTAGTAATCTTTAAGAAGCTCAAGTGGCAGGGGTTTGCCATCCTTCCTTTTAGAGAGCGAAAAAACCTTGTTGATATTACCGCCGGATCCAATAGCGGTTAATTGTTTTGACATGTTTCGAATTTCTTTTTTCAGAAACTCTTTCATTTGGTCCCAGTGCGCTTCGGTAACCTGGTTTTTGATCAGGCGGATGGTTCCTATATTAAATGACTTTTTGAATAGGAGTTTGTTATCTGCGAAACAAGTAAGTTCCGTGCTGCCACCGCCCACATCAATATATAAATAGGACTTGTCTGTGTTCAGGTTTTCAGCAATATGATTCTCATAAATATATGCGGCTTCTTCGTCGCCACTGATGATTTCAATTTTAATTCCGGTAGCATTTTCTACGGTTTGAATAATTTGTAAACCGTTTTGTGCATCCCGCATGGCAGATGTAGCAGCGGACTTAAAATTAGTAACAGAATAAGCATCCATCAGGTATTTAAACGAGCGGATGGTATTTAAAAGCATCGAGGTTTTGATTTCAGAAATTTCTTTTTTGTCAAATACATCAAAACCAAGGCGCAGTGGTACCCGCAACAAATTTAGCTTTTCGAAAAGAGGTTTTTTTTCCGATTCAATTACTTCTGTGATGAGCAATCTGGCTGCATTACTACCAATGTCAATAGCTGCCAAAATCATGGGGTTGGATATTTAAATAAGTGTTATCTGATCAGCGGCAATAGCAGGTGTTAATTCCTGCTGAATGACCGGCTTGTTGATTTTCTGATTCAGATATTGATAAATTTCAATCTGGGAACGTACTTTTTTTGACTGGTCCTTTTTATAGTGATTCTGAAGATTATTGTCCAGCCATCTTGCTTTTGCATTGTCTGAAAGTTGAATTTGCAAAATTTCATTTATTTCTTTACGAATTTTTGGATCCAGAATCGGGCAAGTCGCTTCAATGCGGTGATCCATATTCCTCACCATCCAATCAGCCGAAGATATATAAACTTTTTCTTTGCCGTTGTTGTGAAAAATAAACACCCTTGCATGTTCGAGATATTCATCCAGAATGCTGATTGCTGTCACGGGTTTTTTAAATTTTCTATTCTCAGGCATCATACAAAAAATACCTCTTACAATCAATTGTATTTCGACGCCTGCGCGTGCAGCTTCGTATAATTTGTAAATCAATTCTTCATCAGAAAGTGAATTTATCTTGAGTGTAATGGATGCATTTTTTTTACTTTTTGCAGCCTTGATTTCTGCATTGATCATGCGATATAATTCCTTTCGTAAATATATGGGGCAGGGGATGAGTGTTTTACATGCTTTCAAAGGAGCAAACCCAGATTTCCAGTTCTCCATGTATGTAAATATGCGGTTCACGTCAGCCATAATGTTTCGGTTTGCCGTAAGCAGGCAGTGATCGCTGTACATGGTGGCGGTTTTTTCATTCAGATTGCCGGTGCTCACAAACCCATAATAAATAGAACGGGGCCCCTTTTTCTTCTTGATCAGGCATAACTTAGAATGCACTTTCATATTTGGAATCACGTCAATCACTTTTACACCTTCTTCTTCCAAAAGAGATTTCCATTCGAGGTTTGCTTCTTCGTCAAATCGTGCACGATATTCCATCATTGCAGTAACCTGCTTTCCATTTCTAACAGCATTAATAAGCGCATTGATCACTTTAGAATTGGAAGCCAGCCGGTAGCAGGTGACCTTAATTACTGTAACATCCGGATCGATTGCCGCTTCGCGCAGCAAATCTATCACGGCATTAAAAGAATGATATGGGAAGTGCAACATGATATCCTGTTCCAACACGACATCTGTAATTCGGTGAGAACTGCGAACCAAAGGATGCGGAAATGGTTTTTTACGTTGCCCCTTTTTCGTAAATACATCAGGAAAATCAATGAAATGCCGGAAATTATGAATTCTGCCTCCGGGGATAGTGGTACCTTTTTTCGCGAGTGAAAGTCCTTTTATCAGAAATTCAAGAAGATCAGTATCCATTTCTTTGTCGTATACAAACCTTACAAATTTGCCTTTTCTCCGATTCTTTAATCCCTTCTCAATCTTTTGCATCAGGGAGGTTGACAGATCGTTGTCTATGTCGATCTCTGCGTCTTTTGTGACTTTAAAAACCCAGGAACCGTAGCGATCATATCCGAAATATGAAAATATATTTTTCAGATTATATCGGATAACGTCTTCCAGAAGGATGATATAATTTTCATCGGGAGAAGGTGACGGAAGAATTACAAAACGTCCGAGTGTGCGGCTGGGAATCTCTATAATCGCAAATTTTTTTTCTTCCATTTCCCGGGATTTTCTGGCCAGTACAACACCCAGGTAAAGAGATTTTTCTCTTAGATAGGGAAACTGCGGAATACTTTGAATCATGAGTGGAATAATATTTGCCCGGGCCTCCTCTTCAAAATAGTTCTGCACGAATTTCTGCTGGTCCTTGTTCAGGTCTTTTTCTGTGATGAGAAAAATTTTTTCATTTTTCATTTCACTGTAAATCTTCCTCCAGATCTCGTCGAATCTTTCCTGTTGTTGTAATACAATTGACTGGATCTGGAGAAGTATTTTATCCGGAGCAGTTTCCATATGCATATTCAGCTTTCCCTTACCACTATATTCTTTCATCCGATTTAGGGCAGCTACCCGTACCCGAAAAAATTCGTCCAGATTATTAGAAAAGATTCCCAGAAATTTAACTCTTTCCCGCAAAGGAACTGATGGATCGGCGGCTTCCTGAAGTACTCTGCCATTGAAGGCAAGCCAGCTGATATCCCTGGGAATGGTTCTTCTTTTCATAATTGACATCGACACCTTTATTGCAAAGTAAGAGGAAATAGAATTTCAACAATTGAGAAAATTGAAAATTGAGAATAGTGATAAAATGTTAACGATCAGAGCGTTTATCCGATTCTTCCGGGATTTCGGTTTGTGAATGATTTTGTAAAAAGTGGGCTCGTATGTATTTGTTTTATCCCTCCTAGCTGATTTGAAGGCTGTTTAGAACAACCGTATTGAGATTTATTAAGATCCTCAATCTTTTCTTTGAAAATCAGAGAATAATCCCGACCTTCGCCGTCCAAAATTCCGATGGTATGTCCAAAGTATGTCAGTTAACCGGTAAACGCCCAATTACTGGAAACAGCGTTTCACATTCGAACATTAAAACAAAACGCCGTTTTTTGCCGAATTTGCAACAAAAGCGATTTTTCCTTGCTGAAGAGGACAAATGGGTAAGTCTGAAGCTTTCGACTGAAGGTATTCGTACTATTAACAAAAGAGGTCTATATGCTGTTGTAAAAGAATTGAGAAAAGCGGGGGAAAAGATCTGATCATTACCGGCAATTAAATTTATAAATTCAGTAAAATGGCAAAGAAAGGAAGCAGGGTACAGGTGATTCTGGAATGTACCGAACACAAAACCAGTGGTAAACCTGGCACAAGCCGCTATATCACTGTTAAGAATAAAAAGAATACTCCTGAAAGAATGGAACTGAAGAAATTCAACCCCATATTAAAGAAAGTTACTGTTCATAAAGAAATCAAGTAAATATGGCAAAAGCAGCAAAAACCGCGATTAAAACCAAAGATGCTCGTGCAGCGGCTGAGGCAAAAAACTGGACAAAAGTAATAAAGCCGGTACGCAGCCCTAAAACGGGTGCTTACACGTTTAAGGAGGCGATAGTCCACAAGGATAATATCAAGGCATTTTTAGCTCAGAAATAAGCGACCTCCTAAATTTATTAATCAAGCTGTTCCCTTCCGGAGCAGCTTTTTTTCTTTAAAAAAATCTAACAGGCCTACAATGGGATTTTTCGACAAGCTCTTCGGGAAAAAGGAAAAACAAACCTTGGACGAGGGTCTTCAAAAAACGAAAGAGAGTTTCCTTACACGTGTTGGTAAGGCGATAGCCGGGAAAACTACCGTCGACGAAGACGTGCTGGACAGTCTTGAAGAAGCTCTTGTTAGTGCGGACGTGGGTGTCGATACCACCATACAGATTATAGAAAGAATTCAGAAAAGGGTTGCACGGGATAAGTATCTGAATACCTCTGAACTCAATGGCTTGTTACGTGACGAAATTGAACAAATGCTCAATGAGAGTGGTGCCGATTCACTAAGGAACTTCGACCTTCCGGATCGTAAACCCTATGTCATTTTAGTGGTTGGGGTAAATGGTGCAGGAAAAACCACTACTATTGGTAAGCTGGCATACAATTATAAAAAGGCAGGATACAGTGTTTTATTGGGTGCTGCTGACACGTTTCGTGCAGCTGCGACGGATCAGCTAAATATCTGGAGCGAAAGGGCGGATGTTCCGATCGTCAAGCAGGGTATGGGAGCGGATCCCGCTTCTGTGGCATTTGACACAGTTCAAAGTGGCTTATCGAGAGGCACAGATGTAATCATAATAGATACAGCGGGCCGTCTTCATAATAAGACACATTTGATGGAGGAGCTTAGTAAGATAAAAAGGGTGATGAAAAAACTGATTGCTGATGCTCCGCATGAAGTTTTGCTCGTATTGGACGGAAGTACAGGTCAAAATGCCATTGAACAGGCAAAACATTTCACCGCAGCTACTGATGTAACGTCCCTGGCTATTACCAAATTAGATGGAACGGCGAAAGGGGGAGTAGTGCTTGCTATTGCAAGCTTGTTTAAGATTCCCGTGAAATATATAGGAGTGGGGGAGAAAATAGGAGATCTTCTACTATTTGATAGCCATGAATTTGTAGACAGCCTTTTCAAAGAACAGGCCGTATGACCCGAAAGGCTAATTAATAATCCCCGGAAAGGCTTTATCCGCATATTTTATAAAGATGCAGATACTTTTCTGAAGGCACTCATCTGGGCAATTCTGACCTGTCCATGCTTGTTTTCAGAACCAGCCAGCCAAGTATTGCAGCCAAAATAGATGCGATTAAAACAGCCACTTTAGAGCTTTGTATCAAATCGTTGTTTGCATCGAAGGCCAGGTTACTGATGAAAATAGACATGGTAAACCCTATTCCTGCCAACAAGCCCATTCCAATTAATTTAGTCGCATTCATGCCTTCTGGTAGTTTTGCCAGGCCTGTCATTATACCTAAGGCGCTGAAACCTGCAATTCCCAACGGTTTGCCCAAAAGCAGTCCCAATGAGATGCCCAAGCTGTTTGAGCTGAAAATTTCTGTTTTCCAGGCGGTTGGTAAATGAATGGCAGTATTGGCCAGAGCAAAAACGGGAATTATCAGAAAATTTACTGGTTTATGGAGGAAATGCTGTAAAACTGATGAAGGCTGAACCGCTCTGTTTTTACGAAATGGGATTGCAAATGCCAGCAGTATACCACTTAAGGTAGGATGCACCCCAGATCGGTAAAGGAAATACCACAGTAACACTCCAGGCAGGAGATAAAGCCATAATGACATAATATTCAACCTGTTAAGTACGAGTAAACAAACAAATAATCCCAATGATAAAGAGAGAAACAAGAACGAAAAATTCTGTGTGTAGAAAATGGCGATTATTAATACAGCCCCCAGATCGTCGATAATCGCCAACGCAGTGAGAAATATTTTGAGTGAAAGTGGAATTCGTTTTCCGATAAGTGATAATACTCCCAACGAAAAGGCGATATCTGTTGCCATTGGAATTCCCATGCCTGGTTGTTCAGGTTTTCCATGATTCAACAGAAAATGAATGAGTGCTGGTACAATCATTCCACCAACTGCAGCCAATACGGGGAGTGCGGCATTCTTAAAGGAAGATAACTCACCAATATAGATCTCCCGTTCGATTTCAAGGCCGACAAGCAAAAAGAAGATTGTCATCAATCCATCATTAATCCATTCTTCTATCCGAAACGGTATATCGATTCCGAAAATATGCACGGGTGCATCCGTATGCCAGAAATGGATATAGGAAGATCCCAGGGAAGAATTTGCGATCAAAAGTGAAATCAATGTACATCCAATCAGGATCAGGCCTCCCGCTTTTTCACTATTAAAGAATTGCTGGAATAAACCACTGGATAGTTGCTCCTTCCTCATAAGTTTCGAAGATACCGTTTTAAGATTAAAGCTCCGGTTGCGACCTGCAATACCATATTGACAAAATAATAAAGTTTTAATGATTTTATTGGCATGATAAGAGGGTTAACCCTTTCTCCTTCCATGTATCCTTTCAGTTTAAAGAACTAATTTTGCCGGGCATGAAAACGAAATCAATCCGGAGGGATAAAGTAAATATCATTACACTGGGATGCAGTAAAAATATGGTTGATAGTGAGGTTCTCAGCGGACAATTGCGTTCCAATGGAATTGAAGTTGCTCATGAGAGCTCAAAACAGATTTCCAATATTGTGGTTGTAAACACCTGTGGCTTTATCGACAAAGCGAGGGAAGAATCCGTAAACACCATTCTCGAACAAGTGGCATTAAAAAAAGAAGGTAGCCTCGAAAAAGTTTATGTGACGGGTTGTCTAAGCCAGCGATATCGTGATGATCTTGAGAAAGAAATTCCTGAGGTGGATGCCTGGTTTGGTACGATGGAAATGCCTTTATTACTTAAGAAATTAAATGCGGATTATAAAGCCGAATTGGTTGGCGAACGGTTATTGTCAACACCGCAACACTATGCTTATCTAAAAATTTCTGAAGGTTGCAACCGCACCTGTTCCTTTTGTGCCATACCGTTGATGCGTGGAATGCACATTAGCAAACCCATTGAAGAGCTGGTGAAAGAAGCAGAAAAGCTGGTTCGAATGGGCGTCAAAGAACTGATGCTCATTGCTCAGGAGCTTACATATTATGGTCTGGATATTTATAAAAAAAGACAGTTGCCTGAGTTACTGAATCGCCTTGCAGATATCAACGGTCTGGAATGGATCCGGCTTCACTATGCTTACCCGAGCAAATTTCCTTTGGAAATTCTGGACACCATGTACGAACGTGAAAATATCTGCAATTACCTGGATATGCCGCTGCAACATGCCAGCGATCATATGCTTCGGGCAATGAAACGCCAGATCACAAGATCTGAAATGTCCGATTTGATTCACGCCATAAGAGAAAAAATACCGGGCGTTTGTTTACGGACCACATTAATTGCAGGGTTTCCCGGTGAACGCGAATCCGATGTAGATGAAATGAAAGACTTTCTAACAGAACACCGGTTCGACAGGGTCGGCATTTTTACATACTCACATGAAGAAGGTACTTCGGCATATGATCTGAAAGATGATGTTCCTTCTGAAGTAAAAGAAGCACGGGCTCAGGAGGTAATGGAATTACAACAAGACATCTCTTATGAAAAAAATCAGGAAAAAGTAGGGAAGGTGTTTAAGACCATAGTGGATAAAAAAGAATCGGGCCGGTTTATCGGCAGAACAGAATTCGATTCGGTGGAAGTTGATAATGAAGTAATTATTCGATCCGATACAGCTTTGAAAATTGGAAGTTTTGTTTCAGTAAAGATGACCAAAGCGTATGACTTTGATTTGGAAGGCGAGGTGGTCGGGCCGGATTTGCATGACTGAACAAATCAAATATTTTACTGTTAGGTAACCACGGATCATTCGTTTCTTATTTCCAGCTAAAGCTTATGAATTTTAATTCGCAAAGGGTTCCATACCATACTACAGGATTTTTTTCCAGAATCATAACGGACTATTTAAACGGTAACGAGTTCCTCAGCAATTTTTATGAACATCCGGTATCCTTTTCCGGTATAGAATCTGCCATTCGCAACCGAACGGAATATCCTACTGATCGTCTTTTGCTGGTAAAAGCTTTGAAGGAACAGTATCAGGGATTTTCAGAACAGGATTTAGTGAATAAGAATATAGAGCGTCTTGCCGACAGCAATACGTTTACCATAACAACCGCTCACCAACCCGCGATCTTTACCGGTAACCTCTATTTTATTTACAAAATACTACACGTAATAAAAATTGCGAAAGATCTTGAAATGCGATATCCAACCCGGCATTTTGTTCCGGTATTTTATATGGGGAGTGAGGACGCGGATCTGGACGAACTGGGGCATATTTACCTGGATGGTGAGAAGCTTATTTGGGATACAAAACAACGTGGTGCGGTAGGAAGGATGCATACAAACGGCCTGGAAAATATTATTCAGCGAATTGAAGGCGAGTTTGCGGGTTTCCCCTTTGGTCCCGAACTTGTTGCGTTATTAAAGGATTGTTATCTTAACACTGAAAATGTTCAACAGGCGACTTTTAAAATCATTCACAAAATTTTTGGCAGTTACGGATTGGTTGTTTTGATTCCTGATAATCGGTTACTCAAGTCCGTTATGAGGAAGGTTTTTGGAGATGATCTTTTGAGACATTTGCCGTTTGAAATTACGCAGACAAATCTCCGGCAACTTGGTTCACAATATCCGATCCAGGCCAATCCCAGAGAAATCAATCTTTTTTATCTTAAGGATGAGTTAAGAGAACGACTGGAAAATAAAAACGGGAAGTTTGATGTGGTGAATACGGGTATTCATTTTTCAACAAGTGAGATAGAAAAAGAACTCAGTGAGTTTCCTGAGCGGTTTAGTCCAAATGTTATTCTGCGGGGGCTCTATCAGGAAAGCATTCTGCCTAATATTGCTTTTGTGGGGGGCGGCGGTGAAATGGCCTATTGGTTGGAATTGAAACCCCTGTTTAATTACTACCGGGTTCCTTATCCCGTGCTGATTTTACGTAACTCTTTTCTTATAATAAAGAAGAACTGGAGAGCTAAAATTGAAAAAACAGGTCTGGTACCTACGGATTTATTTAAACCCGAAGAGCAATTGATGGAAGAATTTGTTCGTCAATTCAGCACGCGTCAAATAAATTTGAGCCAGGATAAGGAAGAAATGAAGGAATATTATGGTCACCTGAAAAATATTTCCGGGGCAGTTGATAAAACTCTTGAACAACATGTAGAAAAGCTGGAAGCGCAGGCCTATCAGAAACTTGAAGAACTTGAAAAAAAGATTCTCAGAGCAGAAAAGAAAAATCACGAAGACGTGCGTCGCAAGATCCGGGAAATTCGCGGCGCTTTATTTCCCCTGAATAATCTGCAGGAGAGAATAGATAATTTTATTCCGTGGTATGCTGAATTCGGGAAATCTTTTATCGACCTTATTTATAGTCATTCGCTGGTGCTGGAGCAGGAGTTTGTGATCCTTGAGGAAAGTAGTTAGCCGATATATTCATAGATCGAAATTATTCTCCCATCCATTTTCTTTCAATTTGCCAATTTTTTCTTTGACTTCAGATTCCATTGATTTTTTGAACTTTTCAAGTTGACGGGCAATCGATTCCTCGAAAGCACCCAATATGCTTGCAGCAAGTATTCCCGCATTTTTAGAAGCATTTAGTGCAACGGTGGCAACCGGAATTCCACTTGGCATCTGAAGTATAGACAATATGGAGTCCCAGCCGTCCAATGAATTGGCGGATTTAATAGGAACGCCTATAACGGGAAGTGTTGTAAGGGATGCAACCATACCTGGCAGATGTGCCGCACCGCCGGCTCCGGCTATAATGACTTTAAACCCTCGTTCTTTTGCTTTTGTGGCGTAGCTGACCAGACGATTGGGAGTTCGGTGAGCAGAAACGATGGTCAGTTCAAATGGTATTCCAAACAACTTTAACAAATCCGCTGCGGGCTGCATGATTGGTAAATCACTGTCGCTGCCCATTATGATTGCCACCTGGTTCATATTATCGATTGATTTTGAAGAGCATTGACTTTCATCTTTTGCCTGATAGCTTTTGCCTTATGAACGAGATCGCTCTTGTCAGGGCTAAGAATTGTAACATGTCCCATTTTCCTTCCTGGTCTGGTTTCTTTCTTTCCATAAATGTGAAGGAAAACATTCTCCATTTTAAGAACTTCATCCATTCCAACGTAGCAAGCTTCACCGGAATGCCCCTCGTTACCAATCAGATTTACCATAGCGGCGTGCACGATGTGTTTGGGATTTCCCAGCGGATAAGAAAGCATTATCCGCCAAAGCATATCAAACTGGGAGC
The DNA here is from genome assembly GCA_963703355.1 of uncultured Bacteroidota bacterium. GTDB lineage: Bacteria > Bacteroidota > Bacteroidia > Chitinophagales > Chitinophagaceae > Puia. Next base: position 4,270,831 of record OY969813.1, read on the forward strand.
TAAAATTTGCTTCAATTGTATGATGGCCGCTGTTATGTACTCTGGGAGCTGTTTCATTCACAAGTATATCCCCATTTTTATCAATGAAAAGTTCTACCGCAAAAATACCGGGTGACTTTAAATCCTTTACAATTTTCAACGATATCGCCTCGATTCTCCAAGCGGACTGTTGGGGAACTTCTGCAGGACTGATCTGATAATCCAATTGATTCAGTATGGGATTAAAAATCATTTCCACTGGAGGATAAATAGCAGTTTGTCCGTTTGCGTTAATTGCAACTATTTGTGATATTTCCTTATGGATGTCAATTTTCTTCTCCAAAACAGCGGATTCGTCAAAACCCAAATGAATTTCTTTTTCATTTGTTAGTACTTGAACACCTCTTCCGTCATATCCACCAGAAGCTAACTTATGGACTGCAGGCAGAAAATCGGAGTGTTTATCCAAATCAAATTTTTTTTCTGTAATGCGAAAAGATGCAGTTGGAATGTCATTCTCCTTGTAAAACTGTTTCTGTAAAACCTTGTTGCGGATGATTCGGAGCGCAGACGGAGAGGGATACACTTTGATTCCTTCTGATTCAAGTTTTTCCAATGCTTCAACATTCACGGACTCGATTTCGATGGTGATTCCATTCAGATTTCTGCCGAAATTGTAAACATCATCAAAATTTCGAATATCTCCCTGTACAAATCGATGGCAAAGATGAGCTGCCGGGCATTCAGGATCATTTTCAAGTACCCAGGTTTCAACCGGATAATTTGCCGAAGCCTGTAAAAGCATCCGTCCCAGCTGCCCTCCCCCTAGAATTCCAATTTTGAGCATTTTTCCAATTATGGCGTGAAGATAAAACAATCTGGTTTTCAAGCGGTAATCTACCGTGCAACATAATAATATGGCCAGATTTTTGTTTTAATAACTAACTTTATCCGTCCCGATGCGTACTATTTTCTATTGCATGAAAAAAATCCGGTTTCTCTCTCAGGCATGGCTGGCGCTATGCTTCAATCTTACCTTTTCCCCCCTATTTTCACAGAATTCTGTTTATAGTGTTCACTTTCTGGACAACCAGAAGTCATTTCCCAAAATAAGTGAAATGATGAGCAGGGAGGAAGATACCCTTCAAAAGCAATTTCAGGCAAAGCAGCTGATTTGGCCGGCACGTTTTGTTTACATCCGATCTTTTAAATACGATAGTGAGATGGAGGTATGGGTTAAAAATAAACAATCCGAGAAATACAAATATTTTAAAACCTATAAGATTTGTGCTTTGGCAGGATCCCTTGGACCGAAGAGAATGGCGGGTGACTATCAGGTGCCAGAGGGCTTTTACTACATCAACGAATTTAATCCAAGAAGTCTTTATCATTTATCGCTGGGGTTAAATTATCCGAATGCTTCGGATAGGATGCTATGTGATTTATCGCAGCCAGGTGGAGACATTTATATCCACGGAAGTTGTGTAACAACCGGATGTATTCCGATTACGGATGGGCAAATTGAAGAACTGTATGTGCTTGCAGCACATGCAAAAGATATGGGACAGGACTTTATTCCAGTTCATATTTTTCCGGTGAATTTTGATAATCCAAAAAGTGTTGCCTATCTCAATAAATTCCTGGTAAGTTTCAATGAATTTGTGCCTTTTGAGAAAAGTATGCAAAACGCCTTTTTCTATTTTGAAAAGAACCGTCAGGTACCTCCGGTGATTGTAAATGCGAAAGGTGAATATGTAATTGAGGATGTTCCAGCGCCCGCTGTCGCATCACAAAAAACTGAGACGCGCGCCGGAACAAAGCTTACTCATCCTGAACAACCTATTCCGGAAGATGAACTGGCTGTAAGCGTGGATAAACTTCCGATCTATCCGGGAGGAAATCCAGCCTTCAAGGTATTTATAGACAAATTAAGTGTGGATATGATCAAAGAGCTTGATAACGGACAAACAAAAGCTTTTGTGTTGATGGAATTTATAATAGATGATAATGGAAAAACCATTTATGCAAATGCGATAAGTGGGGGAAACGATAAAATGAATCTCAAAATAGAAAAAGCATTTACCAATATGCCTTTGTGGATTCCTGCTGTCCGTCAGGGCAAAAATGTGCCCATCAAGCTGAAACAAAATATTATGATTGAAGCGCCATAATGTCTTTGTTTACAACATCAACGTTTGTACCGTTACTTCTGACCATTGTTGCAAAACTATTTTACGATTGTTAATTATTTTCTCCAGCATTTCTTTTTTATAATGACGTATAGTCAGGAGGGTTAGTCCCTTTTCAACATGCACATCAAAAAAAGCAGAAACTTCGTGAGACAGTCGTTCTATTTTATCCTGCATGTTGTCAATACATAACTGTAGGCTTACTGCGCCAGTCTGAACGAGATTTGTTTGAACATGGAGCTTAGATAAAATTTCATATAAAATTGCAGTGCCTTTTTCTCCCATGAAAGAAAAATCCCTGGTACGAAATTGTATCAAAACCTGGTTTTGTTTCATCACTAGAATAGGTGGCAAGTTCAAAATATGCTTTGAATGAATGAGCGTTCCAGGCAGGTGCTGGTTTTGGAAACACTTTACATATAAAGGGATATTACTATTTTGAAGTGGTTTTATTGTTTTTGGGTGAATGACCTGGGCTCCGTAAAAAGCCATTTCGATTACTTCATCATATCCCAGTTCCCGAATATAAATCGCATTCGGAAAGAGTTTTGGATCAGCGTTCATAACTCCCTCTACATCCTTCCAGATGGTAAGGCTGGATGCATTTAGTACATTGGCGAAAATGGCGGCTGAGTAGTCGCTTCCCTCTCTTCCAAGGGTTGTGCTTTCATTAGCATCTGTCGAACCGATAAAACCCTGAGTGATAATGAATCCGGGCTCATCTAACAATGGAACAATATGCTCTGATATTCTGGAGTTTGTTTTTTCCCAAAGAATGTCAGCGGCCTTAAACTGGTCATTTGTAATAAAAACGTCTCTTACATCAACCCAATGATTTGGCAGGTCCGCATTTTTTAAAAATTCGCTGATAATGCAAGTGGATAAGAGTTCACCAACGCATACGATCTGATCATAATAATAGCCAAAAGTCCTGGTAGGTTTGTCATGCAGAAGCCATTCCACTTCCGTAAAAAAATCTCCCATTCGTTGGTGCAACACGCTATTGCCTGCGATATCCAGAGATTCAGCAATTTGAACATGTTGCTTTTTGATCTGATCGAAATATTCTAATGCTTTTGGTAATTCTCCCGAATAATAAGCTGAGGCAACTTTTTCCAAAGCATTGGTGGTTTTCCCCATCGCGGAAATAACAATCAACAATTTTTCATATTTATAATGCTTCAAAATAGCTGGCAGGTTACGAATTCTAGAAACAGAATCGACACTGGCACCTCCGAATTTGAAAACTAGCATGATGTTGGTTTTGTAAAGGCGCAAAGATAATAGGGTTCGTGATCGCAATAACTATGTTAAAAAACCCTCCCTAGTTCAAGCGGTTATCAAATCGTTTGTATATTAAAGTGAATTTGATAAACGTATGATGTTAATAATAATTTTAATAAATAGTTGGATCTCTCTGTATTCCGGAAATCGGCCTGTTAACGTTCGTGATCGACTGGATGCAATGCAAACGGAGATATTGCAGTTTGTAAATGACGACCGGAAACAACACAATTTGAGGCTGCTCGAAATAAATACTGTAGAGTCGGGACTGGCACTCAAGCATAGCGAGGATATGGCATCGGGGAAATCAACATTCGGACATGAAGGCTTTAACTCCAGGGCAAAAACTATCCAAAAAGAGTTGGGTGGTACTGAAATTGGTGAAAATGTGGCATTTGGTAATATGACGGCACGTGAAGTTGTAGACGGTTGGCTTAAAAGTCCAGGACATAAAAAAAATATTGAAGGCAATTTTGTTTTAACAGGGATTGGATATGCACGTGATTTAAAAGGTGATATTTACTTTACTCAGATTTTTTCGCGGTAATGATCCTAATTTGCTGTATTTAAAGACCAAAACGTAACTTGCCGGTCATGGATAAACAAGCTATTATTTCGGTTCAGGACCTTTCAAAAAAATATGGAGATTTTGAGGCGGTAAAAGAAATAAGTTTTGATGTATTTCAGGGTGAGATTTTCGGATTGTTAGGTCCAAACGGGGCAGGTAAATCCACCACGTTAGAAATTATTGAGACACTTCGTGATAAAACTTCCGGAAAAATATTTGTTGATGGAATCGATCTTGATAAAAATCCCAATGAAATAAAAAAAAGAATTGGCGTTCAACTACAAACTTCGGGATATTATCCAAATCTAAATCTAACCGAATTGCTTGTTTTATTTGGTGGATTGTACAATCGGGAAATTAAACCGTCGGAGTTTTTAGGCAAAGTAAATTTGCTGGATAAATCGAAATCTAAATATAAAGACCTTAGCGGGGGGCAAAAACAAAGATTTTCAATTGCTACCACACTTATCAATCAACCTAAAATTATATTTCTTGATGAGCCGACAACGGGCCTGGATCCGCAAGCCAGGAGGAATTTGTGGGATTTGGTTCGGGAAATTCGTGCTGCCGGTACCACGGTTATCATTACAACACATTATATGGACGAAGCCGAAGTGCTCTGTGATCGTGTAGCGATTATGGATTCGGGTAAAATTATTGCCCTCGATTCACCCGACCAGCTTATAGACAAATTAGTTGCCACCGGCTTTGAGCGACTAAAAGAAGTGAAGCAGGCTAACCTCGAGGACGTTTTTATTCATATGACGGGTAAAGAATGGAGAGAAGAATAGAACTAAGTGTAGGAGTATGGGAGTAAGAATTGTGGGAATTTAAGAGATTGTGGGAATTATTTTAATCCGTTAACAATCGACAATTAACCATATACAATTATGACTGACCCCAGATATCCCATTGGCAAATATGAACCCCAACCATACTCTGAATCTTTGAAGCTCGAATGGCTTGCCAATATTCGTCAATTGCCTACAGAACTTGAGTATTCAATTCAGAACCTCGATGAAGCGCAATTAAACAGCTCATACCGGGAAGGTGGGTGGAGCATTCAACAGCTGGTACATCATATCGCTGATAGTCACATGAATGCATATATACGCTTTAAACTGGCCCTTACGGAAGACCATGTTACTGTTAAATCTTATGAAGAAAAATTGTGGGCCGAATTGGACGATGTGCAATCGATTCCAATGAATGTTTCCATTACTCTTTTGCACGCGCTCCATAAGCGCCTTTATGCTGCTATCAAAGACCTCAGCAAGGAACAGTGGAACAGGACGTTCAATTATCCGGGAAAATCTGAACCGGTAACGATCTGGTTTTTACTGGGATTGTATAGCTGGCATGGTAAACATCATGTTTCGCATATTCTTTCCTTTAGGAAAATGAATAATTTTTGAATATGAGAGATTTGCGTTGGAAAAAAATTTCCTCTCAATATATTTCCAAAGATATTTGGGGAACTGTGAGAAAAGATGTGTGTGAGACCCCTGATGGGAAAATTATTGACCCTTACTATGTCTACGAATTTCCAACATGGGTTACGGCTGTAGCTGTAACTGAAGAAGGGAAAATAATACTGGAGCGGCAATATCGTTATGCGCTGGATGTTACCTGCTTTGAAATTCCTGGAGGTTGCGTGGATGACACTGACAGTTCTTTGGAAAAAGCGATTGAACGTGAACTATTGGAAGAGACAGGTTATAGATTTAATCATTACGAATATCTTGGGAAAACATCTTCCAACCCCTCAACAAATAATAACTGGATGCATATGTATCTGGCAACAGGAGGCCGGTTTGAAAAAGAACAAGAACTGGATCATAATGAGGATATAGAAGTGTATTTATTTACCCTGGATGAAGTAAAAAATTTATTAAAGGAAAATAAGATCGTTCAAAGTATGCACGTAACAACATTGTATTATGCCCTCGCTAGAATGCAATCTCTTTGAGATTTACCTCCCCCGCCAGGAAAACACTGCCACAAATCAGAATAAGATCTTTGGGATTTGCGTTTAAGACTGCTGCGTCCAATGCGATTTTTACATTTGTAAAGCTCCTACCTTTCAATCCCATGCTTTCAGCTATCATTAAAAGATTTGATTCATCTAATGCCCTGGGAATCTGGGCTCGTGTGAAATAATACGTTGCCTGACGAGGCAAGTGTCGGAGAATTTTATCAACCGCTTTATCTTTCACCATTCCCAGAATGATATGTAATTCTTCATGGGAAGTATTTTCAATCTGTTTTGCAATCGCTTTAATTCCTTCTTCATTATGCGCTACATCCAGAACTATCAGCGGATTTTCATGGATGATATCCCAACGGCCATGAAAGCCGGTCAGCGATTTTACCTGTCTTAATCCCCTTTGAACTGCTGAGTCCGGAATATTGAATCCTTTCTGATTAAGGATTGAAACCGATTCGGCTACCGTAACAATATTTTTTAATTGATAAGTGCCGGGTAAATCCAGGTGATAATTTTTCTTTGTATTTCCGTGCACGTCCGTCAATTGAACAAATAAAAATTTGCCTTCTGTTTTCCATTCCCCCGGAAATCTGTTGCGGCTTGCAAAATAAATAGGTGAATTTCTTTCTCTTGCAGTATTGATAAATACATCTTTAGTTTCTATTGCTTCTTCTCCGATTACCACAGGAACGCCGGACTTAATAATACCAGCTTTTTCAAAAGCAATTTTTTCAAGCGTATCTCCCAATATATCCATGTGATCGTAACTGATATTGGTAATCACAGACAGTTCCGGAGTAATAATATTTGTGCTGTCTAGTCTTCCTCCAAGACCTGTTTCAATCACCGCTATGTCGATGTGATTCTTTGCAAACCAGTCGAACGCCATGGCGACGGTGATTTCAAAAAAAGACGGCTCAATAGTTTCAATAGAATCACGTATGAAATTTGTAAAAGACACCACATCTTTTTCTGAAATTTTCTGACCATTAATACGAATACGTTCCCTGAAATCATGAAGATGCGGCGATGTATACAGACCCGTTTTATAGCCGGCTTCCTGTAATATAGCTGCCAGCATATGACTTGTAGATCCCTTGCCGTTGGTGCCAGCAATGTGTATGGATTTGAATTTATTTTCGGGATTATCCAATACTTTACAAAGTGCCTGAATATTTAGTAAATCTGCCTTGTATGCTGCAGCTCCAATTCTGCTGAATATTGGTAACCGACTAAAAAGGTAATCTATGGTTTGGAGGTAATCCATAAAAATGCTACCAGCAGAGACCGATCAATTGTTGTTTTTAAAATCCCCCCGTTTCCAGGCCTGTATAAAATCGGCCCAAGCCAGCGGATTAAAGATATTTTGTGGAGGATTTTGTCCAGTGTACGAATATTTTGTCGCATTTTGTTTTAGGTAATAGCTCGCTGCCTCGCGTGCATCTGTCGGAAGTCCCTGTGCTAATATTCTTCTTTTTACAGCACTGTTATTTTGACGTGCAATCTCAATTTCGTCATCGGGAACACTTGTATTAACAAAGTCCCGCTCAAATTGCTCCCTTGTTGGTCGGGGACGTATAATAGTAGCGGGCAGATACATAGTATCTGTTACCAGAAATTGAATGATACTCCATTGACTGCCCTCCAGGTTTTTCGGAACCTCATAAAGTTTTGGTTTATACCCAATACTGCTGAACTCAATCTGATCGCCTTTCATTACGACAATTGAAAAAACACCCTGTTCATTCGTAAAAGTTCCGCGATGTTGACCCTTTACGACAATACTTACGGATGGGATACCCTGAAGGCTGTCAGCGGTCATTACCACCCCATAAAATTGAACTACTGAATCCTTTAATTTATCGAATTGAGCTTCAACAACAAAAGGAAGGCTAAGCAAAAAGAAGTATAGTAGAAATTTTTTCAAATCGCGGCAAAAATAAAGTTTATAAACCGTAAATCGTTAACAAATTAATGTCCCCATAGTTTAATTTTGCAGCCAGTTTATTCTTTTAACAAAACATTGCGCATGACGGTTGAAAATGTGTTGAATGCCTTGAGTACAGTTCAGGAACCAGACTTGGGTAAAGATCTGGTTACTTTAAAAATGGTTAGAGATATTGTGATTAACGGTCCGGAACTTTCTTTTACAGTTGTCCTTACTACACCCGCTTGTCCTCTGAAAGATTTAATTAAAAAATCTTGTATTGAGGCGATTCATCGGCTTGCAGGAAATGAAATCAATGTTAAGGTAAATTTTATTTCAGAAATAAATTCAAAAAGAAATTCACCAGAAACCGTACTTCCTAAGGTGAAAAATATAATTGCTGTAGTAAGTGGTAAGGGTGGGGTAGGTAAGAGTACAGTAGCATCAAATGTTGCTTTGGCCCTGGCTGAAGAAGGGGCCAGCGTGGGTCTATTGGATGCAGATATTTATGGGCCAAGTGTACCAATAATGTTTGGAGTGAGGGGTGAAAGGCCCATGATGAAAACTGTTGGGGGTAAGGGTATGATACTTCCACTTGAAAAATATGGCATACGTCTTATGAGTATCGGCCTTTTGATTGATGAGAAAAGTGCTGTCGTTTGGCGGGGCCCCATGGCGAGTTCGGCCATTAAACAATTTGTTTCGGAAGTTTTTTGGGATGAACTTGACTATTTGGTCATTGATATGCCCCCGGGTACTGGTGACATACATCTTACAATGATGCAGGCCGTACAGGTTACAGGTATAATAGTCGTAAGTACTCCACAGGAAGTGGCTTTAGCCGACGCAAAAAAAGCCATCGCCATGTTTACACAGGCACAGCTAAAAGCCCCCATCATCGGACTTGTAGAGAATATGAGCTATTTTGTAAGCGAAGAGGCCCCCTCTCATAAATATTATATATTCGGAAAAGACGGAGGCAAACGACTTGCAGAAGAATTTGATATTCCCTTTCTGGGACATGTTCCTTTAATTCAGGGAATCAGGGAAGGAGGCGATCAGGGGAAACCAATTATGATGAGCGAAAATTCAGAAGCAAAAAAAGCTTTTCAGGAGATCACAGGCAATGCGGTTCGAAGTATCGCAATGATCAATGCAAATATCAATGCGGCAAAACGGGCTGAACTGGTGGAAGTTTAACCTATTCTATGTACGACATTCCTTATTTTAAAGCTGGCCATCCGGATGATGTGATTGCCTATATGCGTGCTCATCCGTTCGCCTTCATTTGTGGTGTTGATGTTAATTCGAAACCCGTAGCAACCCAGGCACCCATTTTGTTTGAACAAAGGGGAGATAAATTATTTCTTCAGGGGCACTTTATGAGAAAGCAGGATCATACGAATGCTTTTCTTCAAAATCCAAATGTATTGGTTGTTTTTTCGGGTGCACACACCTATGTGAGTGCCAGCTGGTATGAAAATAAGCAAATTGCCAGTACATGGAATTATCAGGCTGTACATGCTGCTGGGACGATATGTTTTAAAGACGCAGATTTTTTACTTCAACTTCTCACGAGACTAACTGAAACTTTTGAACAACCCGGGTCACCTTCACTTGTGCAGTATATGGATCCGGCATATGTAGAGCAAATGATGAAAGCAATTGTTGCATTTGAATTGGAAGTAACATCTATTCGCAATGTTTTCAAACTGAGCCAGAACAGGGATAAAAAAACACAGGAAAACATTGTTTCCAAATTGAGTAATCTGGATTCTGACGCCCGTGAAATTGCAAGGACTATGGAAGAAAAAAATAAAACCAATCCATGAATCGGGCAGCATTGATAAGTCGGATTAAAACCAAAAAAAACTACCTCTGCGTCGGCCTGGACACGGATCCTGCGAAAATCCCCCATTCTTTAAGTGGTTTTTCTGATCCGGTATTTGAATTCAATAAAAGAATTATAGATGCAACGCTCAATCATTGCATAGCTTATAAAATCAATACGGCGTTTTACGAGATATCAGGCGCTTTGGGATGGGAAAGTATGCAGAAGACAGTGGAATATATCCCTGCCAGTCATTTTCGGATTGCCGACGCAAAGCGTGGAGACATCGGAAATACGTCTTCCATGTATGCTAAAGCGTTTTTCGAAACACTTTCATTTGACGCGGTGACGGTAGCTCCATATATGGGAGAAGACAGTGTGCGTCCGTTTCTGGAATATAAAGATAAATGGACGATTGTGCTTGGTCTTACGTCAAATTCAGGAGCAGCTGATTTTGAATTGCAAAAGATTCAGGATGGACTGTTTTTTGAGTCAGTGATTCGAAAAGTTTCTGACTGGGGAACGATTGAAAATTTGATGTTTGTAATTGGTGCCACGAATTCCGACTGGTTTCTTCGGATACGTGAACTAACACCCATGCATTTCTATTTGGTTCCGGGCCTGGGAGCACAAGGAGGCAGTTTGAAGGAGGTTTCATTGAAGGGGCTTAACAGCGACGGGGGCCTGCTTGTAAATGCCAGCCGTGCTATAATTTATGCCGGTTCAGGAGAGGATTTTGCGGAAAAAGCAGCATTGGCAGCGGGTGAATATGCAAGGGAGATGGCTGGGTATTTAAACAAAAATGGCTAGCAATTCAGCTAACCATTTTTAGGAATTATAAATTTACTTTCGATTTATTGGCATCCTTGTTATCGTCGTCGTCATCATTCCCCTCTTTATCGACTGATTTATCATTTACATTTGCTAACCGCACACTGCCAAAACTACTTTTGATTTTTATTTTTGCATTTCCTTCTCCTGCTTTTCCTGAATAATTTTTATCGAATTTTGGTCCGGAAGACTCGTCATCCCCTTCTTCAGGAATATTGAATTCAGTCTTGTTATTAAAGCTTCCAAAATTTGTATGGACATCAAATTGCGCCGAGAGGTTATCAGATACTTTTAAATTTATGGAAGAATAGGACTGGAAAAGTGACAGTGCGCTGACCGAATTATCTACAGTTATGTCCACACGACTGCAGAATTGAATATCAACTTTCGAATTTCCACTAATGCCTGCAACCTGGGAATTGCCATTAAATTTCAATATCAAATCTGCATTATTCAGCCGTCCGATATCTGCTTTCCCAAATTCTACGTGTACCAGTGTCGCATTCGGCAGCCTGCCGGTTGTTAATTCTCCAAATTTACTGATCAGACTGGCACTCCCATCAAAATTTGGAACATTGATTTTGCCGAAGCTGTTTTCAATATGTAGTGAGTTCTTAGCAGGCATAACTACTTTGTAGTCCACATAAAATTTCCTCGTTTCCTCATTTTTATTCCAATTATCTTTTCCCGACATATGACCTATATCCGTTTTGAAATTAATATCGTGTCCACTCTGATTATCTTTCACATTTATCAGGTCCATCATTTGTTGTGCTTTTTCTTCGGAAGAAGCATTCACTCCAATCTCCACTTCAACCTGAATTTCGTTTTTATCCCAGGTTGTTATAGTTACGTTCCCAAAAGAATTTTCGATAGAAAGGCGATCTTCGGGACCAACGTTATACGATTTTGATATGGCGCGTTTCTTTTCAACATGATCACCATTGATGGCCAAACTCAGGAGGGGGGCCAGCGCAAAGGCAAGAAGAATGAAGCCTTTATACGGATTTATATGCTTTTTCATACGCTGTTTTTTTGAAGTGTTTAATTTTTTTAATGATATCCAATTGCTTGTTTAATAAACCGATCTGAAGTTGAAGATTTGAAATCATCGCTTCGATCACCTGCTCCCGGTTTGAATTTGTGGGAAGCTGGGTTTTTAGGGAATGATAAACACTGTCTAACCTTTGCACATCGCCAGAGAACTGCCTGTACAGTAGCGGTTCGTCTTTTTCGAGTGTTTTGAGTTCTTCATGTTTAAGTTCTATTAGCTTTGTATAATAGTACATCTCTTTATTTTCACCGATATCTGATTTTATATCTGAAGAATCCGTTTTGAAGGCGGGTTGTTCGTTCGGATTTTTATTTTGTTTATTATTTAACTGCGCTTTGGCAATCGTTGCAGATGAATCTACAATTGGATTTGCTGCAGGTAGATTATTTGTTTTGTTGCTGTTATCCGGGAGTTCTATCGATTTTTTTACAATTACGGATTCAGGGCCACTTGTATGCAGTGAATAATAAAGAAAACCCGTTATGGCAATTAATAACACGCTGGCGGCAACCGCTAACCATCGTGTTAATACTACCGAAGAAAGGCCTATTGCCTTTTTAGCCTCCGGATTCATTTTTTCATTTAACTTTTCCCATATCCGCGGATCGGGCAATTCTGAATCGAATTTTTCCCGGTTCTCAGCGATAAATTTCTCCAGTGGACTGCTCATAATAAGCCTCCTTGTTTTATTAGTAATAGTAATTTTTGTTTTGCGCGCATATACTGTGTTCTTACTGTAGCGTGTGAAATCTGCAGTATGTCTGCGATTTCTTCGTGGTCATAACCTTCAAATAAATGAAGACTGATGACTGTTCTATATCCATTTGGCAATTCTTTCACAGCTTTCCGAATCTCTTCCACTCTGAATTTTAAATCTTCTTCATCATAATTCTCTTCCTCAATTAAATGAACTGCCGTTGTTTTATCTATGTCTATAATCTGTACCTTTTTTTTTCTGAGAGAATTGATTGATTTATTAATTACAATTCTTTTCATCCAGGCTCCAAAAGTTGATTTATAGGCAAAACTTTCAATTGCCGCAAATGCATCAATGAAGGATTCCTGTATCACGTCTTCTGCATCAGCTGAATTATTTACTATTCGCAAACTGGTATTGTACATCGCTTTGCTATATTTATGATACAATTCGCCATAACTGCGTCGATCGCCCTGCCTGCAGCGTTCTACGAGTTCATCATGTTGTATAGTTGCGGTCAATTCCAACATCCTTGTTTAGTTCCTACGTATAAATACACAAAGAAAGCTGCGATGTTGCATCCTTGTCCAAAACACCATATTTATTTTAGAATTTGCAATTTTTGAAAGTGCCTTAATCGGCGATATTTCAAACTGCGATGGCTATAATCTGGTGATTTTAAATGCCTGAAAGCTGACTTTGGATTCCATTCCTGAACCGTAAAGCTTTTTGAGTATTTTCGCACCCAACTTCATCACTATGGCCGCCAAAACCGATGTTTTTCAAAGCCCGGACTATTATCAAATTGACGATTTGTTTACAGATGAACAAAAACTTATACGAGAAACTGTACGGGCATACGTTAAAAAGGAAATCAGCCCGATTATTGAGGAATTTGCTCAAAAAGCAGCATTTCCTGAGAAAATTATAAAACAGCTGGGTGATTTGGGGTGTTTTGGGCCCACAATACCTGAATCTTATGGAGGCGGGGGTCTGGATTATATCAGTTACGGTTTAATGATGCAGGAATTGGAAAGGGGAGACAGTGGGGTTCGTTCTACAGCGTCGGTACAGGGTTCCCTGGTTATGTTCCCTATCTATGCATTTGGGTCGGAAGATATGAAGAAGCGCCTCTTGCCCAAATTGGCGTCGGGCGAATGGCTGGGATGTTTCGGACTTACTGAGCCAGATCATGGATCAAACCCTGCAGGCATGCTTACAAATATTACGGACGCCGGTGATTTCGTGATTTTGAATGGCAGTAAAATGTGGATTAGCAATGCCCCATTTGCTCATATTGCAGTTGTGTGGGCTAAAGATGAACAAGGCGATATTCGCGGGTTGGTTGTAGAACGGGGAATGGAAGGTTTTTCTACTCCAACTACGCATGGCAAATGGAGTCTTAGGGCTTCGGCTACTGGTGAACTTGTGTTCGATAACGTAAAAATTCCGAAGTCAAACCTGTTTCCCGACATAAGAGGACTGAAAGGACCTTTGAGTTGCCTAACAAAAGCACGATATGGCATTGCCTGGGGTTCCGTAGGTGCAGCAATGGATTGTTATGATACTGCTTTGCGTTACAGTAAAGAAAGGGTTCAATTCGGCAGACCAATTGGTGGTTTTCAACTTCAGCAAAAAAAACTCGCTGAGATGATTACTGAAATTACCAAAGCTCAATTATTGAATTGGCGATTGGGTGTTCTGATGAATGAAAATAAAGCCACTCCTGCACAGGTATCGATGGCCAAAAGAAACGGTTGTGAAATTGCCGCTAATATTGCAAGAGACGCCAGGCAGATATTAGGCGGAATGGGTATTACCGGTGAATATTCTATAATGAGACATCTTATGAACCTGGAAAGTGTACTAACATACGAAGGCACGCACGACGTACATTTGTTGATTACTGGTATGGATGTTACAGGTTTTAATGCATTCATTTGATTTGTTGCATAAATCACCAACACTATCGACTAAATATTTAAGTAACTCTTTATTTTGCAAATAGAGTATGCGTATTTTTTTGATTGGTTTCATGGGTTCGGGAAAGACACATTGGGGGAGCCGCATAGCTGATAAGCTTCAAATACCATTTTACGATCTGGACGCTGTGATCGTAAATTCAGAAGGTATGAGTATCTCAGAAACGTTCGCGATCAAAGGCGAAGAGTACTTCAGGTATATGGAAAAGCAAACACTCGAAGATTTGATCAACAAAGAACAAAATTTTGTTTTATCCGCAGGAGGCGGTACCCCCTGCTTTTTCAACAATATCGATTTGATGAAGAAAAATGGGAAAGTTCTCTGGCTGAACACTTCCCTCGATGCGTTAAATAAAAGGCTCTTAAAGGAAAAAATGTCGCGACCACTTTTAAAGGGGATTACGGAAGCCGGGCTTCGTGCATATATTATCAGGAAGCTTAGTGAACGCAAAATGTATTATGAGCAAGCGGATATTATGATTCACGAAGAAACTGCGGAACTGGAATCCCTTCTCAGTGTTTTACAGCAGTAGAAGTAGATTTAGATAACATGAACAAACGTTTCTTAATTTTTGCGGCGGTTGCCGGTGCGCTTTCAGTTTTCTCAGGTGCAATGGTTGCCCATCTGTTAAAAAATCAGATGGAGAAAGATGTTTTGGATATCTATGAAACGGCAGTCAGATATCAATTTTACCATGTATTTGCTTTACTCGCAACCGGCATTTTAAGTGAAAAATTTTCAAGCTCTTATATTTATCGTGCCGGCAATTGTTTTATTGGTGGCATTGTTCTTTTCAGTGGATCGCTTTACTGTATATCGGCACTGTTAACCATGAAAAAAGAAATTCCGTTTCTGTTAGCAATTGCCACCCCGGCCGGAGGCTTTTTATTTATTTTGGGTTGGATTTTTTTAAGTATTGCGATATGGCGAAAAAGGTCCAGTTAACTTATCTTTGTTGAAATGGCCAAGCGTTCAAAATCGAAGAAAAACCAATCGTCCGGTACGTCTGTTCTGAAAACTGATGAGGAATCAAAACTCACTATTTCCCAGGTCATTCGTGATGAAAGAACACAAAAAATAACCGGCGCGTTTTTTCTGCTGACGTCCATATTTCTATTTATTTCTTTTACTTCTTATCTGTTCACGTGGCGTGAAGATCAGGATAAAGTATTCCGGGGTATTTCCATTCTTGCTCCATCTCATGATGTTAAGGTTGCCAACCTTTTAGGGAATTTGGGAGCCTATATCTCTCATCTTTTCTTTTACAAAGGATTCGGAGTCGCGAGTTATTTTATTTGTTCGTTTTTTTTTGTGACTGGCGTAAACTGGCTGTTTAAGAATAAATACTTTTCAGTTAAACGAAATTTACGCTATGTTCTAATTGGACTTGTCTATTTGTCAACTTCTCTGGCTTTTATTTGCCGCGGTGCTTCATTTCCCTGGGGAGGTGCATTTGGAGATATTACCAGCGATTGGTTGGTACGCTTTTTAGGCAAAATTGGCACGGCCTGCGTTTTGTTTGTCGGCGCATTGTCTTATTTTATCTGGAGATTTAATCCGGAATTTAGAATGCCCGATGTCAGCGCGAAAAATAAAAACGAAGGAATTTTTCCTGAAAAGGATCAGGAAAAAGAAGAAGGAGCATTGCTGTTTGTTGATGAACCCATTTTGAAAGCGCATAAAAATAAATTGAAAACCGAAGAAGAAATTCCTTTAATAATAAGTACGCCAGAGCAGATAATTGATAAGAAAGCGCCTTTCATCAAAGAGGACAATGCAAAAAAAGAGATTCCCGTTATTTCCAACTTGCCTATTGGAACCAAACTCCCCAAAAAGAACACCGCAGATGCGGATTCACTTGAACTGGAAATAAAAAAAGTACCTGATCCCGCGACAGAAAAAATCGATGATGCTGAGGAGTCAACAATTAAAAACAATACACCTGATTATGAACCAACACTCGATTTAAGGTCCTACAAATTTCCCCCACTGGATTTATTACAAGCACATGGCAGTGATCGGATTATTCAGGATCCGGCGGAATTGGAAAATAACAAAGACCAGATTATCAGCACGCTTAAAAACTATGATATCGATATTCAAAAGATCAGCGCTACAGTTGGTCCTACTGTTACGTTATATGAAATAGTACCGGCTCCGGGCGTCCGTATTTCCAGGATAAAAAATCTGGAGGATGATATCGCACTCAATCTTTCTGCTCTCGGTATCAGAATCATCGCTCCCATTCCAGGAAAGGGAACTATAGGTATTGAAGTACCCAATGTGAAGAAGACGGTAGTGAGCATGCGCACGCTGCTGGCTTCAGATAAATTTCAGAACAGTACCTTTAGCTTACCCATTGCGATAGGTAAGACGATCAACAATGAGAATTTCATTGTGGATCTGTCTACAATGCCTCATCTGTTAATGGCGGGAGCGACCGGTCAGGGCAAATCAGTAGGAGTAAATGCCATATTGGTTTCGCTTCTGTACAAAAAACATCCATCTCAGCTTAAACTCGTGCTGGTGGATCCCAAAAAAGTCGAACTAAGTTTATATCGGATTATTGAAAAGCATTTTCTTGCTAAACTTCCAGGCGAAGAAGAGCCAATTATTACCGATACAAAAAAAGTGGTGTATACTTTAAATGCACTTTGTATAGAAATGGACAACCGGTATGACCTGTTGAAGGAAGCAGGTACCAGAAATATTCGGGAGTACAACGATAAATTTATTAAAAGAAAACTCAATCCTCAAAAAGGACATCAATACCTTCCCTTTATTGTACTTGTTATAGATGAGTTTGCTGACCTGATCATGACTGCAGGGAAGGAAATAGAAATGCCTATTGCGCGACTTGCACAATTAGCGCGGGCGGTTGGTATACATTTGATCATAGCTACACAAAGACCTTCTGTTAACATTATTACAGGTACCATCAAAGCGAACTTCCCGGCACGAATTGCATTTAAAGTATCTTCAAAAATAGATTCGCGCACTATATTGGATGCAGGAGGGGCGGAACAACTCATTGGGAAGGGAGATATGCTTGTTTCTTATAACGGTGAAATTACCCGCTTGCAATGTGCGTTTGTTGACACGCCGGAGGTCGAAGAAATTGCAGATTTTATTGGTAAACAGCAAGGGTACCCACAGGCTTTTTTATTACCCGAATATGTTGATGAAAGAGAGTTGGACGCAAAAGACTTTGACGCCAATAATCGCGACCCGCTCTTTGAAGATGCTGCACGTCTTATTGTCCAGAACCAGGTGGGATCCACCTCTCTGATTCAGCGACGTATGAAACTTGGATACAATCGGGCAGGTCGTTTGATGGATCAGTTGGAAGCTGCGGGCGTGGTGGGTCCTAATCAGGGCAGCAAAGTAAGGGAAGTCATTATTAAGACGGAATCTGAGTTATCAGTATTTCTTGCTCAAATGAGTTGATTGTATTTGGTTTCGCTTTAACATGATGGCATAACGATTGCAATTTGAATGGCATATCTTGCATCCCTTTATTATCAATTTTAACATATGAAAGTATTACTCAGTTTTTTAACCGGGTTCTTAATAGCAAATGTTTGCTTTTCTCAGGGCAACGATCCCGAGGCTAAAAAAATTCTTGATCAGGCCTCTGCTAAAATAAAATCTTTCAAATCTATCAAGGCAGTATTCACTCTCGAACTACAAGATCCACAAGGAGCATCGCAAGGAACAAAAAAAGGAACGGTTTTAATGAAAGGAAACAGATACCACGTGCAAATAACCGGTCAGGAGATATTTTCAGATGGCAAAACAATCTGGACTTTAGATAAATCTGCCAATGAAGTAACCATAACTAAAGTTGATCCCGGTTCAAACACGATATCACCTCAAAAATTACTTACGAATTTTTATGATAAAGACTTCTTATATAAAGTGAACGGAGAACAAAAGATAGGGCAGAATACCGTAGTTGAAATTGAAATGACGCCGATAGACAAGACCCAGAACTTTCACAAAATTTATCTATATGTAGATAAAAGAACACATTTAGTAAGTTCGGGTAAATTCCTCGATAAAAGTAATAGCAGATATATTTATACCATTAATAGTTTGAACGGAGACTTAAATTTACCCGATTCCGATTTTACTTTTGATAAATCTAAATATCCCGGAGTAGAAGAAGTCAATCTTACGCAATAGAAGGTGCATACTACGAATCAGCCTTACCCCAACGGAAGCTTTCCAAATCAAGTCCGGACAAATCGATAACCCGGTCAACTACTGTTGACGCAACCGCTTCTATACTGGTAGGATTACTATAAAACGATGGTGATGCGGGACAAATGATACCTCCGGCCAGTGTAACCGTTTCCATATTTCTAATGTGAATAAGATTGTATGGAGTATCTCTTATTACACAGATAAGTTTTCTTTTTTCCTTAAGAATCACGTCAGCCGAACGGGAGATTAAATCTGAAGAAACTCCCGAAGCAATCCTTCCCAGCGTGCCCATAGAACAGGGTATGATAATCATGGTATCGTATTTTGCAGAACCCGAGGCAAAAGGAGCCTTGAAATTATCTGTTTCGAATAATTCCAGTGGCAGGTCTTTATAAGACTGATTACCCAATTCAGTTTGCCAAACTTGTTTTGCATTCTTTGTCATCACAATAGATATTGTCTGCCATTGTGAATGAAGCTTCAATAATTTCTCTATAAGAATACTTGCATACAGTGACCCACTGGCTCCAGTAATAGCTACAACTATTTTTCGCATGATCAGTATTCTTGAATTTACAAAGTAGTGGATTTAAGTTGATATGCATCAACTAACAAGCTTAAAATATATTTTTTCGATAGTGAAACTTAATTTTAATCTTAATAATTTTATATTTGACTTTTCATAGGATAAGGTTTAATGGTTAATGGTATTTGATTAGTGCGGCCTCCCTTCAACAAGGAGGCTTTATTTTGCCCTGCTTTTAATACACTTAAAAGCTATTTTCCAAAATTAAGAATGGCGAGGTGGGTTGGATCAAAATGATCTTCCGGCATCTTGATTTCTCCCCGATGAAATAAAGCGGAAGCTTGTAACCGAAGAAGGATGTTATGATTTTTGCTGGGTTTCGCGTAAACGATGCGGTCAAAACTCTCTTTGTTGTAAATTCCCAGGCAATATATATTTAAGTAATATTTTCCTTTGGGCAGGCACACCTCGATCTTGTTGTAAATATCCGGATAGAAAACCTTCTTGATTACACCTGCTCCCCGCAAGTCATAGCGATCAAAGACTACAAAAACAGAGTCTATTTTAGAAAGTTTGTCAGATGCATTTTGAAGCATTATTGTGACGGTGCTTGAATCCTTGAGAGGGAGTCGATCAAGTGCATAACAATGGCAATAGGCCATGGTCAAAAATGTCAGTATAGTTTTTCTAAGGAACATAGGGTCTAGAATCCAATGGGAGGGTTATCAACTATGCTCTTATCAGATTCTGTTAAATTACAAAACGAATATCAATTGTAATAATGATTCCCAAATAAAACGACAAAAGCAGTCATTTATGTTAAAGTGCTCATAGAAATTTCATAACTCGTTAATTTTCAGCCATATCTGGAATTGCTTCCACCTTATAATCACCCATATCCAGTTTCTTTTTGGTAGCTTCGAAAGCCATTAAAGTTGCCTCGATATCCTGATCGGTATGAGTGGCCGTGGGAATAAGCCGATATATGATGTGCCCTTTGGGTATAACCGGATAAACTACAATAGAACAAAAGATCCCGTAATTCTCCCTTAAATCCATCACCATAGCGGTAGCCTCTGGAATATCACCCTTCATATAAATAGGGGTGACAACCGAATCTGTTTTACCAATATCAAAACCTTTCTTACGAAGACCATGCTGAAGTTTTAACGCGTTGCTCCAAAGTTTCTCTTTTAATGAGGGATTATTCTTGAGCAGTTCCAGTCGTTTTAAATTGCCCTTTACCAGTGCCATTGGCAAGCTTTTCGCGTAAATCTGACTTCTAATATTGTATCGAATATAATCTACAATCGACTTCTCGCCCGATACAAAGGCTCCGATGGATGCCATCGATTTAGCAAAAGTTGAGAAATATAAGTCGATTTCATTTTGAACTCCCTGTTCTTCTCCGGCACCTGCTCCTTTTTTCCCAAGTGTACCAAATCCATGAGCATCATCAACAAGTAACCTGAAATTGTATTTAGATTTCAAAGAGGCAATCTCCTTTAATTTCCCCTGGTCACCGGCCATACCAAAAACCCCCTCGGTTATTACCAACACACCTCCGCCGTGTTGCTTTTCGATCAGCGCATTTGCCCTTTGTACTTGTTTTTCAAAATCAACGAGGTCATTGTGTTTGAATACATATCGATGACCAGCATGTAATCTTAAGCCATCGATGATGCAAGCGTGGCACTCAGCATCATATACAATAACATCGTGTCGGCCACACAAAACATCTATAATACTAACCATTCCCTGGTAGCCATAATTTAGGAGGGCGGTATCCTCTTTGCCAACAAAATCTGAAAGTTCCTTTTCTAGCTGTTCATGTTGATTGCTATTTCCGCTCATCATTCTGGCACCCATCGGTGAAGCAAGACCGAAATCTCTGGCGCCATCCGCGTCAGCTTTTCTCACTTCAGGATGATTGGCCAGACCCAGGTAATTATTGAGACTCCATACTATCATCTCCTTGCCGCGAAATTTCATTCGACTACCTATTTCACCTTCCAGTTTTGGAAAGGCAAAATAACCATGTGCCCTTTCGCGATGCTGTCCAATCGGGCCCTGATGCTTTGTAAGTTTTTCAAAAATATCTGCCATTTGAATTAATACATTAAATTAAAAATTGATGCAAAAATAATGCATTTGCGTAACTGGACAATACTCAAATGCTGATACCTTTGTTCAAAGTTTTACAGATCATGGGCAAGTTCTTTTTTTTTATTGTATTTATCTTATTTGTTTCATGCCAGGTGCAGGCACAACAGAGTAATTCGTCTGTTGCAAGACCGAAACTGGTGGTGGGAATTGTTATAGATCAAATGCGATGGGACTTCCTTTACCGGTATTTTGACAAGTATGGTGAAGGAGGATTTAAAAGAATGTTGAAGCAGGGTTTTTCCTGTGAGAGTACTTATATAAATTATTTACCTTCTTTTACTGCCGTTGGACATACTTGTATTTTTTCAGGTTCGGTTCCATCTATTTCAGGAATAACAAGTAACGACTGGGTGGACCAGCTAACCGGATCACATGTTTATTGCACTGACGACAGTACGGTGCAATCTGTCGGCGTCGAATATGCGCCAGATGGTAAGATGTCTCCCAGGAATCTGCTGGTTTCTACTATCACAGACGAATTACGGATGGCTACAAATTATAGGTCGCGTGTAGTTGGAATTTCATTAAAAGACAGAGCTGCAATTCTACCAGCCGGACATACGGCAAATGCTGCATTCTGGATGGATGATTCAAGTGGTAATTTCATCAGCAGCACGTATTATATGAATAAGCTTCCGGAGGCGGTCGAAAATTTTAATAAGCAGAAAAATATTCAGCAATTCACAAACGGTGACTGGAATACGCTTTATCCAATCAGTACCTATATTGAGAGTGATTCTGACAATAAATCGTATGAAGGAAAACTACCGGGGGAATCCTTACCGGTCTTTCCTCACGATCTTAAATCAGCCTATGCAAAAAATCACGGATCTTTTCGTTCTACACCATTTGGAAATTCTTTAACATTTGATTTTGCTAAAACTATTTTAGATGCTTATAAACTTGGTCAGGAGTCATCTACTGATTTCCTGACAATCAACTGCGCATCGACAGACTATGTGGGGCATTTATTCGGACCTAACTCTGTTGAAATTGAGGACACGTATCTAAGACTGGATCTTGATCTGGCTTCTTTTTTTTCCTATCTCGACCAAAAAATAGGGAAAGGTCAATACATTGTTTTTCTTACCGCAGATCATGGCGCTTCGCACGCCGTAGGATATTCACAAGCGAACAGGATGCCTGCTGACTTTTTTGTAAGCAGCAATATTCTGACTAACCTCGACCAGCTTATACAACAAAAGCTTGGTTATTTTAAGGTGATCCGTTCTGCGAGTAATTATCAGATTAATTTCGATCTAGAAAAAATTGCTGCTTATAACGCAGACTTCGACGCAATAAAAAAACTTGTTGTTGATTATTTAAAAAAACAACCCGGTGTGGCTTATGCTGTAGATATAGAGAAGATCCAGGATGCTCCTATACCTGATATAATTAAAACCATGATCATTAATGGATATAATTTTAAAAGGAGCGGACAGGTTCAGGTTGTTTTCCAACCAGGATGGCTGGAATCCTATGCCCGAACAGGCACCACACACGGTACATGGAATCCATATGATTCACATATCCCGCTTGTTTTTATGGGATGGCATATTCAGCCGGGTGCTTCCGCAACTCGTGTAAATATGACCGACATAGCGCCCACGCTGGCAACAATGCTTCATATACAGTCGCCTGACGGAAATATTGGAAGTCCTATTGCCGATTTATTCAAATGATTGGCAAATAATAAATAGCCCAATCCATGTCATTTCGGATTGAGCGCCTGTCGGATTCTTTCAGCGACGTCCTGTAAGTGATATTTACTTAATTTATCTGTCGACAGGTTGGAAGCAGTTAATATTTTACTGCGCAAAGCCGTTAAATGTCCGCGAGCGATAGACGGTATATCGGTATTTTTAATATCTGCTCCGAAAAATATCATCAGTCCACGAGGTAAACCTGCAGGAATAACTGGCTGTGCCGGATTCATTAATGATATCATTATATCAACGTATTGTTTTTGTAAATTTCTCCGGAATGGGTCAATTGCTTTCGGACTTGATAACTCTTTCCAAAGACCTCTTTCAAGGTCATTTATTAAATCCTCAGGACCATATACCCCTGTTTTTCCAAATCTATCCGATATCACTTCCATCCTGAAAAGACGGGAAGATGAGAGAAGTGAATTCAATACACTGCCCTGTGTATTTGAAATCAATTCTGAAGATGCAGGACTACTTATTTTATTAAGTATGTTTTTGTCCAATAGCCAATAGGGAGTTGTAAACAATTGGTCTTGCAGGAATGACACCGCTTCTTCCTGAATGTTTTTTGGCGTAGGTTCATATACGTCTCCCTGTTGCTCAACACTTTTAAACGTTTCATAAATACCGCCGACATTTTTGGCAACGTGGTTCATGTAACGGCTAAATTGTCCCACAAGTTGGGAATACATATCTTCCAGGTTATCATAAGTATCGGCTTCTTCTTTCGTCCAGACAGGTAATTGAACTAATATTCTTTTGAGATTAAGAACTCCATATTCACTAGCTTTTATGCTATTGTTACTTAAGTCTTCTGTTTGCGAACGTGGATCAAAATTCTGCGCTTCACCTCCGAACCAAAGCCTTGGATTTGCATTCAGGCTATCAATTATCCATCGATTCAGAATTTTTTTGTCTTCTTCCTCATTCTTTGTGTCAGGAATTAATTTGTACCCCCATTGAATTGCCCATTTGTCATAGGGTCCGATTCTTGGATACAGTCCTTTAGGACCGATATTGTCTTCTGGTTGGGCTACATAATTAAATCGCGCATAGTCCATAATGGAAGCGGTATGTCCGTTTGCTTCTACCCACGCTTTATTTCTTAATTTTTCAACCGGTGTTTGACTACTGCTGCCCATGTTATGCCGGAGCCCGAGTGTGTGGCCGATTTCGTGAGATGAAACGAACCGAATTAGCGTTCCCATAAGGCTGTCGTCGAAAATCATTTTCCTTGCACGCGGATCAACAGCACCAGCTTGTATCATATACCAGTCATGTAGAAGCTTCATGACATTATGATACCAGCCAATATTACTTGTAAGTATTTCACCTGTTCTTGGATCTGCTTCATTGGGACCATAAGCATTTTCAATATCAGAAGCAAAATACCTTATCACAGAAAATCTTGCATCTTCCAGATTCATCGTGCTGTCCTTTTCGGGCCATTCCTTTCCGATTATTGCATTTTTAAAGCCGGCTTTCTCAAATGCAGATTGCCAGTCATTAATACCTGCAATCAGATAAGGCCTCCATTGTTTAGGAGTTGCGGGATCTACATAAAACACAATTGGTTTTTTGGGCTCAACCAGTTCTCCACGTTTCCATCGTGCCAAATCTTCGTCTTTTGGTTCGAGGCGCCAGTGATGTATGAATGTACTGGTTGCTGTTCTTTGGGAGGAATCGCTGTAAACTGAATACTCACTGGCAAAATAGCCAACCCTTGGATCAAAAATTCTTTTCCTCATGGGTACGGCAGGCAACAAAATGAACGAATTGTTCAATTCCATAGTGACTGCACCAGCTACGTCGGCCGCGGGTAAGCTAACTGACGACGTTCCAAATGTCATACCCGAAGGGCCTGAGGAAGAACTGAACGTTTTGACGGACCTGACCTCTGTATTTAACGGGAAACTGTGAATGTATGAGATATAAGATCTTTCAGAAGAAATTCCGCCAAGGCCATACCTTCTCTTTAAATCCGGACCGAGGCTTACCGGTTGGTTATCCAGTTTAAAAAAATCAGTCACGTCTATCACTACGCTGCCTGAGTCTTTGCCAAATGCTTTGATATCGAAAGCTGCGGCGATGGGATCTACGTTTGAATTTCTAACAGCCTGCGCAATGGGCTGAGAAGAATCTGAAGCCACACTTACAATTGTCATTACACGCAAAAAAACATTATCTGACGGACCTTTCTCCCAACGAATTGTTTGTTCATTTACTTTTTCTCCACCATATGAGTGACTTCCTGCCGGAGATTTGTCAAAACGGGTGATTGCGAGGATTTCCCGATTGAATAGAGAATCCTGAATTTCGAAATACCATTTATCGTCTACTTTATGTACTGTGAACAATCCATATTGAGTAACTGCCTTATCCGTTATAATTTCTTTATATGGTTTTGGATTGCTTTTCTGTATCGGGGATACAATGGTTCCTGTTACAGTAACTGGTTTTTTAGTGGGCGGTGGAGTTGGGGTTTGTTGAGCATAACAACAGCCAGCCAATGCAATACCGATGAATACAAAAAGAATAGATTTCATCGGATGAATATAGATAAAAAGAACTTATGGTTTCGCCTGCAAAGGCGATGCTTTTATGTATGGTTGTGCAACGTGGTGAATGGTTATAACCCCATTATACTACATTTGTCTATATCTATTATGCGTTTCTGTTAATGCAGTTCAGATCTTCGAATGCTACTTGCAGACGGCTTATAAAACTTTCCTCTCCCTTACGAAGCCATACGCGGGGATCATAATATTTTTTATTTGGACGATCAGCACCTTCAGGATTTCCCAGTTGTGCCTGTAAATACGACTCGTTTTTCTTGTAATACTTCTGTACACCTTCCCAGAACGCCCATTGTAAATCGGTATCGAGATTCATTTTAATTGCACCATATCCTATGGCCTCACGAATTTGTGCCTGTGGTGACCCGCTGCCACCATGGAAAACGAAATAAACAGGTTTAGTTTTTGTTTTGAATTTCTTTTCAATGTAGTCCTGACTGTTCTTCAAAATGACAGGTCGTAATTCAACATTCCCCGGACTATAAACTCCATGAACATTTCCAAAAGCCGCTGCGACTCCGAACAAAGGGCTCACTTTATTTAATTCCGTGTAAGCATATGCAACGTGTTCGGGCTGGGTATATAATTTATCGTTTTCAACTCCACTGTTATCTACTCCGTCTTCTTCCCCACCGGTAACTCCCAATTCGATTTCGATGGCCATCCCAAGTGGTTTCATTCGTTTAAAGAATTCCAATGAAGTATGTATATTCTCTTCCAGTGGTTCTTCTGAAAGATCCAGCATATGGGAACTAAATAGTGGCTGTTTTTTTTCTTTAAAATATACTTCACCTGCATCGAGTAATCCGCTGATCCATGGGAGCCATTTCTTTGCTGCATGATCAGTATGCACAACTACCGGCACTCCATAATATTTAGCCACGGTATGTATGTGCATTGCGCCAGAAATTCCACCGGATATATTCGCCTGCAACTTGTCATTGGGCATTCCTTTACCTGCTACGAACTGAGCCCCTCCGTTTGAAAATTGAACGATAATAGGGGAATTTACTTTTGCAGCAGCTTCCAGGGCAGCATTAATAGTATCAGTGCCGGTAACATTCACTGCAGGGATTGCAAATTCATTTTCTTTCGCGTCCTGATAGAGTGCTTCCAGTTCATCACCGAATAAAACGCCCGCTTTGTATTTTGCCATGGGATTGTGTTAGTATTATTTTTAAGACTGCGAAGATACTATTTCTAGATCGCTCCATTTGGACATTTTTATTGAAAAACGTCTAAAGTTTACTCGACGGCAGATCGTATTCTTAGAAATTTTTCAGTCCTGGAATTTCCCCAGGTTCTTCTGAATTAAAGCGAGGTTTTTTTGAAGTGTTTGTTTAAGCTGTCTTTTTACAAGCTGACCCATGGACCGGCTTTTCAAAAATATAGGAGCATCAAACTCAACAGCCAGTTCCCTACTTAATTGAACAAGTTTATCAGGCGTTGAAATATTATCAGTAGTCATAATATTTAAGAGATGCATCAGACGAAATCTGGAAGAAGCAACACGAAATGCCATCATCGTCCTTTCTTCTGTTTGATATTGAGTAATTGAATCCTGGTTTAAATATTTAATGCAAATATCCACGAGTGCTTTATTTTCCTTAAAAAATTGTGGTAAGTAGATATTTTTTCTTCCCTCGTAAGATTGCTGATCGAAATCAATTGCGCGAATTCTGTATTGAAAATCTTCTATATCCGGTGTTATATCAACAACGAAATTGTATGATCGCATATCTCCAAGTAAACGAACAAAACATCTTTCATTGAATTTCACAAACTCTTTGGCAAAACGAATTCGGTTTGTAATCGGATCATGCAGATAGTTAGCGATAAAAATATCTCCAGGTATGCCCGGGATATGATCCTCTATCAGGGTTTGTTTGTAGGTGAAAAAACTGATTCTGTTAGGAGATAGTAAATGTTCAAGTTCAAGACCGTAAACTCTCGACGCATCTGCCTGTTTGATGTAAAAATGATCATAGTTGTCATTAAATTTATTTACTATACGAATTCGGAATGGGCTGGAATTGGCAAAACTGCAATAATCCACCCGTGCTACATCCAGGTGTTTACTAAAGGTCAGGTCACCTTCGGTTTTTAATATTGCGTACATTTTTATCAGTCCGGCTCGGATATATTGCCAGTGATGCATTTCGTAAGATACCGTTTCCCACAAGCTGTCATTTCCGTTTTTGTCTTTTAGCGGAACCGCATAAGCAACATGTAACAAATCGGCGTATGAAACAGGCAGCTTGACTTCCCGGCCGTGTTGTTGCAGATAATTGCGTAATAGTTCATTTATAGGAAAAATGGGTTTCTTCCGCGAGGGCTTTATATTTTCAGTATGGTTCGGCGCATTTGGATCGAAAGATAAATGCATCCCAGGTCTTTACATAAAGATCGATTATTTATAGTATATGAATAACAGGAAAAGAACAAATAAGAATAGTTGGGGATGATTGGCTTCCTGTGAGGGACCTCCTGCTAAACTGTTAGGAATATTTAGCAGGAGGGTACGCGGTAAACAATTGGTTCTTGAAACGGATATCAGATAACCGGCTTCCTCACGGATGTTGGATTTTGGGAATGATTTTCTAAGGATTAGATTTTAGTAACAAATTTGCCGACAGGGTCGGAATAAAATTGGTTTCGCTAGATAGGATCAGGGTACCGCTACGGATTTTTCAAATAGGATTGGGCGTTCAAAAAGTAAAACAGAAGTTGACTGATATCGGACTTTAATAGGAAATTCTATCGGATATTGGATAAAGAACTTTGATCGGTTTTTGGATATTGTCGGGATTGATTTGTTATCAATCAACTTCAGTATCAAAATTACTTTTTACACAAATTAAGAACAAGAGCCCTTTTGCCTGATTTTAACAGTTCATGATTTACTCCCTTTACCGTAGTTTAACGTAACCCGGATATCGTATTTCTACGTAAAAATTTGAATATGTATGCTGGAAGCAACTCCGGAGTGAGTAACTGTTGATTCAAATACCAATTTTCAATTCAGACCTTACTTGCAAAATATTGCAGTACATCATATTTGGTGACTATATGAAAATTTCCACTATCATCTTTAGCCAGAACTGCACCGTTTTCTTTACTGATTAAAGAGCTTATTCTTTCTACAGGCGTTTCAAAGGACACAACAGGGTAAGGTGCCTCAATTACTTCTTTGATTTTTTTGTGTCTGATATCTGCGCCGTTGGCAAGTATGATATTGAATAAGCCACGTTCGCTGATGGCACCAGTAGGCATCCCTGCTTCTAAAACAGGAATATTTTCAATATGAAGTTCCTTCATCCGATCAAATGCTTCGCCTACTGTTTGTTCTGAATGTAAAGTTACGAGCGGATGGATTCCGCGTGCATTCACAATATCTCTGAATGTCTTGACGTCAAGAAATCCCCGCTCCATCATCCATTGATCATTGTAGATTTTTGCTACGTACCGGCTCCCGTGATCATGAAAAATGCAAACAACTAAATCATCTTTTTTCAACTTGCCTTTCATTTGAACAAGTCCCTGCAGACAGCTTCCTGCACTGTAACCACAAAAAAGCCCCTCCTCTTTAGCCAAACGACGCGCCATGATGGCTCCGGCTTTGTCCGTTACCTGTTCAAAATGATCTATGACACTCATGTCATAATTCTTCGGAATAAAATCTTCGCCAAATCCTTCCGACACATAAGGATGAACTTCATTCATATCGATTTCTCCCGTATTAAAATACTTTGTGAGCAGTGAGCCGTAAACATCCACGGCCCAAACTTGTATTTTTGGATTTTTCTCCTTTAAATATTTTGCAGTGCCACAAATTGTACCTCCTGTTCCTGCTGTGCAAACCAAATGGGTTATTTTCCCTTCAGTTTGTTCCCATATTTCAGGGCCGGTAGTTTCATAATGAGCGAGTCTGTTGGCCAGATTATCATACTGATTGCAATGAAATGAATTGGGAATTTCCTTGGCAAGCCTTCTTGCTATGGAATAATAACTTCTTGGGTCTTCAGGTTCAACATTTGTAGGGCATACTATCACTTCAGCACCAACGGCTTTTAAGATGTCAGATTTTTCTTTAGATTGTTTATCTGTAGTTGTAAAAATGCATTTATACCCTTTAACAATTGCAGCCAATGCCAACCCCATACCGGTATTGCCGCTGGTGCCTTCAATAATTGTTCCTCCTGGTTTTAGTTTTCCTTCCTTCTCTGCAACTTCAATCATCTTAACTGCCATCCTGTCCTTAATGGAATTCCCGGGATTGAAATAGTCAACTTTAGCCGCCACCATACATGGAAAATCTCTGGTGATTTTGTTTATACGTATCAACGGTGTATTACCTATCGTTTCAAGAATATTATTTTTTATATCCATTTAGCAAATGTACAAAGGATTGGGCACTGTATTCCTTAGTTCAATGACCTGTTTGCCTGGATTTCTTCTTTTCAAGCATATACTTGTCAATAAATAAAAGTCCAAGGATTACATTGATCCCGATAAAAATATTTACGTATGAATTGTTGAAAAACTTAGACCAGTTGAACTTGATAGCGTCCTGCGAATACGAAGGAATAAGATTATTACTGGAATAACTGACCCATTGAATCTGGCCAATAAAATATATTAAAAGACCGATAATCATTAAAAGGAAAAAAGCGGCAATCCCATGAATTACATTTTTATTGATATAGTTTTTTGTTGCAGGCGCCACATTGTACCGGGCAATCTCCTCCAAAACATTTTTGCTAAACCGGAGCGACGGCATTTCCAGTTCCTCTTTTTGAAGCAATGCATGTATTTCCATCATCTGGATGTACCTTTCTTTCCAAAGCGGATTATCAGTCAAAAGACGTTTTATATTTTCTTCATCGCTGACACTGCAACTTCCGTCAATGTATTCCCATATTAGCTTATCTATTTCCTGATCCATCATATCTTTATTTTTTGCTTATTCGATTAATTGATTTGTTCATACTTCAATCAGCATGTATTTCACGTAACTCATGAGAAAAATATTTTTCCATCTTATCTTTCAGTCGTTGCCTTGCTCTGTAAAGTTTCACTTTAACGTTATTTGCATCAAGACGCATAATTTTACCAATCTCTTCTAAAGATTGATCACCTTTATAGAATAGACTGATAACCTGTGCATCATCGGGACTAAGCATCGCAATCGCTCGATTCAGCATCGCGTTTTTTGATTTTTGTTCAATGCCATTCGAAGCAAAAGACGATTCTTTATTTGTGATTTGCACACCCGTCCTTTCGTTATCCAGAGAAATAGTATCTAATTTTTTCTTTCTTAAATAACTTAGACAGGTAGTTCTGGTTATCGTAAATAACCAGGTGCTGAATTTCGAGTCTCCCCGGAAGTCAGCCAGAGATCGATAAGATTTTACAAAAACATCCTGAGTGATTTCCTCGGCATCTTCCCGATTTTGTATAAATCGGAGGACAAGTGTAAAAACATAGTCCTTGTATTTTTCAACCAGTATAGAGAATGCAGATTGCTCCCCCGAAAGGATTCTTTTAATTACAAGTTCTTCTGGTTGTCCGGCTGTTACCACTGTTATAAGACGTTCTTCAGGATGATCCGGTTACATTACAAGGTACATTTAATGTGGGTATGGTGGTCGTAAATCGATTATTTGATAAATTGATCTGATATTTTTTTGGAACGCCCGGTGGACTATTGTAACCTCCAATCAAAAGACGTAGTCTTATATAGCATTAACATCAATTAAAACTTAAAAAACAAGCATATGGGACCGGATCAACTCGTATTTTTTTGGCTAATTCTTAGCAGTCTGTCGATTTGTGCACTGCTGTTCGGTATCAGGTATATCAATAACAAGGAAAACATGGCTATGATAGAAAAGGGTCTGGATCCTAAATTAAAGATTGAACGCCGGCCGGCACCTTTTCGAAATCTAAAATGGGGACTGTTACTGGTAGGTTCCGGTCTCGGGTTATTTTTAGCTTATTTTCTTGACAATTTCGTTTTGTATAACATCAGGCACATAAATAGTGAATATAATGACGGCGCCAATGCTCCGATTTATTTCGCCCTCATAGCAATTGGCGGAGGTATAGGTCTTATTCTATCATATAAGATTGAAAGGAAGCATTTGCCTGAGAATCAACTGCTTTAATGCGTATTGGCTGCAGTCGTTCCGCCATTTTTGTCGTCAAGTAATTCCAATGCTTTTTTAAGGACGGGATCAGACTGGTTCAATACATAAAAATATCCTTGTGTATGCCATATAAATCTTGCCAATAGGGCTTTCAGTCGAACAGATACCTGGTTGCGGTCGCTGGTACTTACACCAGCCAGGTCTATAGAGTCCTTTCTGGCAAAAACAGTTAGCGAATTCCACATTTCCCCTTCATCTTTGAAACCGGTATAAAAAGCCTCCGGCGACTGGAATTGTTTCAATTCAGTTTGATGTTGAATATAATATTGATAGATAAAATCATTCATATTTCCACTAATGTATAGTGCTGTTATTTTTCTTGAAATCTGTGTAGTATCGATGGATACAAAATAATCGGGGGTGATTCCACCACCTCCGTATACCAGTCTTCCCGCTGGAGTTTTGAAAACCGGACCAGTGTGATTGCTTGCAGAATCTCCGTGGATTACTTCACCGTTATGATACCTGTCAATGACTTCTTCATTATACGCTTCCCTTCCTTTATTGTAGGGTTTCTGGATACTCCTACCCAATGGCGTATAATACCGTGCGATAGTCAGGCGTAACTCACTGCCATCATTGAGTTCAAATGGCTCCTGTACAAGACCTTTACCAAAAGTTCGCCGTCCAACAATACTCGCACGGTCCCAGTCCTGAAGTGCCCCCGCAAGTATTTCGCTTGCCGACGCTGTTCCTTCATCTACAAGCAGGATAAGTTTTCCGGATTCGAAACTTCCAGGTCTCTGGGCCCGATATTCTTTTCGCGGACTTTTTCTTCCCTCGGTATAGACAATCAATTCATCGTTTCCTAAAAATTCGTCGGCCATATTTACTGCTTCGTCCACTATTCCACCGCCATTTCCACGGATATCGAGGATTAGTTTCTTCATTCCCTTCTTTTCCAAATCTTCCAGGGCCATCATAAATTCTTCGAATGTTGTTCTCGAAAATTTATTAACTCTTATATAACCGGATCCACTGCCAATCATATAGGACGCGTCCAGGGCCGGCAGGGGAATCAAACCTCGCTGCAATACAAATTGTTTTGGAGTATGATCTCTATATATCGTGAGATTCACTGTGCTGGCACCAGGTCCGCGTAATAACTTCTTTATTTTTTCTGCAATGATTTTATTTCCTGCCACAACTGAATCATTTACCCGGATAATTTGATCCCCTACTTGAAGTTTCACTTTATCGCTCGGGCCGCCGGCGATTACATTAGTGATATTTACTGTATCACTCAAAATCTGGAATTCTACGCCGATCCCCTGGAAATTTCCCTGAAGATCCTCGTTCATTTCGACCTGATCTACTGCGGGTATATAATATGAATGTGGGTCAAGATGGGAGAGTAGACCCTGTATGGCTTCGTCACTGAGAGAATCTGCATGAACAGAATCCACATATTTGTCTTTGATAATGTCTAAAACTTCCTGAACCGGACTCAGTTTTCCCGTTTTAAAAAAACCACCGGTATTTGTACTTGGATATAATCTGAATCCAATGAGCATTCCAAGTATCATGACCACGGCAAATAATAGAGGTAACCAGAAGTTCAGTTTTTTCATGTAATTCATTTCACCTGACGTCTGCAAATTAAGCAAAGAAATGATGCATAAACCATACAGCATAAACCATTTAACTTCGTCTTGAGATCCAAAAATTTTAATATGTCAATACTGATTGCGGATAGCGGCTCTACAAAATGTGAGTGGTGTTTTATTTCCGATGGAAAAAAAAGGCTGGTTAATACACAGGGCGCGAGCCCGTATTTCCTGGATGAAGCCCAAATGAGTTTGATGATAAAAAATGAGCTTTTACCTGCATTAAAAAAAAAGAAACCTTCGCGTATTTACTTTTACGGAACGGGTTGTGCCGCTGCAAGTAATCGTGCCATTGTTCGAAAGGCATTAAAGTCATTATTTCCTGATGCTTCCATAGAGGTAGAACACGATCTCACTGGTGCTGCACGGGCCTTGTGTGGCAACGGAAAAGGCGTGGTCGCGATTTTGGGAACAGGCAGTAATTCGGGATATTATAATGGGAAACGAATAATTCATAACAGTCTTGGCCTGGGATATGTGTTGGGCGATGAAGGAAGCGGGGCCTATCTCGGGAAAAAAGTACTTCAGCATTATCTATATAAAACCTTTGATAAAGACCTCAATAAAAATTTTGAAAAAGACTACCAGGTAAGTGCAGCGGATATTTTAAACGAAGTTTATAAAAAACCTTTACCGAATCGTTATATTGCTTCTTTCGCCATGTTCCTAAAAAAAAATCGTGGTCACTTTATGATTGAAAATATAATTGAAGACGGGTTCAGCGATTTTTTTTCAATACATCTTTTAAAGTATCCTGAATCAGGTAAAGTACCTATCTTTTTTACGGGAAGTGTGGCTTTTGGGTTTCAGGATATTCTGAAAGAACTTTGTAAAACTTTCGGTTGGCCTGTGGGAAAATTTCTCGCCAGACCAATGCCGGGGCTGATAGCATACCACAACACGAAATGATGGATTTTGAAAAAATAACGGAAGAACAGGGACCTTACAGGCATCTTGAGAAAATGAGCATTCGCGAGTTGCTGACGTTCATAAATAA
This sequence comes from uncultured Bacteroidota bacterium, assembly GCA_963703355.1. Classification (GTDB taxonomy): domain Bacteria; phylum Bacteroidota; class Bacteroidia; order Chitinophagales; family Chitinophagaceae; genus Puia. The sequence goes on from OY969813.1 coordinate 4,305,157, forward strand.
AGAAGATCAACAGGTTCCAAAGGCAGTTGCGCTGTCTATACCTCACATTGAAAAATTAACGGAAACTGTCGCAGATAAATTATTGGGTGGTGGTCGTCTGTTTTATATTGGTGCAGGAACAAGCGGAAGATTAGGAATTCTTGATGCCAGTGAAATACCACCCACTTACGGCATGCCTTATGGGCTAATTATTGGCCTCATCGCGGGAGGGGAGAAGGCCATCAGAACTCCGGTTGAAAATGCAGAAGACGATAAAACACAGGGCTGGCTGGATCTTTGTGAATTTGAAGTTTCGGATAAAGATATCGTAATCGGTATTGCAGCCAGCGGAACCACACCCTACGTAATTGGCGCGTTGGAAAAATGCAGGCAGCAGCATATCGTTACCGGTTGTGTGACCTGTAATCCGGGCACACCTCTGGCTGCAGCTTCAGACTACCCCGTAGAAGTCATCGTAGGACCGGAATTTGTTACAGGAAGCACTCGCATGAAAAGTGGTACCGCACAGAAACTTGTTCTAAATATGATTTCGACCACCGTAATGATTCGTATTGGAAGGGTAGAAGATACAAGAATGGTGAACATGCAGTTGACGAACAGCAAATTGATAGAACGCGGAACGAGTATGCTTATGAATCAAACCGGGATAACGGATTATCTGACAGCAAAAAATCTGCTATTGAAATTTGGAAGTGTTAAAAAAGCAGCTGAGGGGAGACACAAATAAAATAGAGATCTTTTCTACCAGAAGGTTACGACGATGATTTATGCATAATATAGAACCATATTATAACTGGCGCCACATTTATGTGAGTGAGGAAGATGAACGATCGCCATTTTACGGGCGCGTGTACTCGGAATTTGAATTTACACAGGCAATTTACAATTACCTGATACACCCGCAGTGGGATGAATTTGGATCGAAAACATTGTATCTTAAAGTCCTCCTCGCGGACTATGAAGAGAAATATGTAATAATCGAGCTGATAGGCGAATGGAACGATGCCATCGAAAACGATATCATGAGTCTCAAACGAGAAGTTGCTGATAAATTCATGATGGAAGGTATTTTTAAATTTATTTTGATTGCCGAAAATGTGTTGAATTTTCACAGTGGTGATAAAGACTATTACGAAGAATGGAGGGAAGATGTGGAAGATCAGCAAGGATGGATTGCATGCATCAATATGCCCGAACAAACCCAGTATGACTTCCGACGGGCCAAATTGGAACGATATATCCATCTGATTGAGCAGCCAGACTGGAGGATTTTTAAGCCTTTTCACCTTTTTAAACTGGTGAACTCATTGCAGGAGAAAAGACTGAATAATTTATGATTCGAAAGAGGGCATGAAAATAAATTTTTTGTATCGCCGGAATGAATTATTTTTGAATTCGAACATGTACATTACAAAAACATATCGGTATTTTGGTTTTTATTTTTACTTCTATTTTAGAAGCAAAACCGGAATGCTTATGTTAATCAACAATTAGATTTAAAACTTAACAATAGAATCCCGGTCAAAAGCCGGGATTTTTTTTTCATATGCAACACCCCATTCAGCGAGTAGCCATACAGGGATACGAGGGAAGTTTTCATCAGGAAGCTACCAGGATATTTTTTGGTGAAAAAACGAATATCCTGGCCTGCGCGAGATTTCAGGATGTTATAAAATCTGTGGCTGATGCCAGTCTCTGTGATGCTGCCGTGATGGCTATCGAGAACTCCATAGCAGGAAGTATACTTCCAAATTATTCTTTACTGCGAAATAGCGACGTCGTTATTACAGGCGAGATCTACCTGCAGATCAGGCAAAATCTGGTCGTAAACCCCGGCACGACACTGAAAGATATTAAAGAGGTTCATTCTCACCCAATGGCGATTCTTCAATGTTTGGAGTTTTTGAATCAGTATGACTGGAAATTAATTGAAACGGAGGATACGGCGTTGAGTGCAAAACATATTCATCAGAGAAAAAGCAAACATATTGCAGGTATCGCAAGTAGTCTGGCTGCTAATTTATTTCAACTGGAGATGATTGCGCCGGATATACATACCATGAGAAATAACTATACAAGGTTCCTGGTTCTCCAGAGAAAGGAAAATAGCGAGCAGATATCCGATGCAAACAAAGCGTCCGTTACTTTTCATACAGATCATTCGCGGGGGAGCCTTGCAAGAGTATTGACGTTAATCGCGGAAGCAGGAATTAATCTGAGTAAGCTGCAGTCGTACCCAATACCCGGAAGCGACTGGAAGTATAGTTTTCACGCAGATATGGAATTCGAAAATTTAACCGAGTTTGAACATGTCATCGCAACCATTCGACCTGCGATTTCAGATTTAAAGATTTACGGTGTTTACAGGAAAGGGGTTCAGGCATAGAAGAAATTGTTAACTGGGTATTTATTCTAAATAGAAAAATAAAAAGACGATCAGTATTTAGATTCAACATCATGAAAACAGCTAACAGACTTGAAGGCATTGGAGAATACTATTTCTCCAAAAAATTACGGGAAATTGAAGAGTTGAATCGCTCCGGCAAAAATATTATTAGTCTGGGTATCGGAAGTCCGGATCAACCACCACATCCTGAAGTGATAAGGATCCTGAATGAGGAAAGTTTAAAACCAGGCACCCATGCTTATCAGAGTTATAAAGGATCGACCATTTTACGCAATGCCATCGCTGCATGGTATAAAGAATGGTACCATGTGAATTTAAATGCTGACCTGGAGATTTTGCCCCTTGCGGGATCAAAAGAGGGGATCATGCATATATGTATGTCGTATGTAAATGATGGGGACCTCGTGCTCATTCCCAATCCCGGGTACCCGACCTATCAAAGTGCTGCAAAGCTTTCAGGTGCAATAGTTGCGGCTTATGAACTTAAAGAGGAAAATAATTGGTTGCCGGATTTTGGAGAATTGCATCGTTTACTTCAAATGAGAAGGCCGACCCAGGAAATGGTGCTGATGTTTGTGAACTATCCTCAAATGCCCACGGGCCAGCTTCCTACTAAACAACTTTTTCTGGATTTAATCGCTTTTGCAAAAGATAATCGAATTCTGTTGGTGCATGATAACCCGTACAGTTTCATTCTTAATGATGAGCCTTTAAGTATATTTCAAACACAAGATTTGGAGGATAACCTGATAGAGCTCAATTCACTGAGTAAATCGCATAATATGGCGGGATGGCGCATTGGCATGATGGTGGCAAAATCGCAGCATATTGAAAATGTTCTGCGGTTTAAAAGCAATATGGATAGTGGAATGTTCCTTCCCCTTCAACTTGCTGCTGCAAAAGCATTGTCACTTCCCGCCACCTGGTACAAAAGTGTTAATCAGGTATATCACAAGAGAAGATTGGCGGTGAAAACACTCTTAGAAGGATTGGACTGTCGTTTTTCAAAAAGTCAGGCTGGCCTTTTTGTATGGGCAAAAGTTCCTGAAGGTTTCGCAGACGGATATGCGTTGAGCGACAAACTTCTTTATGAAGCGAATGTATTCGTTACTCCAGGGGGTATTTTTGGAAGTGCCGGAGATAATTATATCAGGGTAAGTTTATGTGCTTCCGAAGAAAAAATTCAGGAGTGTTTAGAGAGGATAAAAAACGCAGGTTTTATAAAAGCAAAACAACATGTTTAATACGGTTACGATCGTTGGCGTTGGTTTGATCGGTGGGTCATTTAGCCTGGCGTTAAAAGATCTGGGACTCGTAAATAGGGTAATTGGTGTCAGTCGCAGTGGAACCAGCGCCCGCAAAGCGTTGGAACTGGGAATTGTTGATGAAGTGCTGCCACTGGAAGAAGCTATAACGAAAAGTGATTTTATATATGTAGCCATACCAGTAGATGCAACATTGCCGGTTATGAAAAAAATATTGGACCTAATAACACCCGATCAGATAGTTGCAGATGCTGGTTCTACCAAATATGCTCTTTGTAAATTCCTCAGCGGACATCCGTCCAGAGGTCGATTTGTAGCTACGCATCCGATGTGGGGTACAGAATATAGCGGACCGGAATCTGCTGTCCATGATGCTTTTCGCGGTCGCTCCTGTGTTATCTGCGAAAGGGAAAAATCGGATGAAGACGCATTGAGAACAGTAGAAAATGTGTATACTACTTTGGGAATGCCGATGGTTAATATGGATGCGGAAAGTCATGACGTACACGCAGCTTATGTAAGTCACATTTCCCATATTACTTCATTTGCGTTGGCGAACACCGTATTGGAAAAGGAAAAGGAAGAAAATGCCATTTTTGAACTTGCAGGAGGTGGCTTTGAAAGTACCGTGCGACTTGCGAAAAGCAGTCCGGCCATGTGGGCGCCTATTTTTATGCAAAACAGGGAGAATGTGCTTGACGTTTTAAATGAACATATTACGCAGTTAAGAAAGTTCAAGAGTTGCCTGGAAAAAGAAAACTATGAATATTTAAATGAACTGATGGAAAATGCGAATAAAATAAGAAGGATATTGGAATGAGCGTTTTTTGTTTATAAATAGTTGGTCCTGGGTTAAAATATATTGTCAGAATAGGTGAAGAATGGGTGAAATGCATGGGAGCAACGGCGTTCAGGAATAACGGGGTATTAAGTGTTAAGCTTTAGGCGTTAAAGCCTAAAAACGTACCTTTGCGCAAAATTTTAGAACAGTATGATAACATTTGAAGGGCTTGGGTTACAGGAAGACCTGCTGAAGGCGATTGCCGTATTGGGGTATACCCAACCCACCCCCATACAGGAAAAAGCAATTCCTGTTCTATTAAGCGGAACCAAGGACCTTGTAGGCCTGGCCCAAACGGGTACAGGAAAAACGGCAGCATTCGGATTACCCTTGCTGCAGCTGGTAAAAGCGGAGCATAAATTTCCGCAGGCTTTGGTTGTTTGTCCCACAAGAGAACTTTGCATGCAAATTGTGAGTGAATTGGAGCTCTTCAAAAAATTCATGTCCGGGATGCAGGTATTGGCTGTGTATGGCGGTACTTCTATTGGAATGCAGATCAGGGATTTAAGAAGAGGTGTTCAGATCGTCGTAGCAACACCCGGAAGATTAATCGATCTGATTGAAAGAAAGGCGATCAATCTGGAAGAGATAAAATATGTGGTGTTGGATGAGGCGGATGAGATGTTGAATATGGGATTTCAGGATGATATTGAATTTATCCTTCAGAATACACCCAAACGGGATGCCACCTGGTTGTTCAGTGCCACGATGCCTGCAGAAATAAAAAGGGTCAGCAGAAAGTATATGAAGGAGCCTATGGAAATTACCGTGGGTACGAAAAATACAGCTAATAAAAATGTAGATCATCAATATTTTGTTACGAATGCGCATCACCGTTATGAAGCATTGAAACGAATGATCGATTTTAATCCGGGCATCTATGGAATTATATTTACGCGTACTAAAGCCGATGCTCAAAATATTTCTGAAAAACTTACCAGAGAAGGTTATGATATAGACGCGTTGCATGGCGATTTGACCCAGCAGCAAAGGGATAAGGTTATGGGAGAATTCAGGGAGAAATCATTGCAGTTGCTTATTGCTACTGACGTTGCAGCTCGTGGAATCGATGTGGTGGGCATTACGCATGTTATAAATTATGAACTGCCAGATGATGTGGAAGTGTATACGCACCGGAGTGGAAGGACGGGTCGAGCTGGTAACACCGGCGTTTGTCTTTCTATTATTAATTCCCGGGAAATTGGGAAACTGCATCAGATTGAACGCATCGTACAGGTTCCGTTTCATAAAGTTGAAATACCAACCGGCAAAGACGTCTGTCGCAAACAGTTTTTTCATTTCATGGATAAATTGTTGAATGCTGATATCAGTCATGGTGATTATGAGTCATACGTTCCCATGCTTCAGGAGAAGTTTGCTGATGTGAGCAAGGAAGAGATTCTAAAACGGGTTGCTTCCAAAGAGTTTTCCAGATTTCTGAAATATTACGAAAACGCCGAAGACTTAAATGTTCGGGCTGTTCCAAGGGCCAGGGACGCTGTTTCCCGTAGTCCCAGAGAGCGAATACCTTTGGGAAGAGGCGAGAAGTCTTCTGCCAGACCTTCTTTTTTACCTGCTGACGGCGATTTCGTGAAATTGTTTGTAAATCTTGGTACAAAGGATGGTTTTTATAAGGCTAGTTTTCTTCAGTTTGTTTTGGATATGAGTGAGCTTCGCAAGGATGTACTGGGCAAGATTGATATGAAAGAAATGAATAGCTGGATAGAAATAGACAGGAAATCTGCTCCACAGATGATACGGGCAATTGATGGCAAGAATTATAAAGGACGAAGGATACGGATGAATGACGCCAATAGCCGATAAGATAAAAGAAACTCAAATAAACATCGTCATGGTTGCAACAAAATCTATGAAAGAAATTACTCAACAAGCATGGAGTAAGCGTCCGCTGATTATTTCTGGTCCCTGCAGTGCGGAAACTGAGGATCAGGTAATGCAAACGGCCTTACAATTAAAAGATACGGGAAAAGTGGATATTATGAGGGCTGGAATCTGGAAACCCAGAACACGTCCTGGAAGTTTCGAAGGAATTGGTACAAAAGGATTACCATGGCTTCAGAAAGCCAGGGATATTACCGGTATTCCCATAGCTGTTGAAGTGGCCACCGCAAAGCAGGCAGAAGATGCTTTGCATTTCGATGTAGATGTACTTTGGATCGGAGCCAGAACTACTGTGAATCCCTTCAGTGTACAGGATGTAGCAGATGCACTTCGAGGAGTAGATGTTCCGGTACTTATTAAAAATCCCATCAACCCCGATCTGGAATTATGGATTGGAGCAGTAGAACGTGTTGCAAAAGCGGGAATAAAACAAATTGGTTTGATACACAGAGGCTTTAGCTCATATGGTAATACCGAATACCGGAATGCACCGATGTGGCATCTTGCGATAGAAATGAAAAGACGTCATCCGGGCATGCTGTTTATTAATGACCCTTCTCATATTTGTGGCCGGCGGGATATTTTACAGGAAGTTGCCCAGACGGCGATTGACCTGGATTTTGATGGACTGATTATAGAAAGTCACATCGATCCGGACAAAGCATGGAGCGATGCAAAACAACAGATTACCCCAGCTAGACTCGCTGAAATGTTAGGAAATATTCGCTGGCGCAAAGAAGATATCGCGTCGGAAGAATATCATGCGGCGTTAGAGAAGTTAAGACAGCAGATTAATCAACTGGACGATGAATTGATGCAAATCATTGGGGAAAGGATGAAAGTATCTGAAAAAATCGGCCAGTATAAAAAAGATAATAATATTACCATACTTCAAACAAACCGCTGGAATGCGATATTGGACAGAGCTTTCAAAAAGGGCGATAAACTTGGACTAAGTCATGAATTTATTACAAAATACTTTGACGCTGTCCACATGGAAAGTATCAATCATCAGAACAAAGTAATGAACTCTTAATATCAATGATTGTATGCTGAAAAAGACTTTTTCATTTTCCGCTTCAAAGACAACCTGTTATTTTGATGCCTCATTAGCGCAAATCGGGGATCTCGTGGAAAAGGACAGGTCCATTTACATCACTGACCAGCATGTTTTCGATCACCATAAAAAATATTTTAAGGGAACCAGATTTATTCAAATTCCGGCAGGAGAATCATTTAAGGTCCAATACATTGTTGACCAGATTATCGATCAACTGATAAGTTTTGGCGCAGACAGAAAAACAACAATTATAGGCGTTGGTGGTGGAGTGGTAACGGATATTACGGGATATGTCGCGTCAGTTTACATGCGTGGCGTTCCTTTCGGATTTGTGCCTACATCAATCCTGGGAATGGTGGACGCTTCCATTGGAGGCAAAAACGGTATTGATATAGGCAACTATAAAAATATGATTGGAGTTATCCGACAACCCGGGTTTCTATTTTATGATATATCTCTTTTGCAATCCCTGCCATCGGATGAATGGGTAAATGGTTTTGCAGAAGTTATTAAACATGCAGCAATAAAGGATTTGTCGCTATTCAGGGATCTCGAGAAAAACTCTATTAATAGTTATCGGAAAAATAAAAAAGCACTCACAGAACTTATTCGGAGAAATGTAATGATCAAATCTGCCGTTGTAAAAAAAGATGAATTTGAAAACAACGAACGCAGGCTTTTAAATTTTGGCCACACACTCGGACATGCGGTGGAAAATGTTTACCATTTACCTCATGGTCATGCCGTTTCTATTGGAATAAAAGCAGCCTGTCTTATTTCGGAAGATGCGATCAATTTTAAGGAGACCGCAAGAGTCACGGGCCTGCTTCAGCAATACGGATTACCAATTGATATTCCGGTAGATTTTGGAAAAGTAATCGAGATCATGCGCATGGATAAAAAGAAAACCCGGGATGTCATGAATTATGTACTCCTTGAGAAAATCGGTAAAGCAGTTATCAAACCGATACCGATGAGTCATTTGGAAAAGTTGCTCTATTCTATTGCCCGAGCCAGATAAAATACAATGAACGTTACGATTTCCCCGTCCAAAATAATCGGAAGTTGCCAGGCTCCTTCGTCGAAAAGCTCCATGCAAAGAGCATGCGCTGCTGCACTTGTTGCACAAACGAGAACACATATTGTCAATCCCGGCAGATCTAATGATGATCTGGCGGCTCTAAGAGTTATCAGAGGACTGGGTGCGAAGTTTGAAAACCTTCCCGACGGTTCAATACAAATTGAGTCTGCCGGCGTCAAACCCAATACCGGTTTCGTTAATTGCGGTGAAAGCGGTCTGGGTATTCGAATGTTTGCACCACTGGTGGCAATGAGTTCGAAATTGATCACAATTGAAGGTGAGGGGAGTCTTCTAAACAGACCCATGGATTTTTTTGATGAGATTTTTCCAAGTCTGTCGGTTGAGGTCCGTTCAAACCTGGGAAAACTTCCTCTTCAAATTAGAGGTCCGCTGGTACCAAAGGATATTCGGGTCGATGGTTCTCTCAGTTCCCAGTTTCTCACAGGTCTCCTGATGGCATACTCCGCATCTGACGCAAAGGATGTTACCATTGAAGTAACGCATTTGAAGAGCCGTCCGTATATCGATCTTACATTATCGGTTATGCGTGAATTTGGATTGAAAATACCAGAGAACAGGAATTACGAATCGTTTTATTTTTCATCCGATTCCTGGATTAGACCGACTGCCGCAATTGAATATGCGGTTGAAGGAGATTGGAGCGGAGGAGCATTTCTGCTGGTTGCGGCCGCTATTGCGGGGCAGGCTGAAATAAAAGGGCTTGACCGTGAATCAACGCAGGCAGACAAAGCCATCTTAATCGCATTAAAGGATGCTGGTGCAGTTGTTCAGATTGGGAAAAATGAAATTCACGTAGGAGATCATCGTATTGGTGACCTTCGTGCTTTTCATTTTGATGCTACTGACTGTCCCGACCTTTTTCCTCCATTGGTAGCGCTGGCTTCGGTTTGTAATGGTTCCAGTTTTATAAAAGGGGTCAGTAGGTTGGCACACAAAGAAAGCGACAGGGCCATAACACTGCAGGAAGAATTTGGCAAATTGGGAGTCGATATTTTGATACATGATGATGTGATGGGAATAAAAGGAATACAAAAACTTCAGTCGGCTACTGTCCATTCAAGACATGATCATCGTATTGCCATGGCAACTGCCGTTGCTGCATTACGCGCCAATGGACCCGTACAAATAGAAAAAGCGGACGCAATCAATAAATCATATCCGGATTTTTTTAATGATCTTGAAAAAATAGGGGCTTCCATTCATGTATTAGACAAGATATTTTAATATGAATTCATTTGGACGATTATTCAGAATGACAATCTACGGCGAATCTCACGGTGCCGGGGTAGGGCTTATTCTGGATGGATGTCCGGCTGGCCTACCGTTAAAATCGGAGGATTTCCTTTCTGATATAGAAAGAAGGAAGGGGGGTACTCAAAAAGGCACAACGCCACGCCAGGAATCTGATTTGCCCATATTTAAATCGGGCCTGTTCAATGACAAAACTACCGGTGCGCCGATTACCATTCTGTTTGAAAATAATAATACGAGATCAACAGACTATGACAAACTAAGGGCCATTCCCAGACCCGGCCATGCTGATTTTGTTGCGCATGAAAAATTTGGTGGCTTTGAGGATTACAGAGGAGGAGGTCATTTCAGCGGTCGTCTAACGGTGGCACTCGTAGCAGCTGGTGTCATTGCAAAAAAATTACTTCAACTGTTGAATACACGCGTCCACGCCGAAATAAAAGAAATTGCAGGCATGGAAGATTTACAAGCGGGCTTACAAAAAGCTATAGACGCCAAAGATTCTGTAGGAGGCATTGTTGAATGCCGTGTACACAATTTGCCAGCGTCTCTGGGTGAGCCATTTTTTGATAGTGTGGAATCTCTTGTTTCTCATGCAGTATTTTCCATACCAGCAATTCGTGCCATAGAATTCGGGACAGGATTCGCAGCCGCCCGAATGTTTGGATCTCAGCATAACGACGCCATAGCGGACAAAACAGGCAAAACAATTACAAATCATGCGGGTGGAGTCGTCGGTGGCATCAGCAATGGAAACGAACTCATATTTAGAATTGCGGTAAAACCTACTTCATCCACTCCGAAGGAGCAGGAGACCTATAACCGCGAAACGGGAAACCTTGAGTTATTTTCTGTGAAAGGTCGCCATGATTTATGTATCGCACTTCGTGTGCCACCTGTGTTAGAAGCAGTGACGGCGATTGTCCTCGCTGATCTGCTTTTATTGGAACAAAAAATACCTCGGATAATAAAAGAACAATAAAATTGACGGATAACTATTTTACTGATTCAGTCGATTTTTGTAATGCTTCAAAAGATAAATCGAGTATTTCATAATTTTCTGCATGAGGCCAGCTGAAATGCCACCACTCGGTTGACAACGGTTCGAATCCAAATTTTTTCATTACTTCTAAAAGCAGATTTCGGTTGACTATTGATTGGGGACTACCACCTTTGAAATCCAGATGCGCAGAATCCGAAAAGTTATCAAATTCAGTTGGCATCTCAACTAGTTTGTTTGTGTGTAAATCTTCCAGGGAAAGGTCAACGGCAATCCCACGATTGTGACCGCTGCCTTTAGATGGATTTGCTGCATAACGATCGTCTTTGACATTTTCCCATAACATCGTCGTTATTGAATAAGGGCGGTACGCATCGAAGACTACGAGTCCAAATCCTAACTTTGCAAAGTAGATACGTACGCTGTCGAGCGCTTCATAAACGGGCTTTCTTAGAAAAGTAATGTTGGCATTTACTGTATACAATTTCTTATGCATGAAATTATTTTGGGTTGCATAGCGTAAATCCAATACTATTCCGGGAATCCCATCTATAGCAACCATTTGCTTTTCCGGATGCCCAATAAGTGTTTTCTGATATTGGGCGACGCTGTTTATGTAGGGCAATCCATAGGAACTTACCGGCAGATTTTGCGCAGATATAAAATAAGTAACCAGTGTGAAACACACGGTTAAAACCATCTTGCCGGAACCTTCTTTCAATATTTTGTTTTTCATCCAATTAGTTGTTTCTTTAAAGATCTTCAAACTGTTTTATGCTTCATTGATTGACCTGGCCGCTAAACCTCTGTGAAAAGAGCAAGTTCAGGACAAGATGATTAAAAAGCTGGTTATTGAAATTTCTATATAAACCTGATTTACGCAGATGAAACTACAGAGATCGGTGTTACTTATTTTTCTTGGCATTCCTGTTTTTTTTATTCAATGTAAAAATAATGTCGAGCAGCCGCCAGAAAAACATATTGTAATAAATCCGGCGAAACTGGTAGAAAGTACAACAGAAGATATCCATCGTACAATCGACTACCTCAAATCCAATCAGGGCCGACTAAATGATTCGGTACAATTAAGTTATTCGAATTTGATGGATAGTCTTTATGATGCAAATAATTTCAAGCCGATATGGCTGAGGGACGATAAAACGACACCTGAAGGTAAATCGCTGTTTAGCCTTATCCAGAATAGCCGTATCTGGGGATTATTCCCCAACGATTACCACTATAATATGCTTGCTTTTATTGAAAGGGCATTTTCTCTGGATACGAACGCGGCCAGAAACGCTGCCCTGTGGGCCAGAAAAGATCTTTTGTTGACTGACGCTTTTTTTCTGATGGTTAAACACCTCAAACAAGGACGCATTCCTTATGATAGCGTAACGCTTCGGTCGGATACTGTTATGCAGGACAGTTTCTATGTGCACACACTGAGCCAGGCGCTGGAAACCGGAAATGTCGTCCAGGTGCTTCATGGTTTGGAGCCCAAATCAAAAGGCTATGATTCACTGAAGGCATATATTGGAGCGTTTCTGGATTCTGCTTCCTTTGCGCCATACACTTATTTACCATATCCTTATACCGATTCAGTAGCCTTCTTTCATCTGTTACAGAAAAGACTGGTAGAAACTGGAAATTTGTCAGACACAGTGCCACCCATGAATCTGAGTAAATTCCGATCGGCCATTATACGGTTTCAGAAAAAATATGAATATAAAGTAACAGGATATACATCTAATTCCCTGGTGGATAGATTAAACAATACGGATCTCGAAAAATTTAAACGCATAGCCATTACACTCGATCGTTACAAACAATTGCCTGATTCACTTCCTGAAACGTATGTTTGGGTAAACCTTCCCGGATATCTGCTTCGTGTAATCGATCATGATACGGTAGTTTTTTCCTCCAAAATAATTGTGGGCGGCCCACTCACCCGATCGCCCGTACTCAATGCTGAAATATCGAATTTTATAACAATGCCGCAATGGACAGTTCCCTTTAGTATCATTTTTAAGGAAATGCTGCCGAATATTATAAAAGATTCGAATTTTTTGAGCCGGGAAAATCTTATGGTCGTCGACGACAACGACAGCGTTTTGGACCCGCACAAAATAAACTGGAAGAGACTGAATAAAAAACATTTTCCTTATCAGCTGAAGCAACGTGAAGGTGACGACAACTCGCTCGGTGTCATCAAATTTAATTTCAGAAATAAATACAGTGTTTACCTCCACGATACAAATGTTCGCTGGCGATTCGGCAATTCATATCGGGCGATCAGTCATGGCTGTGTGCGAGTTCAGGAATGGAATAAACTGGCTAATTATCTAGTGAGAAATGACTCACTCAGAATTCCACCCGATACTATCAAAGCATATATTGCCAGGGGTGAAAAACATATGTTCAGCGGTTTTCACAAACTGCCATTATATATACGGTATTTTACCTGTGAAGGGAAAAATGGTAAAATCGTGTTTTATGAAGATATTTACGATGAGGACAGAAATCTGATTCAGAAATATTTTACCAATAAAAGCGTTTTTTAGCCTGAAGACCCGCTTCAGGAGCTAAAAACCATAACGTCAAATACTGCCATTATGAAGAAATCCATTTTCCTCATTGGACTTTTTTCAGGCGCGTTTATCGTGAAGGCGCAGGAAGTTTCCGAAACTTCTAAGGCACATTCCAAGAATCATAAAACCAAAAGAGAGGTAAGTAAGGAAAAAATACACTTCGGAACGGCTAGTTTTTATGCCAATAAATTTGAAGGAAGAAAAACATCAAACGGAGAAATTTTTAGTCAGAGCAAATTAAGCGGCGCAAGTAATATTCTTCCTCTCAATCAATGGGTCAGGGTTACGAATCTTAAAAATAAACTATTCGTTGTGTTGCGTATTACTGACCGGATGCATAAAAATAATAAAAGACTGATTGATCTCAGCAGAGCAGCCGCAAAGAAATTAAAATACACAGGGTCTGGACTTGCTCATGTAAAAGTTGAAGTACTTGGCAAAAAACTCCCACCGGGAATTGTTCGCGGATGATTAGGCCACAGCCTTGTTTACGAGCGCTGCGGCTTCACTAAGCAGTATCGCTGACTGAACTTTTAAACCGCTCTCTTCAATTAGTTTTTTGGCTTCTTCAGCGTTCGTTCCCTGCAAACGCACGATGATTGGTACGCGAATAGATCCTATGGAATGGTATGCATCTATTACCCCCTGGGCCACCCGGTCGCAACGTACTATGCCTCCGAAAATATTTATGAGTATGGCTTTTACCTTCGGATCTTTTAGTATAATCCGGAATCCGGCTTCCACGGTCTGCGCATTTGCACTTCCCCCAACATCCAGGAAATTGGCCGGCTCCCCGCCACTGAGTTTGATCATATCCATCGTGGCCATGGCCAGTCCGGCTCCATTCACCATACATCCCACATTACCGTCCAGTTTTACAAAATTGAGATTATATTTTCCCGCTTCCACCTCAGTAGGATCTTCTTCTCCGATATCCCGCATAGCTTCCAGATCCGGATGTCTCATGAGGGAGTTATCGTCGAGATTCATCTTGCAATCCACAGCAATGATTTTTTCATCGCTTGTTTTAAATAAAGGATTTATCTCCAGCATGCTGCAATCAAGACCGACATAAGCATTGTACAGATTGGTAACAAACTTCACGCAATTCTTAAAAGATTCACCCGAAAGGCCGAGGTTGAAAGCGATCTTTCTGGCCTGAAATGCCTGCAATGCCGAACCCGGGAACACCCATTCTTTGAATATTTTTTCCGGAGTTTTATGTGCCACTTCTTCGATATCCATACCACCTTCGGTACTATACATAAACACATTCTGGCCCTTCGCGCGGTCCAGCAAGATAGACAGGTAAAACTCTTTTACCGGATAGGCGCCGGGATAATAAACATCCTGTGCGACCAATATTTTATGAACCACCCTGCCTGCGTCACCAGTTTGAATGGTTACCAGTGTGCCACCCAGCATATTGGAAGCAAAATTGCGTACATCTTCGGCGTTTTTGGCAACAGCCACACCTCGTTGTTCAGTTCCTTTTATTTTGCCTTTTCCTCTTCCGCCAGCGTGAATCTGTGCCTTCACTACCGCAAAAGAATTGCCCGTGTTTACCTTTATTTGTTTATAAGCTTCTTCGGCAGCGTTCGCGGTGTCGACGGGAATACCCTCCTGAACGGGAACATTATATTTTTTCAATAGTTCTTTGGCCTGGTATTCGTGCAGATTCATGAAGAAAATTTAAGCGAATGTAAGCGATAAAAATTTATTTTTTTACATCAACCCCTAACGCGATAGTAAACTTCTTGGATCAGTGCTGAATCAAAATCTCTATCGTTGACAAAACAAAACAAAAGTAGTTCGCCCAGTTGATTTTTGTTATTAAATCTGTACTGGGGATAGCCAACGTTGTGATCGGCTGAACCAATATCCGGGACGGGATAAAACAAATGGAGTGACGATATAGATAGTTTATAAGAAGATTGCAGTTTTTTTCGGTAAAAGATTTCTTCTGTGAATCCAATTTATTCGGATTGCCTTCGGGATGGGTTCGGGTTGCCTATCCGAAATCCGGATATACAATCCGAAGGAATACGAGTATCATATCGAATGATCTCTTCCGGCACAGCTCGCCACTACAGCGTCTTTTAGCTGTTAATTGATAAGAAAGTAATGTTCGTCACGACGGCATTTTCCTTTTACGAATAAACTTCTGACGTATTCTAAGAATTGGTAAAACCAGTTGTTTGTGGGTTCGTTAAATGTAAAATCCTGCAACATACCGCTATTTTAAAGTGAATTCAAAAATAGAGATATGCTACAGGATGCGCCAATCCTCTTAGATAACCATCGGGAAACTGACGGTGAGTTACAATATTTACACGGTAAAAAAATTTTATTTCACATGTTTGTTCAATGCGCCCGCCATTTCGAACATGGATATTTGATCCTTTACGAAAATTGGTTTCAGAGCGGCGTCGGCATTGATCATGCGTTTGTTTGTCTTGTCCTGAAGATCGTTTTTCTTAATATATACCCAGATTTTTTTAATGATTTCAGTCCTGGGCAGAGATTTACTTCCGACTACTTTTGAAAGTGCTTCACTCAGAGTAAGTGGTGCCATAAATGCTGCATTAGGTTTGCGTGCAGATTTTTTCTTGGCAACTTTTTTCTTTGCTACTTTTTTGGGTGCCGCTTTTTTAGCCGCTTTTTTTGGTGCTGCTTTTTTTGCAGGCGCTTTTTTAGCCGCTTTTTTAGCTGCTTTTTTTGCTGGTTTTTTAACTGCTTTCTTTGCTGATTTTGCCATAAAAAATGATATTTAACAGGTTAATAAAGAGGTTAGCAGATTCAAATGTAGGGATTTTGGAAAATCCTATCTCCAATAATCATTTTTTTTTGTTTCCAGACCTTACTCACATGGAAGCCTCTGGGTTCATTATCGATTTAAAAAAATGAACCCGGGAATGAAAGAGTAATAATTCCGCAGGAAAAAGCAGTATAAACGTTGTCAAGGCTGGGGTGCAGTTTTTAGTTTATCCTTGAATACCTTTTCAAATTTTTCGACTTTAGGACGTATTACAAAAGTACAGTAGGGTTGGGATCCATGTAACCGGTAGTAGTCCTGATGATAGTTTTCAGCCGCGTAAAAATGATCAAACGGAGTGATTTCCGTTACTATTGGATTGCTGAAAGCTCCGCTTTTATCCAGCTTCATTTTATACTCTTCCGCTTTTTTCTTTTGTTCGATATTGTGATAGAAAATGACGCTGCGGTATTGCGTACCCACGTCATTTCCCTGCCTGTTTAATGTTGTTGGATCATGCGCTTCCCAGAAAACCTCAAGAAGCTCGTCGAAACTGATCGTTTTGGGATCGTATATGATCTGCAGGCATTCTGCATGACCTGTTGTACCGGAGCAAACATCTTCATAAGAAGGATTTTTTACAGTACCCCCGGAATAACCCGAAGTAACCTTATAAACTCCCTTTAATTCCTGAAAAATGGCCTCGGTGCACCAGAAACATCCAGTCCCAAAAGTGGCCGTATCTGTTTTTAAACCTGCCGGAATGGCTTCGTCTTGCATAGTTGTATTTTGTGTTGATGATTGGCTGCAGGAAACGAGGGAAATAACACTGAGCAGGAGGGTGGTAAGCATATTCAATTTCATTCTTTTTTTCTGTTGTAATATACGCAGCAGGGTCGGTGACAGATTGCAAGATATATGACAAATGGAGCCTTTTAAAAGTTCGTTAACTAACTTTGCATGGAATGATCAGATATTCTCCCGAATCTGCCCTGGGATTGCTCGAATTCGACAAGATCAGAGACCTGCTTGTCGAAAAATGTAAGACAGTATATGCCAAGGAAAAGGCCGGATTGCTAAGGATTCATACCAACCTGGAAATTATTCAGCTTGAACTAAAAAAAACTGCTGAATTTAAATTACTGTTGGAGCAGGGTCAATATTTTCCCAATGATGAAAATCTACCTGTCGGCCGGGAAATAATATTACTTGGTTTGCCCGGTGCCCTGTTAAGTGGCGACCAGTTTCTCCAGATCCGAAAACTGACGGATACCATCCGGCAAATGTTTAACTGGTTCGACCGCGAGCGTCGGTTGGCTTATGCCGCCCTTGCTTCAGTCATTAAGGATAGTTATTATGAAAAGGAGATCATCCAATTTATAGATGAAATACTGGAACCCAATGGCCAGGTTCGGGATAAGGCATCTCCCGAACTGGCCTATCTCCGACTTGCGCTATTTAAAAAAAGAAATGAACTGAGAAGACTATTCGATCGGATTGTCGCCAAACTGAACAAAGCCGGATATGTAGCAGAAACCGAAGAGGCTTTTTTGAATGGGCGGCGGGTAATAGCGCTTTTTGCTGAACATAAACGACAGGTTAAAGGCATCTTACATGGCGAAAGTGACAGTCGCAAAACGGCTTTTATTGAGCCAGAGGAAACCGTCGGCCTCAACAATGAAATTTTCTCCATTGAGCAGGCCGAAAGCAGGGAGGTTAACCGGATTTTTCGTGACCTGACCAGCAGGCTTTCGAGACATGCACCGTTGTTAAATACATACCAGGAAATTGTTGGAGAGTTTGATTTTATTCATAGTAAAGCCAGTCTGGCAATTGACATCAGGGGTGTTCAACCAAACGTTGAAGATGGATCGCACATTCACCTGATCAGGGCCATTCATCCACTGCTATTTCTTTATCACAAAAAAAACCAGAGACCTACTGTTCCGGTTAATATCAGACTGGATGATAAAAACAGGATTCTGGTGATATCAGGACCAAACGCCGGCGGCAAGACAGTGACGATGAAAATCGTTGGTTTATTGCAACTGATGATTCAATCGGGTTTATTGATTCCAGTGGATCCCGATTCCACCCTTGGGATTTTCAAACAAATCATGATTCATATTGGAGATACACAGAGTCTGGAGTTCGAACTTAGTACTTACAGCTCCCATCTTATCAATATGAAATATTTCATGGAACATGCCAATGGCAGAACACTGTTTTTTATCGACGAACTTGGAAGTGGAAGTGATCCGAACTTGGGAGGAGCATTTGCAGAAGTTATCCTGCTGGAGTTGGTGAAAAAACATGCATATGGCATTGTAACCACTCATTATTTGAATCTAAAAGTAATGGCCAATAAAACACCGGGTATTATAAATGGCGCCATGGCTTTCGATGAGAAAAGTCTTCAGCCCCTTTACCAGTTGATATTAGGAAAACCGGGAAGCTCCTATACTTTTTCCATAGCAGAACGGATTGGACTGCATCCGGAGCTCATCCGCAATGCACGCAAATTGGTAGATGAAGAGCATTTTAAACTGGACAAACTATTAAACCGCACCGAACAGGATCTACGAAAACTTGAACAAAAAGACAAAGAACTGGGAACAATGTTGAAAGAAAACGCCCTGTTAAAATCAGAACTTGAAAAAGCCCTTCACAAAGAGAAACATGATCAGCAAATCCAGATTCTCCAGGAAAAAAATAAGATTTCGGCTGAACGATATACTTATTTGAAAGAAATGGAACGAAAGTTGAAACAGATTATATTCGATTGGCGGAAAGCAGAGAATAAGGAGGATGTAATCCGACAAATGCAGGCTCTTTTGTTTAATCAGAAAGAAAAACCAGTTGCAGAAAAAGTAAAAAAGAAATTCGACGCGAAATACCAGGAAATAGAAGGAAAAATTGAAACCGGATCCCCAGTTAAATTGAAAAAAAGTCATCAGTTTGGCATAGTTCGGGAATTGCGGGGTAAAAAAGCAGTGGTACAGATCGGTCTGATTCCGATCACAATAGATATTTCTGATCTCGTTTTAATTCGTGAGAAGGCTAAATCCGAAACATGATTGAAAAGCTTATGAATCCTAAACAACTCGCTGCGGAAAAAGCAGTTTCTTTTCTTGAAGACGGCATGACCATTGGTCTGGGCACTGGATCCACTGCGTATTGGGCAATAGAAAAAATAGGAGAGAAAGTACGATTGAACGGATGGAAAATAAAAGCTGTCGCTACTTCTGTGCGATCGGAAGAACAGGCACGCGGATTGGGCATACCGGTGTACGATTTTTCCACCATCAAATCGATTGATATAACGATAGATGGAGCCGATGAAGTGAATCCGGACCTGCAACTCATTAAAGGTGGTGGGGGCGCTTTGCTCAGAGAAAAAATTGTAGCGTCCAACAGCAGGCAAATGATTGTTGTGGCAGACGAATCCAAATGGGTGCGTTATCTGGGCAGTTTCCCGTTGCCCGTAGAGGTAGTACGATTCGGGTGGGAGCGCTGTTTTGAAAAACTGCAATTTCTCGGTTGTGAAGCAAAAAAAAGGATGCAGGGAACTGAACCTTATATAACCGATAACGGAAATTTTATAATTGATTGCGCATTCGGCGAAATCAAAGATCCACCTGCTTTGCATGAAGCGGTAAATGCAATAACGGGCGTAGTCGACAATGGATTGTTTATAGGTTTAGCAAGCAAACTCGTTCTGGGTTTTGGTAATGGGGAAACGCGTGTTGTCACCAGATAGAAGCTGCCGGTAATTAAACCGTAGTCAGATTTACATACTTGCGTGCAAATAATCTTTTAATTGTGAAATCGTTTCCTGCTGATGTTGGATGGTTTCACGAATCAGGTCATGTATAGACACAACTCCGTAAATTTTATCCTGTTCAAATACCGGTAAGTAACGGATGTTTTTATCTGCCATCAACTGCATACAATGTTCAATACTGTCGTGCAAATTAACCGCCGGCAGATCATTCGACATAATTTCAGATACAGGAGTATCTGTTGAGGATTTTCCTTTTAAAATTACTTTTCTTGAATAGTCTCTTTCTGTCATAATTCCCAAATACTCAAGATTTTCCATAACCATCACGGAGCCGATATTTTGAATCGACATAATTTGAAGTGCTTCAAGCACAGAAGTAGAAGGTGGAACGGCAGTTATTTTTCGTTCCTTGTGAAGGAAAATATCAGATACTTTTTTCATGCAGGCCAATTTTAGATGAGCAATCGTTTCAAGTAATTTACTAATTATTATCTGATATTGATCGGCGAAATGTAATATGTTGAGGGTTTCTGTTCAGATCCAATCGATGTTGCGCCTACTTATTGCCGTCAAAGAAGTGAATATCAATGTTTAGGGAAGAGTACGTAACCATTGAATCGGACTCCAATATTGTTTGTAGTCTAATCTGGAAGACGGGTACATGCGTGTTTTCGGCGCCTTGGGTACATTTTCTGAGATTTGTGCAGTTCGTTATTAAAAGGTACTTTTAACTTTCAAAACCGGATTCAACATGTCAAATCAATTGTTTTTATTATCGATGCCAGGAGGCAGTGAATGGATTCTGATCGTGATTGCTGTGCTTGTGTTATTTGGCGGCAAAAAAATACCAGAGTTTATGAAGGGATTAGGAAAGGGAATGCGCGAATTTAATGATGCGAAGAATAATGTGAAACAGGAATTTGAGAATGGGTTGAATGAACAACCTTCAAAACCAGTTCCTGCAGAACCGGTTAAATAGAGAATCAATTTTAATTAATAACAGCTCCGGTAATCTATAATTATCGGAGCTGTTTTATTTGCTGTCTACCTTATCGCGTATCTGCTACCGGCGGCAAATCCCTTTTGAGCATATTGTTTCGATTTGCCATTTCCCAGGCAGTATAAAATACAAGTTTTGCTCTTTTTGCAAGAAGATCGTAGTTAATCTTATCAGGAGTATCGGATGGTTTATGATAGTCTTTATGAATGCCGTCGAAATAGAAAATGATCGGCACACCTTTGCGTGCAAAATTAAAATGGTCACTCCGAAAATATATCCGTTCAGGATCTTTTGGGTCATTGAATTTATAATCCAGCTCCAGTCCCGTATATTTTTTGTTCATCTCCACGCTGATTGGATGCAAGTCGGAACTAAGTTTATCATCTCCGACGATATATATATAGTTATTTGAGTCGCCCTGTTTTCTGTCCAGAACTTTTCGGCCGATCATATCAATATTCAGATCTGCTGTGGTTTTGTCCAACGGATAAACAGGATGATCAGTATAATATTCGGAACCCCATAGTCCTTTTTCTTCACCAGAATTGGCAAGAAAAAGAATGCTTCTTCTTGGTCCCTTGCCCGCTGCCCTGGCTTTTGAGAATGCAGCTGCCAGTTCTAAAATACTCACAGTGCCCGAACCATCGTCGTCGGCACCAAAATAAATAACAGAGTCTCTTTTACCCAAATGATCATAATGTGCAGATATTACAAGCAGTTGATCCTTTAAATCACCACCTTCGAGATAGCCAAGTACATCTGAGCTCTGCAACATATTCGTCTGTTTCTGGAGTGAGATCCAGACATTCACGCCATATGTTTTTGGTTCCAGCGTTCCGGATTTTATAAGATCAAAATCGGATCCCATAATAGACCGGGCCATGGCCGAAGAGATATAAAAACTGTTGGGACGAACTTTCGTACGAAAGTAATTGCGATACATCATCCCTTTATCTGCAACTGCTTTATGCGGAAAATCTTCCTGGATGATGAAAACTGCTACAGCACCGTGCTGCAACGCAGCATCCTGTTTTGCATAAGGGTTAAATGTTCTTTTGTTCGTCTGGTTTTGAAGTAAACCCGGTGGATATGAGTTCAATACTAAAACGATTTTTCCGGCCACCTGTAAACCTTTGTAATCATCACGCGAAGAATCCGAGATACCAAAACCTGCATATACGATATTGGACACACCAAATGCTGTAGTGTACGCACTGGAAAGCCTTATATCAAAATCCTTATTCATTTCAAATGTTTCTCCATTTATTGAGACACTTGCATTCATAAGACTATCCTGAAAAACGGGGAAAGACATTTGGAAACTGTCTTTATTGCCTGGCTCAAGTCCCAGGCTCCTGAAATAATTTTCTATATATGATGCCGCTTTGCGCTGACCTTGAGTGGCTGTTTCTCTGCCTTCGTATTCTGGTCCGGCGAGCTGGTAAAGATGTTTTTGAAGATTTTCCGGCAGGATGGTATTCGCAAAAGGAACCGGATCTGCTTTTTTCTGGGCGATGCAAAAAAATACAGATCCGGTTAACAGAATACTCAGCAATATTTTCATGGGGTCAAATATATTGAAGTCCCGGTCAATATATTCTTACTGTTTTACAAATTCCACGCTTGCGTGTATTTTCACATCTTCTCCTAAAACAACACCGCCTGCTTCAGTTGCAGCATTCCATACGAGTCCGAATTCTTTACGATTAATTTTTCCTTCAACTGTAAAACCTGTTCGCGTATTGCCCCAGGGGTCTTTAATTACTCCGCCATGTTCCACATCGAGTTTTATATTTTTTGTAATTCCATGAAAACTCAGATCACCATATAACGCATAATTATCTCCCGACAATTTCTCAAATTTTGTGCTTACGAAACTCAGTGTTGGATGTTTGGATGCCTCAAAGAAATCGGCGCTTTTCAAATGTCCGTCTCTTTGTTCGTTGTTTGTGGTTATGGAATCAACGTCGGCTGTAAAATTTATTTTCGCCGTATCAAATTTGTCATCCTGCGTTTCGATGGTGGCATTGAACTTGCCGAAAGAGCCTGTGACGCTGGTGATCATCAAATGCCGTATTTTGAATTGTATTTCTGCATGTGTTGGGTCAAGGGCCCACTTATTAATTGCCATAAAAGGAGTTTAATGTTTAAACAGCGAAATTAGGAGATTTTTCTTTAAAAACGAGTTGAATTTGTGAATTCCTTGGTAATGTGGGGCACCTGGATCATTTAAGAACCTTGGTTTGGCTGGTGATTGGCTACCTTTGCAGCCGTTTATGAAATCAGGATTTGTCAACTTGTTCGGGAAGCCCAATGCCGGGAAAAGTACGCTCATGAATGCACTCATGGGGGAAAAGCTTGCCATTATTTCTCATAAAGTGCAGACTACCCGTCATCGAATAAAAGGTATCCTGACAGCTCCGGATTATCAACTGGTATTGTCTGATACTCCTGGAATTATTGAGCCTAAATACAAGTTGCATGAAAAAATGATGGATTCAGTGCATCAGGCTGTGGCTGATACGGATCTGGCCCTTCTGATTTTAGACGTAAAAGATAATCTGGAGGAAAACGACCGTATTTTTTCGGGCTTGCATCTTAAAGTTCCGGCAATCGTTTTGATCAACAAAAGTGAAAAGTTTAAAAAGGAAGAAACCGATGCGATCAAACGATATTTTGAAGAAAAAAAATACTGTCGTGAAATCCTTTTTATATCTGCTTTAAAAAAAATCAATTTGGACATTTTGCTAGAGCGCATTGTTCATTACCTTCCTGAGGGCGAGCCTTTTTTTGAAAACGATGAAATGACTGACCGCCCTGTAAGATTCTTCGTTGGAGAAATGATCAGGGAGAAAATCTTCAATATATATGCTGACGAAATTCCTTACCATACTGCGGTGCTCGTTCAGGAGTATCGGGAAAAAGATACGCTTACCAAGATACAAGCTGATATTATTGTACAACGAGAAACGCAGAAAGGAATTTTATTAGGCGAGGGTGGTAAGATGATTCGTCAGCTGGGAACAGAAGCACGTAAGGATATCGAAGCGTTTATTGGCAGAAAGGTTTTTCTTGAGTTGTTTGTAAAAGTTCGTCCGAAATGGCGCGATAGTGAACTTCAGCTTCGGGAATATGGTTATTAATTTGTATTTCAATTTGATCTAAAAATGTCGGGATTTACAGTAGCAATTACAGGGAGGCCCAATGTCGGGAAAAGTACATTATTCAATCGCCTGCTTGAACAACGTAAGGCCATCGTAGATGACCAGAGTGGCGTAACCCGTGACAGACAGTATGGAGTAGCCGACTGGAATGGAAAGAATTTCAATATTATTGACACAGGGGGGTTCGTACCTGAAAGTGATGATATTTTCGAACAGGAAATTAAAAAACAGGTTTTGATAGCCGTTGAGGAAGCCAATGTTATCATATTTATGACTGATACGGCTACCGGCATTACAAATCTCGATGAATCGATGGCAGATCTTTTACGCCGTTCGGTAAAACCTGTTTTTCTTGTAGTTAACAAAGTAGACAACAGTGACCGGCTGCTGGAAGCCGCGGAGTTTTATAGTCTTGGTTTCGATCATATTTTTTTTATTTCTGCTATGAGCGGTAGTGGCACGGGCGAATTGCTGGATGCAATCACCGGTCTTATTCCAAATATTGAGGAGTCAGAAGAGGGATCAGCCTTACCTAAATTCGCAATTATAGGCCAGCCAAATGTGGGCAAATCATCACTGTTAAATGCACTTGTAGGCAGTGAAAGAACGATTGTTAGTGAAATTGCCGGAACAACAAGAGATAGTATTCATACTCATTACAAGTTATTCCAGAAAGAATTTATTTTGATTGATACGGCGGGTATAAGAAGAAAAACAAAAGTAAATGAGGATCTTGAATTTTACTCCGTAATAAGAGCTATAAAAGCGATGGATGAAGCGGATGTATGTTTGCTCCTGCTTGATGCTGAAAAAGGATTGACTGCACAGGATTTAAATATTTTCAGTCTGGCTGTTAAAAAGGGCAAAGGTCTCGTAGTGGCCGTAAACAAATGGGACCTGGTGGATAAGGAGACGAATACATCCAGAGACTATGAAATCAAATTGAAAGAACGATTTGCACCTTTCACTGATCTGCCCATTGTATTTATTTCAGCTAAGGAAAAAACCCGCATTTTCAAAGTGATCGAGTCGGCTTTAGAGGTGTATGAAAATCGAAAGAGAAAAATTCCCACTTCAAAACTGAATGATGTAATGCTGAAAGCGGTTGAAAACTACCATGCACCGGTCGTTCGCGGCAATGCTATTAAAATAAAATATGTTTCTCAATTGCCCACACCCGTTCCCTCTTTCGCGTTCTTTAGTAATTACCCGGATGATATCAAACAGCCTTACAGAAATTACCTTGAAAACCAGATGAGGAAAAGCTTTCAGCTGGAAGGAGTGCCCATTCGCATTTATTTTCGAAAAAAATAAATAGCCCAAAAAATGCTAAATCCTTTGGTTTATCGGGGGAAAATGCTTACTTTTGCCGGCAACTAAAATAACCTAAATGAAAAAACTCCTTACTGTTCTCGTTATTGCTGCGGCTATGACGTCCTGCAGTGGAAGCGGTGATGCCGCTGCCAAAACTGATTCTGCTGTTACATCTGTTGCTGACAGTGCAAAAAAAGCAGTAGATTCTACAGCCTCTAAAGTTGATTCAACTGTTAAGGCAGTTGCAGATACAGCGAAAGCAAAAATTAATGCTGTTGCTGACAGTGCTAAGAAAGCTGTGACGAAATAATTGGTTAACTTATTTGAATCTCTTCCGGTTAACCCGGAAGAGATTTTTTTATTCCCCCTACCACAACGTGGTATTGACGTGAGGTCTCCGCCCTTCTATATTGCGGGATGTCTCATAATATCCGTCAGTTCGTTTCTCTTTTAATTTTTATTATTTCGTTTGGTCATAACGCGGTTGCTGAAACGAAAACCTGGACGGGTTTTGGAGGAGACGCAGAATGGTCCAATCCGTTAAACTGGTCAAACGCAGGGTTGCCGTTGATGAATGATGATGTTTTATTAGACAACAGTGTGTTGCCGGTTTCCTATCAGGTATACCTTCCAGACGTTGCAGTCATTTTAAAGACTCTTCACATTTTTCCATCGCCCGGCAGGAATATTGAACTTATTCTTCCTTCTTCAAATCTGAATAGGAATGCTCTTTCGGCAACCGGACCCGGGTATGGAATTGAATTGAATGCCGGGGCCATATTCAGAAATGCATCAGGACTTACTTCAGGGGAGTCTTTATCTATTGCTGACTCTATAATGATTCACGATGGCGGGAGGTATATTCATCAGACAAAGGCGGCTCATGCAAACGGAATTCTGAAATTTTTATCAACGGCTGCGGGTACCGAGGAAGGAATCTTCGATTTTGATGTTCCAAGATCTTCTTATACGGTTTCAGTCAGCAACCGTATTTACGGCAGCCTTGAGTTTCATTCCACCGCCCTGGGAGCCCCGGTAAATTATACCTGCACAGGTGCCAATCCACTTACCGTGCGGGGTGATCTGCGAATAGGTGCCAACGTTACTATGAGTATGGATCTCAGTGGTGCAAATGGAAATATTCAGGTGCAAGGAGATTTTATACAGGAGGGGGGACAGATGAACCTGGCAAGCGGTGCAACCGACAATTCAATATGTCATGTACAGGGGAATCTGTATCAATCATCTGATGCAATTATCACAGAATCGAATAGTGGCAATCCCGTTTTAGAACTGGATGGGACTCAATCACAAGCTATTGCCATGGCAGGCAAAATGCTAAACCAGGTAAGCTTACGTATCAATAATCCGGCTGGAATAGTACTTAATCTTCCGTTAACTCTGCCATATCATTTAATACTTGACCGGGGGATTTTTTACACGAGTTCGTCTGCGCTCTTAACGGCAGATGTAAACTGCGATGTAATTGCGGATAGTACCGGTATATCCGGGTCGTTCATTGACGGACCATTCCGCAAATTGGGAATTACAGGGCAGGATTTTTTATTCCCTGTGGGAGGAGACGGAAATATTCGATGGCTTGAATTGAAAACAGCATTTGGGAATTACACGGTTGAATATTTTCGTCAAAATCCAAATCTGCTTGGCAATATAATTGGCTCGGGTCTGGATCATATATCGACTTTAGAATATTGGTCGGTACTAAAAGATGGCGAAGCGGATGATCAGTCAAAAATCGAGTTGTCTTTTAGTTCAGCGCTCAGTGGCGGAGTTACTGATCCTAACTATCTTCATGTTGCTGCATTTCAATCCGGGGAATGGGAAGATGCCGGACAAACCGGAATCACTGGAAATTCCATACAGGGGTCTGTTTTGAGCTCAGCCGTGGATTTTTCGGCGGAACAATATACGCTGGCAAGTACTGTAAATCTCGAAAATCCGCTTCCTGTTATATCCTTAGACCTTCAGGTAACGGAACCGGTTCAAAAAATATTATTCAACTGGACTTACTCTGGACCTGTAGTTCCTGAATATTTTAATCTATATGAAGTTCTCGACAGTTCAGCTATAGCTTTGGTTCAAATGACTGCAATACGAAACGAGAAAAGTTATAGCTGGAGTTGCGAACGTTCTTTGATGAAAGGCGATCATTATTTCCGAGTTGTAATGATTGATACAAATGGCAAGGAGTATCCGGGGAAAATTGTTTTGCTAAAAGAGAATGGATTGTTTCCAAAACTTAGTTTGGTAACATCTGGTATTCCGGGTGCTCAAACCCGTATCGCAGTGATGACAGATGTCGCCGATAATTGGGATTTTGACGTTTTATCGATTGATGGCCGAGTCATTAAAAAGGGCGTTTTATTACTTGGATCCGGCAACAATTTTATCGACCTTGATATGAATCCATTCCCACCAGGTGTTTATGTTTTCCAGGCAGTAGGCTCATCTGGGAAGTGTTATTCCTTGTTGTTCATAAAATGAAATAGGTATCAGGACGACCATTTATTTTTAATATTCTTTATAGTGTTTTGATAACTGTCAAAAATCATATTCTGGGTTTTTATAAAACTGTTGTCTTCCAATTTGCCCAGCACTTTATTCATTTCTGTTTCATTTTCGTATACCATTTTTCGAAAAGGATTTTCATAATCTTTTTTTCTGGAGTTGAGTATGCCTTTCGCTATCCAGTCGGCAGTGTTGACGCTTTGTTCGAGTAGATTTGTAAATTCGGCCAGGTTGATTTTTTTAAAGCTAATTCCGTGGACCTGCCACAGGAGGTCCAATGCGTGATACAATTTATCGGAGACATAATTTGATGCTTCAGCTTTATAAAATCTATGAATATCCTGCCATCCTGAAATGCTGCCATTGTGTATATTCTCAATGAGCGTATCAAGGGAAGTTTTTTTCACTAACTGACCGCCTACATTCACCCAGGATTCAGGTTTTTTATTTTCCGGTAATGAGTTCTGAAATGACGACAAACTGCTGAAATCGTTTGAACGTGTAAAATGCAATACCTGTTCTACAGCATAATGAATGATCAATTCTCTGAAAATCGCGTATCCCTTTTCGAGTTTTAGGATTCGCACCGTCCTTTTGCTATTTTCGAATCCTTCTGCGATAAAAGACATGTTTTGCAAGGAGGAATCTTTTGTGTCGAGAAGGGATTTCCCAATAGACATCAAAGATGATTGATCTGTTGATGAACCCAATATGTTTTTCTTATCCGTTGAAACCTGCTGTGCCTGATGTTTATACCATGATCTGGCTACTATCATCTGTAGTTCTTCAATGCCATGCATGAGTTCCTGTGCGCTGTCCGGCGCTAGATAATCGTATTCAAGAAACTGAATTTTTTCAAGTCTCTTATCACGGTCTGCATATTTCCAGGCATTTCTCGCCAAAGCGTACATGTTATGCATAAACCAATACGCAGGCATAACCAACAATTCATCATTTGACGTATCGTTGCTGATAAGGGAAAAAGGCAGCGGAATATCCAGTTCGGCCGGATAATCACCTTTTGTCACAATAATGAACGAAGCAAATCTGGAATTATGTTTAACACTAACACACAGGCCGGGCCAGAAACCACGGCCAGCTACCAGTTCTCCATCGGCACCACGTGAGTTGTGATTTGAACCGACGGTGGCGCCGGCTGCCATGTTGGTCTGACCCATAAGAAGGGAGGCGCATAAAAATGAATTGTTATGATGTTGTTCATGCGCTGGGAAGATTAACGAATTCAATACTTCGCAGCAGGAGATAGTAGAATTATTTCCTAAATAAGAATTGATCAGGCGTGCGCCATATTTTAACTGGGAATTCGAAGCGAGAATAAATCGTACCGCTTTTACGCCATAAAAAATCCGGCACCCATTTCCAATAATTCCGTTTACCAGCTCGCAGCCCTCTCCAATCTGGGTGCTTGATGCTGCTGAAGAGTTGATGGTGAGGTTTTTTAGTTTATTAGCTCCTTTTAAATAAGCATCGGTACCTATCTTAACATCTTTTACAATCTTGCAGTTTTTAATGACCGTGCGATCTCCGATGGTTCCGTAAAATCCACGCCTGCTGTCAAAACCTGCATTACTAAAATGCCTAAGTTTCTCCTGCAACAAGTTGTCGTCGCGGAATCTGCTAAATAACCACGCGTCGCCTGGCAACATGCCCTCAAAAGGGATAATGCTTCTTCCACCATTTTCATTGCAAATCTCCAGTTCGATACGAATGGCCTCGGGTTCACCATCTTTTAATATGCCATTTCCGAATTTCGCGTGATCCGTAGTTTCTATTTCATTTACATTAATAAGGATTACATCGTTTCCTATGATATAATGTGATAAATAACTCACATTATCGATCACTACATTATTGCCAATATCGCAACTGATGATGGTGCTATTGTAAAGACCCACAGGCCTTCGCAGATTGTGAAATTCCAGGTAATAGGGTTCAAGTATTCCTATTCGCACGAATCCATAAAAGTTGCAGTTGTGAATAAGCTCCGGTAGAAATTTGCCAGTGACCAAAATGAGATTCCAGTCATCAGCATTATTTCCATTTTTTTTCAATTCTTCGACTTCGTCCAGTTTGAGATGTCTGTGCGATCCGGGGTATTTATACTGTTCGTTCCTCAGATAGTACTCGTCTTTTCCTTCCGGCAGGTATTCAGCCGGAATAAAATCATATCCAAGATTTCGTAGCGGCGTTTTTGTAATTTGATTCATGCAGTTTATTCTACTGTTACACTTTTCGCCAGGTTGCGTGGCTTGTCGACATCCAGTCCCTTGGCGATTCCCAGATAACATGCAAATAGCTGGAGAGGAATCACGGAGAGCAGAGGGGAAATGAGTTCATCAATTAAGGGAATCGTCATGGTATCGTCTGTCATTTTTGTAATTTCTTCATCACCCTCGCTGACGACGGCAATAACTTTACCTTTTCTTGCTTTAATTTCCTGAATATTGCTAACCAGTTTTTCATGATATGGACTTCGGGGGGATGCGAAAACTACAGGGAGGTTTTCGTCAACGAGGGCAATTGGTCCGTGTTTCATTTCTGCTGCGGGATATCCTTCTGCGTGTATATAAGAAATTTCTTTTAGTTTTAGGGCTCCTTCCAAAGCAACGGGAAAATTATTTCCGCGACCAAGGTATAACGCATCTTTCACGTCCTTATATTTTTCAGCCAGTTTGCGGATTTGTGGCGCCGAATGAAGCAACTCTTTTGCTTTCTCAGGAACTGCCTGTAATTCCGCGAGCAGCTGGATGTATCTTTCTTCTGATATCGATTTTTTTTCCTGTGCTATTTTTAATGCGATCATTATTAAAACGGTAAGCTGCGCAGTAAATGCTTTTGTACTGGCGACTCCGATTTCTGGTCCGGCATGAGTATAAGCGCCTGCATGTGAAATTCTCGCTATCGATGATCCAACCACATTCACGATCGCAAAAATAAAAGCTCCCTGTTCTTTGGCTTTTTCGATGGCTACAATGGTATCAGCAGTTTCGCCGCTTTGTGAAATCGCAAAAATTACATCGCCCGGATGAATGACGGGATTGCGATATCTGAATTCCGAAGCATATTCGACTTCAACCGGGATTCTACAGATTTCTTCTATAATATATTCAGCAATTAAACCCGCGTGCCAGCTGGTGCCGCAAGCAACAACGATAATTCTTTTTGCATGTACCAGTTTTTCGATATTATTTTGAACGCCTGCCATCGTTATGGTTCCTTTTGCTGCGTTCAGTCTTCCCCGCAGGCAATCGAAAATGGTATCCGGCTGCTCAAAAATCTCCTTTAGCATGAAGTGATCATAACCACCTTTTTCTATTGCAGTAAGTTCGAGATCCAGCTTCTGGACAAAAGGAGTAATTTTTTCATTTCCCAGATTTTTTAATATCAGCTCATCACTTTTTATAATGGCTAACTCGTAGTCATTTACATAAACGACTTCCTTTGTATATTCAATAATAGGGGAGGCGTCCGAGGCTAAAAAATGTTCGTTTTTACCAATGCCGATTACAAGTGGGCTGCCCTTTCTTGCTGCAATAATGGTATCCTTGTGGTCCTTGTCAAGTAATACGATTACATAAGCACCCGTTACTCTTTTGAGTGCGATGCGCATCGCTTCTTCAAGACTACATTTATTATTCAGCTGGATATCTTCTATGAAATTTAAGAGTACTTCGGTGTCTGTATCACTTTTAAAAACATAACCCTTTTTAATTAATTCCGTTTTAAGCTGGGTGTAATTTTCGATAATCCCGTTGTGAATCATCGCCAGTTTTCCACTTGCCGACAAATGAGGATGGGCATTGCGGTCACTTGGCTCACCGTGAGTGGCCCAGCGAGTATGCCCGATTCCGGCGTGTCCATGCAGATCTTTTCCGATAATGCTTTCTTCCAGTGCTGCTACCCGCCCCTGTTTTTTATAAACCCTCAGATCTTCGTCCAGCAATGCCACGCCTGCGCTGTCATATCCACGATACTCTAGTCTTTTAAGACCCTTCATAATAACCGGATAGGCTTCTCTCGGACCGATATACGCTACAATTCCACACATAGATTATTTTTTATTATTATTTTCACTCATCGATTTCAAAAGATTGATCGGATCACAATAAAATATTCGCCATAAAAATCGATGCTACCGTAAAATAAATAATCAGACCAGTTACGTCTACCAGTGTTGCAACAAATGGTGCAGAGGAAGAAGCAGGATCAGCGCCAAGTTTTTTCAAAATTATTGGAAGCATGCTTCCGGCAAGTGTTCCCCAAAGCACAACGCCAATCAATGAGAAACTTACCGATAATCCGATAGCGTCCCAGTGCGGGCCATAGATATCTTTAAAAACTCCACGACCCATAAGCAGGTGCCAGACAAAAATTCTTATGAAACCAATTAAACCCAGAATTGCACCCAGCATAAAACCTGAAAGTATTTCTCTCCGCATTACACGCCACCAGTCCGCAATCGTAACTTCCCCTAAAGCCATCGCCTGAATAATCAGTGTGGAAGCCTGGGAACCGCTGTTACCACCACTCGACATAATAAGAGGAATGAAATTGGTAAGTATAATCCATTTGGCAAGTTCATCGTTGTAATAAGCCATCGCCGTAGCAGTCAGCATTTCGCTCAGAAAAAGTATAATTAGCCATCCAACTCTTTTTCTGATCAACTGGAAGAAAGGTGTTTCCAGATATGGGTGATCAAGTGCTTCTGTTCCTCCGATTTTCTGGATATCTTCTGTGAATTCCTCCGTTGCCACCCACAAAACGTCATCAATGGTTACAATGCCCAACAACAGTTTATTATTATCCAGCACTGGCAATGCCATACGGTTATTCATTTTGAAGGCCTGATTGGCAGTTTCCTGGTCGTCATTTACGTTGAGATAAATAAACCTGTTGTCGATGACGTCTTCAATTTTCTTATCCGGATCAGCGAGAATAATTTCCCGGATTTTTATATCGTCTATGAATATGCCTTTATCATCAACTACATAAATGACGTCTATTGTTTCGCTGTCTTTGCCAACGTCGCGTATATGGCGGATAACCTGACGGATAGTCCAATCTTTTTGTACGGCGATATAATCCGGGGTCATCAACCTGCCCACGCTGCTTTCTGGATAACCTAAGAGAGATAAAGTGATCTTTCGTTCCTCAGGATCGAGCATTTTTATTAACTCTTTGACCACTTCATTGGGCAGGTCTTCCAAAAATGATGTACGATCATCAGCAGGAAGTCCATTGAGCAGTTCGGCTGTTTTCGACGGAGAGAGTTCCTGTATTATTCGCTTCTGAATTGCGAAATCCAGAATCTTAAATGTACTGATAGCCCGATGAATGCTCAGGTTGCCCAGAATTTCACCTTCGTGTTCCGGGAATTCATAAATCAATTCCGCTACATCACTAATATTCTGGCTATCCAGAAATTTGTGCAACGCTTCCTGATCACTTGACTGGAAGACTTCCAAAAATTGATATTTGAGCGGGGTATCTTCGATTTCGACGGCCATCCGTCAAATTTACAGCGAAGCCCTGATAAATTACGTTTGAATGGCCCATTTAAAAGATCCCGGCGGTTTATCTTACATTATGATTTTACAATGTTTATTTATTAGTGAGTCAGCAGGTAGGGGTCGTGGTGTTTTTACCTCCCTGACGTTAAAATCAGGTGAATTGATTGAAGAGTCACCGGTTATCGTCATAAATGCTGACGAAAAGCAGCTAATTGACAAGACACTTCTGCACGATTATATATTTGATTGGGGTGAGAATGAACAAGGATGCTGTGTCGCTCTGGGATATTTATCCATATATAATCACGATTATCATTCGAATGCTGAATATGAAATGGATTTTGAGCATGCTACTATCAGGGTTAAAACGGTCAGAAGTGTCAATGCAGGTGAAGAAATATTTATCAATTACAATGGTACCTGGAATGATGTAAAACCGGTTTGGTTCGATGTTGCAGGAACAAAATAACTTCTATTTCTTAGTTCTGCTCAGAACTGGTGAATATTTGAAAGATAACAGGAACCCATAACTGTTTAGTTTCAGATTCTCTGCGCCCATATGAACCAGCGGGAATTTTAAAAAAGGTTCTCCCTGGAACGAAAATCCTTTTCCAAGATCGGTTTCAAAACCGAATGAGATGTCTGCTACCTTGAACCAATAATTCACCTGTTGATCATCAAATGTTCTGTAAGCCAACAATCGCTGACCGCTATAGAAGAGATTGATATAGGTTTGCTTCATCACGAAATAGGATGACAACCCCGCATTAAAGAAAAACCTTGTTTTTTCATTTTGTGCAAAGTCATAACGAAGAGTTAATGGTATTTCCCAAAGATTTGCTGATCCATTGATGTATTCTATAGGAGGTGGTGCAGCCGCCGTTCTAATCCCGCCAGAATTATTTGAACTTTTCGGTCCAGGGGCCCAGAAAAATTTATTTGAATATAGAATTCCCGTATTAACGGATAATTTATTTGTGAGGTAATAGCCCAGTGTAAGTCCAATATTATTTCCGAGTTGGTTATTGGTGATTCCACCGGCATCTGTATAATCAGGTCCAAATGTAATACCAACATTTAATGATCTGTTTACTCTCAATGATTTATAAGGGACGGCTTTTTGGGTTTGATCTGGACGATTTAATAATGAATCATTTCCTTTCACAATTCCCGGAGCGTTTGCCATCGTGGCTATAACAGGCAGAGAATATTTAACTGGATCATGAGCAGTGTTCACGGCTGCGTCTGATGGGTTAAATAAATCATTTTCTGACTGTGAGCCTACAGGTTTTTTCTGGTTATTTTCTCCGGATATGGTTTCAGTTTTTACCTTATTGTAGTTATTCGACGCCTTGTTGCCAATATATACAGCACTGGCAATACCTGAAATATGCTGTTTGTTTAGTGTTGATTTTTTGCCAGAATTATCATGGGAGAATTTGGAATTCAAATTTGTGCCGGAGCCGGATTTAGTATAGATCGTTTGTTTTGTATTTGATTTGTCGGCAGTGATACCGTCTGAGGAATTTATTTTATCTGCTGGAACAACCGCACGGCCAAGAGAAAGGCTGTCCAACCGGATAGCGGTCACACCTGATTTTGGATTATTTATATTATTCCCGTCCTTAATGGTGTCTGCCTTATGCTGACTTACTCGTGTAGAATATTGGTTATACTTAAAGTTTTTTATGGTTAATATCGAAAGACAAGCCATTACTACTACCGCCGATCCCCAAACAAACGGATTGATTCGGCCGAAGCGAAAACCATCAGGCGGACGCTCTGGAATTTGCTCGATGAGTTTTTGTTCGAGCCTGCTCCAGGACAATGAAGAATGGTCGGGTTCATATGAATCCGCCGCCTCCCTGCTCAGCCGGTCAATATCTTTATCAGAAAGGTTCGACATAAGTTCTCACGTCAGCTTTTTTGGTTAATATTTTTCGAAGATTTTCTCTTGCCTTGGACAAATTTGATTTAGAAGCACCAATGGAGATTCCCAGATGTTTGCCTATTTCTTCATGTGACATGCCTTCAATTACGAATAAGTTAAACACTGTTCTATATGCTGGTGATAATAAACGAATGGCCTCAATGATTTCTTTATACGACAGTTTATCAATACCGGTTTCCCCGCTATCAGCAATTTTATCTGATTCTTCTGAAAGCATTTGTCCATGGAGGTAAGAAGAGTTCTTTCTATAATAGTCAATGCATGTATTCACCAGAATTCGCTTAAACCATCCTTTGAGTGCCATGGAGGTTTCTGTATGTCTGTTTTCATCAAACTGATGAATATTCTTGAAGAATTTTGTGAACCCTTCATTTACGATCTCCTCAACCTGGTATTGATTATGTTGGTAGCGGTAGCAAATTTTCATAGCATATCCCTTCAGGAATTCGTATAATTCCTTTTGACTGGAGCGGTCATTTTGCCTGCAGCCAGCTATTAATGCGCTGATTTGGTGGTTACCTTTCATTAAGAATTAAAGGCATTTGCCAAGGTGAAGTTAATAGCGCAACCACTTCATCTTTATTAAATTACGTAAATCTTATGTTAAAGGTTGCCCCCCAATAATTTTAGTTCTCCTGCCGCAAATATCTGAACCTGAATATGTTGGGGAGTAATCAACATGCCAATGATTTTAGCTTCCCTGAGACTTCCGGAAGTATAAAAACCTGCAAAAAGTTCCTTATTCAAAATCTGAGAAATCATCGCACCATTTGCGGCCAGATAGGCTGCGATATCCAGGTAGGAATTTCCTTTCAATGACTTCCGAATTTTATTTCTAAACAGACTGTGAATTATTTTTAAAGCAAGATCTTCACCTTCGATTGAATATTGGATATCAGGAATCTGTAATGTCTGTTTTGCAGTATCGAGAACAGGAGTTCCGCGCAGATAGATGCTGCCGTGATTACTTCCTGCAAAATCAATTTGCAATTCAATCTGATGATCAGCGATGCCTCTGATATTTGCGTCTTTCACTACAATTGTTCTTCCTTTGATATCAAAAACTTTGTTATACAGGCTGTCATGTAAGATCTTTGAGAGAAAATTAAAATCGTAATTCAAATTCAGATAAAGGCGCACCCCTTCGCGATTTTCTGTTTGTAACAGTGCAGGCAGTGCATTAGGCGCCTGCATATGATTAGAAGGATCCGAACTCAATGCAGGATGGCAGGAAACGCCCAATGAAATTAAAAAACTGTCTTTTATCAAATTCAATTGTCCGACACGAAATGCGGAAGGATCAAGTAAGAAATATCCATATTTGCCAACAGAAATTTTCTTATATAAGCTGTCTTTTAATTGTGCAGTAAATTTTTCGGTGTTCCATCCCGCAATGTTTTGGTCCATTGCAGAAGTAAAAACAACGAGGGAAGAACGGATACTATCCATAACGAGTTGGGTAATATCGTTTGAGAATATAGACACAGAACACTTATCTACAGGCTGCACCTGATTTATACTGGTAGTTGTTTTTAGTTTATAGTTTGGAAGGAACTGGATCAGGGTACCTAGAGACATATTTACTTTTCTTAATTGTTGCGGAGGGAAACCGCAATAACCGGAGATCCATGGTGTAACTGGTATGCCTGCGGTGCATAAACATTTACCCCCGCTTATCTGATAATTGCCACCAAAGTGTATACTGATCATATTATTTATACAGGAAAATTGTAAAGCAGTTCTAACGAAACGATACTTATAACGAAAATCGCAGGTGGGACGCATAAAATCAGGCCACTCATAAGAAGTAAATTCAGAAGGAACCAATTTCTCTGCTTTTGCAAAAATGGGTGCCGATGCAATCTTTATTGGAATATCTAATTCTGAGAGGGGCAATTCAGGAAGAGATTCTTCTTTGTTTATAGAAGAAATTCTTTTTGATGAAGTACAAGACACAATCAGGAATACACAAAATATGAAAACAGGTTGTTTCATGGGATTTCCGTTCAGATATTAAACGATTATCGAATGTCTTAATTGCCAAAAGGTATCACAACTTGTGTTAAAGTAATGCCGGTTAGGTGTTTGACCACGTATATATAATACATATTTGATAATATATTATTTGGGGAAATGGTATCCTTTACAGATGAACACCGAAAACTTTCTCACCACCCGGTTATTTCTTTCAATTAAAATTGGGTGAAGTGGAGTAATTGAATCAAAATAGGAATAGTAGGAAACCGGAAGCTTGTTTTCATTTTCCAGGTTATCATAACGGGGATTCGAATTAATAAATAGTGCGTTTTTCCCGTTCAGTTTTTGTAAATCAGTTCCTACATAATCGAATTGTAAGGCTCTTTCTCCTACGATATTTTTTGCATAAACATCATCCTTTAGGAAGAAATTGAGAACTGCTACCGTTTTATAATCGACTGCAGAAAAAATAAAGGTTTCAGGATATTCTTTATGTAGTTTCTCCACCTGTGAAGAAAGATCCCGCCAGCCATACCAGGTATCGTCCGATCTGATGGGAATAATATAGAAGATAATTTCAATGCCTAATAATACATGAACAATCAGTGAAAGAACCAATTGATATTTCAACCACTTCTTATTCCAGAACCTGGCCACCCAGATAATTCCGGTGATATAAGACGGCATCATCCAGTTTAATTTAACCCAATAAAAAAAAGAAATAGCAAAAA
Source organism: uncultured Bacteroidota bacterium (assembly GCA_963703355.1). Lineage (GTDB taxonomy): Bacteria > Bacteroidota > Bacteroidia > Chitinophagales > Chitinophagaceae > Puia. The sequence continues at coordinate 4,343,309 of OY969813.1, forward strand.
AACCAAGAAAGAGTGGAATAAAAAAAGATAACAGGAACAATTGATCTCCGGGAATACGATTAATGCCAAATCTATATTTTTTACACACCCGAACGATAAAATAAATAAGTGAAAAAAACAGTATTGGAAGAAGAATGCCGGCCTGATGACCAATGACTCCTGCAAATCCACTGACATCAACGTGGAGACCTTCATTTATTCTTCCTTCAGACTGAAATTTAAAAGACGCGAATTGATTTTGAACATTCCATATAATCACGGGTAAAATCGTGCTTAGGAAGCACAAAATATAAAGTAGAAACCAGGGGGAAATAAGTAGTTTTCTATACGGCTTACTCAGCAATAAAAAGCCAATCAATCCTGCAATCAAAAAAACCGCTGTATACTTCGAGTCAAAGCTCAGACCCGTTGAAATACCCGCCCAAATCCAATAGATATTTTTCTTTTTCCATATCGCTTCATACAAACAATTTACACTTAGCGTCCAGCAGAGCATTAGCGGTACATCTGGTGTAGAAATTAGTGAAAGGATGCTGACCATCACAGTCGAAATCGTGAGAGCCGTTGCTAATCGCGTTTTATTTTTACTTAGAAATTTACCGGCTAATTTGTAAAAAGCGATAAGAAAGAATATTGTAACGATCGTATCGGCAAGTTTTAATACAAATACATTTTTCCCGAGTAATGTTGTAAAAAGTCGGAGTATATAAGCGATTAAAGGCGGATGATCATAATAGGAAAGCGCCAGATGTTGGGCATAAAAGTCATAATAAGCGTCCTGTGGCACTATACCCATAAATGCCACGAAAAGGAACCGTATCGATATGATCGAAATACACAATAACAGCAGCGTCTTTTCGCCGCGATCAATGGCAGCGGAGTTCCCCAGACTTTTTGGCGTTATGGTCATCCTTATTTAGCAAATTCAGCCCTGATCACATTTAATGCACCGCCAGCTTTGAACCATTCGATTTGCGATTCATTGTATGTGTGATTTGCAAGAATTTCTTCCGGCTCACCGTGGAGATGATGTAGAACAATTGTAAGTGGTTGGCCCGGCGTAAAATGTGTAAGACCGTCTATGTCAATTACATCATCTTCTAATATTTTATCGTAGTCTGATTTATCTGCAAAAGTCAGAGCGAGCATCCCCTGTTTTTTTAGATTGGTTTCATGTATTCGCGCGAAAGAACGAACAAGGATAGCGCGAACTCCCAAATGACGTGGTTCCATTGCTGCATGTTCTCGGGAAGATCCTTCGCCATAATTTTCATCCCCTACTACAATACTTCCAATACCTTCTGCTTTATAAGCGCGGGCTGTTGCGGGCACCGGTCCGTATTCTCCCGTGAGTTGATTTTTTACCAAATCGGTTTTTTCATTAAAATAATTTAATGCCCCAATCAACATGTTGTTGGAAATATTATCCAGATGACCACGGAATTTCAACCATGGGCCTGCCATAGATATATGGTCGGTAGTACACTTCCCTTTTGCTTTTATCAGTAATCGCAAACCTTTCAGGTCAACCCCTTCCCAGGGTTTAAAAGGTTCAAGTAATTGCAATCTTTGTGAATCCGGTTTTACGATTACTTTCAGATTTCTGCCGTCTTTGGCTGGAGCCTGGTATCCGGGATCATCTACGGAAAAACCACGTGGAGGCAGTTCAAAGCCAGTAGGTTCATCCAGTTTCACACTTATTCCTTGTTTGTTTTTCAAGGTATCTTTTAACGGATTGAAAGAAAGATGGCCTGCAATTGCAAATGCAGTTACCAGCTCGGGAGATGCAACAAAAGCATGCGTTGAAGACAAACCATCGTTACGGCGCGCAAAATTCCGGTTAAAAGATGTAATGATTGAATTCTTCCTGTTTGGATCGTCGATGTGGCGCGCCCACTGTCCAATGCAAGGTCCGCAGGCATTTGCCAGTACAACTCCCCCGATTTTTTCGAATGTTTCCAGAAACCCGTCTTTCTCTATCGTAAAACGAACCAGCTCACTGCCGGGGGTAATTGTAAATTCTGCCAGGGTCTCAAGGTTTTTATCTATGGCTTGTTTGGCTACTGAAGCTGAACGACTAATGTCTTCATAAGAAGAATTGGTACAGGAGCCAATCAGCGCTACTTCCAGCTTTTCAGGCCAATGATTGCTTTTTATTGCTTCTGCGAATTTAGAGATTGGCCAGGCCAAATCCGGAGTAAATGGACCGTTTACATGGGGTTCCAGTTCGTCCAGATTTATTTCAATCACCTGGTCATAATACGCCGCAGGGTTGTTATAAACCTCAGGGTCAGGTCGCAATGAATCTTTTATTTTGTCTGCGAGAATCGCCACTTCTTCCCGCCCTGTGGCTTTTAAGTAAGCCGACATTTTTGCGTCGTAAGCAAACAGAGAACATGTTGCGCCAATTTCAGCGCCCATGTTGCAAATTGTTGCTTTACCAGTTGCACTGAGGCTGTCTGCGCCATCGCCAAAATATTCCACAATAGCGCCGGTGCCACCTTTTACAGTGAGGATACCGGCAACTTTTAAAATAACATCTTTGGCTGATGCCCAGCCATTCAATTTACCAGTCAGTTTGATACCGATCAGTTTGGGCATTTTCAGCTCCCACGCCAGACCAGCCATCACGTCCACTGCATCAGCTCCACCAACACCGATTGCTATCATACCCAGTCCACCTGCGTTGGGAGTATGTGAATCTGTGCCGATCATCATACCTCCGGGGAATGCGTAATTTTCCAGCACTACCTGGTGAATAATGCCTGCTCCTGGTTTCCAAAATCCTATTCCATATTTATTAGAAATCGAAGATAAAAAGTCATACACCTCTTTATTTACGTCAAGTGCCGTAGAAAGATCAGATTTTGCTCCAGTTTTTGCCTGAATCAGATGATCACAATGTACCGTTGAGGGGACGGCCACTCGTTCTCTGCCACATGTGCTGAATTGAAGAAGTGCCATTTGAGCCGTGGCATCCTGCATCGCAACACGGTCGGGTGCAAAATCTACATAATCTTTTCCTCGAGCGTAATTTCTTACCGTATTACTATATAAGTGTGAGTACAATATTTTTTCGGATAAAGTGAGCGCAGTACCGGTAATTTTCTTTGCAGCAGCTATTTTGGAAGGCATTTCATCATAAACTTTCTTAATTAAATCCAGATCGAAAATCATGATCGTCTAATTTTAGTTATTGGAGTGTGAGGGGTGTTTCAAGAACACAAATTTACCTAAAAAATGCGTTAATGCCTAAGACGCCTCTTGTACTTTAGGCTATTTTTTTTAATTTTGCAGCTATGAACCGCATGAAAGAATTCATTGAGTGGCAATTGTTTGGCGTTTGTACTGCCATAGGTGATCGACTGGGGATTGCTACTACGCGAATTCGCACGTGGTTTATTTATGTGTCATTTCTTACCATGGGATCACCGCTCATTTTGTATTTTATTCTTGCATTTTGGATGAACATCAAACGTTATATAACGGTAGCGAAGAGGAATCCTTTTGAAGCGTAACCAGGTTTTTGTATTCAAACGACCGACTTTCTCAGTTTTACCAGTTTGATAAGGATATCTTCCAACAAATCAAGTTTCAGCATAGTAGCTCCGTCACTTTTTGCATTTGCCGGATCAGGATGGGTTTCTATAAATAATCCGTCTGCACCCGCAGCTATCGCTGCCTTTGAAATGGTGCTTATAAGTTCAGGATTTCCTCCTGTTACTCCGGAACCCTGGTTGGGCTGTTGCAAAGAATGTGTGCAGTCCATTACCACAGGAACACCGTGATCCTGCATCCAGGGAATATTTCTATAGTCTACGACGAGGTCCTGATATCCGAAACTGTTGCCTCTTTCAGTAAATATGATTTTATCGTTTCCGGCACTGCGGATTTTATCGGCAGCAAACTTCATAGCCGGTCCGCTTAGAAATTGACCTTTTTTCACATTTATGATTTTACCCGTTTTAGCAGCAGCGATCAGTAAATCAGTCTGCCGGCATAGAAAAGCCGGTATTTGCAATACATCTACATATGTTGCCGCTGAAGCCGCCTCATCATGCGCATGAATGTCGGATGTGGTTGGAATTTTATATTTCTGGCCAACTTTTTGAACAAGACTCAATGCATTGGTGTCTCCAATTCCTGTAAATGAGTTGCCGCTTGTCCGATTGGCTTTTCTATAAGACGCTTTGAATATGTACGGGATCCCCATTTTAGAGCAAAGTGATGAAACTTTTGAAGCAACGATATCCAGCAATTCGGCGGATTCGACAACGCAGGGGCCAGCAATTAGAAAAAAATTTTTCTCATCGTAGTCCTGACCCTGAAAGAGATCTTTAAGATGTGAATACATGGTAAATGAAATGATTTTATGAAATTAGAAGTATTTCTATTCAGTGATTAAACTATTTTTGATGCGTGGAGTCAACTATTTCATTAGATCGTAAAACCAACCCAACAATATGAAAATTGCACTGTTAGCTTTATTTGCCATTGTAACATTCTCTGGATGCACAAAGACCACCGTGCAGCAGGTCGATCAGGTTTACTCTGCTATTTATACCGTCCAGGCCAATCAATGGGTTGCCGGGTACGACCCCAATAACACATTGTATTATTATACTTCCTTGTCTGTGCCTGAATTAACACAGGATATAGACCTCAATGGTGGCGTATTGGTGTATTTATCTTTTGATGATCCATCTTCCACAAATCCTACATATGAGCAAATGCCCGAAGTAATCAATGGAGTTGCGTATGGCGCCATACATACAACCGGATCTGTTACCATCGATCTGAGGGCAGCAGATGGCTCAAATGCTCCTGGGCCGATCACTGGTCCGACTATGATAAAAGTGATACTTATGGATGCACAGGCGTTGGGGAATTAATATAACCTGGCGGTGCTATCTGTTCTACACTTCGATCGACCAATTCAATATTTCATTCTCCCGATTCATTTGCGACTACGGATATTAGTTCAATTTATTTAAGGAATTGGAAATATTGCTTTGCGTATTTTCGTTTAACCTTAAATCGTTTTCGATGCTCACTACGAATGAATATATTATATCTATATCTTTTGCAGTTATTTTATCTGCGATCCTTGCATATATCTTCTGGATGCAGCGTAAACAGGCAAAACTGGGCAAGCCTGTTACCGGAATCGAATCAAATGCCTCCAGCATGCCCCTCAAACTGCAGGCTTACGAAAGACTTATATTGCTTTCAGACAGAATATCTTTACCAAGTCTTATCAATCGCACCAATCAACCAGGGTTGAGTGTACGTGAAATGCAAAGTGTGCTTATCCAAACGATACGCCAGGAATTTGATCACAATATTACCCAACAGATTTATGTAAGTCCCGAGGCCTGGGATGCCATTCGAAATCTTAAAGAACAAAATATTCTCATCATCAATCAGGTTTCATCTTACTTACCTGAAACCGCAACGGGGCAGGACCTCAACAAGAGTTTACTCGAAATGGTTATGCAGAATCCAAAAGCCGCATTGCATCATGTTGTTTCAGATGCATTAAGTTTTGAAGCAAAAAAAGTACTTGCTTGAAAAAATTCTCACCTTCAGATGCCACAAATCCCGATTTCCATTTGGGATTTCTGTCCGATACTTCTTCAAATATTTGATTATCAATAATTTAATCCTTCCATTTAAGAGTCGCTTAGAAGCTTGCTTAAAGCCGCTTAAATGCCGCCCGAACTTCGACTGAGACTTCCCGGCAGCTTCATTTGTTGCCCGTTTACACTTTTTGCAGGCGAATATGGTCATTCCTTTTTCGGACAATATGCTACATGTGTTCTACAAGAATTTTATACAACCTGCAGATTTGTTGCTGAACTGCTCCAGGACAGGCGCCCCCTGCTTTGATAAGTACGGCTAAAAATTGTAAATTTGATGTATGGATATTATAACAGAAGTGCCCCTGACATTCAGTTCTCAAGCGGTTAAAGAAATAAAAAGACTGATGGACGAACCGGAATTTGATAAAACTAAATTTCTTCGAATCGGTGTGAAAGGAGGGGGGTGTTCCGGGCTTTCTTATGTGCTCGGTTTTGACAATCGTCTGGATACAGATCAGATTTTTCAAACCGGTGATTTTCAATTTGTAATGAATCCGCTGCACGATTTATATCTCAATGGATTGATCATTCACTGGGAGGATGGTTTAAATGCGCGCGGTTTTACATTTACCAACCCAAATGCGTCCAAAACCTGCGGATGCGGTACTTCATTTGCTGTTTAGACATGTTTCTTAAGCTTCTTGCCTTATCCTCCATAACAGTGGACGATTATTCCCATTAACTGACTCTGTTTTTTGCGCTCTCGTCGGATTCGCCCTGGTGTTTAGTGTCTACATTTCTATAAGACAAAAAGAACACGACCGGGAAAATCAGTAAGGAGAAAATAGTCGCACAAATCAGTCCGCCAATAACTACACGAGCCAAAGGTCTTGAACTTTCTGATCCAATCCCGGTAGATAAAGCAGCAGGCAACAATCCAATCGTGGCCATAAACGCCGTCATTAATACAGGTCTGATTAGTGAATTCACACCTCTTTTCACCGCTGTGTATAAAGGATTTTCTCCTTTAAGTCTTTCCAGATTTTGTTTGAAGGCAGTAGTAAGGAGCACACCTTCCAATATGCAGATCCCAAACAGCGCAATAAAGCCAATACCGGCAGAAATGCTGAAATTGGTACCAGTAACCAACAAAGCCACAATCCCGCCAACTACAGCAAAAGGAACGTTCAGGAAAACCAGGCCTGCATCTTTCAGATTACCAAACATGATAAATAATAGGAGGAAGATCAGCAATAAACTAATTGGAACCACCTCCATCAGACGTTTAGAAGCTCTTTGCTGGTTTTCAAAATCTCCCTGCCAAACCATCTCATAGCCTTTTTTTAATTTTACTTTTTCTTCAACTTTTGCCTGTGCTTCTTTAATTGCCGAACCCATATCTCGTCCTTCAATGGAAAATTTGATGGCAGAATATCTTTCATTATCATCCCGGAAAATGAGACAGGGACCTGTTTTTTGTGTTATATCTGCAATTTGTTTAATCGGAACTTTGGAACCGGAGGAAGTTGGCACCTGTAAATTTCCTATGTCTTCATCTGAAGACCTGAATTCTTCAGGAAATCTGATACGGATGTCAAAATGCCGAACTCCACTTTCATAAAGTTGGGTAACGGCCTTACCCCCGATGGCCATTTCAATAACGGCGTTTGCGTCGGCCGTAGAAACTCCATATAAAGCCATTCGATCCTGATTCAGGTCGATATCCAATTCAGGTTGTCCAATATTCCGGATAACTCCTAAATCGGTTATTCCTTTAACAGATTTCAGAATATTATCGACTTCATCAGATTTCTCTTCCATATAGTTCAGCGAATCGCCAAATATCTTTACACAGATAGAACCCTTGACACCCGAAACGGCTTCTTCCACATTATCCATAATGGGTTGTGAAAAATTTAATTCCGCACCAGGCACTACCGAAAGCGATTTGCGCATTTGTTCTATCAATTCATCTTTGGAAATTTTCGGATTCCAGTCTTCCTGGGGATACAGTGAAACATCAAACTCATTATTGTAAAATCCTGCAACATCAGTACCATCATCCGGTCGGCCAGTTTGAGAAACTACTTTTTTGACCTGCGGAAACTGCATCATGATACTTCTCATCTGATTGGCAACCTGCACTGATTTATCCAATGCGATACTGTAGGGCATCGTGGCTCTTACCCAAAGTGAACCTTCATTGAGTTCAGGTAGAAATTCAGAACCAAGAAATTTAAAGGAGTAGAAACCGATTACGACGAAAACAATAGAGACTCCAAGTGCTATTTTTTTGTTAGCAAATACAAATCTGAAACCATACAATACCCATCCTGTAAGGAGATGGGTAAACGGATTGTGTTTTTCTTTTACGTTCTTATTCAAAAGCGCATTTACCAGCACAGGTACGAGTGTGAGTGTAAATATCAAAGCACCGAGTAAAGCAAAACCCAATGTGTAAGCAAGCGGCGAAAACATTTTACCTTCTACTTTCTGAAATGAGAAAATAGGAAGCAGCGCAGTAATAATTATAATTTTCGAAAAGAAAATAGACTTCGCCAGTTCGGAACCCTTTTTCTTAATCATCCCCATCTTGGCCAGTTTGTTAAACCGTTCCATATTATGGATCTTCGCCTGCTGGTCAAGCATTACAAACAGGCCTTCTACCATCACCACGGCGCCGTCAATAATAATTCCGAAATCGATTGCGCCCAACGAGAGAAGGTTGGCCGACATGCCCATGAGGTGCAAACAAATAAATGCAAACAACAATGAAAGGGGAATAATCATGGAGACAATCAGCGTTGTTCTCCAATTAAACATGAACAAAGACACTATCAGCGTGACGAGTAAAATGCCTTCTATCAAATTATGCATAACCGTATGCGTAGCATAATGGATTAATTCTTCCCGATTATAAAAAGGAACAATTTTTACATCCGGTGGTAATACCCGATCGTTTAATTTCTGGATCTTTAATTTGAGAGCCTTGATGACTTTATCGGGATTTTCCCCTTTTCGCATTAGCACAATTGCTTCCACAGCATCGTTGTCATTCGATACAACACGCGTCTTACTGCTATCTATGGCGTCTGACCTGCCCACTTCGCCAAGCCTGGGCAAAGCTGAAATTTGTACGTCTGCAACATCCTTTACCAATACAGGGAGTCCATTAATATTGGTAATAAAAATATTTTTGATTTCATTGATATCGTTCAGAAGACCAATTCCGCGAACGATATATGCCTGATTGTTCTTATTAATAACATCACCCCCGATATTAATATTGCTTTTGCTTACGGCAGTATATATATCAAGTGGTGTGATTCCCAGTCCACTTAATTTCTGTGGATTAACCTGAATTTCATAAGCTTTTACCTTGCCTCCAAAACTCACGATATCAGCGATACCCGGTACTGAACGTAATTCACGATCCACCGTCCAGTCCTGAAGTGTTTTTAATTCTCTTGGATCCCTGAATGAACTTACAAGCGTATATCGGAATATTTCACCGGTTGGTCCGGTAGGTGGCTGAACCTGCGGACTAATATTATCCGGCAGTGTTACATTTTGAATCAACGTATTTACCTGGGTCCTCGCATAGGTATCCTGTACGTCATCTTCAAATATGAGTTTTACAACAGACAAACCGAAGATGCTGGTAGAGCGTAAACTGGTTTTACGATTGACTGGATTCAAAGCGATTTCAATAGGAATTGTAACGAATTTTTCAACTTCTTCAGCACTTCTGCCGGGCCATTGCGTGATGACAGTTATTTCCGTATTTGTAACGTCCGGAAAAGCCTCAATCGGCATGTTGATAAATGTAATCACCCCATAAGTCACCATAATGAGCGTGGCGAAATAGATGAAGTATTTATTTTTTAATGAAAATGCGAGAATATTTTTGAGCGTCTTGTTCATCAACTAATATTTGTACTAGCTATTCAATTCCTGATAGATTAATAATGCCTGTGTGCCAATAAGACGTTCGCCTTCGGTAAGGCCTTCAGAAATAAAAGCGCGATCGCCTACTGTATTTAAAACCTGCACCGGCCGAATCGTAATATCGGAGGGCGATTTATAAACGAGTACATAATACTGACTATGATCGAAAATTAATGTTCGGGCCGGAATACTGAGAGTCTTTTTATTTTCTGATGTATTCACAACCACGCTTGCAAACATTTCTGGCTTCAGCAGGTATCCTGGATTCGCCAATACTATGCGCAACTTCATGACCTTATTTGATGGGTCCAGCACGTTCATAATTTTATCGATCTTGCCACGGAATATTTTACCCGGATAGGAGAGCGTTGTAATATTCACACTATCGCCCATCTTGACAAAGGATATGTTGGATTCGTACACGTTCGCCATTACCCACACATTTTTCAGATCGGATATGGTAAAAAGTCCGGTTGAATTGTCTGAACGAATCATCATGTTGTTGTTTATCTGCCTGTCCACGACAAATCCGTTAATGGGTGATTTCACTGTATATTCGCCAGACATGCTTCCTCCATTGAGGTTTAATACTCTTTTTGCTTTTTCAAAGGCGGAAACAGCCTGGTTATATCCTTCCTGCGCAGTTAACTGATCTCTTTGTGAAGCGAGGCCGCTTTTATACATATCATCTGTAGCATCCATATTTTTTTTCGCAATATCTACATTGGATTTTGCTGTCACATAGTCGTTGCTATATCCAGCCATATCGGAGCTTTTGATAACGGCGAGTACCTGACCCTGTTTTACATAGTCACCCGTCATAACCTTAATCTCTGAAACTTGCCCGCTGATTGTAGGATAAATTTTGATGACATTGTCTTCATTAAAATCGACCTTACCTGTTAACGTCAATGTATTTAACACTCTTGAATTGCCCACCGTATCAATTTCAATAGTCTTTAAAAGCGAGTCAGGTAACACGTACCCCTTTTTTTCTTCTGTTGCAGTTGTATTATCCTTGCAGGAAATGAATCCAAATGCAATGATAAAAACCGCTGTGCTGTAAATGATATGTTTCGATTTCATATAGGAGTCTGGGAAGTTATGGTTGAAAGAATTCTGTACCTGTATAATAATTTAAGTCTTCAAATGCGCTGACCCGGTTGAATTGTATATTGTTCGAAGAAAGAATATTGTCCTTATAAGATCCATAAAAATCAAGGAAATCGAGCAATGTCAGATTTCGCTTTTGGTAGTTTATCAAAACCTCGTGAAGCAGGCGGTCAAAATCCTTTAAAAATTTGGGATCTATAGTACGATACATTTTGTCATTGGCAAATGCCTTTTCTAAAGCATGAGAAACATTTTCCTGTACGGTAGCTTCGGTATTTAACTGCAGTGCTGTGTTCATTTGGATATTGATTTTCGCTGCAAGAATATTGCCTTTGTTTCTGTTGAAAAAAGGCAGATCAATTGCTGCACCCAGGCTGGTAAGATTGTTTATATAGGAACCCTGCTGATCATAAGCCAATGAAAGCGTCAGGTCTGGAACGGCCAAAGCTTTTTGATAGGAATAATTTAAATTGCTGACCTCTACGTTTGTTTTCGCAATTAGCAAATCAGTTCGATTCTTATACGCAGAATCCAATAACGTGGTTAAAGAATAACTCGCAGGATCCATATTTTCCAGTTTCGACGAATCGAGTAAAGGAAAAATAAAAGAACCTTTTAATTGGAGTACGAGCCTTAATTCACTTTCCTGGTCATTTATCTGAGCTATCAGATCGTTGAATTCACTTAGCAGTGTATAAAGCTGTGCTTTTATTCGAATAACTTCTTTTTCAGCGATGTATCCCTTACCCTCCTGTTCTTCAAAGGCTTTAACAACTTCCTGAAGTGATCGGATTTCTTCATTATAAACGGATGCAGATTGCAGGAGAAAATAAATATTGTAAAAATCGGTACGCAATGTATATTTCAATGTGCGGACCAGGTCATAGAATTGATATTCAGCCAGGCGTGTATTGGTTTCTGCAATTTTTACCTGTTTTTTTCTTTTGCCGGCGAGATAAATCAATTGGGAAAGTTGCGCAGTCAATTCACCTCCAGTAGAATCGGGACCTACCGGGAAGAATTTTTTAGTCTGGGAATTATATAAGCTATAGAATACAGACAGATTGGGGTTGGGATACAGTTTTGCCTGTATCTCAAGTGCTTTTTGAGACTGAATATTGTACTTTTGCGCCAGTAAATTGTAATTGCCACTTAGAAACATTTTTTCGGCGCTATCTATTCCAATTCTGAGCGTATCTGTATGAACCTGCCCTGATACAAAGCAAACTTTAAGCAATAAAAAAATAGGAAGGAGTTTTTTTAGCGACATGAGTAGTTTATAGTATAATTTGCGACACTTATTAATGTACTGAGGCATTTAAACGGAAACCCATTCCATGTATTGTTTCAATTTGAACGGATGCGTCTTCTTTAAAGTATTTTCTAAGTTTTGTAATAAAAACGTCCATACTTCTGCCCAGAAAATAGTCGTCTTTTCCCCACACATTTAATAATACTTCTTCTCTTTTCAGAATCCGGTTTGGGTGTTCACACAGAAACAATAATAACTCCGCTTCTTTCTGAGTCATATTGAAGGCCGTTGCATCATGCGAAAGTTTAAGATCTTTAAAAGAGAATTTCATTTTCCCAATCTGGAAGTCTAATATTTTTTCAGAGTACATTTTCTTTGTTCTTCGTAAAAATACATCGATTCTCAATAGCAGTTCCTGCATGCTGAATGGCTTAACGATATAATCATCCGCACCGCATTCAAAACCGTGAATTCTGTCTTCTTCCAGCGATTTTGCGGTTATTAGGAGAATCGGTATTTGATCAGTTTGCTGGCGAATTTTTTTAGCTACAGCAAATCCGTCTTTATTTGGCATCATTACATCCAGTAGACAAATATCAAAACTTTCTTTACTGAATTTATCTATAGCAGCCTGGCCGTCGGCGCATAATACGACGTCATATCCCGCGTCTGCGAGATTATCTTTGATTACATAACCCAACGATAAGTCGTCTTCCGCTAACAAAACTTTCGATTTCGTATTCATTTTTGCATTCTTAATAATGTGAAACTAAAATGGAATAATTAATCGGAATTCAGTTCCTATACCCGGCAAACTGTGTACTCGAATCTTGCCATCATGGCCATCAATAATCCGTTTCACGAAATTTAATCCCAGTCCAAAGCCTTTTACGTCATGAATATTTCCAGTCGGTACCCGGTAAAATTTTTTAAAAATATTTTTAAGATATTTTTTTTCGATACCGATTCCATTATCCTTAACGGAAATGAAATAGTCTGATTCTTCTTTTCCTGCTTCTACAATGATGTGAGGAGATATGGAATATTTCAAGGCATTTTCAAGTATATTGATAATTGCCAGTTCCAAATGCCCTTCGTCGGCATGAATGTTGGTTTCGTAGTTTTCAACCCTTAGTTCTACTAAAGCCTGTTTCTGTTCGATTAAGGGTTGCAGTTTATTAAGTGCCTGTTCTATAAGTTTTGCAGGTTGAACGTTTTCCTTATCAATTGGGAATTTTTTATTCTCAGCGGAGGCAGATTTTAGTAATTTTTCAACCTGATTTTGAAGATGCGTTGTCTGGCTCTGAATAATCGAGGAGTATCTCTTCAATCTTTCGGGTTTTTGGCTGATATCATTTTGGGCAAGCACATCGGAAGCAATTTTTATAACAGCAAGCGGCGTTTTGAATTCATGAGTGAAGTTATTTACAAAATCCTTTTGTACTTCAGCCAGGAATTTTTGCCGGTAGAAATAAAAGAGACTTATCGCAAGACCTATAAGGGCAAGGAACAAGGCCACGCTACTGATAATCCAAAAATTCATTTCGCTCAGGATATATTGTGACCTGTGGGGGAAATAGAGTAAAATATGGTCGTATTCCTGTGTAAATACGGGCAAACCCCTTGCTGTGGTTATATTGAAACCTGAAGCGGCAGTGGGAATGTAGTCTTCATATACGTACTTTTTCAAGCTGCTACTATAAGCACCCAGCTTCACATCGGTCAGTACGTCAAAGTCGCCAAATTCCTTGCGGATGTAGAAAGTGAGTGAATCTTGCTCTGGAATCGTGTCCGCTTTAAACAGGTAGTAATCATTCGCCGGATTATGTATCAGCTGCTGGAGGCTTTGAGCAGGGTTGTCATTCATTTCCAGATCTTCAAAAACACCCCGAAGACTTTTTACTACGTTCGTATTGAATTGCTTTTGTTCAAAAGAATAAACCTTCGTGAGCCAGTAAAGCTGTACGATCACAATCAGCCCTATTAAAACGGTGGCGGAAAGTACCAGCCATTTGAGCATTGACGACCTCATGATCTGAAAAAATTGAAACGCAAAATTGAGATAGTTTCTGTCCTATAAAATTAAAAAAATGGTTAAACAGCAGTTAAAGAGTTGAATTTCAATATAAAGAACAATTTTCGACGGTATTTAGTTTTGGGGATTACTCCTTGTTTTTTTAAATTAGCACAAACAAACTGCTCCATCATGAAAAAGTTCTCATTTGTATTCGTATTTCTTTTAACTCTAGGGATTTATGCGCACGCGCAATCGACACCCGCACAAACTACGCCAACAAAGACCAAAGCAAAAACAACGTCTACGGCTCCGAAGACGGTAACTACCGCGGGACCTACTAAAAAAGATGGAACTGCAGATATGAGGTATAAATCCAACAAAGATGCTGCAAAAACACAGACTACAACAGTGCATACAAAAAAAGACGGAACGCCCGATAAACGGTATAAAGAAAACAAAAAGTAATTAATCAATGTTAAGTCCGCTCCGAATATGAAAAAGATAATTCTTGTTTCCGCAGCCTTTCTACTTTTATCCTTAACAATGTTTGCCGCACCTGGTTCTGGATACGATCACAATCGTCCATATCACGGGTATCACAGAAATCACCATTACAGGCACTACCATTCTAAGAATTATCAGCGACATTATGGCGGCCGCCATTATCATTCTCACCAACGGTACCACCACCATGGTCATGGAAGGGGTCATTTTCATGAGTCTCGCCGTTCGGTTCACAATGCCGTTTAGTAAATTATAGCACCCGAGGAGGCATGCATAGGTGTAATAAAAAAGACCATCTCAACCGATTTGTTTGTTGAGATGGTCTTTTTTATTTAATTGATATGCGATTTATTTTTTGGCTACTGTTGCCAACTGTTTTTTCACAATTGGTTTGCTTAAATCAGTATCTGCAGCTCCTAAAGGTCTTTTTCTGGCCATGTCTATAAGAATAGGTGCGGCTACAAAAATGGAAGAGTAGGTTCCGGTGATTACACCTATGAGCATTGCAAAGGCAAATCCTTTCGTTACTTCACCACCAACCAGGAAGAGAATAAGTATAGTAAGAAATACAGTCAGCGACGTCATTACAGTTCTGGGCAGTGTTTCGTTTACCGCTTTATTAATGATCTCAGCTTTCGATTTTCCCCTTAATGTCCGACTGTCTTCGCGAATTCTGTCGAACACGATAACTGTGTCATTCATTGAAAATCCAATTACTGTAAGTATGGCTGCAATAAAATGCTGGTCAATTTCCAACGGGAATGGTACGACTGCCGGAAGGAACGAAAAAACAGCTAAAGTCACTAATACGTCGTGAAGCAAAGCGATGATTGTTCCAAGAGAATATCTCCAGTCTCTGAATCGAATGAAAATGTAGATAAAGATAAAGATCAGTGCAAAAATAGTTGCTTTTACTGCACCTGCTTTCAGATCTTCGGAGATGGAGGCACCTACTTTCTTCGACTGTTGAATAAATTTGTTAGTCGACGTAAACTCCTGCGCGGTCGTACCCGCTGGCAGAAACTTTTGTAGTCCTGCAAACATTTTATTTGCTACTGTGGAATCAGCGGCAGACCCTTCACGATTTACAAGATAGTCAGTTGTTATTTCGAACTGCTGGTTTGACCCATAAGTTTTCACTTCGGGATATTTTCCCCACTGTACATTCAGCGCATCCTTTACCTCCTGCTCATTTAATGGTTTGTGGAAGTTTACGATGTAACTTCTTCCTCCCTGAAATTCAACACCCTTCTGAAATCCATGGAAATATGCAGAGATTCCCAAGATCAGCACAACTATTGAAATACCATAAGTTACTTTTCGGTATTCAATAAATTTAAAATTGGCGTGCTGAAATACTTTCTTTGAAATACTTGTGAAATATTGAAAATGCCTGTTTTTATTTGTGTAAAAATCTGTTACCATTCTGGAAACTAGGATTCCGCAGAAAAGGGATAGTGCAATGCCTAACATTTGTGTAGTAGCAAATCCAAGTACAGGTCCAAGGCCGAAATAAGCCAATATTGCTGCAGTTAAAAATGTAGTAACGTGTGCATCAAGAACAGGTGCCAGAGAACGACGGTATCCGTCATTAACAGCCAGCTGATAACTTTTCCCCCTCGTAAGCTCCTCCTTGATTCTTTCGAAAATAATTACGTTCGTATCCACGGCCATACCGATCGTTAACACAAGACCCGCAATACCAGGTGCTGTGAGGGTGGCGTGCATCGCGCTCAAAATTCCAATCGTAAAAAGTAGGTTAAGGATCAATGCAATATTTGCAACCCATCCAGCCGTATTGTAATATACCAGCATGAGCGTGAATATCACCAGAAACGAAATGCCAAATGCCAATGCGCCGCCTTTTACTGCAGCTTTTCCAAGGGTGGGTCCTACAACCTGTTCCTGAACAATTCGGGCAGGTGCATTCAGCTTACCGCTTTTTAAAATGTTTGCAAGGTCCGTGGCTTCAAGTACGCTTTGACTGGAATTTCTATTTCCCATTGAAATTTGAGAATTCCCGCCAGTAATTGGACCATTTACATAGGGAGCCGAATAAACTACTTCATCCAGCGTAATGGCAATCGGAAGATTCACGTTGTCGGTCGTCATTTTGGCCCAGACATCCGCACCGTGTTTATTCATGCTCATCTCAACCACTACGCCTCCTGTTACCGGATCATAATCCTGACGTGCATCGGTAATCACTTCTCCTTCCAGTTTTGCCTTATCGCTGCCTGGTACTGTCTTAATTGCGTATAGTTCCAAATAGGGATAAGCCTTTCCGTTATCATCATATTCCTGCTTTCCCCACATGAACTTCAGATTGGATGGCAGCTGATTGTGAACCGCCTGAATATTGAGATAGCTGTTGATAGTCGGTGTGTCTTTCAACAGGGGAGTAGCAATGGCGGAGGCATAATGAGGTTGCCCTTTCGCATCCTGTGTTGGCTGAATAAAGTGCATGATGCGCACAAGCGGATTTCTGTTAAGTGCATCTGAAGTGCTGTCTGATGTTGAATCCTTTATTGCCAACGTAGCAGAATCTTTTACTCCGTTGAGATATTTTTGAAGTGTTTTATCTGCATTTTGTAGTGAAGTCGACAATTCTGAAATATTGTATACTTCCCAAAACTGAAGATTAGCAGAAGACTGCAGATATTTTCTCACGCGGTCAGGGTCAGTCGCGCCCGCCAGTTCAACGCTTATAATTCCTTTGTTTTCATCAAGCTGAATATTCGGTTGAGATACACCGAATTTATCGATGCGCTTTGTTAATACCTGGTATGTCTGCTTCATTCCGGCAGAAGCCTGTTCATGTAGGTAATTAATTACCTCGCCATCTGAAGATTCGAATTTCAGTTTATTTCTATTTGAATTGGCAAAAAGAGGGGCCAGTTTAACTCCCGGATTTGTTTCTTTGAAAGCCTGTGAGAAGAGGTCTATATAGTTGGCGCCACCGTTGGTTAACTTTTTCTGATTCGCCAGCTGGATCGCTCTTACAAGATTGGCATCACGCGGGTTATTGGCAAGGCCTTTTATTAATCCTTCCAGTTCTATATCCAGTGTTACATTGATACCCCCCTGCAAATCCAGTCCCAAGAGAAGTTCACTTTCTTTTGATTTCTGATAAGTAGTTCCCCACCAGGTGATTTTAGTATCCTTGGTAGAATCCAATAATTTCTGTGTACGCAAACGTACCAGCAGACTCAGACTGTCTTTATACAGCAGTTGCGCGTCTTTGTCGGTTGGGTATTTGGTTTCCGGTGACGGATAATTGTTTTTAACAAAGCGCTCTGCCTTTTGGGTCATTGCAGATTCATGCTTGTTCACAAACCAGGTAAAAGACAATTGGTAAAGGGAAATGACAATCAGTAAGCCTGCAAATATGCTAACCAGCGCTCTCATTGGTTTTCGGTTTTTTTTAAGAGCGGCAAAGATAGGTTTTCCAATTGATAACTAAAATGTTAAGACGCTGGTTAAGATGTACCGATTTGCTACTTTCATGCCATTAAAAGGTAAATTCAAATTAATCCGCGAAAATTCATGATTTTGAACAAGTCCAGACCCGGTTCTTTGACATCTATATGCAGGGCGATAGGTATTCAACTCCTGGTATTCAGCCTTTTCTCATGCAATAAGTCAGCAAATATCAATGCAAACAAAGCGTATGTCGGTCTGACTCATGTGGCTTATGGCGTTGGCCCGGTTGGATTAACGTTGGATGGAACGCCATTATTTGCCACACCCCTGGCTTTTGGAGCTTTTACCGGTGTTCAGGGCTATCCTTACGATACCACCGTTTCACGTGTAACTGAAATGAATTTATTCCTTGCGCAGGATACCAGCATGAACATAAGTGGAAATGCTGCTTTTCAACAGGGAGGGCGTTACAGCATTTTCTTTTATGATAGTCTCGATTCGAGATCAGTAAGCCTGATCATTTTACAGGACAATCCACCCACTATTTACGACACGTTTACTACCATACGATTTATGAATTTTTCTCCGGGAAGTTCTTACGGCCTCAAGTTTATATATAAAAATGACTACATAATACATGATCTGATATTAGATACTGATTTCGTAATTTCTGTCAGAGATACGATCAACACTCCATTGAGCCCTTTTGTGGGTTACAATCCGATTCCTGGTGCCTACACTTTTAACCAATATGTACATATAGGGTGGAACCAGATATATGCTTATACAGATAGTGTAAACCCGAGAATAGATATTTCAAATCCCAGCCTTGACAGTTCGAATTTTATACGACTTGACAGCCTTCAGTTCGATAGTCTTAAAAACTATAGCATTTATCTTCAGGGCTTCCCGGATTCGACTACTTCCCAAAATAAGTTTCAGATCAAGTCGGTGAGGGTGAATTGATAAATGACATGAACAATTTTATGCCAACGTCATACATCTGTTATCCTTTCTTTTGAGAATCATTTTATAATTATACAAGTTAAGTCCGGAGTAAGTCCGGTAACTGCCGGACTTACTCCGGACTTAACCAGCCTAAATATTGAAGAAATATAGAAGGAAGTAGTTTAATAACGCACAGATTACTTTTCCATTTTTAAAAATAACGTACTTTTGCGGCCGCAATAAATCGCAAAAAACAAATATGCAACTATCCTCGATATTATCCCGCTTCAGCGAACCCGAAACATTGAAAATGGCAAAACTTAGCCGTGAATTGCGGGCGCAGGGAGTGGACGTTATTGATCTGAGCGTTGGAGAACCTGACTTTGATACACCACAACATATCAAGGATTCTGCCAAAAAAGCCATCGATGACAATTGGAGTCATTACACACCGGTGCCCGGTTATTTGGATCTCCGCCAGGCCATTTGCGAAAAATTGAAAAGGGACAATAATTTAGATTATAAGCCGGAACAGATTGTAGCCTCCACTGGCGCCAAACAAAGTCTTGCCAACACAATGCTCGCTCTTGTAGATGATGGTGATGAAGTGATTATACCTACCCCATATTGGGTTACTTATTCGGAGTTGGTTAAAATTGCCCGCGGTAAAGTTGTGGAAGTGCATACCTCCCTGGAAGCAGGATTTAAAATAACCCCTGCGCAATTGGAAGAAGCGATTACAAAAAAAACAAAAGTGTTTTTGTTTTCCTCGCCCTGTAATCCTTCCGGAGCCGTTTATAGTAAGAATGAGTTGGAAGCCCTTGCTGTAGTTTTTAGGAAATATCCCGAGATAGCAATAATCTCTGATGAAATTTATGAGTATATAAATTATGTTGGGAAACATGAAAGTATTGCGCAATTCGCAGATTTAAAAGATCGGATAGTGTTGGTAAACGGTTTGAGTAAAGGTTTCGCGATGACGGGATGGAGACTGGGGTATATTGCAGCTTCTGTTGAAATCGCTAAAGCATGTGAAAAATTACAAGGTCAATTTACCAGCGCCACAAATTCAATAACACAAAAAGCGGCGGTAACTGCCCTTACAACGGATCTGAAACCCAGTTACGAAATGGTGGAGGAATTCAAACGCAGGCGGGAGAAAATAATGAGCCTGGTAAATAAGATACCAGGAATCAAGTGCTTTAATCCAGAAGGTGCATTTTATATTTTCCCGGATATTTCATCCTTTTTTGGAAAATCCTATACAGGTAATGTCATTCAAAACTCGAATGATCTGTGCATGTATCTTTTAAATACCGCACACGTTTCGTCTGTTATGGGAGACGCTTTTGGTGAGCCCCATTGCATTAGGTTTTCTTTTGCTAACAGTATGACGAATATTGAAAAAGCCTGGAAAAGGATAGCTGATGCGTTATCCGAACTGAAATAAAAGGATATCTCTTATTCCTTAGGAATTCTGGCAAGCAGGGTTTTATGTATTTCAAGTATTTGAGGTAATAAAGCCCTCGTATCGTTATTGATGACAACAAAGTCACATAGTTTCATTTTTTCCTCTTCATTCATTTGCTGCTTTATACGGCTCAAAATAAGGTCTTCCGAAATGTGGTCCCTTTTTTTTACTCTTTCTATACGTACATGTTGTGGTGCGAAAACACCGATAATGTAGTCTAAATAAGTGTCCAGATTAGCTTCAAATATCAAAGCGGCTTCTTTGATTGCGTAAGGTGCCCGTTGATTTTGCATCCATATTAAGGAATCCTGTAAGGTTATAGGATGGACATAGGAATTGAGTAGGGCAAGTTTGTCTTCATTTGAAAAAACAATTTTTGCCAGATAAGCATTATCGAGCTTCCCGTCCTTATATGACTCAGTGCCAAATGCAGAAACGATTTGACTCTTTAATTCGGGATTGTTATTCATCAAATGCTTCGCTGCATTGTCTGCATAGTAAACGGGAATAGAAAGTACCTCGAAAATTTGGGCTACTGTTGTTTTTCCGGAACCAATTCCTCCTGTTAATCCGATTTTCAACATGTTACATGTTTCAGAAAATTGAAAACGCCCCCTTTTCAGGCGGCGTTTTGGACTAAACTATTTTTTTTCAGCAACTACTACTGTCTTGTTAATGTTCTGCGTCCATTCTATCGAAATAGCACTTTTTTCAATCTTCATATAACTACCGGGGCTTGTTTCAATCATAATCGTGCCGTCTTCATTTACTTTATTTACGGTTCCATGTATACCAGCAATGGTAACAATTTTGTCGCCTTTCTGCATATTCTGCTGAAACAGTTTAGCCTGTTTGGCTTTTTTCTGTTGCGGACGTATCATGAATAACCAAAACACGAGTATCATACCCCCAATAAGAAGTAATTGCATGCTGCCAGCACCCGGTGCCGCTTGTAACAAAATAACTAAATGACTCATTTTATTGTTTTTATTTAAATCTAAACTGATTACCATTTTTTCTTTTGAACCAAAACACTGAATTGTACTTCATTACTTTGTGTGCCAAATGTATTGGCCATCACGTATAGTTTCTTGTGGTTAATTCCCACCCTGCCTTCGCTATTGAAAGACGCTTTGATGGTGCCTTCTTTCCCCGGAAGTACGGGCTCGTTAGGTTGTTCTGCAATTGTGCATCCGCAGCTGGGTTGAACCCTGGCAATTATCAGTGGTTTGTTTCCGGAATTCAAAAACCGGAAAGCGACCTCCAGGTTTTGACCCTCAGGGATTGTTCCAAAATCGCGGGTTGTTGAATCAAGCCAGGTAATTTTAGTAAAAAGTGTGCTGTCTTTCGGTATTTGCATTCCCGTCATGCCGTTTTTCCTGGAACTTCCTTCACTACAGGAAAATAAAGTTATCACGCTGATAAGAAACAATACCACAGTACGCATTACTTACTTTTTTTTGCAAACCTATATAAAAAACAATTATAGATCAGGAGCCTTTGAAATTCACTTTGTGCATCTTGTTTTCGATGACGAGATCTTTATGAATGTTGTCGAGTATCCCATTCACAAATTGTCCGCTTAAGGGCGTACTGTATTCTTTGGCCAGATCGATATATTCATTTATCGTCACTTTTGGTGGAATGGTTTCAAAAAAAAGAAATTCAGCCACTCCCATTTGCATAAAGATCATATCCAAAGTTGCAATACGTTCGGCGTCCCAGTTTTTCAGCCTGGGACGGATAAGTTCCATAACAATTTCTTTTTTCTCCATTACAATAGAAAGTAACTCCCGGGCAAAAATGTCTTTATCATGACTAATAATCTCTTCAAAATTAAATGCGGTGGTCTTATTAAGGTAACCTGAAACAAGTTTTTGGATCATTTCAGCGTCATCGTTCCAGTTGGGAAATAATTCCTCCAGATGAGATTCAAAAGACTCATTGGGTAACAAAAAGTCATTAAAAATATATTCCAGTATCTCCTTTTCAGGTTTTTTATCGCGACTGTTTTCAGATATATAGGTAGAATAGACATCTGTTTCTTTCAATTGCAGATACAATTTTCTGACAATGTCCGAGTGCTCTATTAGCTCGGTCTTGTACTTCTTCAACATTTTCTGAAAAGATTCCTGTTCAAGTATAGTCCAAAGTAGTTTGTTGCCCGCAAGTTTTGTATTTACATTCTTGTCCATTTCCGTGGGCAAATGTTTGGAAGACCGACGGAGCGAATCAGTTTCTGCGTAACGGGCCAATTCAGTAAGAAAGTAAATGATATAAATAAATAACTGACCTGACAGCTCAAAATGTTTTTGGAGGATCTTCTGTGCGTCGAGCGATTTCTGATTATCCTGCGCCTCCAGGGAGTACAGGGTTTGCATAATCTTAACCCTGATATTTCGTCTCGTAATCATGTTTAAGAACTATCTTATTTGCGGCTGCGAAGATACGGATTAGTAAGTTTCTTTTTCAAAGTTTTCCAAACCGGAATTACATCGGGTGAAAGTTTTAACAGAAGTGTGCCTGTAATATATATTAAGATAAAACAGACACTGCGCATTGCCATGGCCCCAAAACCGTGTATATCACGGAATAAAAGATAACAGATATAGTAACCCGATAAGGCTAATAAAACAGTCAGGCCTGTTTTATAATTGAAGGGCTGAAGTTTGAATTCTTTTAGAAGAAAAAGGTAACGAATAGCATTATAAATAGTATACGAAATCAGTGTCGCAATAGCCGGGCCCACTACACCAAGTTTTTTAGCCATGACATAATTCAGAGGAAGTGTTATAGCAAGTAGAGTCATGCCTGTTAGAAATTCAAAACGCCAGCGGGTAGATGTGCCAATGATCTGAGAGTTTACGCCCGTACCCATGTCAATGATTCGCCAAAGTCCGAGGTATAAAAAAATAGGCATGGCTTGCTCATAAGCCGGTTGCAAGTGAAAGTTTTTTACAGCATCCAGAAAATTCATCCATATCAGGGCGAAAATCCCACACGAAAAAATCAGCTGATTTATAGAAGAACGTTGGTAGATACGCTGTATTTTTCCGAAATCTTTATCTTTCCAGGCCCGTGACAAATGACCAATGGAAGCAGCGACTATGCCTCTTTGAGGAGCCTGGATCAGACTGGCAATATTTACAGCCAGACTGAATATGCCCGCCATGGTCAAGCCATTCGGAATTACGGCAGCGATGACCAGATTGTCAAATACATAGGCAATATTCTGGATCAACCCGCCACTCCAAATAAATGTGCAGAGGAGTAGGATTTTCTTAAAATATTTTTTGGATACCCGACTGATGTGCAGCGTCAGGTTGATTTCACCTGAACGTATAAGTATCAACAGTAAAATGATTGCTAATAACAGATAGGTAAGAGAAAATAATTTTATGAACAGATCAAAATTATGTATCACATGCAGGAAGAAAAAAACCGCAAGTATGGAAGTAAATAACTTGAACAACATTTCTTTCAGAAAACTTGTCAATACAGATTTTCTCAATTGCCATGCATAGGCTTCCAAAATTGAATACATGGTAAGACCAAATCCCAGCGGGAAAACCCAGGCGTAATATTTTACGAAATCAGGAGAATTAGCAGAAAATTTCCTAACAACAAGTCCTTTGAAAATATAAGCAGCCGTCAGGACCAATACAAAACCAAAAATGGATGTGATAAAAGCCCAGCCCATCATATCATTTTCCTTAATCTTTAAGTTATCCTGGTAATACGGATAAAATTTAGAAATATAAGCCTGCATTCCGAAATTCGCAAAAGCATTGATGATATTGGCTACTCCTATGAATGTTCCATAAAGACCGTATTCGGAGGGTGTAAACCCTCCCTGCCGGGTAAACAAGTAGGTGTTTAGAAAACCCAACGCGAATCCCAGATAAATTATTCCTGAAGAAAGAATACTTTGGCGCCTTATAGTGCTCATGCAGAGATAATTGCGCTGCAAAGATGATGGTTTTGCCCCAAATGAAAGGTTTAAGGATTAGAGCTGTCGTTCCTCGAAACGACATAGAAATTTTTATCAACAATCAATTCAGCATGATCCGATTTGGACAACTTTTCTTTTTTCCATTCCGTCGTGGGTTTTAGCCAATGTTCGCCATTTATGTCAACGCGGATAGGCATATTAAAATTTGGATTGCAATTGGTCCATCTGTATTCCAGGCTTTTTTCTTCGAATTTATATTCAAGCACCGGAATATTTTTACTTCTCAGATACTGATCGAATACAGGACCGAAGTCAATTCCTGACGTCTTGCTGACTTCACTTTCAATTTCTGCTGCTGTTACCGTCTGGTGATAAAAATTCTGATTTAACCCTCGTAAGACGCGGCGGAATATTTCATCGTTGTGAATTACCTGGCGTATGGTGTGGATCATATTGCCTCCTTTATAATATTCGTCGGTTCCTTCAGGTTCGTGGTTGACTCCGTAATACTGTATGATCGGACTCACATTGAGTATACTTTTCCTTGTACCTATGCAATAGTCGTCACCGGCATTTTTTCCGAAATAAAAGCCGGTATATAATGTTTCGCTATAATTTGTAAATGACTCATGAATCCACTCGTCTGCTATATCCTTACAGGTAATATTGTTACCAAACCATTCATGACCACTTTCATGAACGACGATAAAGTCCCATTTCAGACCCCAGCCAGTTTTTGAAAGATCACGGCCCAAATATCCTTGTAAGAAATGGTTCCCATAAGCGATATTGCTTTGGTGTTCCATTCCCAGGTATGGCGCTTCAACAAGTTTGTATCCATCCTCGTAAAACGGATAAGGTCCCATCCAGTATTCAAAACAGGTCAACATAGAATCCACTATCGTGAAATGTTTTCTTGCTTTTGCGAGATCGTAATCTAAAACCCAAAAGTTGCAATCCAGATTACCTTTTTGTCCGTAGAACGTTTTGTGCCAGGTTACGTACTTGCCTATGTAAGGAATGATATTATAATTGTTAATAGGATTTACGACTGCCCAGGTCCAACTGGTCATTCCGTTTGAAATCTTATACTTTTTTGTGAGACGACCATTGGCTACGGCAATCAGGCTATCAGGTACCACGATGGTGAGCGATGCGCCGCTGTCCGGCTCGTCTCCCAAGTAATCTTTACAGGGATACCAGACACTCGCACCCGTTCCCTCGCAAGCCACACTCATCCACGGACGTCCCAAAGAATCTTTTGTAAATATAAATCCTCCACCCCATGGCGGTTTAACAGCAATTTGCGGATTTCCATGATAGTAGATTGTCATTTTTCTGGCGCAACTAAAACAATACTCTTTTTCAGATTCCGGATGATCTACAAATACATGGAAAGCATTTCCTTCCCGTTTAAAAGACACTTTTCTGCCCTGATCAACTATGCTGTCAATTTCCAATGGTTCCTGAAGATCTATTTGCATTATACGTAACCCGGAATCAGTGTATGTTATCGTATTCTTTCCCTGAATTGATTTATTTACGTAATCGGGCGTAAATGAAATATCATATTTCACAACATTAAATGTCCGTTCAGCATTCATAGAACCTCTCAGACTATCTGCTCTGGTAAATTGTTGATTCTCCTGCTGGGCTTTCACCTGAATAAAAAATTGTGTGCAGAAAATAAAAGATATTGAAATCCTTTTCGCTTGTTGAACCATAAATGCGATTTTCGTATTCTGATGAATGTAAATATTAACAAAGGAAAGGTCTTTATTTTTATTTTAATCATCCCTTTTTTAATCACCGCCTGTCATTCACTCTCCACCAATAATAAAAAAATCTTTCGTTATAATGAGCCTACGGGTATTGCAAGCCTTGATCCTGCATTCGCCAAGAACCAGTCGATCATTTGGCCGGTTCATCAATTGTATAATACGCTTGTTCAGGTAGATGATAGTTTAAATATTGTTCCTTCCATAGCCAAATCATGGGATATTTCAACGGATAAAAAAACCTATCGTTTTCATTTACGGAATGATGTTTTTTTTCAGGAAAACGACGCTTTTCCAGCGGGCAAAGGAAGACTTTTAAACGCGAAGGATGTTGTTTTCAGTCTTTCTAGAATATTGGATAAAAAAACAGCCAGTAGTGGGGCCTGGATATTCAATGAAAGAATTTCCGGTGCAGATGCATTTAAGGCACCTGATGATTCGACTTTTGTAATCCGGCTACTTGAACCATTTCATCCTATGCTGGGATTGTTAAGTATGCAATATTGTTCAATTGTTCCCCACGAAGTGGTGGAAAAATATGGCAAAGAATTCCGTAATCATCCTTGTGGAACAGGACCTTTCCAGTTTAAGAGTTGGGAAGAAGGAGAGGATCTTATATTAGTTAAAAATGGAAATTATTTTGAAAAAGACGACGCAGGAAATAGACTACCTTATCTGGATGCCATTAAAATCAGCTTTTTTGATAACCGTGCAACGGAGTTCCTATTGTTGCAGCAAGGGCGATTGGATTTCATAAATGATATTGATCCTTCTTTTAAAGATGAGGTTTTAAATAAAAAAGGTGAACTTAAAAGTAATTGGATAGGGAAAATTGTGCTTTCAAAAAGTCCTTATTTAAACACTGAGTATCTTGGGATATTGATGGATAGCGCGCTTACGGCGGTTAAAACATCTCCTTTGCGTTTGTTAAAAATACGGCAGGCCATCAACTATGGAATTGACAGGAGAAAAATGATAATTTACCTGAGAAACTCTATCGGAACGCCTGCGGAAAGTGGAATAGTTCCCCCGGGGCTACCGTGTTTCGATTCTTCAAAAGTACGAGGCTATCGTTACGATCCTGAAAAAGCCAGGAAGTTATTAAATGAAGCAGGTTTTCCAGGAGGCAAAGGACTTCCCGTTATTGCAATGAAAACAATTGACATTTACGCAGATCTTGCCGGATTTATTGCCCGTCAGTTACAGGAGATAGGTATTGCGGTGCAGGTGGATATTACTCAAAAAAGTTTATTACTTGAGGAAACTGCAAAGTCACAAGCTTTATTTTTTCGGGCCAGCTGGATTGGTGATTATCCTGACGCAGAGAATTTTCTTAGTATATTTTATTCTAAGAATCCGGCGCCTCCTAACTATACCAGGTACGACAATCCGCAATTTGATCAATTATATCAAAAATCTCTTGAGGAAAACAATGATAGTACCAGAAACAATCTCTACAGGGAAATGGATCAAATGATGATTAAAGATGCGCCGATAGTCCCTCTCTGGTATGATCAGGCAATACATCTTGTAAATACTACGGTAACTGGTTTTAATGCGAATGGATTAAATCTGCTTGAACTGAGACATACGCGCATTCGATAAACAATTCAGATATTGGATGACAGCTTATCTTTGCGCGATTCATACTTGGATCATTCAAATACAACTATGACAGAGGGGCAATTTATACAGCTTCAGCGAACGGCTGAACATATTAGAAAATTATATCCTCATACGCCAACGATCGGAATCGTTTTGGGAAGCGGGATTGGCAATTTGACGAAAGAAATTGAAATCGAGTATCAACTCGAATATGCATCTATTCCGGATTTTCCCGTTTCAACGGTGATGGGACATAGTGGACAACTTATTTTTGGAAAATTGGAAGGTAAACGAATCGTAGCCATGGCGGGCCGTTTTCATTATTACGAAGGTTACAGCGTTGATCAGGTAGTTTTTCCGGTAAGGCTTATGAAATTTTTAGGAGTTGAGACCCTGCTGTTATCCAACGCAGCTGGTGGAATGAATCCGGCATTTAATGTGGGGGATCTGATGATTATTACAGACCATATAAGCTTATTTACGATTAATCCGCTAATCGGGCCCAATATGGAACTTGTAGGAAAACGGTTTCCTGATATGAGTGAACCGTATAAAAAAAGATTAATCGAAATAGCTAAATCCTTTGCGGTTGACAAAAATATCCCGTTACATGAAGGAGTTTATGCAGGCGTTACCGGTCCAAGTTTTGAAACGAGGGCAGAATATAAATTGTTGCATATGGCGGGTGCGGATGCCGTGGGTATGAGTACCGTACAGGAAACGATAGCTGCGGTTCACATCGGAATGGAAGTTTTCGCACTTAGTATAATAACTGATCTGGGTATAAGGGAAGAAGAAAATATCATCACTCATGAAGAAGTGCTTGAAGCCGCCGGTATTGCTGAGCCCCGGCTAACAGCAATTTTCAAAGGATTGGTGGCGTCCTTATGAATATTAACGTTTTATCGGTGTTGTGCCGGAAGAGAATGGTTAATTTTCCATCAAATATATGGATGAAGAGAACTGGTATTAAGATTCTTTTGCTTTCAATTATTTTGATCATCGGCAGACTGACTGTTGTAGCTCAAAGCGATCCGTCAACCCGTTTCCGGGGTGCGGGAAGTCATGGAGGAAAAGATTCGCTGCAGCATCGCAAGGATGATACGATGAGCATCACGTACCGGTTTCTTGATTCGAGCAGACTGTTAAAAATAGACTCGGAAATTTATAATTTCTATTTGCGTTATCCTTTATCCCCTACGTACGTTGATTTTGGAAATATTGGTACGGCTTCGCACAGTCTGATATTTAACCCTATTATGAATCCGGGCTGGGATGGGGGGTGGCATGCTTATGACCCTTACGTATTCACCGTAGAAAATTCAAGGTTTTATAATACGACGAAACCATATTCCGAATTAGATTATCTGCTGGGATCAAGCGCTGAACAAATGATTAACCTGGTTCACACGCAAAATATTACGAGAAACTGGAATGCATTCTTTCAGTATCGTTTGATCAATTCTCCGGGAACTTTTGGGAATCAGAACACAAATCACAACAATTATCGTTTTACATCCTGGTATCAATCTAAAAACAAAAGGTACCAGGCATTCCTTGTTCTGTTGGGCAGCAAACTGGAATCAGCAGAAAGCGCAGGTATACAAAATAACGCTGATCTCGATTCCAACACGTATTCCAACCGATATACAATTCCAACAAATATAGGACAGTCCCAGACTTTCGCGGGCGTCAATAATCCCTTTGGCGTTCAGATTCCTACAGGCACCTTTTATACTACGGGCACTTTCATGTTAAGGCAGCAGTATGACATCATTGGGCTCAAAGACTCACTAGTTAACGATACCATTGTCATCCCATTGTTCTATCCAAAATTCCGGGCGGAACAGACCATCAGTTATTCCACGTTTCACCAGCGGTTTGTTGACGACGCACCACAGGCTGCTTATTATGTGAAGAATCTGGATTTTATATCTGCACCGGATACGCTAGTCTTAAGCGACCTTTGGCACAATCTAACCAATGATTTTTCTCTATATTCTTTCCCCGACTCCAAGAACCCGCAACAGTTTTTGAAAGCAGGCATAAGTTTTCAAACAATGAATGGTGTGTATGATGCAGGTGAACGTTCGTTGTATAATTTATTCATGCATGGGGAATATCGAAATAAAACACGAAATAGGAAATGGGATATTGAAGCGTTGGGGAATTTTTATATTAATGGATTTAATGCGGGCGATTACAATGTGTATCTGAGCCTGAGACGTCAAATAAGTAAAAATTTGGGATATCTGCAAGTTGGATTCGAAAACGTAAACAGAACACTGGGTATGGCATGGAGCCAGGAAAGCAGTTTTGGATTTGGGGTGCCTTCGGGATCATTTAATAAAGAGAATGTAATTCACTTATTCGGATCTATTGAACAACCCAAATTGCAGTTGACCCTTACAGGCAACTATTACCTTCTTAATAATTATCCCTATTTCACCAACTATTATCACGCAGCTCAGGAAAGCAATCCTTTTAATGTACTGATAATAACCGGGGACAAAAAGTTTAGCCTTAGCAGGCATCTGATAATGCGTATTATGGCTACTGTTCAAAAAGTAGCGGGTTCGTCACCGGTCAACATACCACTATTCGTGACCCACGGTCAGATAGGATATGAAGGAAAACTGGGATTTAAGAATCTGGATCTTGCTTTTGGTGTTGAATTCAGGTATTACACCCCTTACCTGGCCGATGGTTATTCACCTGTTGTGGGTCAGTTCTTTACACAAACACAGACTACAATTGCAGAAAAATTGCCGGATATCACCGCCTATGTAAATTTCCGGATAAGGAGTTTTGTTGCATATTTCAGGACAGAAAATCTGAACACAGCTCAGATTTCACCTTCGACAGGCTTTGGATTTACAAATAATAATTTCGTTGCCCCTTCCTATCCTTATGCAGGATTAAAAATAAGACTTGGTATATACTGGAGTTTCGTAAACTGATGTACTTTTAAACTAAGAAGAAAAAAATATGTTTGTACATAATTTATATAAAATGTTCGTTACTATTATTAAGGAACTATTTACTAAAAAAGATTGTTGCAAATGAATCGAATCTTCCTTACCCTTATTTTAATGCTATTAAATACAAATTTATTTTCACAAATGAAAATTGGCGGCGATGCGGCAGATTTATCACTTCCAGATCAAAATGGGAAAATTGTATCATTGTCAGAATTTAAGGGTAAGGTCGTCCTGATTGATTTTTGGGCAAGCTGGTGCGGACCTTGCAGGCATAATAATCCGCGACTGATTAAATTGTATAATAAGTTTCATGAACAGGGACTGGAGATTTACGGAATCTCTTTAGATGACAGTAAAAGTGATTGGAAGAAAGCAATTCGTCATGATAAGCTCTCCTGGATACAGGTGATAGATGATAGAGGTTGGGAGGCCATGTCTGCCGCCAAATATGGAGTGGACATGATTCCGTCGTCTTTCCTTGTAGACAGGCAAGGAGTAATCAGGGCCATTAACGAAGAGGGTACAGAACTTGAAAATAGTATCAGTGGTTTGCTGAAAAATTAGCGGCCAGTGATTTGGGTTCACAGGATTGTGTTTCCGTTTCCGTTTCCAGTGTAACATGTTGAATGTTCAAATGGAGGAGCTGGTGTTTAATTTCACTCTTAATTTTTTCCTGATCTTCCATCCTAATTTCTTTTTTCAGCACTACATGACCGGTCAATGCATTTTCCGTGGTACTTAGTGCCCATATATGTATATGATGAAAATCCTGAACACCCGAAATTTTCTCAATTGCAGATCTCACCGCCTTTAAATCTATACCCTGGGGAACGCCGTCCAGAGACAGTCTTAGACTGTCCCGCAACAAGCTCCAGGTGCTGAAAACGATCACAACGGCAACAAGAATCCCCAGGAGAGGATCGATCCAATACCATTTTGTATAAATTATTATTATTCCCCCGATAACAAGCGCCGCAGAAACCACGGCGTCAGACATTAAATGGAGAAATGCGCCCTTAATGTTGAGGTCAGATTTCTTATTCCTGAAAAAAAGCAACGCTGTTATGGTGTTTATCACAATTCCGATAGCTGCGACGATTGAAATAGTTT
Source organism: uncultured Bacteroidota bacterium (assembly GCA_963703355.1). GTDB lineage: Bacteria > Bacteroidota > Bacteroidia > Chitinophagales > Chitinophagaceae > Puia. Next base: position 4,374,993 of record OY969813.1, read on the forward strand.
TTCCAGGCAAAGGTTCTGGAAGAATTAGCCTATGAATGGATTCATATAGGATCGCGCCAATGGAGATAAGTAAAATTCCCCCATTCAGTAATGCAACGAGTACGGTAGTCTTTTTATATCCGTATGTATAGTTTGTATTGGATTTTGCTTTCATCATCCGAAAAGCAAAAAGTGAAAGACCGAGACTAGCGACGTCGGCCAGGTTATGTCCTGCATCTGAGAGCAAAGACATGGAATGGATAAACACTCCAACTATGGCTTCGATAAATACAAACAACAAATTCAAAATAATTCCTATTACAAATGCAGCATTTACGGACTTCAGTTCCACAACATGACCATGAGAATGGCCGTGATGGCTGTGACTATGACCTGCATGAGTGTGCGCGTGCGTTTCTTCCATAAACCTGTAAAGTTAGCGAAAGTAAATTATGGTCGACGGGAACGCAAAATGATTTCTTAATTGTAATAAGGGCTCGTAGCCATTGACGACAAATCTATATCCTTGTAATTCCTGATTTCTTTATAAAGCGTATCTCTTTCTACGGGTTCACGATTTACCTGTTTGATTAAAGCTACCAGTTCCGTTGTGGTCAGAGAAGGATGTTGTTCTTCTGACCCTGCCATTGAATAAATCTTTGTTGAATCGTCAATGGTGCCGTCGAGATCGTTCACGCCGAATGACAAAGTTAATTGTGCGTTTTGACGACCAAGCATTGGCCAGTATGCTTTTATATGAGCGAAATTATCCATGTAAATCCGACTGATGGCATACAGCTTCATGTCTTCGAATACGGATGATTCGGATACATTACTCATTTCGTTTCCTTTGTTTCTGAATTTTAATGGTATGAAAGTATTGAACCCGCCGGTTTCATCCTGCAGTGTTCGGAGTCTTTCCATATGATCGATACGATGTTTGTAATTTTCGATATGGCCATACAACATGGTTGCATTGGAATGCATGCCCAACAGATGAGCGTTTTTATGAATATTCAACCACCCTTCTGCATTTACTTTGTCTTCACAAATTTGACTTCTTATTTCCCTGTCAAATATTTCGGCACCACCTCCTGGCAAAGAGTCCAATCCGGATTCATGCATTAGTCTCAATCCATCTTCAACTGATAATTTCGCCTTACGAAACATATAATCGAGTTCAACAGCAGTAAATCCTTTTATATGGAGTTCTGGCCTGTGACCTTTTATTTTTTTCAATAATTCCGTGAAAAAATAAAGATTCATTTTCGGATGAACACCACCAACAATATGGACCTCGGTTACAGGTTTCCCATCATATTTTTTTACGATGTCCATCATTTGATCAATACTCAATTCCCATCCTTCCTCTTTATGCGCATATAGCCTTGAATACGAGCAGAAAGCACATGAGAAAACACAAACATTTGTTGGCTCGATATGGAAATTTCTATTGAAATAAGTCTTATTACCGTGCAAAGATTCACGTATGAAATTCGCAAGCGCGCCTACATAGGAAAGGTCAGCTTTTTCAAATAGCAGAATGCCTTCTTCTGCATCAATCCGCTTTCTATTTACTATTTTTTCTCCGATTTCGCGAAGGGGGGTATCGGCTTGATGGGCAACAATGGAATGAATGCGTTCATTTGTCATTTCAGCTTGACTTGATTTACCATGCGAAATTACGAAGGAAACGTCAATGCTTAGTTCAAATGTGATATCGTTTTATTTAGTTAATTCAATTATCTTCCATCAACAATTTTGTATATGCAAAGACTTCAAGGCCTCTTTGGAATTGTGCTTATTATTGGGTTGGCTTTTATTTTTTCAAATAACAGGCGGAGGGTGAATTTGCGTTTGGTTTTTTCTGGACTTGCGCTTCAAATGGTAATTGGACTAATGGTTTTAAAAGTTACACCAGTAATCCATTTTTTCCAATTTCTCGGAAGGATTATGGGAAAAATTGAACATTTTGCTTTTCAGGGTGCTGCATTCGTTTATGATGGCATTGCGGTCCCGGCTGCAGGTGGAGGTGTTATGAATTATGCAATGGGTGGTTTTGTGTTTGCATTCAATGTAACGGCAACAATAATTTTTGTTTGTGCATTGGTGGCCATCTTTTATTATTTGGGAATCATGCAGCGTGTAGTTGCAGTAATTGCAAAAGCCATGAATGTAATTATGCGCGTTAGCGGTGCTGAGGCGCTGAGCAATGTTGCCAGTGCATTTGTAGGTCAAATTGAGGCACAGGTTATGATTCAGCCTTACTTGCCGGGAATGACAAAAAGTGAGTTACTCGCGAGCATGTCCGGAAGTTTAGCCTGTATAGCGGGAGGCATTCTGATAGTTTATGCAAATATGGGGGCTCAGGCGGGAATCGATCTGGCTCCCAAACTTATTACGGCAAGCCTTATGGCGGCACCGGGTGCATTAGTCATTTCTAAAATCGTCTGGCCGGAAACTGAAGTCAGTCAAACGATGGGAACTATTAAACTGCAGGTTAAAAGTCGCTATACAAATTTTCTTGATGCTGTATCTCACGGAGCCGGAGAAGGTTTTAAAATTGCAATGAACGTTATCGCCATGCTTATCGGATTTATTGCCATGATTGCTCTAATTGATTTTCTTTTGTTGAAAACCGGACATCTTTTTGACCCTACTTTCAATTTGAGTTTAAATTGGATTTTTTCTAAAATATTTTATCCTTTTGCCTGGTCAATGGGCATTCCTTCAGAAGATATCAGGAACGCCGCAACTTTACTTGGCCAGAAACTTACAGTGAATGAATTTGTTGCTTTTAAAAGTCTTACTTCAGGTCTGGTGCCAATCGTATCACAAAAAGGGTTATTGATAGTCAGCATTGCCATTTGCGGATTTGCTAATTTTAGTAGTGTGGGAATGCAAATAGGAGGCATTGGAGCGATTGCACCGGAAAGAAGGGCTGATCTTGCCAAGCTTGGCTGGAGAGCTTTATTATGCGGAACTCTCGCATCTTATCTTTCTGCAACAATTGCAGGAATCATTGTGTGACGATCTCACATGATCGAAGCAACCATTTTCCCCAATTGAGGTGCGAGCGCAACACCCATTCCACTCATTCGTATGGCGCAATAAATACGGTCGTTTATTTTTTTTACAATAGGTTTTTTTTCTTTACCCATCGCCATTGTTCCGCTCCATCGAAGACTGACTTTAAAGTCAATTCCGGGAATAATTGTTTCTTTCATAAATTTTTCCAGTTCATATTGAACCGACTGAGAAATATCATTCGAGAATGTTTCTTCCTCAGCAAAAAACTTATTGCGGGCGCCCCCAAGTAAAATTCTTGTACCTACATTTCGAAAATAAAAAAACCCTTCGTCGAAGTGAAATGTTCCCTTGATTTTCAAGTTTTCTATAGGTTCCGTAAGCAAAATTTGCCCTCTTGCAGGGATAATATCTTCTTCAGGTAAAAGTGTTTTAGCAAAAGCATTCGTGCAAATCAATATCTGTTCTGTCGTCAGCAGAACAGGTAAATTTGTACGAAGCTGTATGTGTGCAGTTCGAGTTTCCACTTCCTTTACTTCAACTTGTGTCAAAATAGTAACACCCATAGAATGTACAAGTTTGACTAATTCCTCGAGCAGCTTACCTGAATGTAACTGGCTCTCCAATTTATTTTCAACAAGATGGTTTGAGCCTCCTAATCCAAAAGATTTTATTTTTGAATTGTTGAGTTGAAATGTTTTTTGTCTGCCGGTAATTTCTTTCAGCTGACTATTCAGGTGGTCAATTTTGGTACGTAAATAATCAACGTTCTGAAAATTTTCCTGAGAAAGGATATCATACCCTCCAAGATTTTCATAGTTGATATCTTCAGCTATAAATTTTTTCCGGATTTTCTCCAGACCCTTATATCGCAGTTCTACGAGGGAGAGCATTTCGTTTTCTCCCATCGTCTTTGCATCTGATATCAATTCGGAGAAACTACCAAAACATGCGAACCCTGCGTTCCGGCTGCTGGCGCCACTCGGAATAATTCCACGTTCGAGAATTAATACCTTTTTTTTAGGATAACGTTTTTTTAAATAGTAAGCTGCCCATAGACCCGTGAAGCCGCTTCCTATAATTACAATATCCCTGTGGGAAAAAAAGGATTCAGATTCCCAAATTGAAACTGGTAGCATCTGTTGATCTTATGAACAGGATTCTATAAATGAATTGCTTCACCATAAGCAACTTCGATCGCGTCTTTCACGCTTTCGCTAATGGTTGGATGAGGATGAAGACTATCAAGTACCTCCTGATAAGTAGTTTCAAGTTTTCGCCCCACTACTGTTTCAATAATAATTTCGGTCACATTATATCCGATCATATGTGTTCCAAGCCATTCGCCATATTTTGCGTCGAAAATTACTTTGATGAATCCTTCAGTATGCCCTGCTGCGGATGCTTTTCCGGACGCGCTCAATGGGAATTTACCGACCTTAATCTCATAACCCGCGTCTCTCGCCTGCTTTTCTGTAAATCCGGCGGAAGCGATTTCAGGAGTACAATAAGTGCAACCAGGTACATTATTGTAGTCAATTGGCTGGGGTGCGTGCGCGTATTTTTTTTCCTGGTAAGCAATATTCTCTATACAAATAATACCTTCCTTGGAAGCTACATGCGCCAGGGCCTGACCTGGCGCGCAATCTCCTATTGAATAAACGCCCGCGACATTTGTGTTATAAAACTTATCAACCGAAACTTTTCCCTTTTCTGTTTTTATTCCAAGCGCCTCCAGACCGATGCCTTCAATGTTAGCGGTAATTCCGATAGCACTGAGCAAAATGTCGGCTTCCAATGTCTGCTCTCCGGAAGCCGTTTTGATCTTTGCCTTAACAGTATTTCCAGTGGCATCCACACTTGTTACTTCACTGCTGAGCAGCACATCGATTCCTGATTTTTTGAAAGACTTTTCCAACTCTTTTGAGATGTCTTCATCTTCAACCGGAACGATTCTTGGCAGGAATTCCACAATAGTAACCTTTGTACCTATGCTATTATAGAAATATCCAAATTCTACTCCAATGGCTCCGCTGCCTACAATGATTATGCTTTTTGGCTGAACCGGAAGATTCATCGCTTCACGATACCCAATTATTTTTTTACCATCTTGTTTGAGGTTTGGTAATTCTCTGCTCCGGGCACCAGTGGCAATTATTATATGCCTGCCTTCTACGACCTGTGTTTTATTGTCAGGACCAGTTACTTCTATTTGACTTTTTGACTTCAGTTTACCAAAACCAACTATGACGTCAATTTTATTTTTCTTCATTAAAAATTGAACACCCCGACTCATCTTATCAGCAACACCCCGACTGCGCTTAATAACGGCAGAAAAATCAGGTGTTCCGTTCGCTTCTATGCCATAATCTTTGGCATGTTTGATGTCTTCGTAAACCTGCGCACTTTTTAAAAGCGCTTTTGTTGGAATACATCCCCAGTTAAGACAAATTCCCCCAAGGCTTTCCTTTTCAATAATCGCCGTTTTAAAACCCAACTGAGATGCACGTATGGCAGCTACATAACCGCCGGGACCACTGCCAAGTACAACTACATCATAGGCCATAAAAATAAATTTAAAATGAAAATGAATAGATAATTTCGGAGTGCAAAGCTAGTGTAAAATTGGATATACGTCAGCGTTCGAAGGCATGAGTCTAACTATAAGCAACTTGTTATATTTTGTGGCATGAAAAAAATTCAGGTACTCGCCATAGCCGTGCATCCTGATGATGTTGAATTAGGGTGTTCTGGTACGCTGATGATGGAGAAAATCCACGGGAAATCCATTGGAGTTGCCGATCTGACCAGGGGTGAACTGGGTACGCGCGGAACCCCCGATTTGCGCCTTCTGGAAGCCAATTGTGCAGCCAGCATTATGGGACTGGACACAAGGCAAAATCTTGGAATGGCAGATGGTTTCTTTGAAAATAGTGAAGAAAATAAGAGAAAAATTGTCAGAATAGTCCGTCAATTCAGACCGGAAATTGTTATTGCCAGCGCTTTGGAAGATCGTCACCCGGATCATGGAAGAGCAGGGAAATTGATTTCCGACAGCTGTTTTCTCAGCGGATTGAGGAAGATTTCAACTTTAGATGACGAGGGGAATGAACAGGAGCAATGGCGACCTAAATATGTCTTTCACATGATACAGGACCGTTTTTATCAGCCCAATTTTGTGTATGATATTACACCGGTTTTTGACCGGAAACTGGAAGCTATCAGGGCCTACAGCTCGCAATTTTATTCAACCAGCTATGACAAGGATGAACCGCAAACGTATATTTCGAGTCCTGAATTCCTTGATTCGATTATTGGCAGAGCACAGATGCTGGGCAAGATGATTGGAGTAAAATATGCTGAAGGGTTCCTTACAGAAAAAATGATAGGGGTGAGCAATCTGGATTCTTTTGTTCAATTAGACACCTGATGTGCATAAACTGATAATTTCTGTCGTTATTTAACAGTGTTATCGCAAAATAAATAAGTAACTTTGCATCGATTTTTGTTAAAGCCTTTACCATGCAAATGCCCAAATTTTCCAATAGCCCGCATACTTTCCACGCCGATCTTAAAAAGAGGATAAATTCTTATTTCGATCAAACGGGAAAATCGATGACTGGAAACTTTGCTTTATATCTTAAAGCAGCAGTTTTAGGGCTTAGTTTTATTGGGCTGTACACACACCTGGTTTTTTTTACGCCCCCTGCATTACTCGCTGTTTTCGAATGTGTTTTATTCGGTTGTGTAATTTCAGCTATTGGATTCAACGTGATGCACGACGGTGGTCATGGCAGTTTTAGCAAAAGTAAACTGGTTAACCAGCTGGCGGCATTATCTCTGAGTGTTCTTGGAGGAAACAGTTTTATCTGGCATAACAAGCACAATATAATTCACCATTCATACACGAACGTAGATGGAGTTGATGACGACATCAATATTCAGCCGTTTATGCGGATGAGCAGCAATCAGAAAAGACTTAAGCTTCACAAATATCAACACCTGTATTTCTGGGGTCTTTACGCGATGCTTTATATACTTTGGATATTTATCCTTGACTATAATAAGTATTTCAGAAAACGTGTTGGTGACGTACCATTAAAAAAAATGAGTTTTATGGACCATTTTAATTTTTGGATATTTAAAGTCATCCATGCTTTCATTTTTATTGTTCTTCCCATTTATAAAGTAGGTGTAGGTGCCTGGGCTGTTGGCTTTCTTATTACCACCGTGGTAACCGGACTTTTAATAAGCATTGTTTTCCAACTTGCGCATACTGTTGAACACGTATCATTTCCCTTGGCGAACATAGATACAAATAAAATTGAAAACGAATGGGCAATTCATCAGGTAAATACCACAGCTAATTTTGCCACACATAACAAACTTGTATCGTGGCTGGTAGGCGGGTTGAATTTCCAAATTGAACATCACTTGTTTCCGAAAATATCGCACATTCATTATCCCGCGGTAAGTAAAATAGTCAGGCAAACTTGCGCTGATCACGGCATTCAATATATTGAATTTGCCCATGTTCACAATGCAATTGCATCCCATGTGACCTATCTTAAACATTTGGGGAGAGCATCTTAAATTTTGGAAATGACAGCAAATGCAACATATTTTGCGGTTTTCAGATCCGTCAACTGGTAATTTCAGTATTTTCAAATCCAGATATTTTCAATTTCTCAAAATTCCCGAACATGGGTAAAGTCAGGGTGGGAATCGTCCAGATGTCTTGTGTTAGAGACAAGAATACAAACATCCAGAAAGCCGTGGTTAAAATTCGGGAGGCAGCTTCCGGGGGAGCCCAGATAGTATGCCTGCAGGAACTCTTTACTTCGCTGTATTTCTGTGATGTAGAAGATTACGAAAATTTTGTTTTGGCGGAATCTATTCCAGGTCCGACGACTGAAATATTACAGGATATCGCGCGGGAGTTGTCAATAGTTATTATAGCCTCTCTTTTTGAAAAAAGAACTCAGGGAATTTATCATAATACGACTGCTGTAGTCGATGCCGATGGTAACTATCTGGGCAAGTATAGAAAAATGCATATCCCGGACGATCCGGCGTTTTATGAAAAATTTTATTTTACTCCCGGTGACTTAGGTTACCGTGTGTTTAAAACCGCCTATGCAAATATTGGAGTGCTTATTTGTTGGGACCAGTGGTACCCGGAGGCCGCCAGAATTACTTCACTTATGGGAGCAGAAATTCTATTTTATCCTACGGCCATAGGGTGGTCAGTTTCTCAGGATGTAAATACAAATACTGAGCAATACAATGCCTGGCAAACCATCCAGCGTAGTCACGCCATCGCCAACGGCGTACATGTAATTAGCGTTAACAGGGTCGGATACGAACAGGAAGGTGCCATGAAATTCTGGGGCGGATCTTTTATATCAAACCCTTTTGGCACGGTGTTATGTCAGGCAAGCCACGACATGGAAGAAGTATTGATTCAGGAGATTGACACCGATAAAACGGATAGCTATCGAACGCATTGGCCTTTTTTAAGGGATCGGAGAATAGATTCTTACCAACCGATTGTAAAAAGATTTATTGATGGAGATTAATCGGCCCTCACCAAAGGAATTGGGTTATCGTTTTCCGGCAGAATTTGAGCAACACGCAGCAACATGGCTCAGTTGGCCACACAAGCAGGAATCCTGGCCTGGGAAAATTGAAAAAATTTATCCGTCTTATTGCAGATTCATAGTAACTCTTGCGGAACAAGAGCCTGTACACATTAATGTTGTCAATGAAGAAATGAAGGACTTTGCCAGGGAAAAACTGGAAGGTTTGTCAGCAAATATGAATCGGATAAAATTTTATACGCATCCGACCAATGATGCATGGTGCAGAGACCACGGACCGGCATTCCTTATAAATCCGAAAGCCGAACAGCCATTAATTGTAATAGACTGGAATTATAATGCCTGGGGGAATAAATATCCGCCTTTTGATCTGGACGATAGAATTCCTACACTTATAGCCAACGCATATCAAATTCCGGTTCTATATCCCGATATCATAATGGAGGGTGGGTCTGTAGATTTCAACGGTCAGGGTACTGTTATCACTTCGGAATCTTGCCTTTTGAATCAAAACAGAAACCCTTTATTAAGCCGGTCAGGGATCGAATCATTTTTGGAGGCGTACTATGGTGTAGAACAGGTGCTTTGGGTTAAGGATGGTATCGTTGGGGATGACACCGATGGTCATATCGATGATACTGTGCGATTTGTAAACCCGGATAGTGTTTTGGCAGTCGTCGAAGAAAAAAAATCAGACGAAAACTATGAAATTCTTCAAAAAAACCTCTCAGATTTAAAATCAATGCGTCTGTTGAACGGCAAACAATTAAATATTATTGAGCTTCCAATGCCCGACAAAATCATGTATGAGGATCAAAGACTACCCGCTTCCTACGCAAATTTTTATATCGCTAACGGCTTGGTGGTTGTACCGACTTTTAAATCGGATAAAGATGAAAAGGCTTTGAGGATAATACAGGATGCGTTTCCCGAGCGTAAAGTAACGGGCATCGATTCGACTGATATCATTTGGGGTTTGGGAAGTTTTCATTGCTTAAGTCAGCAGGAACCTTTTGTAGAAGGTTTTCATACTTCAGCGATATAGACTCAGACTTCGGTATTTCCAGATATTTGCAAACCATATGTTCCAGATTTAAATTGCTATATGAAAAAAACGTTCCTGTTCAATTTGCTAGTCGTTGCTTCATTACTTACTTATGCTCAGAAAAAGCAGCTGCAGGTCTCCGTTATTCCGGAACCTGTAAGCACCACACTGGGGATTGGAGACTATAAACTGCCAGAAGTTATTACTGTGAAAATTCCCAACATTCCAGAATTAAGTAAAACAAAAGATATTGTGTTAAGTAAGTTGTCGATGACGGGAAAAAGAGTGACTGTTTCTGAAAGCAATACTGCTTCAATTCGATTTGAATTGATTAATGATGCTGATAAAAACGTGGTTATTGGAGAAGAAGGATATCGGTTAACTGTAAAAGCAACTGGAATCGTTATTTCGGCCAATAAACCGGCAGGTCTTTTCTACGGAGCGCAAACATTATGGCAATTACTACCCAGGGAAATAGACAGCAAAACTGCAGTGAATGGGGTAAAATGGCAGGTTCCAATCGTTGATATTTATGACTATCCACGTTTCCCCTGGAGGGGGCTCATGTTCGATGTATCGCGGCATTTTTTTACAAAAAAAGATGTTGAAGATTTCATTGATCAAATGGTTCAGTACAAATTCAATCTGCTACATATGCATCTTACGGATGATGAGGGTTGGAGGGTAGAAATTAAAAGTCTTCCACGATTAACTTCAGTAGGTGCATGGAATGTTAAACGCGAAGGTTATTTTGGAACTTTTTCTCCTATCCCAAAAGATGAACCGAGGCAATTTGGAGGATTTTACACTCAGGATGATATACGGGCACTGGTTAAATACGCTCAGGACAGATTCGTGAACATTCTTCCTGAAGTGGATGTGCCTGGTCACAGTATGGCTGCAATTGTATCTTACCCCGATCTTTCCTGTACGTCCGGATCAGATAAGTACCAGGTAATCTCCGGTGAGCCATTTATGGACTGGCCAGGCCCCGTTGCACGAGTGGACAATACACTTTGCCCTGCCAATGAAAGAGTTTATTCCTTTCTGGATTCCGTGTTTACCGAAATTGCTGCACTATTTCCTTTTCCATATATCCATGTAGGGGGTGATGAATGTGCGAAAAATTTTTGGGAACAGAGTGAGGCAATCAAACAATTGATGCAACGGGAAAAATTAAAGACCATGGAGGAGGTACAGAGTTATTTTGAGAAAAGAGTAGAGAAAATTGTAGAATCCAAAGGAAAGAAATTAATCGGCTGGGATGAAATTCTGGAGGGGGGGCTTGCTCCCAATGCAGTAGTTATGAGTTGGAGGGGGATAAAAGGTGGTGTAGCTGCCGCGCAATTGGGACATCAGGTTGTAATGAGTCCTACAACATTTGTATATCTGGACTATATGCAGGGGGATGCTATCAGTGAACCAAGGGTTTATGCAACTTTGAGATTGAACAAAACATACGAATTCGAACCTGTTCCGGATGGGGTAGATGCTAAATATATTCTCGGTGGTCAGGCAAATCTATGGACAGAACAGGTATTTAATACCCGTCACCTTCAATATATGATTTGGCCCAGAAGTCTGGCCATATCAGAAAGTCTTTGGTCACCAAAATCAAAAAAGGACTGGGACAGATTTACGGTCAAAGTGGAAAATAATTTCAGCAGAATGGATCTTCAACAGGTAAAATATGCCAGGACCATGTTCGACCCGATATTTCAAGTGAGTAAAGATGCAAATGATTCCATGATTATTACGCTTAATACTGAAATCCGCGACCTCGAAATTCACTACAGTTTCGATAATTCCCACCCGGATAATTTCTATCCGGTTTATAAAACACCCCTTCAGGTTCCCAAGGATGCAGTTATGTTAAAAGTAATTACTTATCGTGGGGATGAGGTAATGGGAAAACAAATTGACATGCCCATTGCTGAATTGAAAAGACGACTGGCCAGGGGCAATAAAGACGACTAAAAGACTATCCACCACTTATTAACAGGAGGGTAATCCTTTCAGCATTTTGATTAGGTTTGTTCCGTACCAATATAGAGATCTGTGCGATTAAAAAGTTTGGATATTAAGGGGTTTAAAAGTTTTGCTGACAGGACTCATATCCTTTTCAACGAAGGAATTACGGGAATTATTGGCCCCAATGGTTGTGGTAAAAGCAATATCGTAGACAGCATACGTTGGGTGATAGGTGAGCAGAAAATCAGTCATTTACGTTCAGAAAATCTTGAAAGTCTGGTTTTTAATGGCTCCAGGAACCGCACAGCTTCGGGTCTCGCGGAAGTAAGCTTAACGTTCGAGAATACGCGAAATCTTCTGCCAACGGAGTTCAATACAGTAACAGTAACCCGTAAATTTTATAAAAGCGGAGAAAGCGAATATCGTCTTAACGATGTGAGTTGTCGTTTGAAAGATATCCAAAATCTCTTCATGGACACCGGAATATCCACCGATAGTTATGCCATTATAGAACTGGCGATGGTGGATGATATTATTCGCGATAAAGAAAATAGTCGCCGGCGGATGTTGGAACAGGCAGCAGGCATTTCTATTTATAAGACCAGAAAAAAAGAAGCAAGACAAAAACTGGATGCGACGGAACAGGATCTTGCACGCATTGAAGACCTGTTATTTGAAATTAGTAATCAGTTAAAAACCCTTGAAAGTCAGGCGAAAAAAGCAGAAAAATACTTTGAAGTAAAAAAAGAATATCGTGAGATAAGTATTGAATTAGCCAAAGCTTCTCTGGAAGGATTCAATTCGGAATATAAGAATCTTCAAATACAATCTGAAACAGAGACAGACAGGAAAATCCAGTTAGAAGCAGAGATTGCAAATGAGGAAGCTGCCATTGAGAGAGAGAAACTTGAATTCATTGAAAAAGAGAAACAACTACAGGCACTTCAACATGCATTTAATGAACTGGTACAACGACTAAGAAACAAGGAAGGCGAGAAAAACCTTGTTACGCAACGTGTAAGTTTCCTGGAGGAAAAGGAACAGAATTTACGTGACTTCCTGGCGAAGGGCACCAGCCAGGTTCAGGGACTTGAAGAAAGCGTTTCTTTTACTTCAAATCAGGTAAGTGAGGAGGTTTTAAAACTGGATCAGATTATTCATCAACTGGAACTGCTTAGAGAAAAAACCGAGTCGTCTAAAAATTCCTTTGGTGATATTAAATTGACGCTGGATCAATTACGGAATGATCATGCGCAGGCTCAACGCAATCAATTTGAGTCTGAAAAGATTCTTGCAATTGCTGATACGTCAATTCAAAATTTTGAAAGAAGTTTGAGACAGTTGGAGGAAGAATCAGCTGTCAGGTCGCATCAGATCGAACAACTAGGGTACGATAGTGAATTAACGGTAGATCTTCTTGAAACCCGTAAGACAGATCTGCAGCAACTTCAGGAACATCAGGAAAGAACACGTGAACAAATACTTCAAACCCAACAAAAACTCGAAGGCCTAAGGCAGGATCTGGCAGAAAAAAACAGGATATACGATGCGAAGAAAAATGAGCATGATCTGTTAAAAAGTTTAATTGATTCAATGGAGGGCTACCCCGAAAGTGTTAAGTTCTTACATAAAAATCCCAATTGGAATCATACGGCGCCTGTACTTTCTGATATCATTTATGTAAAGGAAGAATATAGAACGGCCGTCGAAAACGTACTTGAGCCATATTTGAATTATTATGTGGTTAACGATCTGGAAGAAGGCCTCAGAGCCGTACACCTTCTGGACGATAACAAAAAGGGGAAGGCAAATTTTTTCCTTCTGAATAAATTTTCACAGGAAATAAGTGAAAACCATAAACGTCCCGATGATACGGTGCCGGCACTCGACGTAATCGAAGTAGAAGACAAATATCTTCCACTCGCGAAGCACCTTTTGCATCAGGTATTTATTGCGGAAAATGAGCCATCTATCGAATGGTTCAATAAAGAGTCTAATGGCTCGGTGATTCTGGAAAAACATGGCAAATACGTAAAAGGTAAATATTCATTAACTGGCGGCAGTGTAGGCCTTTTTGAGGGAAAGAAAATTGGCCGAGTTAAAAATCTTGAAAAGATTTCGCACGATGTTATAGCCAGCGAGTCGGAAGTCGTTAAGCTGAAAGCAGAAATTCAGGCCCGCCACAATGAGGTTATTAGTTTCAATGAGCAGCTGAAGGAGCAAGCCATTCGTCAGGTTCAGGAAGATATCAATCGATTGAACAATCAGCTCTTTTCTATTCAGAATAAAGTTGAGAATCTAATTGGTGTTCAGGATGCTTCAGTAAAACGTATCGGCGAACTAAAAGCCCAGATCCAGTCCACCCAGGACTCGATTAGGGAAACCCGTGAAAATGCGAACTACTTGATTGAAGAAGTGAACGGACTGAATGAAAAAATTTTATTGGGTCAGGAACATTTTTCAATTGCTGAAGCAGCCTATAATGCTGCGCAAATGGAGTTCAATGAAAAGAATCTCCAGGTGATACAGCAACAAAATAGAATATCCGCATTACAGCAGGAAAAAGAGTTTAGAGGGAAACAACTTGCCGAATTAAAAATTCAGATTGAAGAAAATCAACAGCAATTCGAACAAACCAAGCTGCATATCGCCGAAGGACGAGAGTCTCTTTTAACATTGGATGCTGCTTTATTCGAAATGTTTCGAAATAAGGAAATCGAAGAAAATAAGCTCAATGAAGCGGATCAGGCCTACTATCTCGAGCGAAATGCTCTCAGTGAAAAAGAAACCGCGCTTCGTCAAGTGATTCGTCAAAAGGAAAACTCAGAACATATTCTAGCCGAAATCAAGGATAAGCTTAACGAGCTTAAACTTAGGTTAGCTGGTATGAAAGAACGATTGAATGTCGAATTTCGAATTAATCTGGACGATATCATCGATGAAGTCAGAGCAGATGATCAGCCAATTGAAATACTGCAGGAGAAGTCGGACAGAATGAAGAAACGACTGGAGAACCTGGGTGAAGTAAATCCCACCGCAGTAGAGGCGTTTCAGGAAATGAAAAGGCGTTTCGATTTTATTGTTGAGCAAAAGAACGACCTGGTAAATGCAAAAGATACTCTTTTACAAACAATACAGGAGGTTGAATTAACGGCAAATAAACAATTTCTGGAAACATTCGAAAAAGTGAGAGCGAATTTCCAAAAAGTCTTTAAGGCCTTATTTACGGAAGAAGATACTGCCGATCTCGTTCTTGAAAACCCTGAAAATCTGGCTGACACAGGTATAGATATTGTTGCGAAACCAAAAGGAAAAAGACCTTCTTCTATCCAGCAGCTTAGTGGAGGTGAAAAGACACTTACAGCGACAGCATTGCTTTTTGCAATCTACCTTATTAAACCGGCACCATTTTGCATTTTGGATGAAGTCGATGCGCCCCTGGATGATGCCAATGTTGGAAAATTCACAAATATGATTCGTCAGTTCAGTGATAACTCGCAATTCATCATCGTGACACATAATAAAATGACGATGAGTTCAGTGGATGTAATATACGGAGTCACGATGCAGGAAGCGGGAGTCAGCAAACTGGTTCCGGTTGATTTTCGGTCGCTGACTACTCAGGACTCTTAAGTAGTTATATTTATTTCGACTGGGTGCAATTTTCTTCGGGCTCATTTACGAAATCACTTCGTATATCTGCACGGGGTGGGCCTTGTGTTTGAGTTGAACTTCTTGTAATTTATTGCAATGAAACGACTGTTTAATTTTTTCAAAGGAACTTTGCGTGATGATAATTTGTCCCTCACTGGCCACCTGATGTAATCTTTCTGCGGTATTTACCGTATCGCCTATCACAGTATAATCTAATCTGCGCAAGCTGGCTGAACCAATATTGCCGCTGATCATTTCTCCCGAGTGAATGCCGATGGAAACTTTTGGTCGAAATCCCAGGCCCACAGGATCTGAAATAATTTTTTCAATTTGTGCTCTGACTGCCAGACAAGCGTCTATTGCGCGATCCAGGTGATATTCATTTCGGAATACCGCCAGAACGGCATCTCCAATAAATTTATCTACGTATCCATTTTGAGCTATGATTTCTTTCACGATTGTATCGAAATAGTTATTGAGCATATTAACAACAACGTTGGGTTGCTCAGTTTCGGTAATGGACGTGAAGCCACAGATATCAATGAATGCCACAGAGGCTTCAATAGTTTCGTTTTTTAGCAGTGCTGACTCAAATTCAGGACGGCTCATGAAATTGAGCACGGTTTCATCTACATACATTCGCAGGATATTATTTTCACGGATGGCTTTTAGCGTCTGACGCGTCTGAGTTACGTGACGTAAAGTTTTTAAAATAGTAAGATCCAGGTCCTCAAAATTTACTGGTTTTGTTACAAAATCAAATGCCCCCCGATTCATCGCTATCCTGATATTATCCATGTCTCCATAGGCAGACACAATCACGGCTTTTATTATTGGATTTAACGGGCCAATCTTATCCAATAAAGTCAAGCCATCCATTTCTGGCATATTGATATCGCTAAGCACAATATCCAGGTCATCAGATTCTTTTATCTTGTCTAACGCTTCAACACCATTTATTGCAAAGGCGAATTCGTATTGTTTATCCCGAATTTGTTTTCGAAACCTTTGTTTTATCAACACTTCTAAATCCGGTTCGTCATCTACCACTAATATTTTTGCCATTATTCCAGGGATTTAAGTTTTTCCTTCAGAAGATTGAAGTCTAAAGGTTTAGTCAAAAAATCGTCGGCCCCCAATTCAATCGCTTCACGATGTTTTTCCTCATCTCCATAGGCAGTAATCATCATAACAACCGGTGGGGGAGACTTGAATTTCTTCTTAATTTCACTCAGCAATTCAAAGCCACTCATACCTGGCATATTGATATCGGAAAGAATAAGTACTACTTCATGCTGAACCCGGTCAAGGTACTCAAGTGCTGAAGAGGCGGAAAAGGTAAATACAAAATCGAATTCGTGAGATTTTATTTCTTTTCTGAATCGTTGTTCAAAAAGCTGTTTTATATCTGCTTCGTCGTCTACTACGAGAATTTTCATTGACGAGAATTTTGTCTATTAATAATAAATAACACCGCTAAACATCAAAATAATTTTCAGCATGATGGCAGACATTTTAAAGTGAATAAGACCTTCCTGCTGAAACTAATGAATATGTCTTCTTTTCATAACGCCTCCTGATGCCTCCTTAATAGTATGAGCGAAGACAAAAGCCTGTGGATCAATTTCAGTAACCAGGTTTTTCAATTTCCGAAGTTCAAGTCTAGTGATGACAGTAAATATAATATCTACCTCGTTATGAACGTGAAACTTGCCCGGTAAAAATCCCCTTTCGCCTTTGTAAATTGTGATGCCCCTTCCCAGTTCATTTACAAGACGACTTTTTACCTGCTCACTTTTTCCTGAAATGATTGTAACTCCGGTATAAGCTTCAATCCCTTCAACAACGTAGTCAATTGTTTTCGTTGCAGTAAAATATGTAAGCATTGAGTAAAGCGCTGTCTGAATGCCAAAACGGGCTGCAGCGATACTGAAAATTAAAACATTCAAAGCAAGAATGATTTCGCTGATTGTAAAACTTGTTCTCCTCCAAGTATATAGTGCCAAAACTTCAATCCCATCTACTGCACAACCCGCCCGCATGGTTAACCCGATACCGATGCCCAGAAAGAATCCTCCAAAAATAGACACCAACAGTTTGTCGGAAGTAATAACAGTGAACGGTAAGTACAGACATGCCCCCAATAGCATAATGCAAATAAATGTTTTCCAGGCAAAATGTTTATTGATGGTATATAATCCCATTAGCACAAATGGCAGATTGGCAATAATGATTACATAAGCAAGTTTGAAATGGTAAATTTCGTGGATGAGCAGAGAAATTCCCGTGATGCCACCATCGAAGAAATTATTTGGAACAAGGAAACTTTGCAGTGCAAAAGCTGCCATTATCACGCCCACGATAATTAAAACGAGATCTGATAGGTAAAATTTATTGTGACCGGTTACCGAATGCGCAGTTTGCAGCTCTGTTTTTAAGGCAAGCAGATTTTGATGCTGACCTGACGACAACATATCAACTGCCGACTGGGTAAAATAACGGTGTTCTTCCAGAAATCGAATTTGTATCTCTATCCATTCGGTTCTGGTCTTTATAATGCCCACGCTATGCATTTCCTGATATAAATTCTCGGCATTTTCCTTATAATCAAGGGTACCTAAATAGTAAAGATCGGCGTCACACAAAATTTTTGACTTTGTGTCAAGCGGAAGCTGCGGCAACCGTGTTGCATCAATTAAAAGACAGATTTCACCGATGTTCTCAGGCGTATACCCGAACCCAGGTAACAGCGTTTTGGCCAGTTCGCAGGAGTTGTCTTCATGCCCTTCGTATGTATTAAGATATCCGGTATCATGAAAAAGGGCTGCAGTTTTTAGGATCACCAGTTCATCACCGGTAATATTTTCAAGTTCAGCCAGTTCCTCACTGGAAGTGAGGACATCTTTGGTGTGCTGAACATTGTGATAAGTCAGATTAGCTGATAATTCGTTCTGTAATTTAGTAAGTATAAAAGACCGTGCTTCTTCAAATCTCATGAGATCCGGGTTATTATAAGGCTTCTGTAAATGTAATTCAAATTAGGTAATCGGGAAGACCGGTTACATGACATGCAATTTAAAATTGCAACATGGCAATTTTGCCATGGGGACCTGCAAGAAAGAACGAATTGCCTTTTTTTGCTTTTCTGCATACATAAAAGCCGCTGTTGGAAATAAGACTCCAGGTTTTACCACCATCATTGGAATAATCTACGCCTGAAGGGCCACAACAGACAAGTTGATTTTCGCTGATATATTCTACGCAACTTCTATAGCCATGAGGGGGAGTAGCTGGTGGAATTTGAATAAAGGGGCTAAATTGAACGTGAATACTATTTTTATAACGGAGTGTATCATGCGAAAAGTCTCCTCCCACAATGTATCCCTCATTTGGTTTTACAGGATTTATCGCAATAGAATTTGCCCCTGTACTTGTGGTGCCTTGATTTATCAATAGGTTATATATCTGGGAACCTGTGAATAGCCTGGATTTCGTGCCACCCGAAACCTGCACATAACCATCACCTGAAATAAACCTGACATTTGATCCGCTTGCCGCAAAAAAAGCCTCACCTGAATCTAAAGAACCAACATCGGCTGATTCATTTTTTTTCCAACTTTCACCCCGATCATTCGACTCTAAAATATATTTTTTTTCAACTACGGGGTCGCCAACTACGACACCCTTATTGCCACTAAAGTCCATCGCATCTAAAAATGCGGCTTTGGTCGTATCGGCAAATACAGTCTTCCAGGTATTGCCTCCATCTGAAGTTTTAAGCACTATTGCGGGTTGCGTGACCCCCATTATGAAGGCCTCTTTATCATCGAAAGCCTCAATATCTCTGAAATCGGATTTTTCAAAACCCGGGACCTGAATCCATTTCCAGTTTTTTCCTCCATCTGTAGATAGACCGATGTTTCCCTCTGATCCGCTTACCCAAATAACCCGTTCGTTTACAACGGCCAAGCCCCTGATAGAAACCGCTCTTCCACCAGTTAGTAGATGAATTTGTTGTCCTGTAGTAAAGAAAACGGAAAATATACCCAATAATAGAATGTGCAGTTTTTTCAACACATCTAAAATACAATCTAATCAGCAAAAAGTAATTGTTCGTCCCGTTCTTCTACCGGAATCTTAACAATAAAACCGTCATAATCTACGTCATCATGGTTACTGAACGCTCCATAGGCGTCCACACTGTAGCCCACACTACCATCGTTAGCTTCCATAACATATAAGATGGAAGAATCTGAAGGGTCTGATTCCCCTTCAAAACGAAAGGTCTTTATTATTTTCAAATCTTCGGGTTGGTAGAACTTACCCTTCCCAATTGAAAAACCTTCGGGAGTCAATATAAACTCATTATCCTGTCTTTTCAGCCTCAGTTTCTCAATAACCTGGCTGAGTGTTGTCATTTCTGTGGGTTTTGTCATGGGCGTGTTTTCACATTCAGTTTCAAATGGTGTACCATATATTTGGCAGGAGAATTGATTTTATTAGCTCACAAGGGAAATGACTATGCAAAATTTAAATGTTTCAAATGTATTAATAGTTGATGATGAACCAGATGCCGGGTTTCTCTTCGAAAGAATCTTAAATAAATAAGAAAGACTATTAAATAAAAGAAATTATCAGAAGGCGTTCGCCGATAACCGAAATGAAGCCGTTGAAGTTTTAAAAAAGACATGCCTTCTTTAATATTAGTGGACACAACTCCTCCGGACGGTAAAGGGATGGATTTTATACCATTTTTGAAAAAAATATCCTAATACAAGGGCAATTTTAATTGCTGCTAATGATTTTATGTCGGTCAAAAAATGGCATTGCAAATAACGGCAAATAATTTACTTGGGAAACCATTGAGTCTTGAACTGATAAATCCGACTCTTGATGGGTCTTTGAAGGAATACAAACATGAATATTCCCCGATTTGTAGAAAAAATTTCACTTAACTCGGGTAAATTACTGAACTTCAGGTTAAATAGGTGCTTAACAATAGAGAGGAGATACATTTTCCTGCACAAATGAAAAAAGTAACAACTTCATTCATAAATAAATTCAATCAAAAATGGGAAATCTGCTGTACGTCATAGCTGTCATCCTGGTTATAGCCTGGGCGATCGGTTTTTTAGGGTATCACGTAGGTGGCATCATTCACATACTTTTAGTGATAGCAATTGTCGCCGTTTTACTAAAAGTAATTCGCGGGTCTGCGGATTAATAAATAGAAGTGCAAACATTATTGTGAATTGTGGACAAGCTCGTAGTTATAATTTTGGTAATGAACTGATTGTTCATTAAATTGGTATGGCTGTTGTGCGTATTTGTAAAATCCTTATTTATGATTGCTGCTGTTGCTCATAAGACCCCTGGAATTATCCTGGATAAGCTAACCCGGTTACTTAATGCACTCCAGGAGGTTAAGAATCACTACGAACTGATTGCAAAACGAATCCACAATCAACAACTTAGATTATCAATTCTTGGACTGGCTCAGGAAAGTAAACAGTATGCGAACGAACTCATCGCGCATATCGAAACCCTCGGAGGAATTCTTCATGACAGAATTAAAACAGACTGCAACCGAATGGACGGTAGTTTAGAATTGCAGCTTACAAATGGCAGTGCGGAGGATCTTATCCAATTGAAAATTGGAGAACAGCAGGTGATGAAAACCTACCGTGACGTGCTGAATGAACCGTTTTTATATGATACGATACGTCAGATGGTACGATATCAGCAAAATGGTCTGTTACATTGCTTTTCTCAAATTCGCATGCTCTATGCCACGCTATTGAAGTCGGCCAGTTAACATACTTCGAACTGGCGTCGATGTCGAAGTTTATAAATTTTTTTTTCAATTTTAGAAAAACTGGCAGGGATTTTAGTTATATTTTGTTGTGTACTTAAAAAATTAATTAAAATAAAAATTATGAGCACTTCTAAAGTTTTGTTGAGTCTTTTAGCCGGTGCTGTGGCCGGAGCAGCTATTGGTATTTTATTTGCGCCAGATAAAGGTTCAGAAACACGCCGTAAAATATCCGAAGAAAGTAATGATCTGGCAAATAATCTGAAAAGCAAGTTTAATGAATTCGTAGATGGAGCAAAAGAAAAATTCTCATCTCTGAAATCTGAAACCGAAGATGTTGCTGAAAAAGGATATTCAGCATACAATCGGTCTAAAGCGGAGTTTAATTCTTAGTAACGTCAGATCGGTTTACCGGACAATACAATTAGTATCTGGTCAGCTCAGGCTGCACCTGGTCGATGTATGCGAGAATTCCGCCTTTCAGATTATAAAGATTGTTAAGTCCAAACTTTTCCTCGAGTGTCCTTATCGCTTTGGTACTTCGGATTCCAGATTTACAATGTAATACTACATCGATATCGTCTGGAATCCGATTTTTTTGATCCGCTATTTCTCCGAGGGGGATAAGTTCACCACCTATATGAACTATTTTATATTCGGAAGGTTCCCTGACATCAATCAGTTTGAATTTTTTACCATTCACCTGCCATTTGTATAATTCTCTGGCGGAAATTTCTTTTATGGGATTTTCTTCTATCGCTCTCATACCACAAAATTGTTCATAGTCAATTAAAGACTTTATCGTCGGATTTTTCCCATTTACAGGATTGTCGTCCCGACGGTTAATTTTATAGGTCCTGCTTTCAAAATTCAAGGAATCAAACGTATAAAATCTTCCCGATAGAGGTTCTCCAATGCCGGTTATTACCTTGATAACTTCCAGTGCCTGCAGACTTCCAATTATTCCCGGAAGGACTCCCAGTACACCACCTTCAGCACAACTAGGCACTAGTCCTGGCTCAGGCGGAGTTGGATAAAGGTCCCTGTAGTTTGGTCCGCGGACTCCATTTCGGTTAACATAGTTAAATACAGAAACTTGTCCATCGAATTGAAAAATAGAAGCGTATACATTGGGCTTATCCAGCAACAGTGTTGCGTCATTTACCAGGTACCGGGTAGGAAAATTATCAGTGCCGTCAGCTACTATATCATAATCTTTAATAATATCGAGTGCATTTCCGGAATTGAAATGTGCATTATGTACAATAATTTGCACATGCGGATTTAGTGCCTCCAGTCTCCGCTTGGCCGCTTCTACTTTAGGTTTACCAATTTCATGGATATCGTATAAAACCTGCCTTTGCAAATTGCTGTCGTCAACCACATCAAAATCGACTATACCGATCGTTCCGACTCCTGCGGCGGTGAGGTAAAGAAGAACCGGACTTCCTAAGCCTCCGCTGCCAATAACCAATACTTTAGCGGTTTTTAGTTTTTGTTGGGCTGCTTCTCCGAATTCCGGTATAATAATATGTCGGTTATATCTTGCAAGTTCGGCCTTTGTAAATTGAACGTCCTGATGTTCCATAATTTCATTTTAATAAGTTCCACCTGCAATAGCAGGTACTATACTTACAATCGTATTTTCATCGACCGGTGTTTCTTCTTTTTGAAGGTCTCTTATATCGTCATCTCCAGAGAATATGTTTACGAAAGAACGAATGCTCCCGTTGGCATCCAATAGATGTTTTTTTAACTCGGGGAATCTGCCTGTGAGGATTTCAATGATTTCCCCGACGGTACCAGCGTTTATCTGAAATTTAGCTGTCTGTTCGGTGAATTTTCGTAATGGTGTAGGAATAATTACTGTTGCCATTATATTGCTTGATTTATGTGAGTTGAGAGAACATTTTCTTCCTCGAATTCCGAAATTTCATTTAAACGCCAACTTCTGATGAGATCGGGTTTCCCATTTATCACAGAAATAATTAGATAAGAAAACCAGGGCAGTGCAGCAAGCCGGTCGGTATCAGATGGTATTGCCGGATGGTTGGGATGCGAATGATAAATTCCGATTAACTGCAGTTCATTTTCCGTCGCATATTTTTCCGCTCTCATGTAATCTTTAGGCGATATCTCAAATCTTCTCCTTTTATCTCCTGTTTTTGCATTGTTTACTTCCAGCACTTTCGTAACTGTTCTCACGCCATTGATTTCCTCCCTGCCAAATAGAAAACCGCAACATTCATCAGGAAATAATAACGAAGCCTGTTCAATAATTTTTGCCGTCAAAGGATTTTCAATTGTTATCATTTAAATAATTTTTTATTGACTTCCTGATATTTGTCACCATTGTCAGGAAGCAGGGTTACCACAATTCCTTTTTCTAATCCCGATGCTACTTTGATCGCTCCAACAAGATTGGCCGCTGAAGACGGACTTAGCAATATGCCTTCCCTTTCCTTCACTTTCACGATCATTTCATATGCATCTTCTGTTGTGATTTCAAGTTTATCGTCAGCCAAAGACGCGTCATAAATTCCTGGAATTACAGCAGTTTCAAGATGTTTCCAACCTTCAAGGCCATGGATAGGATTATCCGGTTCAAGTGAGATAATCCTGATCTGATCATTTTCCTTTTTAAGTCGCCTTCCGATACCAACAAAACTTCCGGTGGTGCCGAGCCCGGTTACGAAATGAGTAATGAAAGGGACGTCATTTAAGATTTCAATACCCGTTCCATCGTAATGTGCTCTCCAGTTATTTTCATTTTTATACTGATCAGCATAGAAATAAAGATCTGGCGATTGGTCGGCCATAGATTTAGCAACTTCCTGTGCGCCGTCCGTTCCTTCAAATCGTGAAGTAAGAATCAGATTAACACCCAACTTTTCCAATATAGATTTTCTTTCCCCCGAAGCATTTTCAGGTAAGCATAGTGTTACTGGAATCCCGATGGTTTTTCCGATCCACCCATAGGCAATACCCGTGTTTCCACTTGTAGCATCTAGCAGAATTTTTCCAGGATATAATGCTTTTTTCTCAATGGCATCTTTGAAAATAGCAAATGCAGCTCTTGCTTTTACGCTGCCAGAGAGTTGTTCCCATTCTTTTTTGGCAAAAAGAAATACATTTTCCTTTTGGAATATATTTGGAAAATTAACCAAAGCTGTATTCCCGATCTGCAAGCGAAGCATGTCCAGTTTTCCTTTCATCTCGCCCGAAGTAATGGTCGTTGTTTTATACATATTTTAATAAAAAAAGGCCCCCGTGGGGGAGCCTCATATAGTTAATACATCATTTATGCTATAAAAGTACATTCCCCTCCCGGTGCAACCGGTTTGTTTTACAACAACAACAACAACAACGAATTGGGAATATTCTGTTTTTCATGCGCTTTTTATAACAAGAACCCAAAGATACCATAATTGTTTAAATACAATATATCAGGAAACAGAATTATGACGAACGGAAAATATTAACCGCTTCCGTTATCCATCATTCCAACAGCCCGTCAATAGTGACTGCGATATAATATATAGCTCCAAGAGTAGGCCCACCGGCATATTGTATATAACGATGATTTAAAAGGTTGGCACCACCCAGTTTCACCAACATATGTTCCTTCTGAAATCTGTAATTTACCTGCGCATCCACCGTATTGAAAGCCGCTACATTGCCATTAACCAATGGACTTTGCCATAAGAAAGAGTCCTGCCATCTCCAGGTAATATTGAATCCTGCATTTTTTACAACTCTCGGATTACCAAAAGAAAGGGCTGTATTCCATTGGGGTGTGTTGAATCCGGTTACGAATATATCGTTTGGATTACTTGCTTTCATATTATTGAAATTTAAATTGCCATTAATTGTATAGGCCCGATAAAAATTATATGTAATTGCCAAAGCCGACCCCCAGTTATAATAAGTATTAATTGCGTTGGTATAAACCCGATAACGACTTTGCCCGAGACTCGCTGCATTGCCACCTGATGCCGTGGTTGGGTCCCGGTTACGATCAAGCATCGCAAGTACACCGGCGTCAGTATTTACACTTACCCCATTGGGCACATAAACCTGAACCTGACCGAGGAAACCATTGTATTGATTTACATAAGCATCCAGATCAATAACCAACGTGTTGTTGAGCAGAATGGATTTGTATCCAAATTCGAATGAAGTAATTTTTTCAGGTTTTGCATCCGGAAGATTTGCAACTTGAAGTAAATTCTGATTCGCAAGAGCCGCAGCATCTGAGTTGCCCTGTGCACTCACTACTGCATTGAAATTAACTACCGACTGCTGAGTATAACTATTTTGAAGATAGCCCAAACCATCATTTATGAAAGGTAGACTTCCAACACGTCTTACACGACCATTATTAACAAACGATAAAGCTTCAAATAATGCGGGAAACCGATATCCTTCCTGGAATGTGAAACGAAAATTGTGTTTTTCATCCAACGTATAGACAGCGGCTACTCTTGGAGTCCAGATAGGTTTATAATAAGGATTGTAATCAATGCGCAACGATCCCCATAATTTTAATTTGTCTTCCAGCAGGGTTTTGGTAACCTGGAAAAAACCACCGATGTTTTTATATGCGACCAGACTGCCAAATGTTCCATTGGGTAGTTCTTTGTTTCGCAATTCTATTGGTCTTGAAAAATCAACGAAATTATTTCCATCAGGAATAATGTCATACAATCTGGCATTACCGCCTACAAGTAAATTAAAAGACCTGGTATACTGTGTAAGGTCCCATTGGGCATCCACATTGTATAAACGACTTCTTTGCCATAAAGCAGCACCACCCGTTACAGGTGCATCAGGGGTAGTGGCTGATTTAATATCCCAATTATTGATATTGATTATCGTATCCATTAGAGATTTGAAAGCGGCCGTTCCTGGTTGCACACGACTGGAATCAGCCTGAGCACGTGCATACTGATTTGCCGCAGCGAGGTTTGCTGAAGTTAATGCGCCACCATGTGTGGAAACGTATTGATTCAAAGCATTCTTATATTTTGTTCCCCAACTGGTTGGCGTTTTTGTATCCGAAGCACCTCCCGTATGCAAATCCAAATTATCTGCTAACGGTTTTATGTTGTACGAATGCCCGGTATTTTCGATGGACATATAAGCGCTGATCTGATAATTACTTCCCTGCAATTGAATATGGTGATTCTGAACGGACGAACCGTTTAACCTGATTTTATTACCTCTTTGAAAAGTACCATCCATCGTTCCATACCGATAACCATAAGAAAGTTCTGCATTATCTGAAATCTTCCAGTTTAATTGCCCGTCAACTTTAAAATTGCTGACTTTTGGATCAGCCAAGTCGTCTTCCCAATAACCCGTCCTGGCAATACGCAACGTCTGATTAGGCTTACCATCAATAGTAAGCCCGCTTAGTGAAATTAAATTGCTACCTGCTAAAGCATCATCACCATATTTATTCCAGCCATCGTAAGCTGTATTGTTTGCTGGACCATTAAGTGCGGGAAACAACGGATTTGCGCTGGGCAGATTATTTGGATTCTGATCATTTTTTGAGTTAGATCTCCAATCAATGCCCTGCATGTAACCGAAATTGACTTTAAATGCAAACTTATTATTGAAAGCTTTTGCATATCTGATCGCAGACTCAGTCAGAATACTTGGTGCATCATCAATTCCATCCACATGATTAACACCTGTATTCTGATAAAGACTCAACCCCTGATACAAAAAAGGACTTTTGGTTATGAGGTTTGCCATACCATTAATGGCATTCATCCCGTACAAAGCAGAAGCTGCTCCCGGCGTAATTTCCACGCTGGCGATGTCTAATTCGGTGGGGCCGATTGCATTACCTAAAGGTACTCCCAGCGTGGCTGATTGCATATCCACACCATCGACTAATTGTACAAAACGAAAGTTGTTGGGAATATTGAATCCCCTGGTATTTGGAATTTTAAAAGTCAGACTGGAAGTTGTCATCTGAACTCCTTTGATATTTTGTAACGCATCATAAAAATTTGGTGATGCTGTTTCACGAATAGCACGGATATCCAGTTTCTCAATGGCCACGGGTGATTTTAATCGGCTTTCCGGAACTCTGGAAGCAGTAACTACTACTTCCTGTCCCAGCGCTGTCTGCGTTTCCAATGCAACATATAATTTGGATTCAATATTTTTTACTACAAATTCCTGCGGGGAAAATCCAACGGATGTAAATACGAGCGTTAGCGGAAACTTGTTTTTTGTTCGAATGGAGAAAGCACCAGAATCACTGGTAATGGTCCCTGCGATAGTTCCTTTGATCTGGACACTTACTCCGTCAAGTGACTTTCCTGTTTCCTTGTCGGTTACTTTCCCTGATATATATATCAGGTTATTGCCTTGTGCCGATAGCGTATTCGCAAATAATACCGGAACGGTTATTATAAATAAATAACGAAAAATCAATTTAGACATTTTAAAGCAGTTTGGTGTTGGTGTAGAAATATTTCAGTTTGAACTGGGCTAAAAAAAATGTTTTAAAACAGTACTTGGTCGGGTTTATTATTTCACCCGTCTACATCGGTTGAATGGTTTAGGTATCATATGATTTTTTTCTGTGTTAAGTCTATAAAAAAAGTAGACTAAATAAGTAGTATTCTTGTTCATATAGTACACTGTAATACTTTATTAGTAGTAAAAGTTAAATGAGCTTTGAAATTCCTTTGAACAGTGTTAGTGCACTTGTCATGATAACTACAACACCAACCAGTATATACATGGTTTTCATTGGTATCTTACCTACAAGACGGGCTGCAATGGGTGCCGCAATCAGACCTCCCAAAGTAAGTCCCGCAACATCCATGATAAAAAAGGCTTTCAGGTAGATGAAAAATAAAATCGCACTGAAAAGAACTACAAAAAATTCCGCAAGACAAACGGATCCAATCACGTAACGGGGGTTTCTTCGTCTTGAAATAAGAGTACCGGTAACAAGGGATCCCCAACCCCCGCCTGCAAAAGCATCCATGAATCCCCCGACAGATGCCAGCCATCCGGCCCCTTTGATCTTATATTGTATATTTTTTTTTCTGAACGCCTTTTTTAAAATGAAATATCCCAGGTAAAGCGTGTATAGCGACAGGGGAATTCTAACATAGATGGAATATTTTTGTCCGTAAAAAGCAACAGTTGCGCCCAACAATGCTCCGATCACACCTGGGATGACAAGCGTTTTAAATAATTTCTTATTGATATTCCCGAAACGGTGATGGCTATATCCTGAAACACCACTGGAGAAGACGCGCGCAGTATGCACGCGACTGCTCACGATCGCAGGGTTCACTCCGTTAGCCAGTAAAAAAGTAGTGGAGATAGTACCATATCCCATGCCCATAGACCCATCGACCATCTGCGCAAGAAAACCAGCCAGGACCATCAATAGAAAAGAAGTAACATTTATATATTCAGGAATTTTTTTCAATCCGGTACGGATATCCCGCAATGGAAAATAGGAGAGTATCGCATGACCCAACAGCATGAAAAAAAAAGCCAGCAGACAGAATATCACGATTCGAGTCCAGTTTTTCCCCGTTGGTTTGCGGGGTTCAATCAGTTTTTCTTTTTTTGCGCTAAGCAATTTTGTAAGATCATCCAATTGTCGCACTTTCTCCGCAAAATCCCCTTTCAGATCCTGGCGAATGGAATGCATATTCTGTATTACACCTTCAATTTCATCAGGAATAAGTTCGTCCAGCTGTTCCCTCATTCTTTTTGCAATCGTTGGGGATTTGCCATTTGTTGAGATGGCAATTTTTAGATTTCCTTTATTGACAATGGAGCCAAGATAGAAATCACACAACTCCGGTGTATCCGCAACGTTCACCAACAGGTTATTTTGCTTGGATAACACCCTGATATAATCACTTGCAATTTTATCATTAATGGCTACTATAACGATTTCTTTTCCCTTGAGATCCGCTGGTTCAAATGATTTCTCGATCAGTTTCACCCCCGAATGAGATTCGGCCAGCATTCTGACCTGATCAGAAATTTCTTTTGCGATCACCGTAACTACACATTCAGGTGCATTATTCAAGATGGCAGTTAATTTTTCTAATCCAACTTTACCTGCGCCAACCAATAATACTTCGAGCTCCTCGAGTTTTAAAAATACCGGGAACAATCGGTTCTTTTCAGACCGACCTGACGATACTGCTGGTATTTTTAATTCGTTCATGTCTTATTTTCCAGGCGAAATGTTCGCAAAAGTAGTTAAATCCCTATTAAAACGGTAGACTTATATTCCATTCTACGATATTTATTTTAAGGGCACTCATTTTCAATATGCATCGGTTATTCGAATCAAGCCAACTGTTTTCTCACAGCAAAGTCGCCAAATGATTCTCCCTTAGTTCTATGAGTGGCAAATTCGGCGAACAGTTTGTCCAATTCCTGCAGGATGGCCGCTTCATCCAGATTTTCCCTGTAAATTTTATTGAGGCGCATTCCGGCATGATCACCACCCAGCATGAGATTATATTTCCCCAAAGCGGTTCCAATAAAACCAATCTCTGCGATATATGATCGTGCGCAGCCATTTGGACAGCCCGTCATTCGCAAAATGATTTCTTCTTCCTGAAGTCCGTTTTTTCTTAGAAGGGGTTCGATTTTAGTGATTAAAGAAGGTAAATATCGCTGGGCTTCCGCAAATGCCAGTGGACAAGTATTCAATGCTACGCATGCCATTGCATTTTTTCTTAGGGAAGACACCGTACTGGTGTATTGGTCGATGTGATACTTCTTGAGGATTTTTTCAATTGCAGATTTATCACCGTCTTTTATATCTGCCAGAATTACATTCTGATTTGATGTAAACCTGAAATTTAGTTTTCTCGTTGCCGCGACTTCGTAAAGTGCTGTTTTCAGTTGTACTGTATCATTGTCTGTTACTCTTCCATTTTCGATGAAAGGTGTATAATACCATAATTTATCATTGTTTTGATACCATCCGTAATAGTCACTGCGTTTTGTGAATTGATAGGGTTTTGCCTGCTCTAATTCCATGCCGGTTCTTCTGGTTATTTCTGCCCTGAACCAGTCTATACCCATTTTATCGACCGTATATTTCAAGCGCGCCAACGACCTGTCAGAACGATTTCCATAATCTCGCTGAATGGTTACAATTTCATATATGGTCTTCAGCAGTTTATCTTCTCCGCCAACGAATCCAATGACAGTGGCTAACCTGGGATAAGTTGCTGGATTTCCGTGAGTGGACGATAGTCCGCCGCCTATTGCAATATTATAACCTACCAGTTTGTCATTTTCAATGATCGCAATCAGACCAAGGTCATTTCCGAATACATCTACATCATTATTGGGAGGTATTGCCAGCGCGATTTTGAATTTTCTTGGCAGATAACGATCCTGATAAAGTGGATCTTCTTCTTCTTTCTTATCAGCAATTTTTTCCTCATCAAGCCATATTTCAAAATAGGCCTTTGTTTTGGGTAACAGCAGCGCATTGATTTTTTGCGCAAATTCGTGGATTTCTTTGTGGTGGGGTGATTGTCGCGGATGGGCAGCACAGATCACATTTCTGTTAATGTCTCCGCAAGTTGCTACTGAATTGAGTTTTGCTTCATTGAAAGCCTGGATCGTGGGCTTCACATGTGATTTAAATAATCCGTGCAGCTGAATGGTTTGACGAGTCGTAATTTTAATGATACCAGTCGTATGTTCTCCAGCGATATCCTGCGTAGCCAGCCATTGCTCAGCAGTTAAAAATCCACCCGGCAAACGCAATCGGATCATAAAAGAATACAGTCGCTCTAATTTTTTTTCTGCTCTCTCATCCCTGCGATCGCGGTCATCCTGCAGATACATGCCATGAAATTTAACCAGGGCCTTATCATCTTCACTAATTGCACCGGTAGTTCCATCAGCCAGACCTTCTATTATTGTCCCCCTTAGAGAATCGCTGGATTGTTTAATTTTTTCTATAGCAGATATGTTCTGTTCGTTCATATTTTCGTATTCAATAAACGTCTTTCAGGTATCTGCCTGAATTTTTCAGTTCGTTAATATATATTTCAGCATCTTCGCCAGTACCAGATTTCATAATAAGGTCAGCGATCGTATTCTCAACATCTTCACTCATTTTTTTTGCACCGCAAACATACAAGGTTGCCCCATTGTCAAGCCATTGAAAAAAGTCCTTTGCTTTTTGCCTTAACTTATCCTGGACATATATTTTTTCCTGCTGATCGCGGGAGAAAGCCACGTCCAGGGAATGCAAAACCCCGGTTTCCTTCCACTGTTGCAGTTCTGTCTGATATAGAAAATCAGTTACGAAATGTTGATCACCAAAAAATAACCAGTTACGTCCGCTTGCACCTGTCGATTCTCTTTCACTCAGAAACGCGCGAAAAGGAGCGATACCCGTTCCTGGTCCGATCATGATTACATCTTTATCGTCTTCTGGCAATCTGAACTGATCGTTATGATGAATATAAAAGTCGATTGAAGATCCCGCCTTAAGACCGCATAAATGATCAGAACATAACCCGTATCTCAATTCCTGTTCTAGTGAGAATTTATCCCGTGCCACCGTGATATGAACTTCACCATCTAATGATTCAAGAGATGAAGAAATAGAATATAATCTCGGCGTTATGGGTTCCAGTTGCTGAAAAAAGGCTTCAAATTGATCTGCATCTCTCATAGGATATTGCCGAATCAGATCAAGTAATCCTGTTTTCGTCAATGGAATTTCCTTTTGAAGAGCAGAACCGTATTTGGCGATCACACGTTCCGAAAGATAAATAATGTTCAGTTTTTTGTGAAGAAGCTCATATAATGAGCAGGCCTCATTTCGATGAACAAATGTTCTTTCAGCATCAATTCCCGTATGTGCTATGATAGCTTTTACTACATGAATTGGATTGGGTGGAACTATTCCAAGAGAATCGCCTGATTTATAGTAAACTTCTTCACATGCTATTTCAATATGATGCGTTTGCTTTTCAGATCCAATATCGTTGAGGTTGATATTTGTTAAAATCTTACCATGATAAATTTTCTTGCCGCTTGATTTCCTGACAGGTTTTGACGTCTGCTCATTATTAATTTCCTGGCCGCTGATTTTTTGAATCACATTTTTCATCCAGTTGTCAGCATCCGTTTCATAGTCCACGTCGCAGCGTTGAATGTCAACGATACGTTCACCCCCCAAATGGCCCAATTGATGGTCCACATCCTCGCCCGCTTTGCAAAACATAGGATAGGATGTATCACCAAGTGCCAATACACCGTATTTCAATTTGGACAGCTTAAATCCGTTTTGATGAATATGATCGTAGAATTTCCTCGCAGAAGCAGGAGGTTCGCCTTCGCCCTGCGTGCTGATAACAGTTAAAAAATATTCTTCTTTAGGAAGATCTGTCAACCGATATTGATCGAGGCTCACGATTTTTGTATGAATACCTTCCTGTTTTGCACGCGTTGCAAAAACGTTTGCAATTTTTTTTGAATTGCCAGACTCAGTACCGTAGGCAATAGTAATTTTTTTATTCTCACGGGGTTCTTTAAGTTTTACAGCTTCATTTACGGCATTCCTGTTTAATATTCCGTCCAGAAATCCATTCGCCCAGATTTGCTCCTCATTACTAAGGGACTCAATAAATTCCTGTATTTTTTTCTTTGATTCCGGACTCATGCTCGAACCTCCTCTTCCTTATTTTTTGAAACTGATTTGAAATATTGGTTATTTGCATTTTTATTTTCTACTACCCACCTATATTCTTTATGTAAAGCAGCAACTTTACCCACAATAATCAACGACGGTGACATATAACCGTTCGAACCGAATTCAGATTCAAAATGATGAATGGGTGCACAAATTACTTTTTGTGAAGGTGTGGTGGCCTGTTCAATGATCGCAATATATCTGTCTGAAGAAATCCCGTTTGTGATTAATTGATTGATAAGTTCATGTGTTGTATCTCCCGACATGTAGAATACCAATGTGTCATCAGTTTGTGACAAATCTTTCCAATAGGCCGGAGGGATGGTATCATTTTGATGTAAGGTCAAAAACCGAACTGCCTGCGCATGATTTCGGGCAGTCAGTGGAATGCCGGCATAGGCTGCAGCCCCGCAGGCCGCGGTTATACCTGGAACAATTTCGTAAGGGATATTGTATTTTTTTAACGCATGAAGCTCATCCAAAAGGTTTGAGAAAACAGAAACATCTCCTCCTTTTAAACGCAGGACTTTTTTGCCCTGTAATGCATATTCAACAATCAACTCATTAATTATATGCTGAGGAGTGGATCCTTCCTTTCTTCTCTGTTTCCCTGCATGTAAGACCAAGGCAGCCGGATTTACCCATGTTTCCAGGATGATATCACTAACAAGTCGATCGACTATAATTACTTCCGCTTCCTGTAAATGCCGGACAGTTTTAAGTGTGATCAATTCAGGATCTCCCGGACCTGCGCCGGAAAAAATTACTTTTTGAATATTTCCAGTTTGACTCATCCTAAATAATTATTAATTGATCATTGCTGGATCATGCAGGCTCCAACCGTTACATTACTTGTTTCATCTATTAATATTAATCCCCCGTTCACCCGCAATTCGTTATATAAGTCGTACACTAAAGGTGATGCCGTTTTAATCCTGGCACGTACAATCTCATTCAGTTCAACTGATTCTACATGCTGTTCTCTTTCCAGTGAATTGACATCAAGTCGATATTCAATTTCCCTGACTACAGACTTTACGCGCCTGCTGTTGTGTTGTAATAAGTATTTATTTCCCGCTTTTAGTGGTTTACTGTCCATCCAACACAGGAGCACTTCCAAATCCTGTCCCACATGGGGCATGAGATCCCTTTTTACAATCACATCACCTCTGCTGATATCGATATCATCGGCAAGATGCAGTATCACAGGTTGTCCCGCAGCTGCCTGTTCCAGTTCCTGCTGGTTACTTTCAATCTGACTGAGTACACTACTGTGACCTGACGGCAAAACAAGCACTTCGTCCCCCGTTTTAAAAATACCACTAATGATTTTTCCCGCATAACCCCGATAATCGGGGAGGTCGTCTGATTGAGGACGAATCACATATTGCACCGGCATTCTCGCATGGGAAAGATTGATATCCGATTCTATAGATATGGTTTCTAGAAAATCGAGCAGGGTAGGACCCTCGTACCAAGACATGTTAAGAGATTTATCGACGATATTATCTCCGTTTAATGCGCTGATGGGAATGAAATGTATGTCTTTCAACCCAAGCGTTTTTGCGACCGCGGCATACTCAATTACAATATTATTGTAAACATCCTGCGAGAATTCAACAAGATCCATTTTATTAATTGCAACAATAACAAAAGGCATATTCAGCAGAGAAGCAATAATAGAATGTCTGCGTGTTTGTTCAACAATACCGTTTCTTGCATCTACCAGGATGATCATCAGCTGGGCATTTGAAGCTCCTGTTACCATATTGCGTGTATACTGAATATGCCCAGGCGCGTCAGCGATAATGAATTTCCGTTTTGGAGTTGAAAAATATTTATAAGCCACGTCGATGGTAATACCCTGTTCTCTTTCGGCACGAAGTCCATCCGTTAGAAGTGCCAGGTCGATGACGCCTTCTTCTTTGTTTTTACTTTGTTTTTCAAGCGCCTCCATCTGATCAGTCAGGATACTCTTGCTATCATACAAGAGTCTGCCGATCAACGTGCTTTTCCCGTCGTCCACACTTCCTGCCGTTATAAATCTCAAGAGATCCATTTGAATATTTTATTTAAAAATAACCGTTCTTTTTTCTGTCTTCCATTGCAGCTTCTGAAAGTCTGTCATCAATACGCGTTTCTCCACGCTCGCTGGTCCGGGTTATAATGATTTCATTTATAATATCATCAATGGTGCTCGCCCCCGATTCTACAGCAGCAGTACAGGTCATGTCCCCGACGGTTCGATACCTTACTGATTTTCGCATCACTTTATCCGAATCTTCGAGCTGCATAAAGGAGGATACCGCTACCAGTTGTCCTTCGAACGAGATCACGTCCCTCTCATGGGAGAAATAGATCGAAGGCAGTTTAATTTTTTCACGTCGTATATAATTCCAGACATCCAATTCGGTCCAGTTGCTGATTGGGAAAACACGAACATTTTCTCCTTTTTGAATTTTGCCATTATAAATATTCCACAATTCAGGTCTTTGTTTTTTGGGATCCCATTGACCGAATTCGTCACGTACAGAGAAAATTCTTTCTTTTGCCCTTGCTTTTTCTTCGTCTCTCCTGGCCCCGCCGATACAGGCATCAAATCCAAATTCCTCGATGGTATCCAACAGGGTAAAAGTTTGCAGAGCATTCCTACTGGCAAATTTTCCAACCGGTTCTTTGAGTGATTTGGAGTGAATGGTGTCTTCGACTTTGCGTACTATCAGTTTTTCTCCGATTTCGACTGCGAGCTGATCCCGATAAGTCAGGGCCTCTTTAAAATTGTGCCCTGTATCGATATGAACAAGAGGAAATGGAAATTTGCCAGGCCTGAAGGCTTTGAGTGCCAGATGAACAAGGGTAATTGAATCTTTACCACCACTAAACAAAAGCGCCGGTTTTTCAAACTGGCCGGCAACCTCACGCAGGATGTATATCGCCTCACTTTCTAATTCGTCCAGATAATCAGTCATGTCTTTTACTCTGAAAGTTTAATAACGTTTACTGCGGAATGGATACCACATTCTTTTTTATTTGCGTCTTCCCACCACCATCTGCCTGCACGGAAAGGTTCACCAGGACCTATAGCGCGGGTACATGGTTGACAACCAATACTCAGAAAACCACGATCGTGTAAAATATTGTAGGGTATTTCGTTTTCAGATATGTAATGGGCGACTTCCTCCTGTTTCCAGTAGAGCAGCGGATTGTATTTATTTAGCTGTCGGCTTTCATCCCATTCCAGCAGATTCAATTCGCTTCTGTTTTCCGAATGTTCAGCCCTGATGCCGGTTATCCATATTTTCTGACCTTCCAGTGCACGTTTCAGGGGTTCTACTTTTCGTATGTAACAACAGGATTTCCGATTATCAACAGATTCATAAAATGCATTGGGGCCTTTTTGATTTATATATTGTTCAAGGAGTTGCGTATCCGGATTATATGACTGAATGGTTACACCATATTTTTCTTTACTGGAAGTCCAAACAGCATACGTTTCACTGAATAGCCGGCCGGTATCCAACGTAAAAATGTTTATAGGCAGTTTTTCCCTTACAATATGGTGTAGAATTACCTGATCTTCCAGACTAAAACTGGTGGAAAAACACACCTGACCAGGATACAACTCTGTAAACAGATGAAGAGTGTCGGTTATAGACAGTTTACCGATCTGGTTACTTAAGTTTGAATTTAATATGTCCGCTGTTCTGTTCATGTTTCTTTAATTCTGTGTGAAGGTGAAAAATCGCGTGGAGGATGAGATTTTATCCTCAACAACAACCCTTACAACATGGATTACAGAAACATGTAAAAAAAGAAGAATAAGACATATTTTTTGAAGTCTACAAACTAGATCGACAAATATACTTCAAGGAATTGAATTAAAAAAATACGAAGTCATTGTATAAACCTCTCCAGAGTTGACAGTTTTGTATTTTCCTATATTTACAGGATGAAAATTGCAATTATCAACGGGCCTAATTTGAACCTGCTGGGAGTTCGCGAGCCAGAGATCTACGGCAGGCAAACTTTTGAAGATTTCCTGAAAGGCCTAAAGGAAAAGTATAACACGATCCAGATTGACTATTTTCAAAGTAACATCGAAGGTGAACTTGTTTCTGAAATACAACGTGTTGGGTTCTCTTACGATGGTATTCTCCTCAATGCCGCAGCATATACGCATACTTCAGTGGCCATTGGAGATGCGGTGTCAGCCATTAAATCTCCTGTAATAGAAGTGCATATCAGCAATGTTGCGGCAAGAGAAGAATTCCGCCTTCGATCATTTATCAGTGCAAAATGTGTGGGAACAATTACAGGTCTGGGTATGAAGGGATATGAACTCGGATTGCAATATTTCTTATAAAAAGATGCGCATCATTAACGCGAAACCATTGTCCTGCTTCGGTCCGTCAGTCACTTTGATGATATGTAGCCCGTTAGATGACCAAACCATAAAAACATCCCCCTTTTTTGACCTTGCCAATTGTCTGTCTATCGCAGGAATTATGCTGCCTCTCGCAACCCACCCAAGATCTCCTTTGGTAACAGATTCTCCGCCCATTGAATAAGCTTGTGCCAGTCGCTCGAAACTATCCTGGTTATTTTTTAATTTATTGACAATTGATTTACCCAGACTGTCTGCGACACGGTATCTGAAAACTGTCGTATCAATAAAAATCTGACTGATTCGATAAAAAGTATTGGGCATTCTCGCAAGAATCTGAACCAGAAATTTCCTGCCCTGAATCGTATAAGGGCCGTACACTTTTTTTAATGTTCCCCGGTAAGCCAGGCTATCAGCCAGACTGGGGAAATGAGAAGTCCTGGTAACGATAATGGTATCCAGTTCAAATTTCTTCTTCATCACATCCTTCACGTATAGGGGTGAATTAGGAGATTTTTCAAGCTCTGTTTTTATTTCCGATATGGACTTATTCTGGCTATAACAACTTAAACTACTGGCAATCAATAATATAAAGCCCAGATATTTCAACATAAATTCCTGTTAAGTTTGCAAATATAGTCTGGAAGGGTCACGTCCTGCCGCAACAATTGTCGTTACCGGTTCGTTTTTTGTAGGAATGGCCTAATATGAACCGATTACTCGCAATTATATTCCTTTTCATCAGTTTCAGGGGATTTTCTCAGGCAGGTACTTTTATCATCGGCGTGAAAGGCGATACCCTCAACAAAGTAGATTCCAAGGCGATGAAACAGGGTAAATGGGTGAATCATGTGGATGAGGTAAGAGGAGAACCTGGTTTTGAAGAAGAAGGGGAATATAAGAATAACAGAAAGGAAGGAACCTGGCGTCTTTACAGTCTTGACGGCGATTTGATCGGATTGGAGTTTTATAAATGGGGGAATAAAGATGGGTTATGTCAGTATTTTAATTCTTCCGGCGCACTGTTAAGAGAAGAAAACTGGCGGGCTCTGAATCCCGACAAATTGTATGATACGCTAATTGTTGAAGACATCGATCATCTCAATGAATACAAAACGGTCATTGTAAAAAATGAAGGGGTGGGCATACGTAACGGGTATTGGAAATATTATAATGCATCAACCGGCATGATTTATAAAACCGAGTTTTATACAATGGGCAAACTGGAGACACCGAAAAACAGTGGGGGATCAGATTCCACCAGTCTTGCTTCTAAAACTATGGTAAAACCAAAAGAAGTACAGGATTACGAAAAGAAAAATGCCGGAAAGAAAAAAATTAAAGTCCGGGATGGTGCCACGGACTGATTCCTTCAATAATTTTCATCATTCACTTTCACTAACACTTTGTCGATCCGCTGGGCATCCATATCAACGATTTCAAAATTGAAATCTTTCCACTCTATCTTTTCGCCGGTTCTTGGGATATGTTCCAATTGATGTAATATGAATCCGGCCAGCGTATCAAATTCGTGTTCTCCTTCGTTCATCCATTCTGTTTTATCAAAATGATCCAGAAAGTCATAAAAAGGTATTTGTGCGTCTACCAGAAAGGAGCCGTCATCTCGTTTAACGATTTCATAATCTGACATATCCGGCTGGGGTATATCGCCAATTAATGCCTCCAGGATATCATTTAAGGTGATCATACCAAGAAGACTTCCGTATTCATCAACAATGCAGCAACTATGTGTTTTGGTCTCCTTGAATTTCTCCAGCACCTGATAGGCAGTATTATTTTCAGGAACGAAAAGTGCCGAACTCATGATGTCTCTGAAAGGCGTTGAATCTATGGCTACATACATATCCTTTATTGATACCATGCCTTTTATATTGTCAATCTCTCCATCACAAACCGGATAAACAGAATGAGGTTCTTTCAGTATTTTTTCTTTAATCATTTCCTCGGTCTCATTCAGGTCAAACCAGACAATATCGCTGCGGTGAGTCATAAGAGACGTGATATTTCGGTCGCCCAAATGAAATACCCGTTCGATAATATCCTGTTCCGCTTCTTTAATAGTGCCCTGTTCAGTTCCCTCATTGATAATCGCTTTTATTTCATCTTCCGTAACATTTCCTTCCGGAGAGGGTTTGATGGAAAACAAAACGAAGAATATATTACTCAGCCAGTTCAGTAAAGCAACAATGGGATATCCTATCCGCGAAAAAACTTTAATGGGACCGGTGGCAATTAATGCGATGCGTTCGGCTTTCAGAAGTCCGATTCGTTTAGGGATCAGTTCACCAAAAAGTATGGAAAGAAAAGTGACGAAGATCACAATTAATCCGGTTGCGATGCTGTGCGCATATTTGTGCAGGTAGGGAATCTTTTCTATATAGGGTTTGAAGTCATCACTGAATTTTTCACCCGAATAGTACCCTGTTAAAATGGCAATCAACGTAATCCCGATTTGGGCGGTAGAAAGAAAAAGTTCGGGACTTTCAGTGAGACGTAAAGTAGCTTTAGCTTTCTGGTCACCCTTTGAGGCCATTTCTTCCAATTTCGACTTTCTTGCGGAGACCAGTGCGATCTCCGCCATAACGAACAGACCATTCAAAAAAATTAAACAAAAAAGAATTATAAATGCAAACATGCTGGATTTTACTTTAAACTGAGTGTTCCAAACTGCTTCCTGTATAAGATACTCATCACTCTGCCAATCATAGTTCCCAGTATTGCACCGCAAAGTATATCAAGCGGAAAATGAACTCCAACATAAACCTGGGCATAACAAATGATAGCAGCCCAGATAAATACGATCCAGCGCCAGGAGCCTGTTTGATTTAAAGTTATAAAAATAAACCATGCTGCCGCGAAATGATTGCATGCGTGGGAAGATGTAAAACTGGAATTGGCCGGACAATAATTAACCAGAATTCTTACCTGATCACCCAGATCAGGGTCGCTGCAAGGCCGGTAACGAAAAATTATCGACTTAATTAAAGAACTGCTGAATAAGTCGCTTACGATCACAGTCATAATAAGTGATACAACCCACCAGCATCCTTTGATCCCGAAGTTGTACAGTGCGAATACCAATAGAAATAAATAGAAAAAATACCAGAATTCCTGTTGACGCAGGAATGGTAAAACGAGATCAAAAGTTGAATTTATCCAAACCTGGTTAATTTCATGGAACAGCCATTGGTCGAATTGAATTATTGGTTTTAAAATATCCTGAAAAAAAACCGTAAGCAGTAAAATCATGATTGCAGGATAATTGCTCTATTTTTAAACCACATATTCAAGTATATGATTGCTTGCCAAAGATACCAAAATTGATTCGTCGGATTTTTGATGTGGGTATTAATTTAATAAAAAGAAACGTTTTTCCATGCGTTTGTTCGGGATGAGCTGGCCGTTATGTATCGTATTTTCTGCTGCCTGCAAACAGTACCACAAATTGTCAGGCTACTTCACATCCCAGACCTGTTGAAACGTGATGAAATTAACAAAACATATTGCCCTTTACATAGTATTGTTAATCTCTTTTGGGGGACTGATTTTTTATTTACTTCACATAGGCGCGATGTTAGATCTGTCCACCCCGGTGTTGTCTGAAAATTCTATAGTTAACCGGCAAATACCGGAATCTGCAACAAACCCTTTTCAACTAAATATATCGGAAAGCCTTCCTAGACTTCTATTGCAGATTATCGTTATCATTGCGTCAACCCAGTTACTTGGATCCGCTTTCAGGAAAATTGGACAACCTCCAGTCATTGGAGAAACCGTTGCCGGTATTTTACTTGGACCTTCCTTATTCGGACTCCTTTTTCCATCTGCATTTCACTTCGTTTTCCCGATCGAATCTTTAGCAAACCTGCGTTTTCTAAGCCAGATCGGACTGATTCTTTTTATGTTTATTGTAGGAATGGAATTGGATAAGAAATTATTGAAAAAACAGGCGTTGGAAGCACTCATCATCAGTCATGCCAGTATTCTTATTCCATTTAGCATGGGCATTGGCGTGTCAATTTACCTGTATAAAACATATGCAGCCGGACAAACAAGTTTTTATTCCTTCGCTTTGTTTATGGGCATCGCCATGAGCATAACGGCGTTCCCTGTGCTTGCGAGAATCATCAGGGATCGGAAAATTACGGAAACACCTTTGGGAATGCTTGCGATTTCATCCGCGGCTTCAGATGATGTGACCGCCTGGTGTCTTCTTGCACTGTTGATTGCATTTATTCGATCAGGATCGGGAATGAATGGTTTGTTGGTAGTTGGTCTCGTAATCCTTTATGCCTTTATCATGCTGGTACCCATACGTCTTATATTAAAAGCGATTCAGGTTAAATTTGAAGCAGGCATAATAAGTTATAATACCTGGATGTCGATCCTGTTTATTTTATTACTGTCGTCATCTTACTGCACAGAACTGATCGGCATTCATGCTTTATTCGGTGCATTTCTCATGGGCATAATTGTTCCAAAAAATGATATGATGCAGAAACGAATAATAGAAAGGATCAGTGACGTGAGTCTGGTGATGTTGCTTCCGCTGTTTTTTGTTTATACCGGATTAAGGACTCAGGCTGGCATATTGACTACCGGCAAACTGTGGATTAGTTTTGGCCTCATTTTAACTGCTGCAGTTGCGGGTAAATTTGGTGGAAGTGCGCTCACTGCCCGGGCACTGGGGCAGAACTGGAAAAACAGTCTAGCCATTGGCGCGTTGATGAATACCAGAGGACTGATGGAATTGATTGTGTTGAATATCGGTTATGATATGGGTATCCTGAGTGCCGAAATTTTTTCCATGATGGTCCTGATGGCTCTGGTCACCACCATGATGACAAGCCCCATATTGAATTGGATAGATCATAAAAGACCCGGGTCACAATAATGATCTGGCATTAAAATGAATCTGAAATTTCATGAATATTTCAAGTCCTAAAAATATTTTCCCGCTGGTTGACACCGTACCGGCCAATGATTCATATTCAATTTCGAAAAGAATAAGAGGCGTTTTTTCAGGGTCGATCATACGAAGAAATTTTATTAAAGGTGCCCCTGAAATATGAAGTGCTTGTTTTAAAAATTTGCCGGTAATCTCCGTTATCATTTGCATCATACATACTCCTGGCAATACAGGTTGTCCCGGAAAATGCCCCTTGAAAATGTCATGATGCGAATTCAGCTGTACAGCGGATTCTATTTTATTATTTTCTTCCTTCAGGGATTGAATGGTATAAAGATCATTCAGTAACAAGGGCGGATATTTTTTTTAAAGTAATAGAGAAATGCGAAATGTTCAAATGCCGGATGGAAATACTATCTGGCGCCGTACCGGGAGAACTTCCTGTGATATATGCTTCCATTACCGGTTTCTTATCTGAAGCTCTTTGCATTTTTACAAGGTTACTGCACAACCGGTCAGTAATATAATAATTTATGCCCTGAGCCTGCGGGAAAGCATGATAAACCAGATCGCTGTCGGCCAAAGCATAATAGCCGCCACGGTCCATGTTGCGAAACATGATGAGCTCAAAATCTTTTCGGAGCGTTCTGATAAGGGCCTCCTTATTCATTTGTGGTATTATCTGGTATATTTTAAATACAGTATCGGCAGAAAAACCAAAATCGAAGAACTTGAATCCCATTTCATTGGAAAACACGATTCTAGTGCTTCCATCTGACACCTCCTTAATAATCAAAATTCCACTGATATGTTTTCCAATAACATCTACCGACGTTTTATACATCACGTG
The DNA here is from genome assembly GCA_963703355.1 of uncultured Bacteroidota bacterium. GTDB lineage: Bacteria > Bacteroidota > Bacteroidia > Chitinophagales > Chitinophagaceae > Puia. The sequence goes on from OY969813.1 coordinate 4,417,979, forward strand.
CGTAAGATCCGGTTTAAATTTCAGCAGACAGGTTTCATCTGATTGAATTTTCTGCATTTGCCGGTAATGATTGCAGGAAAAATTCAATGCAGAAAAACTAAGGAATATTAAAAGCCGAATCGGGAATGGCCGCATTTATCTTTTTATTCAGAAAACGGATAATCGTCTTGTCACCCGAAAGTTCAAACATTTCGATCGCTGATGCCGTAAAATCTTTTTTGTCTATGACAATATTAATATTTTTATATAGTTCCTTCAGATTTTTTGTTTCCGGACTAAGTTCTATCAGATAAAAACCATTGCTTTCAAATACCCTGGATTTAAAATCCGGGTTATCGATCATGCTTCCGGCAACACAATCGATCAAAATGCGATTTACCTGTTGAAATACCTTATTTGAACTGGCTGAGATCTTATTTTCCTTTTGACCGTCTTTAATATATATTTTTCCACCATTGAGTATCATCAGGTATGTATAAGGCTGAAGATATTCCATCCGGATTTTGTCATTTCTCAAATAAGAAAATTTACCATTGGAATGTATATTTTCCGAAAGCATACTCAATGTTTTCTCCTGCTTAAAATCAGATTGAATAGATACTGTCGCCGCAGTTGCTGCTGCAAACGATTTTTTAAATGTTTCCAATTGAACTACTGGTGTATAACCAGCATATTGTCCATATCCGCAAATAAAACATAACAATAAAAATGGCAGTAACAACTTTCTAATCATACGCGTTTATGTTAATCATTTTATCCAAACGACTAATTGCATAACCCTTATTTCGGATTTCCTTTAATAAGCGGGGGAGAATCTTCACAGTCGACTGGCTGGTATCGTGAAGAAGTATAATTGCACCTGGTTTTAGTCTTGTAAGAATCCGATTTAATAGTTTCTCCTCATTGCCGATTACCGTATCGTAGGACCGAATGGACCATCCAACAGAAATAAATCCGCCCGAGTAAATTGCTTTTTTCAGATTTGGATTGGTAACCCCATAAGGCGGTCTGAAGAAGCGGGGATACAATCCGGTAATTTCCTGACAGGTTTGACTTGTAAGTTCTAACTCTTTTAATATTTGTTTGGGGCTGTAGAGTGGAAAAAAAGGATGATGCGAATTGCTATGGTTTCCAATAATATGGCCTTCGTTAATCATCCTTTTCAGAAGTGCCTCATTACCCTGCATTTTTTTACCAATACAAAAAAAAACAGCGCTTGCATTATTTTCCTTCAGAATGTCAAGAACACGGGCTGTGTATTCGTTTGCGGGTCCATCATCAAAACTCAAGGAAATCTCTTTCACAACAGTCTTTGCTGAACAAACCGACTTCAGAAAAAACCCCATCTGAATAAAATAACTTCCGCAAAATAAAACAGATACATAAACAAACAGTAGCCAGCCGTATACAGAAGTCCCCATCTGCAAATGCCTGTCTGCCCAGATCCAGACAAGTATCAGAATGATATAGAATATGTTGAACGACCGGTTGTTCAAGCTGCGCCGATTAAAATCAAACTGTGATGATTGTCATCCGAATGATGATGTATTAAAATATTTCTAATGGACGACAGGCTTATGCCCATCCAGAATGGTAAAACTTTTTCCTTCAAAATAACAGCAGCCATCCAAATCGCGAAGCCCGAAGCCGTGGGGTAGTCTCCACAAAGTGATTTAAAAGGGAAGATAGTTTTTCCTTTAAATAGGGAAGTTACCAGCCGGTCGTCTAATGTGTCTTTCGATTTATTTCCGCTATGGGAGGTAAGAATCAGGTCAACCTGATCCATCGTGGTCTCGTTTTCATTCAGAAACTCCTTTATAGTAAGGCCGATTATTTCATCGTTTTCGGGATTATAAAGGGTACGCAAGCCTTTCAAAACGGCCAGCGCTTTTTCTCCGGGATCTTTATCAAGCAAAAAGAAAGCGGCACCCTCCCCCGCGATATTTCCGTGCGAATCAGGCGATTTTCTATACAATCCAAATCGGCTTAATATGTTATGCCTGTCGTCCGTAATCTCATCAATAGCGCCAACCAGGACGGACCCAACGCCTTCTGCCAACAATAAAGTAGCTTCGGTAATCGCATTTTCTAAAGAAAATGTTCTGTGTACAATGGTATTGTTGTAATGGTGGCATTTAAGCAATAAAGCTATCTGTGCGCCTACCGTATTATGTGTCGACCGGATAAATGCGGTAGGACTCAAAAGCGTTTCATCAAATTCAATCATTCTTCTAAGGAAAGAGGAACTGTCTTCGAGGCAGCCATATGCTGTTGCTGTGATAATGGCTGCCGGGTTTTCTAGTGTTGCATTTCTAAGACAGGTCATCGAAGCGGCCACACCCATTTTGACGATCCGGCTCATCCTGCGAATCATTTTACTATCGACGAACTCTGTATAATCCGGTTCAATGGATTTGAAATAATTATTTTCAGTCGTTTCACGCGATAGAAAAAACGCATCTGTATCCAGACTGTGTTGCGGAGAAATGTTTCCCGTGGCTTGGATATAGATGGTCATAATTTTTTTTAGGCTGCCGAAAAAATAAGAGAAGTGCAGTTTCCTCCAAAACCAAATGAATTTGACATTACATGTTTTACTTTCTGATTGCTCAGTAAACTGGTGACAGGTTTGAAAGGCAATTCTTTCATCGGAGTCTGGAATCTTAAGTTGGGAAAAATAACGCCGTATTGAATGGCGAGTACGGAATAAACAGCTTCTACCGCGCCACTTGCACCCAACGTATGTCCGGTATAAGATTTTGTAGAACTCATTTTTGGAAAGTACCCGTCAAATAATAATTGAATGGCCGTGCCTTCAGCAATATCATTATTTTGGGTGCCGGTACCATGGAGGTTGATATAGTCAATATCTTTTGGCTGAAATCCCGCTTTTTCCAACGCGCCTTTCATCGCCAGAAAAGAACCGGTACCTTCAGGAGAAGAAGCCGTTTGATGAAATGCATCATTGGCATTTGCATATCCACTTATTACCGCCGAAGGTTTCCTGCCCAGCTGCTTGAGTCCTTCTTCGGATGCGAGCAAAAGATAAGCAGCTCCTTCACCAAGATTCAGCCCCCGGCGATTTTCATCAAAGGGTTTGCAAAGTTCTTTATCGAGAATCATCAGCGTATTGAATCCATTCAATGTAAATCTTGTAAGGGCATCGGCGCCACCTACAAGTGCAAAGTCGAGTAGTCCTGCCTTTATCATTCGTACGCCAGTGAAAATGGCATTGGCAGAGGAAGAGCAGGCAGTACTTACCGTACTCACAAACTGCCGGATACCCAGGTGATCGGCCACCAGTTCGGTAACAGCACCGCATTCATGATGCACAACATCGGAAAGTTTTCCGGCCGTATTATCTTTCGAAAATAGCTTAAAGAAATTTTCAGTCTTGTCCATACCACCAACAGTATTCGCAGAAATAAATCCTGTACGAGAAGCGAAATTCCTTTCCCACCCCGCATCCAGAAGTGCTTCGTAGGCAGCAACACTGCTCAACAAAGCCGTACGAGGAAATTTGGATGAAAGACCACAGGCGGCTGCAAGGTCTTCGTTGGAGGATTTTACTTCCCCTACCGGGAGTTCTCCTTTATGAATGGACTGCAGCCATTTCATTTCGCCAATACCCGCTTTTTCTTTATTGAGCGATTGGAGATTTGCCAGTAGTCCATTTCCGATTGCGGAAATGATACCCATGCCAGCAACAAAACTATGGCCGCTCATGTGGAAACCTTTACGGCACCTCTGTTTGCGGTGATATAGTCAGCAATGGTTCTGATGGAATGAAAAACACGGGGGCCGTCTTCTGCGTTGGAAAGTTTGATATTATATTCCTGCTGTAACAGAACGATTAGCTCAAGTGCATCAATCGAGTCAAGTCCGATTCCTTCTACAAATAACGGCTGATCATCACCAATATCTTCAGGTTTCAGATCTTTTAAGTTCAGTCTCTCAATAATCTGCTCCTTCAGCTTAAATCTTAGTTTATCCATGATCCGACTGGTTCAGTTTAATTAAATTTTCTGCATTAAATGTTAAATTGTTTCCCTCTTTCTCCAATTCAACCAAAAAAAGCATCGCCCTGTAGTCTTCTTTCAAAAAATCAACCCAACCGCAAATACAATTTCTAATCAATCTGTTTTCAAATAAATTCATCACATATTCTGCTATAAAATTACCATCGAAGTCTTTAAATACAAAAAATGCATTTTCCCCTTTGAAATGATGACGAATGGAGATTTCACCGATTACAATATTGGGTAAGGTATATACAAATAACGAAGGACTGGCTCCTGCCTCAATGGTTTTAACGTACTTGAGATCCACATCGAGACTGGAATTTGCATTGCTGAGGACCAAACCCGATTCTGTGTTTTCATATTTTCCCGCATGGTCAGTTCCATTAAGCAAAATTTCAACCGCCAAAAGACCGAGTTTGCAAAGATTGTCCATCTTATAAAACTTGGGGTAAGCCAGTGTAAAATGTTTATAGGTCGCATCCAGAAAGGATTCTGCGGATCCTGGTTGCTCAAAAACCAATTGACCGTCCTTGAAAATTTTGTTTTTTGTAATTAAACAGGAACCTGATATCGCCGGGGCAGTCTCCACTAGGTATAGTCGTTTATTAAATTGTATTGGACAGCAATCCATCACGATAAGTAATCATAGAAGCAAGCCGGTGCAGCCAGGTTTTATGATTTTTTACATAGGGGTTGGTAAGATCCCACACATATCCGGCAAGTACAGAGCAAATCTGACTTTTTATCAGATCATCCTGATCGTTTGAAAAGAAAATGGTATCCAGGGTTCCTTCATACCAGGCCATCACATAAGACCTGAACGTATCTACACCCTGCATCATTATTTTCATGTATTCATTTTCCCAGTCTATCTCGCGCCCCTTTAGTTTCTCAACAACGAGTTTGCCGGCGATCTGACTTGACACTGTTGCCAGTGTAACGCCAGATGAAAATACCGGGTCGAGAAATTCAGTGACGTTTCCTGTAAGAACAAATCCTTCGCCGAAAAATTTATCGGTTGTTGAGGACCAGGATTCCAATATGCGTGGTTCAAATAGCAATTCAACATCCTTGAATCTTTCTTTCAGATAGGGTTCAGATGCGATCATCGCCCTGAATTTTTCTTCTGTGCTTCCAGCAAAATCATTGAAAAAAGAAGGATCTCCAACAAATCCAAGTGAAGTTACACCGGTTGCAAAAGGAATGATCCATATCCATATACCTGGTTTATGTACTACTACGGTAATCCGGTTGGGTTCGTCCGACATGGCACGCAGCCTGTCGACGGTATGACTGAACATGGCTTTACGTGGCGGCAGGTTGGAAGGTTTGTCAAGATTGAAAAGTTTGGGAATTACCCTGCCATAGCCACTTCCGTCGATAATAAATCTTGCCTTGATCTGTGAACTGTTTCCATTTTTATCTACAATCGTGGTAATGGAATCAGAGCCTTTAAATTCAATGGCAGTTACAGTGGTTTCATAGTTTATGGGTACTCCCATTTTTTCTACAGTATCAGCAAGTGTTTTATCGAAATCTGCGCGGGTAACCTGCCATGTCCATTCCCATCCTTTGGTGAATTGATCTGCAAAACGATAGTCGCAGGTTTTTCCATTTTTTACAAATTTAGCACCGCCCTTTTCCTGAAATTTCTGCTCTTTAACTGCGTCCAGAAAGCCAGCTTCTTCCAGTGCCTCCATACAGCGCGGCAACAGACTTTCACCAATAACAAATCTGGGGAACATCATTTTTTCGACAATCCTGACTTTGTAACCGGCTTTATTTACGATGGAAGCTGCAACCGTACCGGAAGGACCGGCACCTATTACCAAAACATCTGTTTCCTGCATCGGCATAATTAAAAATTATCAGTGATTAGATTTCGCTTTTTTACATTTAAGTAGTGTATGACTGAGGCCAATTTCGTCAATTCTTTCTTCAACAACAAACCCGGCTTTTTCAATGCACTTGATAAAAATTGACGAATCATACATCTGGCTGTTTCCGTTGGCGAGTGCGGTAAAATATATAGACGTCTGCTGAAGACAAAAAGCCGCAGCTTCAAATCGCTGGGTGTCCCAGAATGCCTCAAGAATTAACACATACTGATCTTCAGAGATGGAATCATAACAACGTTTTAAAATGGAAATGATTTCTTCTTCAGAGAAACAATCGAGAAACTGACTCATCCAAATGGCGTCAAAGCCTTTCGGAAAAACAGTTTTTTCATCCAACAGGTTGGCCGGATAAAAGAAGATGCGGTCAGTAAGTCCGGCTTGTTTCACTTTTTCTTTTGCCACTTCGAGTTGTCCCGGAAGATCCATAATGGTAATCTCAATATCTTTTACATAACCCGCACTTGCGATGGCCCATTTGCCTGTGTTACCACCGATATCCAGTATCTTTTTGATTTTACCATCATACACTTTTGACAAAGCAGGAGGGAAGGCAAGGTCTGAAAAGAAATGATCGAAGGCGAACCAGCTTTTCTGAACATTTGGAGGAAGAGAAGACAACCCTTCATAAATTGTATCCCATTCCCCGAATACTTTTAAGCCAACCGGTTTTCCTGTTTCGATACTTTTATCAAGATCAAACAATCCTTTATAACAAATGTCATGAACGAAATTCATGTTTACATTAGTAAGTGGATCGTTGTGAATATAAGTGCCTGTTTTTGTAATGGTATATTTTCCATCGTTTGTTATCACGAGTCCAATCCCCAGCGCAGATTCGAGTAATACCCGTAATCCATAAGCAGGCAAGTTCACCTGTGCCCGGATTTCTTCCATCGTTAAGCCCTTGTTTCCTTTTTCAAGTAGTAAACTCAGTACACCTGAATTGCGAAGCACCCTCGCCACCTGGAAAACAACAGGTCCGAATGCAATCCACTGTGCAAGCCCCTTTGCTTCCAGCGCGGTCTTGTTATCTTTTTTGAAAAACTTCATTATTAATTTTCAATTGTTAATTGTTGATGGTCAATTAAAAAGAATTCCCATTTTTAAATTCATGGAGATTGTATTCGCCCCCGGAAATTGACAATTGACAATTAACAATTGACAATTATTACGGCTGCATTACAACCTCCAAATCCTGATGCCGTTTTCAGACAGGTATTCAATTTCGCTTTCTGTAATTCTTTCGCAATGTTCAACGGCATTTCAGTTCCAGGATTTGTAAAACCCAAACTCGGTAATACGATATTTTCTTTCATTGACTGTATTGTAACAACAGATTCTAATATACCGGCGGCACCAAGTGTGTGACCATAATAACCTTTCAGGCTATTCACAGAAACTTTCTCCATAGACGCAAGATGAAAGGCCTTGGCTTCCATTTCATCATTATATCTGGTCGCTGTACCGTGTGCCGAAATGAAATCAATGTCATTGGAAGAAACACCCGCCTGTTTCATAGCACTACTGATGGCAAGAAATAATTCTTCTCCTGTGCGTGAAGGACCGGAGATATGATTCGCATCATTGGAAACCGAACCTCCCGCCAGCTGAATTGCAGCGGAAGTTTTAGTAGACGATAAAATGATCGTTGCTGCGGCTTCGCCCAAACTGATACCATCCCTTGCAGCATCAAAAGGCCTGCAGGGCTGTGAACTGACGGCCTGAAATGATTGAAAACCAGATAAGATAAATGACGTAATCAGATCGCCACCTGTAATTACCAGGTTTTCAAATCTTCCGGACTGAATCAAACGCAAACCTGTTATCATGGCCAACAATCCTGATATGCAGGCATGGGATACAACCATCGGTTCACCAGTAAATCCAAGTTCCTTTGCTATGATCTTCGCGCTGGTATGTAACGAAACACGATCTGCAGAGGTGTATCCATCTCTAAGCTTTTCTATTAAACTGATATTTCCTTTTGTAGATGAAAGTATAAAACCGTTTTTCTCGTCTGCAGGGTCCAGCGAGATCCGCTTCATCGCATCAGTTGCAGAATCGAGCATGATTCGCTCAAATGCTGTAATGGAATGGTTCCCGGTTTTGTCTTCGGGAGAAAAAAGTGAAGCAAAAAATGGCTGTGTCGATATTTCTGAAAAATGTTGTTGAATGCCGGTTTGGCCGGTTTTCAGAGCGGCCATATTAGCCGATGTATTGCTTCCTAACGGTGAATATATATTGTCAGCTACCATATATACATTCCTCATGGTCGCTGATTGGGTTGAATATATTTTCTTTTCCATTCTTCAAAAAATGGCGGATTCTGTAGCTGGAGAACAGAATGTTCCCGGTCAAGAAATACCTGCACTGAATTTCCCGTAGCAACCAACTCTCTGGTATTTTTATTATATAACCGGTAACTGAACTGAATCTTCGCCGCGTCGCAGGGAATAAATTTCGTTTCCACGATTACCGTTTCTCCGTAGCGCAGTGATTTTTTAAATGAACAGTCCACGTTGACAATGGGAATCACATAACCATTATTAAAGAAATCGAGGTACCCAACACCATATCGTTTGCCAAAATCCTCTCTTCCATCTTCGAAGTACCTGATATAATGGCCATGCCATACAATGCCCAACGGATCGGCCTCATTGAATCTTACCAGCACTTCTGTTTCAGTTTGCAACATGTTTTTGTTGGGCATTATTATTTATTTGTTCTAAACCGTTCTTTCCATTCCGCATAACACCTGTTATCAATATATATTATAGTGCTGTTTATTGCCGACGACCAGTAATTTCGAAATCCAAAACCACCAATTACCCCTCCCTGCAGCAAATAGCTAAATAGTACTTTCCTGTTTTCCATATCGACTAAGGTATACCAGATTGTCATGAGTCTTTTTGGCTTGTCCATTCCTTCCACAAAAAGTATAATTCCATATCCCTTATGATCCCCAAAATTAAACCCGCTGACAATTGTCTCAACGTCTGTTTTTTTTATCCAATGCAGATCAGCATCGTTTGAAGACTTAAGTGAATCAGGATCGGCAAATTGATTTCTTTTTTCTACTTCCGATATATCGACCGACCAGCTTTTCCTCCTGTAAGCGCCCTGAAAGTTGTATTTTTTACTTTCCTTAATCATCAAATCATTGATTCCATTGAATTGTTTCCCCTGAATAATATCCGCCTTGGAATTATCGTCGTTTATGAGTTTGGCTTTTGTGAAATCAATTCCAAGATACAAAGCCGGCAGACTTTCATCCTGGAAAAAGGCTGCGGCCGATAGTGTCTGAGACTGGCCGGAAACAGTGCCAGCAAAAAATGCAATGATACAATTCGAAAAAAAGAAACAGTATTTGAGGGTACGCATTCAGTGTTATTGAAAGAAATTATTTGGAGCCGGCCCCGGATTTCCATTGATCATAATCCTTACTTTTAACATGACCAATTGCATTTTTAATAGCAGACGCCCAATAGTTTCTAAAACCAAATCCACTACCCAGTTTACCTTCAACACGACCTGTTGTTAATACTTTTTTTGAATCCATATCAATAACGGTGAACCAGATTGAACAGATTTTTGCTGTTTTGCTCATGCCTTCCATAATAAGCAACACACCGTATCCCTTGTCAGTACCGTAATTGTAGTTTTTTACCAGATTATCAATATCATCGGGTTTTAACCTGGTGAGATCTGCTTCATTGGACGATTTTAACTGATCCGGATTTGCTTTATCATTACGACTTTCCACTTCTTTGATGTCCGGAGTCCAGTTACTGCGGCGGTAAGCTTCCTGTATGTCATATTTTTTATTCTCCTTTATTATCAGATCGTTGATACCGTTGAATTGAGTTGACTGAATTGTTTTAGCATTGGATGCCTCATCGTTTACCAGTTTTGCCAGCGTAAAGTCGATACCCAGATAGGTCGTGGGAACGGATTCATTGTTGAAAAATGCGGAAGCAGACAACGACTGACCACGCGAAATGGCAGGTGATAAAAATATAGTCGAAACCAGTACACAGCTAAGAATGTTATTTTTCATGATACACTGTTTACAAAGATTTTCATTTCGCAGGAGGCCATTACCTTTCCGTTCCACTTAACTACACCAGCCACCAGTGATACCTGCATAATATTGGTGAGCAGGTTCACTTCCATGGTTATCATTGCATTTACAGGCGGCCTTTCATTAATTACAAGTTTCTGAACAGAACCGATATATCCAACCGGAACAGCTTTGTTTTGTTTTTTAAACAAAAATCCTGTTCCCGCCGCGGCAGTCTGTGCCATAGACTCAACCATGCCGGGTGCAGAATAATATCCGTCTTCCACAAACAAATTCTCTTCCACTATGGCTAAACTACAACTTGATTTTTTTTCATCAGCGAATATGAGTTTGTCAACCATCACAAAAGGTGGTCTTTGAGGAATCAGTTCAGCCGCATTTTGTACTTCGAATTTCATAAGAATAAAGGTAAGAAAACCGGGGAAGAAAGTATGAGAGTATGGGAGTATGGGAGTATGGGAGTATAAGAGTATAAGAGTATAAGAGTATCACTCCCATACTCCCATACTCTCACACTTTCTTCCTTTGTTCTTCCCAAAAATCATAATAATTATACCACTGTAACGGATACTTTCCGATCATTATTTCCATGGCGTTACAATATTCCCTCAGCATTTCCCTGGTCGATACATCTCTGGGGCCTTCGTAAGTTTTGCCCGGAGTTGCATAGAAATGATAGTTAAACAAACTGTCTTTCATTGCAAAAACAAATGAAACAGGAGATTTAAAACTATTAGCCAATACAAAAGGGCCTGCGGGGAATGTCGCAGTCTTGCGCAAGAATTCACTCATCATTATTTTGTTCCCTTCCAAAAACCGGTCTGCGTGCATACATACGAATTCATTATTGGCAAGTGCTTCCTGAATGGCATAGATATGTGAAAGATCTTCCTTGATAAGAATGATCCGCGATGAATGTTTTTCGGTTATGCTATCCAGATAGTTTTTGATTTGCTGATCTTCTCCATCATACATTACAATGTGCATGTTGGTGCCGAGTCGTTGAAGCAAGTGTCCCGCAATTTCCCAGTTTCCGATATGTGCGCTTAGCAATAGTCCTCCCTTTTTCTGTTGTACGAGATTGTGCAGATGTTCCTCACCCTCAAACTGAAAACGAAACGAATTGTTGATCCGCGAGGTAATCACGATTTTATCAATAATAGTCTGACCGAACCAAAAGTAATTTTTGTAAATACTTAGTACGGATTTCCACACAGAAAAACGCAGACGTTTTCTGAAAAAAACATACTGGAAGTGGAAGGCTTTGCCAGAAAAAATAAAGAAATAGAAGGCCACAAATCGCAATAGAAGATAGGCAGGTTGTAAGCCCGCATGCCTTAGTACCCAGACGAAAATCCGGAATCCTGTTTTATTACCCCTGGACTTGCCCTGCCATGAAGGCATCGCTTGATTCTTTAGTTTGATCGCGGGAGATGATATATGTATAGAAATCCTGGAAGCTGATAATCTGCATAAAATCCTCAGGTTTCACTTTAAACGAGAAATTATTTTCGACAACAACTACCAGGTCAATATAGTCCAGGCTATCCAGTTCCAGTACCTGCCTGATATTGGCATCGGGAAGCATTTGTTCTACGCTTACTTCAAATTCATCAGAAAGAATCCTGTTTATTTTTTCAATCAGGGGAAGTTGTTGTTTCATAGCTGGTTGGTTGTCGGTCAGGGTTTCCATTTTTTCACGATCAGGGAGGAGTTCGTTCCTCCGAAACCGAATGAATTCGACAAAAATACATCTATATTTTTTGCCGTGGATGTTTTTACGATATCCAGTTTGGAAGAATCTTCGTCAGGATTTTGGAAGTTAATATTAGGTGCAAGGAATCCATGCTGCATCATGATCAAAGAGTAAACGATTTCACTTGCTCCGGCCATCCAGCACTCATGTCCCGTCATGGATTTTGTTGAGCTGACCGGTACTTTTTTCTCTCCAAATACTTCCACCAGCGCCCTGGCTTCGCTGGAATCTCCGGCTTGTGTGGAGGTGGCATGAGCATTTATATAATCAATTGCTGTATGGTCCATACCGGCATCTTTCAATGCCATTACCAGCGACCTGACCGGCCCATTAACCGTGGGATTTGAAATATGTTCGCCATTGGATGAGAAGCCATATCCCACAATTTCAGCCAATATATTCGCTCCTCTTTTTTCAGCTGACTCAAGACTTTCCAAAACTACGGTGGCAGCGCCTCCGCTGGGTATGAGTCCGTCCCGGTCTTTGTCAAAAGGTCTGGATGCTTTTTGAGGTTCTCCTTCATGCGAAGAGAAAGCGGACAACGCATCGAAATTGCTCATGGACAAGGGATTTATTTCCTGCGCACCCCCGGTAATAATGCATTCCTGCAATCCGGTTTTAATAAAATGATATCCCAGTCCGATGGCGTGCGATCCACTTGCGCAGGCAGCGCTGATGGTAAAATTTATTCCGCGTAATTTAAATATGGTTGCGAGATTCATCGTGACCGTTGAATTCATTGTCTGAAAAACAGCGCCAGAGCCAACCAGCATCGTGTCTTTTTTCTGACGCATGATGTCTACCGCTTCGATCGTTGACTTCGCTGAACTGTCATTTCCATATAATATACCGACTTCGTTACCCTGAATATATTCAGCACTGATGCCCGCCTGTGCCAGTGCCTGTAAGGTCGCCATGTAAGCATATTCACCCTGTTCGGGCAGCATGATGCGTGCACGACGATCAAGGAGCCCTTTTAGATTCGGCCTTTCTACAAAACCGGTAAGCGCAGACCTGAAGCCCATTTCTTTACGTACCGGATCGAATATAATTCCCGACTTGCCTTGCAGAAGACTGTTCCTCACTTCCTCCAAATCCTTACCTATACAGGAATAAATACCAAGTCCGGTTATTACCACTCTGTTCATTGGGCCAAATTAAGGAAAGTATGGGAGTATGGGAGTATGGGAGTATGGGAGTGCTTAATATTTTGAATTCTTCCAAAACAATATTCTAAAATAGTACCTCTATGACTGAAGAAAATTAGAAGTTCCCATACTCCCATACTCCCATACTCCCATACTCCCATACTCCCATACTCCCATACTCCCATACTCCCATACTTGTTCTAAGAGTACATTCCTCCATTAATCGAAATCACTTCACCGGTAATGTAGCCGCTATCGGGTGAGGCCAGGAATGCAACGAGATGTGCCACCTCTTCAGCAGTGCCAAAGCGGTTTACAGGAATGATAGATTTCATTTCTTTTTCCGAAATATTTTCAGTCATATCCGTTTTAATAAATCCCGGTGCAACTGCATTTACCGTAATGCCCCGCCTGCCCACTTCCTGGGCAAGCGCCTTCGTGGCAGCGATTACACCTCCCTTGGCGGCTGAGTAATTTGTCTGACCAGGAAGTCCCTTCAATCCTGAAAGTGATACCACATTGATAATGCGTCCATACCTTTTCATGATCATTTCATTAATGACTTTGCGGGTCACATAAAAAAAACTATCCAGATTTGTCTTCATCACATTTTCCCACTGTTCGTCTTTCATCCACATCATCAGCACGTCTTCTTTTATGCCGGCATTATTTATCAGACATTCAATGTAGTCGTCTTTGTGAGTATCCATCCACAAACCCAAACCCTGGTTGATGTCTTCTTTATTACTTACATCAAATGGAAGCAATTCTCCAGTTCCATTATTTTCTCTGATAACCTTCAGAGTTTGCTCAGCTTCAGCGAGATTGCTCTTGAAATTAACGAGCACATGATACCCCTGCGAGGCTAGTTTAATACAAATGGCCCTGCCAATTCCCCTGGATCCTCCGGTTACGAGCGCACATTTCATAGTGGTTCATTTTGGAGAAGGTAGTCCTTTACTTTCTGCTGTTCCTCGTATTTCGGACTGTCTTCAACGAAGGTTGGGAATATTTTTCTGATCGCTGAATACACTCTGTGTGTTGCAGGAGATAATTTCTCCTGACATTTCAAATAGTCGATTGCCTGTAGAATAGTGATCGCCTGTATAGTAAGCACTTCAAAACTGTTGTCAATAACTTTTCTTGTCATCAGCGCCGCGTTACAACCCATACTCACGATATCCTGATTGTCGTTGTTGTTTGGAATGCTGTGTATGTACATGGGAAAAGAAAGCGTTTGATTTTCCGCAACGGTCGAAACCGCTGTGAACTGCATACCTTGCATGCCGAAATTAAATCCCAGAACTCCCAGATTTACAAAGGGTGGCAGTATTTGATTCAACTTATCATTTAAGAGATAATTGAGCTGCCTTTCTGCCAGCATAGAGAGTTTTGTTATAGCTATTTTCAGCTTATCCATTTCAAGCGCTACATAATCGCCATGAAAATTACCTCCGTGGAAGATGTTTTTGTTCTTATGATCGATAACCGGATTGTCATTTACTGAATTTAATTCTTCAATAAGTATACGTTCTGAATGTTCGATGGTATCGTAAACAGGTCCCAACACCTGAGTCACGCAGCGAAGCGAATAGTATTCCTGCACTTTATCTTCAAAGATGTCGTATTCGATGTTTGCTGGATTGTAAAGATGTTCCGAACGAACGTGGATCATCTTGCTGTCCTTGAGCATGCCCCTCATCATCGCGGCCACATAGTTCTGACCAGTATGATGCTTTACAATATTCAGCTCCTTTGAATAATGATCATCATATGCTTCCATGATTTCGTTGGTCATGGATGACATCATTACGGACCAGGCGAGGAGTTTTTTGGCATATACAATATTAACCAGCCCTATCCCTGTCATGGCCGATGTGCCGTTGATCACCGAAATGCCCTCCCGGATATGGATCTCTAAAGGTTTTAGTCCTGCTTTCTTAAACACAGCCGCCGTATCCTGCCAGGAAGATTCATACCACACCTTTCCTTCGCCAATCAGATTTAGCGCAACGTGTGCGAGCTGGACCAGGTCGCCACTGGCTCCCACTCCGCCGTGTTCGTAAATACGCGGAATGATGTTATGATTGATCATGCCTGCCAGCAGTTCTACCAATGAAGGATGAATGCCCGAATGTGCCTGCATCAAACTATTCAACCGGGCAACCAGAACAGCTTTGCCCAACTGCGGACTCATCGTATTGCCCATACCTGAGCTATGACTCCTGATCAGATTGTATTGAAGTTGCAACCGGTTTTCATCACTGATCTTGTATTGGGCCATGGGGCCGAACCCTGTATTGATGCCATAAATCAGCTTGCCGGTCGAAAAATCTTTGAGGAATTGAAAACTCGCATCCACTTTTTCAAGAGCCGCGTCATGCAGACTGATCTGATCCTGTTTAAAAACGATGTCCGAGAAATTGATGAGCGAAAGTCTCTGCGATCCTATTTCTACCATGTATATCCTCTTTTTAAACTGGCAACAGCGCAAAAAAAGCGAAATAAGACCATCTATTCAAATTTTTTATAAGGCGTAAGGCTTAAAGCGTAAGGCTTAAAGCGTAAAGCTTAAGGCGTAAAGCGTAAAGCGTAAGGCGTAAGGCATAAAGCGTAACGCTAAATGCCTAACTCATAACCCATAACTCACTATAAGCTGACTGTAAAAACATGCAATCCATCTTCAAACCTGTAAGAAATGGTTTTACCCGATACGTCTACAATTTGTTGGAGAATAGACAGACCCAGTCCGTGCTGATCTGAATGTTGCCCTCCCTTCGAAAATCTCTTAAACAGTTTTTGCTGATCCAATGCACCAGTCTGGGCAGTATTGGATATGACAAATTCATTTCGCTGAAGTTTTACATGAATGGATCCTCCTTCTTTTACGTGCTGGGTCGCATTACTGAAAAGGTTGTTCAGCATAATATCGGCAAGTTGGGAGTTCATGGTTATGAAACAGGATTCTAGAGAGGAATTGACGTTGATATTTTTCCCCTGCCATAATTCCTGCCAGTCATTCATTTTTTCTTCAACCGGCTTTTTAAGATCAAATGAACTGATTTCGGAAAATTGCCTGTTTTCAATTTTACTGAGAAGCAAAAGCGACTGGTTCAATTTGGCCATCTTCCGGATGGCTTCATAAGCTGTTTGAGTTGCATTACTCTGCGATTCGGTAAGATGTTCATCCTGAATCAGCGTATCCAGTTTAGAGCGTACAATGGCAAGAGGTGTCTGTAGTTCATGAGAAGCATTTTCCGTAAATTCTTTGAGCAGCGTATATTCCTTATCTGCCGCCAGTATGAATTCGTCGAGTGTTTTATTGAGCAGATTGAATTCATCAACAGGAGTGGGGCTGAAAGAAGGTATATTTTTTTCTCCCAGTCTGAATTTGTTCATAGCAGACAACGTTCCGTAGAATGGTTGCCAGAGTCTTCGCAACAACCAGCGGTTAATGAGCAGACTCACTATCAGTATCAACACAACTGTTAGTAACGAAATAAAAATGATAGAACGGTTCATGTCTCGTGTCCCTTCCAGTGATTTCGAGACCTTAAATAAAAGCCATTGACCTGCAACAGGCATCGTAAAACTAATCTCCCTAAAATGTCCCCGCTCATGAAATTCAGGCGATCTGATCGTTTTAAATTGCCGGGTTATGGCATGAACATCTGTTGCCTCGTACGAGATCCGCTGGTCTTTAACAGATACCGGCTCTGGTGCCTTGTTGTACTTGCTTACATAAGTCTCAATTTCCCGCTGTTCAATTTTAAGGTCTTCGTCTACCTGGTTAAGCATAACCCACCACAAGAGAAAATAAAAAGCCACACTGGCAAGAATAAAAATAACCAGCGTCGCAAGCAGGTTGATTCTAAAATATCTGGTAAAAAGTTTCATGGGCGGTCACTGAATTTATATCCCATCCCATACACCGATTTAATATAATCCTGTGCACCTGCCTGTACTATTTTTTTTCTGAGATTTTTGATATGAGTATAAATGAAGTCGTAGTTGTCCGCCATGTCCATATCGTCTCCCCACAGATGTTCGGCAATCGCACCCTTGCTGATTACTTTATTTTTATTGCTGATGAAATACAACAGCAAATCATATTCCTTTCTGGTGAGATCCAGCGTCCGTTTATTCACCTGCACCGTTTTCTCCCGAAGATCAAGATGAAGGTCGTCGAATGTCAGGGTGTTTTTGCCGTCAAAAGATTTTCTGCGTATGATAGCCGAAACGCGGGCCGCCAGTTCGGAAAGGTGAAACGGTTTGGTAAGATAATCGTCCGCACCGGACTCTAACCCGTGTATTTTTTCATCCAGTGAATTTCTCGCAGATATAATGAGCACCCCATCTTCTTTATGAGCAGATTTTAATTCCCTGAGCAACTCCAGACCGCTGCCACCGGGAAGGGTAATATCGAGAATAATACAGGCATAGTCGTAAAGACTTATTTTCTCCAACGCAGAAGGGAAATCTGTTGCCGTTTCGCAGACAAAATGTTCCGAATTCAGATATGTAAAAATACTTTCTGAAAGCGCTTTTTCATCTTCTATGATCAATACCTTCATTAGAATGGATTAACGGCCGGATTGCCGCCATAAGTTAAATAAAACCCTGCCGAAGTTGAGAACGAATATTGAAGTAAATCTGTAGATCCGATCGGGATCGCACGGTCATTGTATCATTTTCGGACAGTCGTCCTTTGTACCTTCCTTTAAAATACTGAATAGTAGCATATTGAATTCTGGTATTTTTTTAGCAGTGTAAAGAATCGATAGTTCTCGTCATCATTTAAATCCATAACCCATAACCAATAACCCATAACCCTGCCTGCGGCCAATAGGCATAACCCATAACTCATAACCCATAACTCATATCCAATTACATTGCCATGATCAGAAATTATTTCAAAATCGCCTGGCGTAACCTGATAAAGTATAAATTCATTTCATTTATCAATTTATTCGGGCTAACAGTTGGTCTTACCTGCTGCCTGCTGATAACGATTTATATCGTGAACGAACTCAGCTACGACAGGTACAATAAAAATGCGGAGAATATCTATCGGGTAACCAGAAGTTTTAATAATGCGGAAGGTGTAGTATCACTCAACCTGAGTACAGTGTCTCCTCCATTCGGGTATTATTTCCCAACCGATTTTCCGGAGATAAGGAAAATGACCAGACTGTTGAACAATGGTACAACGCCACTCAAGTATAAAGAAAAACTGATTTCTGAACCTGAAGTATATTTTGGTGATGAAAATTTATTCGATGTTTTTACCGTGAAGGTTGTAGAAGGAGATCCAAAAACTGCGTTGAGAGAACCTTTTTCGGTTATGCTAAGCGAAGAAACGGCAAAAAAATATTTTGGCAACGAGGACCCAATGAATAAAATATTAAGGGCGAACAATCAATTTGATATTAAGGTCACGGGCGTTTATCAGAAGTTCCCGTCCAATGCGCACCTGCATCCTTCAATTATTGTTTCATTCAACACGCTGAAAGATTCCGCCGTGTATGGAGCTGAAAACCTGCGGACGAACTGGGGTAATAATTCTTTCTTCACTTATTTATTGTTACCTGAACATTACGATCCAAACAGAATGATTGCAAGATTTCCGGATTTTGTGAACAAACGCATGGATCATAAAGATTATAATGGCGCACTGCCCTCAAAGTTTACTAAAATCGGACTGCAAAAACTAACCGACATTCATCTGTATTCGCATACAGATTATGAAGCCGAACCTAACGGAGATATCAACAGGGTGTATATATTTTCAGTCATCGCAATGTTCATATTGCTGATAGCATGTATCAATTATATGAATTTATCAACCGCCCGTTCCACATTACGTGCAAGAGAAATTGGGATAAGAAAGGTAATCGGTGCACAAAAAAAAGAAATCATTTATCAGTTTCTGAGTGAGTCGGTCCTCATAGCGCTGGTTGCCATACTGATCTCACTCGTGCTGCTGTATTTTACATTACCCTGGTTAAATAAATTATCAGATCAGCATTTGACGATGGGCATGTTATCAAAATGGCAGATACTTTTGCCCGTTATGCTGGCCCCCTTTATGATTGGTGTTTTGTCAGGTATTTATCCCGCTTTATTTATGTCGTCCTTCCAGCCGGTGAAAACCTTAAAGGGTTTTCTGAAAGCAGGTAAAGGAAATATCTCTTTCAGAAAAGTACTGGTCGTTACGCAGTTTGGTATTTCGATCGTGCTGATTATAACTACCATCATCGTTTTTCAGCAGTTACGATACATGCAGAGCACTTCGCTGGGTTACGACAAAGAACATCTGCTCACCATTCCTTACAGTAATTTCCTCAATCCTTCTTATGATGTATTCAGAAATGAACTGCTGCGGAACCCCGATATAAAAGAAGTGGCGAGATCTTCACGCATTCCGACTGGCAGATTACTGGATGCCATGGGGGCTTCCACATTTGTCGGAGATTCCCTGCGGCCGGTAACAGCGGATATAAAATTTCTGGCGACTGATTATGATTTTATTCCAACTTACGGTGTACATATTGTTGCAGGCAGAAATTTCTCCCGTTCCTATGGCACCGATACGTCAAATTTTATATTGAATGAATCAGCCGTTAGTGCGATTGGCTGGAAATCGCCGGAGGATGCCATTGGCAAAGATTTTAAATATGGACAGTTTAAAGGAAAGGTAATCGGAGTGATTGGGAATTTTCATTTCGAGTCTCTACGGCAGAAAATAGTACCAATTATATTGTGTAATCCACCGACTACTGCAACCGATTCCTATTTTAACAGTCTCTCTGTAAAAGTGAGTGGGAACAACATTCAAAATACGATGGCAGGTATCGAGAAATCCTGGAGAAAATATCTGCCTGAAATCCCATATCAATATACGTTTCTCGATGAGCGGTTTGCAGACCTGTATAAATCTGAACAGCGTCAGGGAACCATCTTTACGGTTTTTGCCTGCATTGCAATATGTATTGCCTGTCTCGGTTTGTTTGGTTTGTCCGCATTCACCATTTCCCAGCGCGTAAGAGAAATAGGAGTACGCAGGGTACTCGGTGCAAAAGTTGATTCAATCGTGCTGCTTTTATCGAAGGACTTCATGCGACTGGTTTTTGTTGCATCTGTTATCGCATTTCCCATCGCCTGGTATGCGATGACGAACTGGCTCGGAGATTTTGCTTACAGAATCCATATCGAATGGTGGGTTTTTGTGCTGGCAGCCTCACTGGCATTACTGATAGCCCTCGCAACGGTTAGTTTTCATGCCATCAGGGCAGCGTTGGCCAATCCGGTTACCAGCCTTCGTTCTGAGTAATTGAGACTGCTGACGCAACCTTTTGTCAGCATTTGCAGTCAGCATCTAAACTCGGATCATGAAATCGTTGTTGAATATAGCGCTGGTATTGTTAACAGGAGTTTTTTCCTGTACGAAGACAGAAAACACATCGACCCCCAGGAGCTCGCCGAATGATGGTCAGTGGTTGTGGGTGGGAACTACGAGCGGCATTTTCAGTACGGCTCCCCTGGTAGATTCACCCGTGCTGCTTTCTTTGAACACAGGAAATAATTATAATGTCACCCTCAAAGGCCAGGTATCGCTGGAGGGAACCTATTCCACCGATACCAGCGGCGGCTGGAACTTAATTAAATTCAATAATATTAATGAACCTGCTGGAAATACAACTTCCGTGACTTCAGGAAATATTACATATCTGTATTTTAACTATGCTCATGTCGGCAGACTGACGCTTTTCCAGAACAATTCAATGAGCTTGAGTATTACAGGAGATACACTAACGCTGCTCAGGTATCCGATTACTCCCGAAACACCGGTAAGTACGTTTGTTCGCCTGAATCTGCTTTCGGGAAATTAATATTACTATTCTGATTATTGAATCAATCCGTATTGGCGGAATAAATGGAATCAATGATATCCTCATTCAGTCCGCCGGTTTTCATTTCGTTTTCTATCATTTCAAAACTTCCTTTTGGAAGACTGTACTTGATTTTTCCATCTTTCAGGTAGTGCAGATAATCGCAGGAGTCCTGCAACGTAGAAAATATATGGGAGGAAAGGATGATCGTTTTATTGAGTTTTTTAAGCTTCAGTAAAATATCATGAATGATCATATTGCTGGATATGTCCACCCCATTAAAAGGTTCATCCAGTATAAAAACCTCATTCTTCTGAAGCAACAAACCGGTTAAGGCGAGCTTTTTCTGCATGCCCGTGGAATATGTTTCTGCATATTGCTCCAGAGGTAATTCGAAAAAATTGAATTTTTTAATGTCTTTAATTACAATGTCACGAGCATTGCAAAGCAGTCTTAAATATTCCATACCGGTCATGTGTGACAGGTAATATGGATTGGTGGGCAGAAATCCTAATTGATTTTTCAGGGTACCCCCGTCGTATTCGAGTGTTCCTTTAAAATCTTCCAACCCACATATACATTTGAAAAGTGTTGTTTTACCAGCGCCGTTCTCACCGATGATCCCATGAATTTCCCCTTTTGAAAAACTCAGACTGATGCCATGCAGAATTTCATGATCTCCATAAGATTTATTCAAATCAGTTAATCGGATCATTTGAGAATGGCATTTAGTCGTCTCACTGACTGTGTATATAAATTGGGAATGACATACAATAGGAAGGGCGGAAATAAAACGCATATTCCCAATTGTATATTCTGAATCAGATTTAAACGTGCGGGGTAATTTGAATAAATACCTGTCACGATCATAATCATATAAAGCTGGCCGACTAACATAACGAGCAATATGATCCAGATATCCGCAGGATTGAAAATTCCCAGGGGCACAGCGATGAATAAACTCAGCACAAAACTATAACGCGCGGCAGTTTTGATTTTTCTTTTAAGGTATTCCTTCGGCGTCTGAGAAAAAATCCAAACATAAAATACCGGTTCCTGTCCTGAGTAGTAGGTCATACAAAGAAGATACAGACCCAGGAGACAGAATATTCCCAGGTTAAAATTCTTATATATAATGGAAATGATGGTAAGTGTAAACAGAATTGCCAACAACCAAAACGTTCTCCTGAATCCGATCGTAAACTCAAAAGGTGTTTGGGAAAAAGGGGAGGGGATTACGAGGGAAGTCCTCCTGCCATTATTGAACAATGAAAAAAACGAACTTAACAGAAGGGTTGCCAAAGCAATAAGCGGTTGATTTTTGTATAACAGAAAAATAGAAAATGGCATTGCGAAAATTACATTTTCCAACACCCTGGTGATGCGATAATTACTTTTCGTAAAAATGGATTGAAGAAATTCATTCCTTGATTTTTCACCCGTTGTAGTAACCATCACGAGGCAAATAAAAGAATAGAAATATTGGGGATAAAAAACCTTCTTAAAGAGAATAAAAGAAACCCATATGAAAACGCCCACCCCGATCAATATCCCGAAGAACGGATTGACTCCCAAATCGCGGAGTATTCTCATCTGTCTTCTGCATTGAAGTTGGAAATATTCCTTCATTACTGTTTCACAATTGGAACGGTGATAGTGAATTCAGCAAATTCTCCTTCGGCGGAAGCCAGTTTTAATTCTCCACCTGCAGCTTTGATAATATCATAACTGAGTGACAGACCCAGACCTGTTCCCTGTCCTGAAGGTTTCGTCGTAAAAAAAGGATTGAAAATCTTATCCTTGATTTTATCGGGAACGCCCATGCCATTATCGCGTATGCGGATCTTCAATCGATCAGGTTCCCTGCTGGTTCCTATAAAAACGGACGGTGCAAATTCACCTCCCAACTTTTTCTTTTTCTCGTCGACAGAATAAAAAGCATTGTTCAGCAGATTCAAAATCACCCTGGCGATCTCCTGTGGAACGATATTTATTTTTGGCAGACCAGCATCGAAATCGGTCTGAATATCAACATTAAATGAGTGATCCCTCGCGCGGATACCCTGATAACTCAGTTTTATATACTCGGCACACAGGAGATTAATATCCGTCAGTTCTTTATTGCCGGTACTGGTGCGGGAATGCTGCAGCATACCTTTCACAATGGCATCGGCGCGTTTTCCGTGTTGTTTGATCTTTTCAAAATTATCAGTCACATGGGAAACCAGATTGTCTATTTGGGTATGACCGTCCTCCGAAAATTTCTCTTTCGACAACTGCTCCTTCATTTCAGACAGAAGTTCCGTATTGATTTCAGAAAAATTGTTGACGAAATTTAAAGGGTTCTGAATTTCGTGTGCAATCCCAGCGGTTAATTCTCCCAGTGAAGCCATTTTTTCCCGTTGAACAAGCTGTGCCTGGGCCAGTTTAAGTTCTGAAAGCGACTGTTGTAAAGCCTCTTTCTGATGGGTTAGCTCGACCGTTCTCTCCTGTACTTTTTGTTCCAGGACAATATTCTGATTGGTTAACGTCTGCCTTTGTTCTTCATGCAAAGCTTCCAGGTCTTTATGATATTGTAATTTTTTACGCTGGCTGCTGATGAAGGAAACCAGGAAGCTGCCAAAAAGCAGTATCATGGCAGAAATGCCGATGAAGACCCGGTATTCTATATTTAAATCAAGCAGAAACATAAAATGCTTTGGCAATAAAGATACATAAGGAAATATAGGCAAGATTATGAACACTCCACATCTGGTCTGCCAGATTCGGATTTTCAGTAAGCATGGGCACATAAAAAAGAAATACAAAAAAGTTTACTACTACATAAATACTCAGACCCGTAACCACCCAAAAATCCTTTTTTGTTTTAAAATCCGCAGTATCTGTTTTGAGTTGGAAAAGGTAATACTGCATACAGTAAATCAGCAATACATAGGCTTCTGTGGCCAATAGGTTTCCGCTGAGATGATTGAAATTGCTGAACTTCTCTGTGAAAATAAAATTGTATACGATGAAAAGCAATGCGACCAATCCGATGAGTCTGTTGATTGTGCTCCTGAAGTTTTTACCGAGTAACAGAAAGAAATAGCTGAAGCAGAAAAACCGGATCAGCGAATGGATATTATAAAGAACGTTGTTGCTGTGCAGCCAGTGAGGCAGATAAACTTTAAAGTCGCCAATGGTATCGCCGATGAAATTAAGCACCAGTGCAATCCACAAATAAAAAATTACTGGTTTCAGAAAACGCGGCTGCTCCCGGTTAAAGAGAAGAACAAATAGCGGAATGAGGATCGCCCAAACTTCAGACCAGTCTAATATTTTAATAAAAATTTCAGACATGATCAATTGCCGCCGTGTGGTGGGGAGGGGTTGCCGGAAACAGAAGTCGATGTGACATTCAAAAGAGCTATCTTACTTTCAGGATCAATATTGCGTATCAATGCGGTATCTGATACAAAGTACAGTTTATAATTAATAAATGTTTCCGTATTTCCGTTTTTAATCAATGTTTCCAGTATTGGATACATTACGAAATATTTATTAATTGTATCCTTTCCTAATCTTCTCAATATTTTTATCGATTTTTTTTGATTTATCAGTTCGACATCTCCCAGATGGACATTTGAATTTATCTCGGGATATTTTCTTACGTTACTGGGAGTGAGATATGAAGAAAAAATTATAGTTGAATCGAAATCTTGTTTTGTTCTGGCTCCAACATACGAGGTCATAGAAAAACCTTTAGTCCCACCCTGGTAGAAATATTGAAAAACAATTTTCTTAAAACGATTTGTAAAAAATCCCCTTTTTTCGAATCTTAAAAGTGTTTGAAATTGAGAATTCGTTCCGGAGTTCTCGATAAACAAAGGGTAAAGTGTAGGATTTAATGAGTCTGAGGTACTTGAAAATATTCGTGTATATGAGTTGGGATATGGTAAAGGCTTATTGTTGAATGCAAAAAGTAAAACTGCAATTAATACAACTACGTGAAGGGGAAGTTTTTTCATATTCAAAGTTTTAAAGGATTTGTGATAGTAGAATATCACCAATGAAAGCCCTCATCATTTTCGCCGAAGCCACTATAAATATAACTAAGACGCTGCAATTCCGGAGAATTGATCACAACTCTAAGATTAAATAAAATGATGTTCACCTTTTTATCAGGTGAAACTTTAATAAGATTGAACTTGTTGTGAGTTAATGGGGATTAAGAAGATTTGAAATTAAATCACTTGAGAATATCGCTCAAATTAAAAAGGGCTCCAGTTTTCACTGAAACCCTCTGAGGACTTTTGTGGGAGCACACGGGTTCGAACCGCGGACCCTCTGCTTGTAAGGCAGATGCTCTGAACCAGCTGAGCTATGCTCCCTTTTAAGGACTGCAAAGATAAGGTCTAAATAGTTTCTGCAAAATAAATTCCATGTATATTTGCAGCTCGAAAAATTGACTCCGTAGCTCAGTTGGTAGAGCAAAAGACTCTTAATCTTTGGGTCCTCGGTTCGAGCCCGAGCGGGGTCACATTTAAGGTTGAAAAACAGCTGGGGAACGTTTCTAGGGAACGATTCTATAATTGATCAAAAGAAACCACCTAATTTTTGGGTGGTTTTTTTATTTGATTTGTGGACTATGTCAATTGGTATTGCGGAAAGTACTTTTTTCTGGATGGTCAGGATTACACTCCTTCTTTATATATGTTATATTGAGCGCATCTAAAGGCCCAATCGATATGGAAGAGATTAAAATAGATTTGATCAACGGGTATGAACATTTAAAGGAGTTTTATTATCAGAATGGAAATGGTAGTATTTTTACTTGCAAAGACACAAAAACTCCCGTATTTAAAGCAATAGTTAGTGTTCTTGTTTCGGTCATTCTTTACGGAATAACGCTGTCGTTTCCTAATGTAGGCTGGATTTTCCTGACAATTCTGGCATCTATTGTTTCCGTCATTTGTATAATGAATGTCATAAAACCCGGCAGACAATATCTAAAATGGAAGCATTCAGTGGAGAATCTGTTGAGCAGAGTGAAAAAATATGAAGTACAGCACCTGAAAGTAACTAACGACTATATTGAAATGTCAAATTCAGATGAAACGGTTGTTGACAAGTGGAATTCAGCTATCCGTGCAACATTGAAGCCTGATTCTATTTATTTAAAGATTAATGAACAAACAACTTATATATTTCCTAAAAAATCGATGAAGCCTGATGAGTTTGTAAGCCTTACCAAGTTCATCAGAACCAAAATAGAAAGTTAAGAGAAATGCCTATTCCCAACTCAAACTCACACCTTATATTATAGATTGATTATAACCGCTTTTCGTCATGACACAAATTTCTCAATCATATAAGTTAGAGAAATCAGTTTGGACTGATGTTGATTTTGAAACGATGGGTTGGCATGACTGCATAATACATGCTTTTTGCCCTGGCGAGAATAACCAAATGTTGCTTGATATAGATTATATCTTTAAATGGGTACAGACTGGAAAGACTTTTAAGTTTTGGGTATCTCCACGTACCCTTGTGTTCGAAAATGTATATGATATCAAATCTCAGATAGATGGCTGTTATGGCGGGTTAGAAATCGACAAAATTAGTCGTGAAAATCCGCAAAGACCTAAGAACGCTGACTTTATCAAAATTGATGTGGAATATTATTAGAGTATAGAAACTCAACAGGGCTGCATTTCATTTAAATCTGTTGGTTATAAACAGCATGTTAGGCAAAACCCGAAGTTTATTAATGGACAATTTTTCGTTTTGAAAGGACGAGGCGGTATTTCCGTTGAGACAGGATTAATTGACTTATAATTCTACCATGAGAAAGATTATGGCCAAGGGATTTTACCTGTCTTTCTGTCTACACTAGTGCTTTTTATTACATCTATTGCGATTATAGTATGATCAATTTTTTCAAGTTTGCCCCTCAAGTGAAGCCTTCTATTTCTTTGTATATCTTTGTAAAACAAAAAATCGGATTAAGAAATTGCATTTATGCGAATATTTTTTTCTCTTTCTATTTTATTATTTGCTTTAGGATTATTTATCTTTTCATGTAGCAAAAGTATTGGTCCGGATCCGTCCTCATCTGACACGCTAGCCAAATCCTGTATTTATCTTACTTTAACGTCTGCCAAAGGCACAGATTCGCAAACTGTAGGTTTGAATGTGCCGATCACCCCGATTACTTATAAAGTTTCAAAATATCAAAGTTCTGACACCACGGGTCTCGCTGAGGTTAGTGTTAGTGTCATTGGTTTACCGCGGGGGGTATCTACTACTTATCTTGGAGGTGTTTTAACGATTTCCGGAGCGGCTATATCAGATTCCAGTAGTCCTTTTGTTTATATAATGGAAATTTCCGGAAATGCATGCAACCTGCCTTTTACCGGAGTTATTTCAATTAAAGAGTGCGGAACAATTTCCAGAACTTCA
Organism: uncultured Bacteroidota bacterium; assembly: GCA_963703355.1. Classification (GTDB taxonomy): domain Bacteria; phylum Bacteroidota; class Bacteroidia; order Chitinophagales; family Chitinophagaceae; genus Puia. Next base: position 4,445,217 of record OY969813.1, read on the forward strand.
CCCGACAGCACCTCATTTCAAATTATTCCATCAAATACTATGATAACTCCGATTACCTATAAAATAGGCGGAGGTGCCACCGGGGTTACCGTAACAGGTTTGCCGCCAGGAATAACAAGTAGTATTTCAGGCAGTATAGTTACGATTTCCGGTACTTTGCAATATGCGCTGGATAGCACTTATAAATTTAAAGTAATAACTACCGGAGGTTACTGCAGTTCCTATGACAGCGCTTTCATTGCAGTTACTTCTTGCCCAACTATTGTATTGACTTCACCAGCCGGATCCATTTCACAAACGGTAACAGTAAATCAAACTATTGTACCAGTTACTTTTGTGGTAACCGGACATTACACAGGTATCTCACTTATCGGTGAATTTCCACCAGGCATAACAGGCGTTGTTAATAGTAATACTATTACAATTTCAGGCACGCCAACAAGTTATATCTATGTTGGCGAATATGGCAATTTTCAATACACTATTCAAGTTAGTACGGATGTTAATAGCTTTTGTAGTCCCGTTCAATCCGGTGGCTATATCCAGGTGAATTAAAATAGCTGATTTATCTAATACAAACAATAGATATGACTTGTAAAAACAACAGAGAATGTAAGTCCCGCAAAATTGGTCAGGTTGAAAAAACAGTAAGGTAACTCAGACAGAAAGACAAGCTAAAAGTTGTTTTGCCGGCTTCTGTTATTTACCTGAACCCCTGGTTCAGCCTGCGCATCAGACGAAGGGATTCAGTGTTACGATTTATTCCGGAACGGTTTTTATGAAGGTGCAGTTTTCGGGAAAGTTCAAACGAATAATAAACACTTCACTCTAAATTAAACCGTTTCCACTTCCGCAACACCTAATTGTTCCATTAGGGAGATTTGATCTGCTATCATCCAGTGATGAATGATTTTTCCGTTTTCAATTTCATAGCATATCGCAAATGAAAACTCCACGTTTTTATAAGTTGGAGGAATCCCTTTAAATTCTCCTTCATGTTTCCCTTTGAAACGTGCGCGAACGACAATGCGATTCCCTTCAGCAGTCATTTCATCGGCAAATAATTCATAGCGGGGAAATACGGTGTCAAAAAATTCTATGTGTTGGTAAAGTTCGGGGTCGTTATTGAATCTGTCGACGACTGCGTGTGTTTTTATAACGCCACTTATCGCATTGAAATATTCAACAACAAATTCTTTGTTTTTTTTAAGCTGGTCCATAAATATTTTTTTTATAAAGTTACAGTTGCAACCTACCGGGCGTTAACCTAGTTGTTGCAATCTTTTATCTGTTTGTTACATTTTTGTTTTTCTGCAGAATACAGAAGGCCTGACTCCGTAGTGCTTAATGAATATACGGGTAAAATGACTGGGTGTTTGAAAACCAGTTTTAAATGCAACTTCGCCAACACGCATGTCGGTGGTTTCCAGCAATTCTTTCGCCTTTTGTATGCGAATGGTTTGAATGTAACAACCGGGAGCCTGTCGTATAATCGGTTGCAGTTTGCGATAAAGTTGCGTGCGGCTCATCCCCATCTCCGAACTGAGATGGTTCGCGTTGAATCCGTCTTTATCAATATTCGTTAGTATCACCGTATTTACTTTCTTAAGAAATGCGGCGTTTTTCGGATTTCGGGAAGTAAGTGAAACAATAAGATTATCCGTTTTTGTAAAATGTGATTGCAGGTGTTTGCGAACCTGCGAATAAAAGTTTGGAAGAATTTGAGAGAAAACAGGACGCATTATGCTGTTTGGCTCTTCAACAGAAGATAACGAACGATGCAATAACCATTGCAATTCATAAAGGGTTCCACCATCAACTTCTGATTGTATATGGACTTGCTGTTTTATATCCTTAGTTAATTGGCCGATACGGGATAAATTAATTCCGGTAACATGAAGGCATATCGCTAGAAACTCTTTATCTGCTTCCCTGGCTGATGACACTTTCAGTAATACAGATTGGTTAGCCGGAGTGTAAGCTACAAGACGGCAAATCAGCTTAATCACCACATTGATTATTTCTTCAGGATCGTAAGTAAGCAGCATTTGCTTCTGGTCGGAATGAAAACTAAGATCTACTTCGTGCATTTTCGCAAAACCCTTCAACGCGTGTACGAGATGTCTGAACATCCTAATAATATCTGTTTTAATACCCGTGTTCATTATTCATTAATTGAATAAACTGAATTGATATTTTAGTCAGTCACTATGTCGTCAGTTTTTGACTAATCCGAATATACATCTTTTTGTTACTAGAACGCGACTGGAAGCTTATGGTATAACTAATTAATATTTGTTGGATTAGTATTTTTGAAGGATTGATGCATAGTAGATTGACGGATAATCAAGTCCAGTTCGTGTTAAGAGAAGTGCTGGTCCCCATCTTTCGATAAGTCTCAGAAACAGATACTCCGCTGTCTGATTGTTTAAACGAAAACGCAATCTGCGTTTCGGTGAATTTTGACTTCCTCATGGACGATTTTAATGATTTAATCTATTCTAGCCAGAAAAAATTAATGCAATATTTTAAATTAAATTCACAGTGTTATATGAATATCCAAAAGGACACACGTGGATTTTACTAACTAAAAAATTCATGGTGGCTATACAGATAAATAAATCTGAATATCATAATAGCAATCTTTATTACTTCTATGAAATTGACCGGGAAAGAAAAGTGCCGAATCATAATTTGCTTGCCATGAAAAAGATTCTGCTTCTGTCATTTTATTTATCACTTGTCTGTTGTAATGGTTGTAAGGATAATTTACAAACCAATTCTAACAGTCTTCCACCAATAACAGAAAACGGAGCGAATACAATCGGCGCCTTGGTTAATGGCAAAATCTGGGTTCCTGCAGGGTCAGTTGGAGGTACTGCAAATTTCCAATACAATTTCGACAACGCTTACGCATTCGGAACACTTAATGTTTTATCATACAGGCGTAATGATACCATCGCAAACTCTACCACTTCTTGGATTTTCATTGGATAGTTTGAATAATTATCAAATGCCCCACACTTTTATCTTGAGGCAAAACAGTAACCTCGATCTGGGTTATTCCCAATATCCCTGTGTCTATGATTTCGCGGATTCAACTGTAAAAGGCAGTGCGTCTATTACAATTTCAAAACTTGATAAATCTGCTGGTATTGTATCAGGAACATTTTCAGCAGTTTTTATCAAAGAGGGTTGTGACACCATATCTATAACTGACGGCAGGTTTGATATAAAATATTGATAACAGGTTTCCCTTAGGAGGAACTGATTCTACAGCCTTTATTTTAAAAAGTCAGTAGAACCAGTTCCCCGAAAATTTATTTTGTCGCCGGTTAAAATCCGAATCCCACATATATGGAGAGGCCGTTATTTTTCGCACTTCCCAGGGCAGCACCTGATAAGTTGTTGGATTTGCCTATATCCGTGAGGCCATAATTATATCTGGCACCAATCGTGAAATTTTCAATGTCAAAGCCCACACCACCTGCCAGTCCAAAGTCCCAGCGGTTGAAATCATTCGCATTCAAATCAGTAATGTTCTGAATGGTGCCATTGTTGTTTACATCCTTAACGTTGGCATTGGTCAGATAGGCTCCATAACCACCCAGATGTATGCTGAAATTTTTAGTCAGATTCACAACCGCCAAAAGCGGCAATTCAACATAACCCAGGTTAAACCTGTACTCGCCGGTTCCTTCTGCAAAATTATTATAATCTGTTTTTGAACCCTTCAGACTGTATAATAATTCCGGCTGGATGGAGAATCCCTGGGTAATGGGAATCTTCGAAAATACCCCTACGTTAAATCCTGCTTTCAAATGACTGTCATTGAAGTTATCTGAGGATAGGTTTGTCAAATTCAAACCGCCTTTGATCCCAAATTTAGTGGCCAGAGCCGACTCGTCTGATGTTTGTTGTTGCTGGGCGTGCACTGTGGAAAAAATTACCAAAGTTGCCGCCGTTAGAAGAAATGCAATTTTTTTCCTAATGGATGTGTTTGTTTTCATAACAGATTTTTTGTTGAGCATATACTATTCAATTTTTATGCCTGGACAACTGCAGAAAACGGTCTCACGTTACCTATTTATTCCTTGTTGCCTCCCAGTCGCTGAATTTATTTTCCCGGAATATCCTTTTCCTGAAAGTTGGTTGCGACAGCATACCAATTGGGTTACTTTTTTCGACATGATTTTAATGCGGCGGAATGTGTATTTTTCCGCATGAGTATTTTTAAACTATTCCATTCAACAAATATTGTCATACACATCACAGCCGGCACGATCGCACTGTTACTGGGGATTATTGCGCTTTGTACAAGAAAAGGGAAGAAAATTCATACGACGTCCGGCAGATGGTTTCTTCTTTGTTTATGCATCGTTATCGCGACTGGTTTATTGGGCGTATTTGTATTTGGCAGAAATACCTTTTTGCTGGTCATCACCGTGTTGGCAGGCTACTATGGATTTTCAGGATACCGGGCCTTGCAACATAAATCGAACGAACCAAAGCTACCTGACATCCTTATTGCGCTGGTTTCACTGGCTGCTGTTTCCTTCTTCCTCTATTATTTTAAATCCATTGGGATGATTTGGTCGCCTGTTATTATCTACAGTACCGTGGGCACTTTATTGTTGGTGATTGCTTACGATTTTATCAGGTATCTCATTCCTGCTTCCATCTACGGGAATTTATGGCTCTATGAACATATATACAAAATGATTGGTGCATTTACCGCCCTGCTGGCTGCTTTTTCAGGAACTGTTTTTCCGAATTATAAACCATATAGTCAGGTTTTACCGTCTGTATTGGGTGTGTTGTTACAGATCGGATTTATCGTTTTTTATGCCAGGAAGAATAGGCGTTTTTCCATGCAGTGAGCAGTTAACTTTCTACTTTATTGTCATGAGTAACGAGAAAAGCCAGCCAAAACCGATAAGAAAAATAATGATCCCAAAAATTTTTCTGAATATGGAAATCGGCTTCATGGTTCGCTGTAAAACAAGTCCGAGATAAATTAATGCAGGTCCACTAAGTCGCAGCATGCCGGTCCAAAATCCACCTGGCATGAGTTGTTTTTCCAGGATAAAAACAACGATGGTGCAAATAAAGAAAATGCTCAGGAAACTTACGAGGGCTATTCGAAACGACCGCTTCAAGGTATACAGATTTTCATGGTGCGGGACTGACAAACGGGGGTACCAACGGCAATGTGAAGTCGATCTTATACAAATCTTCCAATGAAATGGATTTAAAATTATCCAGATATTCTTTTACCAGCGCATGAAACAGGGATTTATGTGCAGGCAATTTCAATCGTATCCTGGCTGCTAACTTACCCTCTTCTGTTTTATAAATGAATTTGGCATAAAGATTCGCCATCCTCAACCTCTCATTTGATTCAAGTTGTTTTTCACTTAATACCCTCTTACTCATGTCCGGCATTTTTGAAATGACGGTCTTGTCGTAATACTTTTTGAAAACGAGTTCTTTTCCAATCGTACCGGAAGCATTTTGAACAAAAGAATTGCCCTTTATAATGGCCATAGAGTGATTTTTGCGTATGAAAGGTACGTCTAAATTTTCGTTAATAAAAGGTAAACTTTGGGTATATCTTCCGTTTTTGAACGGATGTTATACGGAAGATATACCCAGGATATACAGAAGATTATAGGAGACTTTAGATTTCGCTCGAATAAAGGGAACTACAATATTAAAAAATGAAAACCGCCACCTAAAGGCAGCGGTTGGACCGAACGATTGCTAATAAAAGACCGGTTTGGAGGTATATCTATTTTGACATGTTACCAAATGCGTAGAATAAACCGAACTGGAATACGCTGTTTTTGATAGTGCCTTCACTCTGACTTTCTTTACTCAGGTTGGTGAGCCCAAGATTATAACGGGCATCAAATCCCAAACCCATGGGAAGTTTGTATCCAATTCCAAAAGCCCAGGAAAAATCGATCGACTGTGTAGTGCTTTTCGAGTCGATGGTTTGTCCGCCGAAAGTTTCCTTGGCGCTCAAAAGAAATCCAACCTGCGGACCAGTCTCCGCAAATAATCCCGATTCGTGCTGATACTTGAAAAGGATGGGAACGTTGATATAACCGAGATTCATTTTTCCTGTGGCAAATGAATCAGTAAACGCTGCACCCTGTCCGGAATATACGACTTCCGGTTGCAGATAACAGGTGCTGAAAAGTGGAATGCTCGCAAAAAGACCTGCATCAAAATCCGACTTTGAACTCACGCCAGATTGTTTGGGTGAAGTTGTAACTGTTGCGAGGTTGTATCCTGCCTTGATTCCATATTGAACCTGTGCACTCGCAAATACCGTAGCCCCTGCGGCGATCAAAACCAATAACATTCTTTTCATAAGTGTGTGTTTTAGTTTGTGAAGATCTTTCCCCTCGTATATAGTTCATTTGGATTATCGACGAATGACAGTTTAAAATCGCCAGATAGTGACTCACCTGATCAATGATAATTTAGGTACAGCATCTGTATCAAAAACGAACATGTTTTTATTTCATACCATTGTACATCTGATTGCCGCTCAGATTTATATCTAAATGGCATTTTTATTGACCGTGTTCAGAGGTAAAGCCTTCTTAATTCTTATCATTATTACCATGATGTTGAAAAACCATTTAAAAGCTGCCTGGCAAAATGTACGCAGCCACAGATCCTACGTCGCAATCAATACGCTTGGATTAGCCGTCGGCATCGCGGCCTGCCTGCTTATTTTTTTATTGGTTCAATATGAAACAAGCTTTGACAATTTTCATCAAAACAAAGAACGCATTTACAGAGTCGTTGCGGCAACGAGGACAAAGCATGGAATGCATTATTCACCGGGAAGCGCCTTCCCGGCAGCAGAAGCCCTGCGAATAGATTACCCGCAACTCGAACAGGTGGCCCGAATATTTGGGCGGGATAATCAGCAGATTACTTTACTGAATGATCGAACAGATGCACCGCAAAAAAAATTTAAAGAGAATGTATTTTTTGCCGAGCCCGCATTTTTCGACATATTCAATTTCCCCTTGTTGGCGGGAGATCCAAAAACGGCATTGTCGGAAATAAATACGGCCGTTATTACCCAGGAGATGGCAGAGAAATATTTTGGTGACTGGCATGAAGCCATCGGTAAATTCATTAAGTATAATAATGATAAGGACAAGGTTTGCAGGATAACGGGTATCCTGAAAAATATTCCTGCGAATACCGACTTCCCCCTGCAGGTGGTGCTTTCTTTTAAAACTACCCAGGGTGAAGACGGTTCAACAGATTGGTCAAATCAGGACGGCTCTTTGAATACTTTCGTAGTCCTCCCCAAAAATTTGTCAGCAGCGCAATTCGATAATAACCTTACATCATTTGTAAAAAAATATACACCGACTGAATATGCGAATCATGGTTATATCCTTCAACCATTAAACGATATCCATTATCAGAGTGAGTTTGGGACGTATCGGGGAACCACATTCAGCAGAACTTTTATTACGGCTTTAAGTTTAATAGGAGCATTTCTTCTGATCATCGCCTGCATAAACTTTATCAATCTGGCCACCGCGCAGGCTGTCAATCGTTCGAAAGAAGTGGGTATCAGAAAAGTATTGGGCAGCAGTAAAAAGCAGTTGATTTTTCAATTTTTAAGTGAAACATTTCTTATTACACTCGCGGCTGTGATGTTGGCCATCCTGCTTGCTTTTTTAGCATTGCCGGCGTTGAACAATCTTCTGCAAATATCACTTGAAATACGACCAGGTTTTACGTTGATTTCTTTTTTATGCTGCGTTATTGTGGTTGTTACATTTTTATCGGGTTTCTATCCCGCTATTGTTTTGTCTGGTTTTAACCCGATCAAAGTGCTGAAAAGCAAATTTACCAACAAGGCTGCAGGCGGACTTTCCATGAGAAGAGTCCTGGTCGTTTTCCAATTTGCCGTTGCGCAAACGCTGATTATTGGAACAATCATAGTGGTGAGCCAGATGAATTATTTTCAGAACGCATCGATGGGTTTTGATAAAGAATCCATCATTACGGTGCCGATGCCCAATGATAGTGCCCGTGTTGCTAAAATGGATGTGTTAAAAACACAGTTGCTGCAACAGGCCGGAGTGAAAAATGTGAGCATCAGCACATTTAGTCCGATGGACAATGCAGGGTGGGATGGTGATTTTAGATTTGATAATGCCACAAAAAAAGCAGACTTCAATCCTGATTTTAAATGGGCAGACGCAGATTACTTTAAGACATACAATATTCAGTTCATCGCAGGCAGACCGTATTATCCCGCTGACTCAGTTAACGGATTTGTAGTAAATGAACTGATGGTGAAAAAACTGGGATTCAAAAATCCGGAAGATATCCTGGGCAAAAGGATAAATATTTTTAACGGAAATATTATTGCTCCCATAGTAGGAGTCGTGAAAGATTTTAACGGTAGTTCATTGAAAAAAGAAATGAAGCCTGTGGCACTCGGTTCGTGGAAATTGGTATATCGTGTATTCAATATCAAAATAGAACCACAACAGGTGCAGCAAACCCTGGCAGCAATAGAAAAACTTTGGAACAACACCTACCCTGATTTCGTTTACGAGTATCAGTTTCTTGATGAAAAGATCGCCAGCTTTTACAAACAGGAGAACCAGCTTTCGCAATTGTTTAAATTATTTGCAGGCATCGCCATATTTATTTCCTGTCTCGGTTTGTATGGGTTTGTTTCTTTCATGGCAGAACAACGTACGAAAGAAGTGGGCATCAGAAAAGTATTGGGTGCATCTGTAAGCAGTATCGTTTATTTATTTTCGAAAGAATTTACCCTGCTGATTGGGGTGGCATTTTTGATAGCAACACCATTGGCCTGGTATTTCATGCACATGTGGCTGCAACATTTTGCCTACAGAATTGATATAGGCGTCGGAATCTTTTTATCAACCATTCTCCTTGCTGAAATGATTGCATGGCTCACGGTGGGTTTCCAGGCAATAAAAGCTGCGGTTGCAAATCCGGTATCCAGCCTTCGCTCGGAATGAATCCGGGCTTCGGCTGGCGAATACAGCCTTGGCTTGGAATGAATCCGGGCTTCGGCTGGCGAAGAAAGTCTGCGTGCTGCATGATATGTTGTTTAACGATCTGTTCAATAAAGTGATACTGGACTGATTTTAAAACGGGATATAAAATGAACCCGGCCATTCGTAGATACGGGCCGGGTTTCCAGTTATATAAATAACTGATTATGAAAAATGTTTAATGGAATACGAGGGTAAATGCCTGTTTAAGATTCCCCCCGGAAATACTGATTACATAAGTACCTGGCGGTATCGTTGATGGCCGCGGCAAATTAAAACTGGTATTGGCGGAAACATTCAGGTTGCGGGTCATGAGCCGTCTGCCTTCTTCGTTATAAATAGCAACCTGGTAAGGACCCGTAGTGACGTTGCCAAATCTTATAACTAACATCGTCGTAACCGGATTTGGAGAAACCTGTACCGAAGGATTGTTTCCCGTGAAGGATAAATATTTAACCGGACTAAAACTAAATTTGCCGTCTTTATCGACCATGCGCAACCGATAATAGATCAGTCCCGCATGCAGGCCATTCAGCGTGTCTGTATAAGTATAACTGATATCCGTACCCGAACTTAAAACAGACGGCACCTTACCAATTGGAGTAAAATCATTCCCGTTGAAGCTGCGCTGAATTTCATAGAAGTCTACATTCACCTGCGCGGCGACCTGCCATTTCAATAATGCATTTTCATTGTATTTCTCCACGGTAAAATTCATCAGGGTAAGCGGGAGGTCAAAGTCTGAGGATACCAGCGTCCACCATGAAAAATAATTTGTTTCGTCCACGCCGGTTAACACAACCTGGTTCGTTGCCGGATCGTCCACGCCTACGGGTGGCACCACCCAGCTCCCAGAAATGCTGTTCCAGTTTTGTGCCACCAGATTTCCCTCGGTAATGTTGTTGCCCGCTTCGTTCCATTCATTGTCATTATAAGAAAATGTCAGGTTGGATAAGGTAGGCTGCACTGTATATCCAAGTGCATTTATCTGCCAGAACCTGTCAATAACATGTGCGGAGTTGTCTGATCCATTCCTGTTGACGTTGGTAACAGCAGGTGGCAGATAATCACTATTTTTCCAATCGGGCCCTGCATAGGTGCTAAGTTTAAAACTTCCGTTACCGCTTCCGCCCGAAGTCGTGAAAAAAACGGGAATGGGGTTACCACCAGAAACAAAGGGGATTTTATAAGTGGCAGACTGCGTCCCCAGATTCCAGATCACATTGTTGTTGGCCCCTTCGCTTACAATACCTCCCGAACTAACAGACGTTAACGCGTCGGGTGCCGGATTGTCAATCACCAGCACCGCATTGTTGGTGATATACATATTGGCGCCGTTGAATACAAGCCTCACCTGAGGAAATCCCAGGGCAGGCAACAACACCACGAATAAAATGTTCTGAAACTTTTTCATGGTAATCTATTTTCCTGCAACGGCATTTGAATTGTTTTGAATGACCGCTATCATCTGTACTTTTTTATCGAGGGCAGAAACAGTGCTCATGAGTAACTTCAGCTGCGAACGAAGTTGTTCGTTGCTTGAGGCAAGGAATTCATTTTCTTTTTTAAGTGCCGAGATCTGCTGTTGCTGTTGTTCGATTTTTTCAGTTCTTTTTTCCAGCGCCTGGATGGCAGTAAAACTTACGCCCATAAGATCGGACTGGTTGATTAGCGTGTCGTTGCCAATGGTGCCGATTGAATCCCGACCGAATGCGTGATGGAAGTCTTGCGCCATAGGTCCGTAGTGACGGTATATTTTCGGGTCCTGCCCTTTGTAGTTCCAGGTACCTAATTTGAATTCGGAAATTTTCTTCAACAGAGCCTCTTCATCTACGGGAATTATTTTTTCTTTTTTTGTGCTGTCGCTGATCACCGACCAGCTATTGTCGCCGTGATTGGCCAGAATACCGGTTCTGTTGGTATTGCCACCAGTCAAAAAATAATAACCATTGTTGAATCGGCAGATCATTTGATCATCTGTACCACTGCCTACCGAACCTGCATTCCATGGATCTGTATCACCGAACATCGCGTCTCCTTTATGTCCGCCGTCAAATAGATTCACACCAAAGACAAGCGAATTATTTCCGGTTGCATTTGAATTTGCGCCCCAGACGAATGAATTACTTCCCGCAGCCGTTGTGGTATTGCCCATTGCTACAGAAGCGGCGCCACTTGCCGTAGTCAGCTCACCCATGGCTGTTGAATAGAAACTGCTGGCTGTAGTCTCAAAGCCCATGGCAGTGCAGGCAAACCCTGCTGCTTTTGTATTGTCGCCCAGGGCCAGTGCACTTTGTGCACTCGCGCTATTCTGATTGCCGATAGCGGTTGCATAAGTCGCACTTGCATTGGACAAATTTCCCAAGGCCGTCGAACCGACTGCGGTAGCGCCTGTTTCGTTCCCCAGTGCTACGGCACCCTGCTGGGAAGCAAAAGTTTCATTGCCGAGCGCTACCGAATAATCTCCATCGGCTTCGGACTGGTATCCCAAAGCAATTGAAGCGATGCCTGTTGCCCGAGTTGTATATCCGGTTGCAGTTGAATACATTCCCTTTGACGTCGTATACTGCCCTGACGCAAAGGAGTAATCACCGGTTGCATTGTTCAGTTCGCCTACTCCGACGGAACTTCTGCCGGATGCCCCTGATCCATTGCCCAATGATACGGAATACAAACCCGTAGCCATATTCCCATAACCCATACCGATAGAATATTTGCCGATGTTAACAGAATCCCATTCGTCATACACTGTATATCCTGCGCGAAATGCTGCTTTATCAGGATACCACATCATCCGTCGCCCGTTTTTTGAAATAGGCGTGTTGTGCGGCAATGCCGGAACATCCCCGGCTGCACTGAACAACACACTGCTGTCTGTAACCTGAAATCGCGCCAGCGGACTCGTTGTACCAATGCCCACGTTTTGTCCGTTGTCAAAAATCTGCGAATTGCCAGCAGTGGAGGTTCCCGTGAATTTCGCTAGATAATTCACGGTACCATTTAATGCAGAACTCCCATTGGATATCTGCTGCCAGGCATTTCCATCATTGAACCAAAACGTACTTGTTGTAGTGTCATATACCAACAGCCCCTTGGTATTTGGAATGGTTACACGGGTTACCGTACTGGTACGCGGAATCAGCAGTCCCTTATTCGCTGCCTTAATGTCCAGCATTGCATTGGCGTCCGGCGTACTTCCATCTGCATTGATGCCAATATTTTGTGCGGAAACTTTAGTTGCCGAGAAGACGATGACAATTCCCATCATCATAGTGTGTAAACTTCTTTTCATGTGTATGTTTTAATGATTCTTTAGTTAGCGGTTTCATGTTTTGTAAAATAGACGGGTGGCTTTTAAGGCACGGCAACATTCCAAATGCAGTTAGTAACTGCGGGATAACTTCGATTTCATTCTGAAGTTCAGGGCATAAAAAAACGTCCATCGAAATAATCGACGAACGTCTGTTTAAAATCGTTGTAAATAAATCAGGCGGTGCTTTCCCGGCGGAGAATGGCCTGAAAATGATCGATTCAGCGTTTCTCCCGCCATTCTTTCCATGCTCCTGTAGACCAAAGTGCGAGATATATCAAAACAGGTTGAAATGGTAGTCTTAGCCAGCGTTTCAGATCCGTGTCTAATCCAAAAGAATTTCGGTGATCAACCAGTTGCGCGATGTTTCCGGGGAAGACCAACACGAAAAACAGGGCAACGATCCATCCTATAGTAATTCTTTTTGTTGTCCAGAAACTCAATGAAATTCCCAACAGTATTTCAACAATACCTGATAATACGACAACCAGATCTTTATTCATGGGAATCCAATTGGGAACCTGTGCCTGAAATGCCTGTCTTGAAAAAGTTAAATGGGCTGTACCTGCCAATACCAGAAAAAGGCCCAGTATGATTCGAGCTACTGTCTGCGCTCTGCCAGGTTGGTTTGCATCTTGTTGCATAGGCAAATATCGCGATATTTTAACCCGTTATTTGAATGTTAACCCTGATAATTATTATTATTCCGTTTAAACCCTGCCTCCTAAAACTGCTCTAATAATGAAAACATAGTACCATGAAAACGATCCTTAAACTCATTCTAATTTTCGCAGTGCTGGCAGTAACATTTAGCTCATGCGTAGTGCGCGAAAGGGTATATGGCCCACATTATGTTCCGGCTCATTACTCAGCAGTATATTATCGTTAAACGTCATCTGGCAGTGGTTTAATAAATATCGCTTTGATTCAGTCAAAGCGCTAGCAATGTGGAGGACCCTTTTCAGGGTCTTCCTCTTTTCTGGATCAAAGGGAATGATTTACCAAGACGGAGAACTTACTGACTCAAATTCACCGGCTTCTTTTAGAAAATCCTGAACTTCATTTTTGCATTTCAGCCAGTCCTGTTTGGAAATTATTGCTGTACAGGGACCGTAAGTAAATATCCTGATTCGTCGGTTCATCGATTCTTTTTTTAATTTTTGAAGCACGTTGTTCATTATATTTCCTTCGAAAGGAGTGTACATAAAAAATAAAGTACCTGCAGAATAGTCGGCATCACGTGCATCAGCATGTATGAATTCCACGTTAGTCAGGTTTAATTCAGCAGCACAACGATTTGCATAATCGCAAAATGCGGGTTCGATTTCAATTCCTTTTGAAACAATGGAAGTCATCAAATGAAACATCATGGTAGACTGACCCAGACCTGCACCGATGTCGAAAAAAACATCTGCTGGTTTAATAGACGCTGATTCTATTAGTTGCATTAAGATCCTCGCCGGTGTCTTTTGAAAGAAAACCATTTCCGGTTCACGGTGTATCGTTTCATCTGGCAATTCCCGATATGTTAACAGGCCATTCAGAAACAGGTCAAGATGATCGTACCCTTCGTTAGCATGCTCCGCATCAAAATCGTATTCCAGATATTCATTAGCAAGTTTCAGAAAATCTTTTCCTCTGATGTGTTCCTGGGATATTTTCAACCGGATGGATCGAAACATGTCTACAGTTATTTCCTCCAATTCACCTTTAACCTTTAATGCCTGTTGTTTTAAATTATCAAAATGGTTATTTCTTTCCACCAGACTTTCAATCCGGTCTATTACATGAAATTCGAGAAAGTCCATAGCGTGAACTCTGGCATCAAAACTTTTCTCTGAAAATAACATGTTTTTCTTTCTGATGCTTTCGATGTCAGATAATATTTCGTGGTGTAAGGTATTGTTCAATAGCTGACGTCTTGTATTTATAGTCAACACGGAAGATATACTGTTCGTCTTTAATTTAGAAATCATAGGTTATACCAACCTGATAATAGAAGGTATTTGAAATATCTTCTTTTTTATGGGTTGTTTTTATAATCTGTCCCTGGTAAGAAGTGGTAATCACCGTTTCAGCTGCGTGAACGGGGATGGCATAGTTGGGTGTGAAATTAAGAGTAAATCGTTTTAAGGTATAACTGATGGGGACTGCCATTTCATAGTCAAGAATAATAAATTTTCCTGCATTTAATACATCACCGTAAACGGTTACTTCTTCAACAACGGGTGTTGCGTTTTTTTGATGAATGGTATATTTTCTGTTTTTATAATACGAATCAAGGAAGTTCTGCGTACCTGCATTGACATTAAAAGTAGGAGTGATACTCAGTTTGTTTTTAGCCATGTCCAATTCATGCTGCAAACTGAAAGTGGCTGCATAGTCTTTTCCACCGCCAAAACTCCAGGTCAGATACAGACTTGGTTCTATAAAATTAAAATCATAACTGTTATCTATTTCTATACTTCCTCTCTGTTCTGCGGTTGTATTGCCACTCTGCTCATTATATATAAACCCTGAAGCGGTAATGGACGCGGAATAGTTGCCATTACCCGGACTGAAATTGTACGTACCATCCAATATGTATTGATTGGTTTGTGGAGAAGGATTGTGTAAGTCATATCCTACACTCGCGTCGAATTGTAATCCGCTTTTAAATATGTAACTGATCCTGGGTGTAACCAGCGGAATAACCGTTGTGTTTTTTCGACCATTATAGACATCGTCCGACTGATAACTCATATTTAATTCGAGATGGGAATGTGCAGGAGCCGATGCCATGATATGTACCGTGCGTGAGATTCTTTGCATGATCCCTTTTTTGAGTAGCGTAGTGTCGTGTAGAAACAATCCTGTATTTAATTCCTGAAACGTCAGCGAGTCGTCCAGTTCCGCCACATCATCCTGCGCACGTGTTGCCAGGCAACAACTCAACAGCAGCAAAATAATGATGAGGCGCATATAATATATTTAAAAAAAAGAAGGGATACGGCGGCGGTTTTCGTAGTCACCCGATAAGCCGCCAGGCCGCATCCCCAATACATTCTTCATTTATTTTGTCTGTCCTCCGAACAGATCGTACGTTGGCCAGTTTTGCGTTGTAGGAAGTGAATTCCAGAATATATTATCCATATTGGCGGAATAATTGGGATCTGAACTATCGGTATTGGTTAGAATCACGTAGTTAAAGTTTCCGCTTTGTGTGGTAATGGCCTGTGTAGTACCGGTACCAGGGAAATTACCGTGATGAAACCAATTGTACATATTGATTTCCCAGCCGCAGGCATATTTCGGATTGGCAACAGAACCTGTAGTCATCACTGTCAGCGCATTGGGTGAAAGAAGTGTTTGTGAAGACAAACCGTCCACATGGACAAGGAACCTTGCAAGGTCTGTAGCTGACGCAATCCATCCTTCTGAAGCATCTGTTCTTGCGAGGTTGAAACCGTAAGCACGGTTCTGTGCATCATAATATTTCACTTCGTTGGTTGCACGGTCGGCCAATGTGTTTCCGGCGATTTGCATATCAGTAATACCACTCGGTTGCAATATGAGCGATTGAGCAGCCTGGGCATATGTCATGCCTGTAATTTGTTCAATCACACGTCCCAGAATACAATATCCAAAATGAGAATAATAATAGGAAGTGGGCGTTCCGGGAGTAGTTATCAGTGGCACATTGTCCAGTCCCCAGCTTACAATTTGCTGTACACTCATGGAAGGATTTTGTCCCAACGGATCCGTATTGTCGTCGGGCCAGCCACCTTCCGTATGATGTAATAAATCGCTTACGGTAATACCTGTTATTCCAGCGCCATAAGATAATGTGCCGTATGTAGTGCCGAGTATCGCGCCAGGACCGAATACTTTGTCACTCATATTTATTTTTCCCTGATCCATCAGTTTCATGATGACTGCGGAAGTGATTTGTTTCGAAAGACTGGAAATACGATACAGGTTGTTAGTCGTTGCAGGAGTATTGTCTTCAAGATCAGATTTGCCATATGCTTTTACATACACCAGTTTGTCGTTCAGGGTGATGGCGAGGGAAAGTCCGGGAACACTGTACTGGCTCATGAATGCTGTCACGTTTTGATCGATGCTTGTCATATCCGTTGTGAGGGTAACTGTATAATTCTGCGTAACACCACTTACTGATGTTACATTATAAGATACCGGTGCGGAGAAGTCGACTGGCGTAACGCCACTTACCTGTGCGATCCCATTTACACGCACCATGCTGCTGTCTGACAGCGTAAAACTGGGAATGAGCGCATTGGGATTGGTGCCCGGCGGAAGAAATATCGAAATATTCGTTCCATTGATGGCTGCAGAAGAATTTACCGGTATCGGATTGTTCGACTGACTAAAAGAAAAGCTTGTAATAGATGCAGGAGAATTATTCTGCTGATTCGATTTGCTACAGGAGAAAATCAGTGCAACTAATGACAGTGCCATGATATTTCTCAGGATGTTTGGGATGAAACCCGATTTCTTGTACATAAAATAGATTTAATAGTTTTTGATGGCGCAAAACTATTAACCTATTGAGGCTGAGATTATACCGTATGTTGCAAATGCTGTAATTATTGTTTCACTATGTTCATATTATGAAAATTATTCAGGTAGGATCGAATTTTTATTCCAGATCGTAGGTGGTTTTCAGAAAACGAATGAGTGAATTGGCCTGCGATTTTAACTGCCTTAGGTCATTTCGGTAACTCTTGAGGATGCCTTTAGTTATTTCTATGGTCGATTTGAATTTTTCGAGGCTTTTGGGATCAGTCGTAGTGATTTTAAGTTTTCCGAATTCGAGTTTTGGGTAAAAACTCACCCCTTTGGCATTTAGTCTCGAATGATAGGTTTCAAAACCATAAATCGCCTCATATATATCGAGGCATTTATGAAAATATTCAACATAATAGGCTTTTTGCGCATCCACATCCTTGATTTGTGTATAATAAGCTGTGATACTGTCAGAAATAGCCTGCTTATTTATCAGACGCATATTTCCTGAACTAAACAGCTGAGTGATCGTTCTGTCTGAGAAATTCATAGCGTGCTGATTGTGAATACAGTCCTGAAGGAGATAACAAATATATACTGCGCTATCATTCTTATTTACGTCAGGTGTTAGCAGTATTTCCAGTGTATCCATTTGATACATCTGTGTATAAAGAGAACTCATTGTTTCTCTGATCTGTGCAGTGTCAGTCTTTAAATCCTGCACAAGGGACTCGATATACTCTTTTTCCTTACTCCGGTCGCTGATCCCTTCCCGTACATTTTCTGCTATAAAACCCAGGGTAACAGCCAGAAAAATCATGAGAAATTCCAGAAAATACTCCTTGAAACGCTTCCTTTTATGCTCCAAATCAGGATGATGATGAACCTCCATAACGACGATTTTCGGGCATAAATATAAAGCGCCCAAAGCTTAAAGCCTAAAGCATAAGGCTTAAGGCTTAAAGCCTAAAGCTTAAGGCCTAAAACTTAAAGCCTAAAACATTCCGCGTTAAGCGTTAAGCGTTCAGCGTTCCGCGTTCCGCGTTGCGCCTTAAGCTTTCAGCTTTCGAATATCTTCGCTTATCAAGAACGCAACATGAGCCTGTTAAAAGATCTTTATTCACCCCGATTTTATAACCAACTATCCGGCGAGTTGAAAGCAGTGTATCCTTCTTTCAACAAACCTGCATTCATTAAGCAAATATTTACGGATGATTTCTCTACGAAGGAGTTAAAAGCACGTATGCGGCACACAAGTGAGGTGCTGCATGATTTTATGCCCGCTGATTTCAAACAATCCGTCGGTATCCTTTTACAGTTGATCAGCTATCTGAAGAAAAAAGGTTACGGGGGAGGAGGTCTGGAGCACATGTTTATTCCCGATTATATAGAAGTGTACGGAATGGACCATTTTGAAATTTCCATGGAAGCTTTTGAAATCGTCACACAATTCGTGAGTTGCGAATTTGCAGTACGGCCCTTTTTTATCAGGTATGGTGAAAAGATGGTGCATCAGATGAAGGTATGGTCCAGGCATAAAAGTGATCAAGTAAGAAGACTTTCAAGCGAGGGCAGCAGACCAAGACTGCCCTGGGCCATGGCCATCCCCGTAGTGAAAAAAGATCCGTCGCCCATATTACCGATTCTCGAGCATCTCAAAAACGACCCTTCAGAGTTTGTGAGAAGGAGTGTGGCGAATAATATCAACGACATCGCAAAAGACCATCCCGACATCGTGTTGAAACTGGCCCGTGAGTGGAAAGGCGTCAGCAAAGAAACAGATGCCATCATTAAACATGGGTCCCGAACCTTGTTGAAAAAGGGTCATGCAGAAATATTAAGTCACTTCGGACTCAAGAGAAAGAATATCCTGGTTTCGGATTTTAAGATTGAAACGCCCGTTGTAAAAATGGGAGGACAGGTATCTTTCTCTTTTTCTATTTCGAATAAAGATAAAAAGGAACAGACCGTAAGACTGGAATACGGTTTGTATTATAACAAATCTAATAATCAATTAGCCAGAAAGGTCTTTAAGATCAGTGAAAAAAAATACAGGCCAGGCGGGATGGTGAAAGTCAACAGAAAACAATCTTTTAGAAAAATAACAACCAGAACATTTTACCCTGGTAAACATCAGCTTTCGGTGATTGTAAATGGAGAAGAGAAGGCCATTAAAAACTTTCTTCTTAAAGATTAATTTTATTGTCAAGGATCATTTTTATTGTCAAAGACTAATTTTATAGTACAAATGACAATGTATACATCGCCCATTTCCCAATCTTCAATTTTCAAAATCTCCCAATTTTTAGTGTATGCCAGAAATACCTGATATAGAAGTTTTCGCAAAAAACCTGAACCGTATTCTTGCAAATAAAAAGCTGACTAAAGTGAACGTAGTGAATGGAAAAAAACTGGCCGACACTGCAAAGGCTTTGTCGGCTCACCTGGAAGGGAAAATCTTAAAAAGAGTTTACCGTTCAGGAAAAGAATTCCGTTTTGAATTTGCTGATGGAACTTTGCTCGGGCTGCACCTGATGCTGACTGGTGATATGTTCTTCTTCGACAAAACAAATGAACATCATTCTACGATTGTCGAATTGTTTTTTGATGGAAATACAAATCTTGCATTAACAGATCGGATGAGAAATGCGAATATCAAACTGAATCCGGTTGATAAAGACGGCATAGACGCCATGGAACTTGATTTTAAATCGCTGAAAAATATTTTTAACAGGAAAACTAAAGTGAAAGATATTTTAATCGATCAGGATTTGATCCGGGGCATTGGCAACGGCTATTCTGATGAAATTCTTTGGGCCGCCAGAATTTCTCCTTATTCTATTGCATCTGCTATTCCCGACGAAAAAATAAAAGAACTGGTTAAGCTGATTCCCAAATTATTAAAAGAGGCAACGAAAAAAATTGACAAAGCTTATCCCGGGAAGATCAACGATGAAGTAAAAGAATTCCTGGTCATACATCGCAAGGTGAAAGCGGAAAGCCCTACAGGTTTTCCCATTCACATTGATACAAAAGGAAGCCGTAAAACCTATTATACAGATGAGCAGGTTCTTTACGCGTAACGCGTAACGCTGAACGCTTAACGCTGAACGCTTAACGCTGAACGCTTAACGCTGAACGCGAAACGCGAAACGCGCAAGGCGTAAAGCTTAAGGCGTTTGGAACAAAGGACATTATTGAACATACTTCGTGCGTAACCGGACAGTTTCTGTTCGCTTCAAACCATTTAAGTTGCTGATAAATAATGGTTTAAAAATTTGGTATCAACTTGGTTGCTCCAAGCTTTACGCCTTAAGACTTATGCTTTACGCCTTATGCTTTACGCCTTAAGCTTTAAGCCTTACGCCTTAAGCCTACAAAATTGATCTATGATAAAGAACTATTTCATCAGCGCGTTGAGAAGTATGCGGAGAAATCTGAGTTTTACTTTCCTCAACGTATTCGGATTGAGTTTAAGCATTCTTTCCTGTCTGATCATTTTTCTAATCGTTCGAAACGAACTGAGTTATGACAGTTTTAGTAAAAAAGCCGACAGGACATACAGAATTACATTAAACGCCCTGGATTTTAATGCCAATATTTCCATGGCTGTTGTACCTGCTATGCGTAATGATTTTCCGCAATTAGAAAATATCAGCCAGATATTTTATCAGAAGGAGGGACTCATTCAAATAGGCCAGAACAGATTTATAGAAAAGAACTTTGCTTTTGTAGATAGTCAGTTCACAAAGATATTTGACTACAAATGGATCGCAGGTGATCCGGCAACTGCATTGAACGAGCCCAATTCCGTGGTGCTTACCGAATCCACTGCGCGTAAATATTTTGGCGATAAACAGGCCATGGGCGAAGTATTGAATATGGGGAATGAGTTCACCGTAAAAGTAAAAGGTATTATCAAAGATCCTCCGGCAAATACCAGTCTGCCTTTTAAATTCCTGGTGTCGCTCAACACCAGAAAATTTGACGAAGGCATGATGCGTGAGTTCTACGCCATCGCTGGTTCCAGTTACGCATATCTTGTTATCCCAAAAAATTACTCCTTACATCAGCTGGAGAAACAAGTGCCTTCCTTCCTGACGAAACACTGGGGGAAAAATATTGCTGAAGAAGCACATCTTCCCTTTCAACCATTGCGTGAAGTGCATTTCGATCAGCGATACATCAATAATATTATTACACCTACGTCCAGGGATACATACTGGGGACTGGTGGCGATTGCAGTTTTTATTATTGTCATGGCCTGTATCAACTTCATCAATCTGTCAACCGCGCAATCTGTTAAGCGGTCCAAAGAAGTAGGAGTGAGGAAAGTAATGGGTGCAAGCAGACCTCAGTTAGTTCAGCAGTTCTTGGGTGAAACCGGTATATTGGTTTTGATATCTGTTTTTCTTGGAGTACTGGTTACTATACTGGCTTTGCCACAGGTTTCTGACTGGCTGGATATTAAAATAGATGCAAAACAGCTGGCTGAGCCTGTTGTAATTGGTTTGCTGGTAGCACTGACGATACTGGTAATTGTACTCGCTGGAGTTTATCCGGCTTTTATTCAATCGGCATTTAACCCGGTAGATTCGCTGAAACGAAAGACCGGCATGTCTTTTCGAGGCATCAATCTGCGCAAGGGCCTGGTACTACTGCAGTTTGCCATCTCCCAAATTCTCATTGTCGGTACCCTTGTGGTGGCTCATCAAATGAATTTCTTTCAAAACGAAGATCTTGGGTTTAATAAAGAAGCGGTAGTAAATTTTCCCTTACCAGACCAGTCAAAACAACCTGTGCTGAGACAGCAACTCCAATCTGAACCAGGTGTGTCTGATATTAGTTTTTCATCCGGAGCGCCCACATACTTCAGCAATGCTACCAGTTTTTCCTGTCCTGAGCGTGGTATCATGAAAGGCGATGTAACTGAAATGAAGTGCGTAGATGAAAATTATATCAGCATGTTTGGATTGAAAATGCTCGCGGGTGAAAAAATCAATAAACGGTATGAAAAAGACAGCATCATCAAAGTGGTAATTAACGAAACGATGATACATAAGCTCGGTATACAGGATCCCGAGAAGGCTATCGGACAGAATATTAAACTGGGATGGGGCGACTCCCGGGTAATTGGCGTGGTGCAGGATTTTCAAAGTGAATCCAAACATAAAAAGAGAAGGCCCTGTGTTTTATTATATGGGCCAGATAATTTTTACATGGCAAGTGTCAGAATTAAACCAAATAATCTCAACAGCACGATCACCCAAATCGGAAAGACATGGTCCGCCATGTTTCCGAAAGAAGTATTTGAATATGAATTTATCGATGAGCATATTGCTAACTGGTACAGACAGGAAGCGAAAGTGTATACTGCTTTTAAATTGTTTTCATCGCTGGCCATTTTGATCGGTTGCCTTGGCTTATACGGATTGGTTGCATTCGCAGCGGTTCAGCGGACAAAAGAAGTGGGTATCCGAAAAGTATTGGGTGCGTCGATGTTCGATATCTCCACGCTGTTTGCAAAAGAATTCATTTATTTAATTGGCCTCGCATTTCTGATCGCGGTTCCCGTGGCCTATTATTTTATGTATAAATGGCTGGAGAATTTTGCTTATCACGTTAATATCGGTCAGGGAATATTTTTTATAGCCGTGGGAATCTCTTTTGCAATAGCCATTGTTACCATCAGCTTTCAGGCAGTTAAAGCAGCATTGGCTAATCCCGTAACCAGCCTTAGATCGGAATAACACCATTAATTGTCGATTGTTAATTGTTAATTGTTAACGGGGGATAAATAAGGTCGTTATTCTGTCGGATGTCCATTGACAATTAACAATTAACAATTGACAATTGGTTAGATTTTCCACTCCACTATGCTGTTCACCCAATCCTCGTGATAGGGTGCGGCGACCTTAATATAATTGTCGGTGAAGCCTTCCATCATGGTCTTGTCCCGACTGCGTTCGAATAGCACTTTACGCGTTTGACCTGCGTGCTGTGAAGTGAAGTATTGCTGTTTTTGAAAAGAA